>NZ_VCQV01000012.1 GCF_007845645.1 Leekyejoonella antrihumi
CTCTCTGATCGCCTTGGCCAACGCCATCATCATCACCCGGCGCCTGATCCGGACCGCCTGGACCACCCACCGCTGGGACACTCGACCAACCCGCCGACCATGACCTATCCGCGGAACCTCTAACAGCGATCGTGGGGGCGCGGCGGCCGGGAGGCGGTGCCTGGAAGGCTCAGCCTGCCCTCGCCGGGATACACACTCAGGTCGACGCATCATCATGCAGCCGCGAACGGCGCTCCTATCGAACCATCAGTGACGTCAGAGTCCATCGACAAGTGCCGGTGACCTTCACCGACCTAGCCAATGTCGATTGGAAGGTCGAGTGGATGAGCTGGCCGATACGCCGGGTTCTGTCCGGCGCCGCTGTTGCCGGCGACGCCGTGGCGACCATCCATCTACGACGACTGTTGCCAGCCGCCTCCAGCGGTCTACCCGCATGCTCGAGCGGACCGCCCTCGAACGCATGCTGTCTGACCTTGCTCCAGGTGGGGTTTACCTAGCCGCCCCAGTCACCTGGGGCGCTGGTGGTCTCTTACACCACCGTTTCACCCTTACCAGCCGTCGGAGACGTCTGGCGGTCTGTTTTCTGTGGCACTGTCCCGCGGGTCGCCCCGGGTGGTCGTTAGCCACCACCTTGTCCTGTGGAGCCCGGACGTTCCTCGGCGAGAGTCACCCCTCGACGCGGCCGCCTGGCCAGCTCATCCACCACAGCAGCGTAGTGCACCGCGGCACTCGGTCACGCCAGCTCGAAGATCACCCTGCGCCCTTCGACATCGCAGGACACCAGCCGCGCGCGCACCCGCTCGCCGAGCTGCGCAACCCCCTCGCACTCGGCCGTCACCGCAAGGTCCACCAGCTGCACAACCAGCCCGCCCTTCTCCCGCCTGTCCACCACGGAGGCGTCAAAGATCTGGCCGACCCGGTGCTGCAGGACGGCGGCCTCCACAGCGTCGGTGCACGCGTGCTCGACCCGTGCCGCACCCTGGTCGGTGCGCTGCATGACCTCCGGTAGCCGCGGCAGCGCCTGACGCACCCAGACCGGTATCTCGGCGTCACGGCATACCGCCTCACAGATCGCCAACCCATAACGGTCGACGAGTCGGCGCAGTGGGGCCGTCACATGCGCATACGGTGCTGCGACCGCGGACTGCTCGACCTGCTCGGGCACGTCGCCGTCGAACGGTGTGTAGCCGGCCCCCCGGAACAGTGCGGTGGCCTCGTGGATCAGAGCCAGGTGCTTGGGGTCACCGCGATTCAGGCCCCGGATGAAGTCGCCGTACTCCTGCTCTGCCGGCCACGGCACGCCCAGCGCGGCCGCCTGCCGGTGGAAACGCGCAACGGCCTGATGGTCCGGCGGCGGCATCGTGCGCAGGATGCCGACCTGAGCGTGCAGCATCATCTCCGCGGCGCACATCCCGGTCATCAACGAGATCTGCGCATTCCACTCCTCCGAGGCGACCGGCGGCCGGAACCCCAGCTCGTAGGTGCCGTCACCGTTCTTGTGCACCTCCTGCTCGGGCATCGGCAGGCTGGCACCGCCGCGCTCCTGCTCCAGCCGGATGCGCAGCTCACCGATCTCCCTCAAGAGCACGATGGCCTCGTCGGCCCTGCCCGAGTCGATCGTCTCCTGCACCTGCTCGTAGTCCAGCCGCCGTCGACTTCTCATGGCCGCGCGGTAGACGTCGGCGCCCACATGCTGCCCGTCACGGTCGAGGGCAATGTCCCAGACGAAGGCCGAGCGCACCTGGTCCGGCAGCAGGCTGGCGGCATGATCGCTGAGCACCGCCGGGTGCAGTGGCAGCCGGGTGTCCGGCAGATACACCGTCTGCCCGCGTCGCCAGGTCTCCGCATCAAGTGCCCCGCCGGGCCGGACGTATGCGGGCACGTCCGCGATCGCGTACCGCACCCGATAGCCGCTCCCCTTGCGCTCCAGGCACATCGCCTGATCCAGATCCATCGACCCCGCCGGGTCGATGGTCAAGAACGGCACGCTCGTCTCGTCGCGAGCGGGCAGCCCGACCTCGGCTGCCGCGCGCTCCGCCTCCGCAAGGGCGACGCCCGGGTAGTCGGTCGACAGCTCCATCTCCTTGCGGATGGCTGCGAACGCGTGCTCCAGCGATCCGCCGTCGACCGTGCTGGCATCGGCCGCAGCAGCACGGATCGATCGCTTCAGCATGCAATCACCCTACGCACCCGCGACACCGTCCGACGGGAGTTCCCGCATACGTCGTACTCTCGCCTGGTGCTGATTCTGCTTCCTCCCTCGGAGACCAAGTCCGGCCGCACGCGCGGTCGACGCCTTGACCTGGACTCCCTGCAATGGCCCGAGCTCACGCCGGTGCGGGCCGCCGTGATGACAGCACTCGCCCGGGCCAGCGCCCGCCCGGACGCGGCGAGCACGCTCGGAGTCAGCCCGAACCTGACCGCGGAGATCGCCCGCAACGTCGCGCTCGAGACCGCGCCGGCGGTGCCGGTCAGCCAGCTCTACACCGGTGTTCTCTATGACGCTCTCGGCCTCGCAACTCTCGATGCTGCGGCCAAGCGCCGCGCTGCCCGCTGGATCGTGGTGCAGTCGGCGCTGTTCGGTGCTCTCCACCTTCACGACAAGGTGCCGCCCTACCGCCTGTCCATGGCGGTGAACCTGCCCGGGCTCGGCCCACTTGCCGGCGTCTGGCGGGCACCGCTCGCCTCAGTCATGGCCGCCGAAGCCGGTGACGGTGTGATTGTGGACTGCCGCTCCAGCACGTATGCCGCAGCCTGGACTCCATCGGGCAAGCTCGCCGATCGCTGGGTCCTGGTCAAGGTCCCCGGCGCCACGCACATGGCCAAGCACACCCGCGGCCTGGTGACCCGTCATCTGGCCGAGCACGGGTCCCGCGCGCGCACACCAGCACACCTCGAGGCGGAGGTCTCCGCCGGCTTCCAGACCTCCTTGGCCGCCCCGGTCCGCACCGGCCAACCATGGGTGCTCAACGTGCAGGCACCATGACCAATATCGGGGATCTGGCGGCACGGATCCTTCCCGTGATGCTCTTCCTGGCGAGCATCACGGTGGTGGCCGAGATCTCCCAAGTTGCGGGCGTTTTCGACATCGCAGGGCACTGGGCCGCGCGTCACGCCCATCACCGCACCGTGCTGCTCTGGCTGTTGATCGTGGCGATCTCCTGCCTGGCGACCATCGTCCTCAGCCTCGACACCACGGCGGTGCTCCTAACACCCGTTGTCCTCGCGATCGCCCAGCAGATTCGGGTGTCGCCCCTCCCGTTCGCGTTGACCACGGTATGGCTGGCGAACACGGCCTCGCTGCTCCTGCCGGTGTCCAACCTGACCAACCTGCTCGCCTTGCACCACTTCTCGCAGATCGGTGGCTACCCGACCTATCTTCGCGTTGCGTGGCTGCCGGCGCTGGTCGCCATCGCGGTGACCATCGCCGTCATCGCCGCTCTGCACAGGCGTCAGCTGCGCGGACGATTCACGATCGATTCGCCGGACGAACCGCACGACCGGGTGCTGCTCTGGGTCAGCGGCGGCGTATGCCTTGTCATCGGGCCAGTCTTTCTCACCGGCGTCACACCGGCGATCCCCGCAACCATCGCCGCCGCAATGCTGCTGGTCGTGCTATGGGTTCGCCAGCGGGACGCGGTGCGCGGCATCCAGATCCCCTGGCGGATGATCGTCGCCGTCTGTGTGGTGTTCGTCGTGATCGATGTCCTCGGCCACCACGGTCTGACGCACGGTCTGCAGGATGTTGCGGGCACGGGTGGCGGCTCCCTCGACCTCCTTCGCCTCAGCGCGACCGGCGCCGTCGGCGCGAACCTGGTGAACAACCTGCCCGCCTACCTCGCGATCGAGCCCGCGACAGGGTTTGGCGCAACCCGCCTGATGGCGCTGCTGATCGGCACCAATGCCGGCCCGCTGGTGACCGTATGGGGGTCGATGGCGACGCTGCTGTGGCGGGACCGGTGCCGCCGTGCCGGAGTGAGCGTCCCGCTGGCGCGGTTCACCGCAGAGAGTGCACTGGTCGCGGTCTGCGCGGTCGTCGCCGCGTCACTTGCCCTCGCCGTCGCGTAGGCGGAGCCCGACCTACGCCGGCCGGCCCCAGCGGAGGATGGCGCCGCCCCAGACCATTCCCGCACCGAAGGCCGACAGGAGGACGCGGCTGCCGTCGGGCAGCCGACCGCGAGCCCGGGCCGCGGCCAGAGCGATGGGCAACGAAGCGGCCGAGGTGTTGGCATACTCCTCGATCACGTTGACGACCTTGGCCGGATCCAAGTGAAGTCGCTTGCCGACCGCGTCGATGATGCGCGTGTTTGCCTGGTGGTAGACGAACAGGTCCACGTCCTGCGTCGTCGCGCCGACCTCGTCGAGCACCTCTCGGGTCACGTCGGTCATGCACCGCACCGCATAGCGGAACACGGTGGGGCCATCCATCCGGATCAGCCGCTCGTCACGATCCAGCCGGATCAGCGCGCGGCCATCTCCGTCGGAGTGCAGACACACCGACTCCACCTGCGTCGGGCCGTCGACCCCTGTCAGCACCACGGCGCCGGCCCCGTCGCCGAAGAGCATCGCCGAGCCTCGGTCATCCGGGTCCAGATACCGGCTCAGCATGTCGGCGCCGATCGCGACAACCGTCCGCGCCCGGCCGGCCTCGATCATCGAGGCCCCGAGGGCCAGACAGGACAGGAAGCCGGGGCAGGCCGCACTCACATCGATCGCGCCGGCACCCTTGGTGCCGATGTCGGCCGCCACGAGCGGAGCCGCGTGCGGACTCATCTCCTCGGCGCTGGTCGTCCCGACCAGGACCAGGTCCACCTCGACCGGATCCAGCCCGGCGTCCTCGAGCGCCGACCTCGCCGCACCGGCGGCAAGGTGCTCAAGGCGCTCCCCCGGCGACGCGACGTGTCGCACCTTGGTGCCCGTCCGTCTGCTGATCCACTCCTCGTCGACACCGAGTCGCTCGGCAATTTCGGCGTTGCTGACGACGTGTTGCGGCACTGCCATACCCACGCCGACGAGCGCGGCGCCAAGCGTTCTACCCGATCCAGCCACACCTCGACTCTACTCGCCCGTAGGCTCGTCGCATGGTGAGAACTCCTGGTCATTCGCGCGCCTGGAGAGTGCACCGGCTCGGTGCGCCGGCAGTTGCGCTGCAGCTTGATGACGTCCCGGTCGCCCGCCCAACGAGAGGACAGGCCCGGGTGCAGGTCACGGCGATCGGCCTGAACCATCCCGACCTGCTGCTCTGCTCCGGCCGATACCAGGAGCGGCCCGACCTCCCGTTCTGCCCCGGCTACGAGGCCGCCGGAGTCGTGGTCGACGCGGGCCCAGGCTCGATCTGGCAGGACGGCGATCACGTGATTGTGGTGCCGGAGCTGCCGAACGGCGCCATGCAGGAGTCGCTCACCGTGCCCGACAACCAGCTCTACGGGGTGCCGGCACGACTACCGGCCACGACCGCGGCCACCTTGCACATCGCCTACGCCACCGCCCATGCGGCTCTGCACCGTCGCGCCTCGATCCGGCCCGGCGAGACGCTCCTGGTCGACGGGGCCGCCGGAGGCGTCGGGTCGGCCGCGGTCCAGCTGGGCGTGGCGGCCGGCGCACGGGTGCTCGCCGTCGCGACCGGCGAAGCAAAGGCGCGCGCCTGCGAGCAGGCCGGTGCGGAGGCGATCGACCTGTCGCTGACCGATGACCTGGTCACCACGGTGCGTGACCTGACCGACGGTCACGGCGCCGACATCGTGCTGGATGTCGTCGGTGGTGACCTCTTCGACCGAGCGCGCCGCTGTATCGCGTTCGAGGGGCGGGTGGTCACCGTGGGATTCACCAGTGGCACGGTGCCCCAGGCGCCCGTCAACCATGTGCTGCTCCGCAACTACTCACTGGTCGGGCTGCACCTGGCCGCCTACCGGCGGGCGAATCCCACTGTGCTGCGCGAGATCCACGCCGAACTGGTACGGCTGGCCGAGGACGGGCGGATTGCACCGACCATCCACGCGTCGCTGCCTTTCGACGAGGCACCGGCCGGCCTGGACCTCCTCGCGCGGCGTGAGGTCGTCGGCCGGGTCGTGCTGCGCTGCTGAGCCGGCTACAGGCCGAGCTGCCGAGCTGCCCGCTCGGCCAGCTTGAACTTCTGCACCTTTCCGGACGCCGTCAGGGGCAGCTGGTCGGCCGTCGTGAAGAGGACGTAAACGGGCACCTTGAACCGGGCGAGCTCGGATCTGCAGTAGTCGATCAGCTCTTCGGCGGTCGGCTTCGCGTCCTCGTTCGGGACGACCCAGGCACAGCCGACCTCCCCCATACGCTCGTCCGGCACGCCGACCACGTGGGCCTGTGCGACGTCCGGGCGCCGGTCCAGCCGAGCCTCGATCTCCGCGGGCATCACCATCTCGGCGCCGCGCTTGTAGAGGTCCTTGCTCCGGCCGGTCAGCTCCAGATACCCGTCCACACGCACCCGCCCGAGGTCTCCCGACCGCAACCACCCGCCGGGCAGCATGACCTCGGCGGTCTCCTGTGCCTTGCCGTAGTAGCCGGGCGCGACGATCGGGCCGCGGGCGGCCAGCTCGCCCTCCTCCCCCGGCTGCAGGTCGCGTCCGGACAGGTCGACCGCCTTGTATTCGGCCAGGCGACCGCCGAGCTCGGGATCACCGGCCGAACCACCCAGCTTCGGCCGCCCCACCGTGTCCACCAGGTTGTCGAGCGTGTCACCGGGCATCGTGAACGTCGTCGCCGCGGAGGTCTCGGTCATGCCGTACGCCGTCACGAGCTGCTCGAGATCCAGCAGCTCCGACAACTCCTTCCACACCCGTGCGGGTGCGGACTGAGCCGCCGACATGACCGAGTGAAGCGAGGACAGGTCGTAACTGCCGGCGCGAACGGCATCGATGATCGCCAGGCTCATCATCGGCACGAAGAGCGCCTCGCCCACGTCGTGGCGCTCGATGGCCAGCAGCGACTCCCGGGGGTCGAATGCCGGCTGGAGGACCGCACATCCGCCGACGAACATCGACGCGAGAAGCCCCTCGATGTAGGCGAAGACGTGATGCAGCGGCAAGGCGAACAGGATCCGCCGGCCATCCTCGAAGGCCCGCGTGTAGGCGGAGCCGTAGGCGCTGCGCAGCTCCATGTCGTGGCTCGACAGCACGCCCTTTGCCTGCCCGGTCGTGCCCGACGTGTAAAAGATCGTGGTGGTGTCGCGGGGGTCCATCCGAGCGGCCCGGGCAGCCAACTCGTCGTCGATCGCCGGGTCGGGGTCGCGCTCGATGCAGCCCAGTGTCAACGCAGTCGAACGCGCCGGTCTCGCACTGGCATGGGGCACGGTGACCACCAGGCGCAGCTCGGGCAGGCTTCCGCCTCGCTGCCCGCGCTCCCAGCCGGGCGTGATCCGGTCGAGCGCATCCAGCGCATCGATCCCACGGAACTCCTCCATGGTGATGACCGCGCTCGCCCGCGACTGGGTGAGCACGTAGGCCAGCTCCTCAGCGCGAAGCTGGAAGTTGATGGGCACCGCCACCGCGCCGGTACGAGCGATGGCGAACCTGACGGCCACCGTCTCCACGCTGTTGGGCAGAACCATCGCCACGTGGTCACCGGACTCGATACCTCGACCGACCAGGCCACGGGCGAGCCGCCGACTCCACTCCTGCATCTCGGCATACGTGCACGTGTTCTGGTCATCGATGACGAACGGCCGCTCCGGATGCTCCGCCGCAACGCGGTCCAGCAGCTCGGACAACGTGATCTGTGGCCACGGCCGATGGCGCGCGTCAAGGTCACGCCGCCGCTGATCGACATTCTTCAGCAATGGCACAACAGTCGAACTGCCCATGAATTCTCCTGAAAAAAGGGCGGGTGCACGGATTCTACTCCCGGACCGCGCGGCCGCCAGGGGTGTTCGGCCAGACTGCGTGGAAGTGGTGCACCGGACCGTGTCCGGAACCGATGTGCAGCTGGTCGGCGGCCCGGAGGGCACCGGTCAGGTAGTCCTTGGCCTCGCGCACGGCCTGCTCCCAGGAGGGCCGGACCGGTCGGAGCGCCGCTATCGCGGCGGACAGCGTGCATCCCGTGCCGTGCGTGCTCGTCGTGTGCACCCGGGGTGCGGTCAGCTCATAGGTGCGTCCGTCGGCATACAGCAGGTCGGTGCTCTCCTCACCGGTGAGGTGGCCACCCTTGAGGAGCACGTTGGGTGCCATCGAGTGCAGTTCCCCCAGCTGGGCCGCCATCGCGGTGAGACTGGACGCCGGGCTCACCCCGAGCAGGTCACCCGCCTCCGGCAGGTTGGGGGTGATCAGGTCGCAGAGCGGGATCAACCGTTCGCGCAGTGCGACAACGGCATCCGGCTCCAGCAACCGGTCCCCACTGGAGGCGACCATGACCGGGTCCAGCACGACCGCCCGCGCAGGGCGGCAGGCAAGCACCTCTGCCACCTGCTCGATCACGTCCGCGGTGCCGAGCATGCCGATCTTGATGGCATCGACCTGCACGTCCTCGAGGAGGTTATCCAGCTGCCCGCGCACCTGCCGCCCGGTCAGCTGGTGCACTGCAGCGACCCCACGAGTGTTTTGACTGACGACCGCGGTGACGACGACGGTGCCGAACGCACCGAGCGCCGAGAAGGTCTTCAGGTCCGCGCTGATACCGGCGCCGCCACTCGGATCGGTGCCCGCGATGGTCAGGACTGTCGGAATCATGCGGGTCCCTCCACGGACGCCCGTAGCTCGGCCGCCGCCCGCTGTGGGTCGTCTGCGGCGCAGATCGCAGAGACCACGGCAACTCCCCCGACACCGGTCGCCAGCACGTGCCGCACGTCTACCTGCTTGATGCCGCCGATGGCGACGGTCGGGAGGCTGGTCGTCGCAACGACGTCCGCGATCCCGGACGCCCCGAGGGGAGCCGCAGCGTTCGGCTTGGTCGGTGTGGCGCGAAACGGCCCGATCCCCAGGTAGTCCACCGAGCCCTCCGGCAGGTCGGCTACCGCGCGCGCCTCCTGCGGCGTCGACACGGAGTGTCCGATCACCAGGTCGGGACCGACGAGCCGTCGGACCGTCCGAGGGTCCATGTCCGACTGCCCCACGTGCACACCATCGGCTCCGACAGCCAGCGCGACATCGAGCCGGTCGTCGATGATCAGTGGGACCCCGGTCCCGGCCAGCACTTCCCGGAGCGACTCTGCCAGCCGGCACAACGCTCGGGTGGATTCCGCGTGGTCGCGCAGCTGCACGACGGTGACGCCACCCGCGACTGCCGCCCGCACCGTGTCGGACACTCCCCGGGCACCACACAGTGCGGTGTCGGTCACAAGATAGACCCGCAGGTCGATCGGGTTCACAGCCGCAGCTCCTTCTCGATGTCGGACGGTTCGAGCAGCGACAGGGCATCGATCAGGTGCACCGCGAAGCTGCCCGGTCCGGCGGACGTTGACGCGGCGTGCTCGGCTGCGATTGTCATGATCGCCGTGCCGGCAACGGCCGCCGTCAACGGCGACTCGACCACTGCCGCGCAGGCCGCGACGACGGCGCCGAGCGCGCATCCGACGCCGGTGACCCGCGTCATCACCGGGTCTCCGTTGTGGACGCGCACCCGCTGCGTGCCGTCGGTCACGTAGTCGATCGGACCACTGACCGCGACCGCCCCAACGGGCCTGGACACGAGCGACTCGGCCGCGGGCGCGGCGGCCTCGGGGCCATCGGAGCTGTCCACTCCACGGCCGGCCCCGGCTCCACCGGCGAGGCTGATCACCTCCGATGCATTCCCCCGAATGATGTGTGGACCGGCCTCCAGGAGCTCCTTGGCCAGGCCGGTGCGGTAGTCCAGACCACCGACCGCCACCGGGTCGAGCACCCAGGGTGTGCCGGCGTCGTGCGCCGACCCCGCCGCGGCCCGCATTGCCTCCGCCCGCTCGCTCGTCAGAGTGCCCAGGTTCACCAGCAAGCCATCGGCGATCGCAGCGAACTGCGCTGACTCACGGGTGTTCTCGACCATGGCGGGCGAGGCATCCAGCGCCAGCAGCACGTTTGCGGTGAATCCGGCGACGACAATGTTCGTCATGCAGTGCACCAGCGGCCCGCGCTGTCGCACTCTGGCAAGCACCTCGGCGATCTCGTGGGTGTCAGTCATGCTCGTCTCCCTAGTGCTCGTGCGGCGAGGTGCACCGCGGCGGTTGCGACTGCCGCGACGATGAACGAGCACACCGAGGCACTCATCCACTCCTGCGGCACGAAGCCCACCGCATCGTCGAGGTGCACCCACAGCGACGACCAGCGGTCGACTTCGCCGGGTGAGGTCATCTGGTAGGCGACGAAACCGACTACCCACGGCAAGAGCATCAACGGTCGATGCCTGGCCTGCTCGGTCAGGTCCCAGGTCCGGCGACCGCCTGCGCCGAAGTAGTCGACGACCATGACGGCCAGGAGCGGGACGAACACTGACCCGATCAGTGTCAGGAATCCCGCGAACCCATAGATGTTGATCGACAGTGCAAGGACCGTGATGAGCACGCCGAGGACTACCGAGATGATCCGCCGATCCCAGCGCGGGCGAATGTTCTGGATCGACATGGTCGCCGAGTAGAGGTCTACGAAGG
Organism: Leekyejoonella antrihumi; assembly: GCF_007845645.1. Classification (GTDB taxonomy): domain Bacteria; phylum Actinomycetota; class Actinomycetes; order Actinomycetales; family Dermatophilaceae; genus Leekyejoonella; species Leekyejoonella antrihumi. The sequence goes on from NZ_VCQV01000012.1 coordinate 10,583, forward strand.
ACTGGTCGACCTCACGCACCGAGATGATGGTGAAGCACAGCGCGCCCAGCGGAACTGCCAGAAACGCGGCGAAGACCTTGTTCGTGTCCCCCGCCACCTGGATCAAGAACGCGAGCCCCAGTCCGTAGCAGCAGATCTGGGTGACGGCATAGCCGGTGAAGGTTCCGATCACGCTGGCTCGCGGGCTCGTCGAGTGCCGCGAGTAGTCCGCGACCACGGGCACCCACGACACGGACACCGCGATGCAGGCGTCGACGCTGATCGCGAAGCCGGACCAGCCGCCGCCGGAGTGATGCGGCAGCCCGTCGGCGAGCAACCGGATACCCAGGTAGATCATCGCAATCACCACGGCGGCCGTGACATAGCGGCGCAGCACCTTGACCCACTTCAGCGGGTAGATCGACAGCGCGATCGACAGCAGGCCAGCGACTACGATCACCGGCCAGCGCGGCACGTCGGTCAGTGTGGTGACGGCCGTGGCGATGATGACGATCTCGAAGACGCCCCAGCCGATCAGCTGCACGATGTTGAGGCCGGTCGGCAGGTAGGAAAGGCGTCCGCCGAACAGCCCGCGGAGCAGCACCATCGCCGGCTGGCCGGTGCGGGCTCCCGGCAGGCCGGCGACGGCGATGGCGGCGGTGCCGATGATGGTGCCCACGACAATCGCCAGCATGGCCTGAGGTATGCCGAGCTGGGCCGTGCCGGGCCCGTGCGGCTGGAGCACCACGATCGCCCCGGCGAACCCCATCAGGCTGATCCCGAGATTGGCCCATAGGCCGATCTGATCGCGGACCGTCAGGGTCCGGGGAGCCTCCTCGTCCAGGGTGCGAGGCACCTCGGCCGTCGGTTGCCAAAGCTTCTCGTCACTGCTCCGCGTGCTGAGCGACATGCCCATGCTTCGTCCTTCCTACGCCGGCATTACCCGGACCAGGTTCAAGCGGTCGGCAGCACCTGCTGCCCTCTCAGCCCGGCATCTCCGAGCTCCCGCGTCAGCGACCTACCCTAACAACGCCGCAATGCCTGCTCGACGTCGTGCACCAGGTCGGCGACATCTTCCAGCCCGATGGACAGTCGCAGCGTGCCGTCGGTGATGCCGACGGCCCGGCGGGCGTCCTCACTCATCCGGTGGTGGGTCGTGGTCGAAGGGTGGGTGATCATCGACTTGGCATCGCCGAGGTTATTGGAGATGTCGACGATCTCCAGGGCGTTCATCATCGCGAAGGCCGCATCCTTGCCACCGTCGATGTCGAACGTCACCACCGTGCCTCCCCCGCTCATCTGGCGTCGAGCCAGCTCGTGCTGTGGGTGCGACGCGAGGAAGGGGTAGCGCACCTGCCGAACCCCGGTGTGACCCTCGAGGAACTGCGCCATCTGAAGAGCGGAGCGGCCCTGCTGCTCCACGCGCAGGCGCAGGGTCTCCAGGCCCTTCACCAGCACCCAGGCGTTGAATGCCGACATCGACGGGCCGGTCTGACGAACCAGGGTGCGCACCGGGCCGTTGATGTAGTCCTCCGGCCCGAGAATCGCACCGCCGAGCACCCGCCCCTGGCCGTCGATGTGTTTGGTGGCGGAGTAGACAACGATGTCAGCGCCATGCTGCAGCGGCTTGGAAAAGACGGGCGTGCCGAAAACATTGTCCACCAGGACTTTCGCGCCCGCACTGTGGGCGAGGTCGCATACCGCTTGCATGTCGACGAGCTCCTGCATCGGATTGCTCGGAGTCTCGAAGAAGACGGCTGCTGCCGGCTCGGCGAGGGCCGCCCGCCACTGGTCGAGATCGGGACCGTCGACGAACTCGGTCTGGATTCCCCACCGGGGCAGGATCTCGTCGAGGATCGCGAAACAGGCACCGAAGAGACCACGGGACGCGACGACGCGGTCACCGCTGGACAGGATCGCCGCGAGCGAGGTGAAGACCGCGCTCATCCCGGATGCTGTCGCAAAACAGGCCTCCGTGCCCTCGAGCAGCCGGAGCCGTTCCTCGAAGGCCGAAACCGTCGGGTTGCCATATCGACTGTAGATGAACCGGTCGCTGTCACCGGCGAATGCGGCCTCGGCGTCCTCCGCCCGGTCATACACGAAACCCGATGTCAGGAACAGGCCCTCAGCGGTCTCCTCGAAGCTGCTGCGGACCAGTCCACCGCGTACCCCGATCGTGTCGGCACCCCATGCATTGCGCTCTGTCATAACGCCAAAGATCTCACACGTGGCTGCGCAGGTGCGTGGTGTCGTTGAGGAACGAGATGCTCGCGTGCTGGTCCTGCCACATCTTGATCCCGCTGACCGATGCCGGATCGGCCTCGAGCATCCACGAGCGGTCCATCGAGATGCCGAGCAGGCCGGACAGCACCACCATGATCGGCTTGCGATGGGTCACCACGACGACGGTCCCGCCGGGTCCCGCCAGATCGACCGCCCGCCGGAATGCCTGCTCGACCCGGACCGCGAGGTCGCGATGGGACTCCCCGCCATCGACTGCATACGTCTCGTCGCTGCGCAGGCGAGCGAGACCGTCGGGAGAGTCGCTGTGAATCTGCTTGAAGGTCAGCCCGTCCCACGCGCCGAAGGACTGTTCATCCCATCCTTCGTCAACCTGCGTGTTGAGGCCGAGAGCGGCCGCGATCGCCGCACCGGTCTGCCCGGCGCGCGCCAACGATGAGGTCACCACCACGGCTCGACCGGTCACCCGCTTGGCGAGCGCCTCCGCGACCTGCTCGGCCTGAGCCTTGCCCTCTGGGTTGAGGGAAGGATCAGCGCCGCCCCGCCCGTCCAGACGACTCTGGACGGTGAAGTCGGTGACACCATGCCGCACCAGCAGGACCCGCGCGGGTGCTCCGATGTCCGCCGAGGCGACCTCGGGCTCCCGGGCGGTCGCGCTGCCGGCGACCGGACCGGCGGCGCCGTCTGACGGCAACGCGTCCTGCCACAGGTCGTGCTCGACGGTCCGGCCGTCCATCCCGTCGTTGGACAGCCTGTCGGCGTCCTTGTTCTCCGCACGGGGAATCCAGGTCCAGGTCACCGATCCACCGGCGTCGATCAGGCCGCGGATGATCTCCTGCGCCTCACCCGCGAGGACGCGCATGTCGGGATGCTTGATCTTCCACCGGCCGGCCATCTGCTCGATGACGAGCTTGGAGTCCATCCGCACCGCAACGTCGGCGGCCGGGTCGATCCGCACCGCCGCGCGCAGACCCGCTATGAGACCGCGGTACTCGGCGACGTTATTGCTCTGCTTTCCAAGCGGTTCGGCCCGCTCGGCAAGGAGCGCACCGGTGCCGGCGTCACGCACCAACGCGCCGTAACCGGCAACCCCGGGGTTGCCTCGAGAGCCGCCGTCGGCCTCGACAACCAGGGATCGGCCCACGGCTCAGAGACCGGAGTCGGCGGCGCGGATGAGGATGCGTCGGCACTCCTCGCACCGCAGCACCTCATCGTCGTCCGCAGCCCGGATGCGGGCCAGGTCGGACTGGTTGAGCTCCAGTCCGCATCCGCCACAACGTCGTCCCTGCAGGGGCGCCGCTCCGAGCCCGCCCTGCCGCTCGCGCACCTTCTCGTAGAGCTCGAGCAGGTCCGCCCCGACCCCGGGGGCCACATTTGCGCGCTCCTGCAGAATCTCCTCGCGTTCCTTCTCGAGATCCTGCAGCTCGCTGTCCCGCTGTGCGGTCAGCTCCTCGATCCGCACCGTCAGGTCGCGAAGCACCTGGTCGCTCTGCTCCATACCGGCGCGCAATGACTCGGCACGCTCCATGACCTCCAGCTCCACGTCCTCCAGCTCCGACTGACGCCGTGCGAGAGTCTCCAGCTCGTGCTGCAGGCCCTGCAACTCCTTAGCGCTGCCCCGGCCCGCGTCCAGGCGGCTCTGATCCCGGTCGGCCCGGTCGCGCACCAGCTGCACATCGGCATCGGCCTTGCGGATCTCGCGCTCGACATCGCCCACAGCGGTCTGCGCGAGCACACACTCCTCTTCACGCACCGAGCGCTGGGAGGACGCCTTCTCCAGCTCGGCAAGCACCGGCAGGGTCCGCGTCCGGTGCGCAACCTGCGCCAGGCGACTGTCGAGCTTCTGCAGGTCGAGCAGTCGCCACTGTCGCCTAATGTCAGCCTTCACGAGGGCTCGCTTTCCGCTTCGGGGTGCTGGCCGACCAGGAAATCCCAGGGGTCGGTACGCAGCGAACTGATGTAGGTGTCCACGCTAACGCCTCGAACGCCCAGTCCCGCCACCATCCGCTCCGCGGCCAGCGCAAGCCACAGCGACTCGGTGGCGAAGTGCCCCGCGTCGACCAGGTATGGCGTGTCACCGGACGCCTCTTCCCGCGCCTCGAGCGCGGGGTGGTGTCGCAGGTCGGCGGTCACATAGACGTCGGCCTGCGCCGCTCGGACCGCGTCGAACCGATCGTCCCCCGCGCCGCCCATCACCGCCACCCGCTGGACTGTGGCGTCCGGGGGGCCGGCGACCCGCAGTCCCACGGGGGTCCGTGGCAGGGCGCGCGCGAGTCCCTCGGCGAAGGTGCGCAGCGTCAGGGGTTCGGGCAGATCCCCGACTCGCCCGATCGGTTGGCCGTCCTCCTCACCGAGTGCCGCACAGCCGGGTGGCAGACCGGCGGCCTCCGCGAGCGCGTCGTTGACTCCGGGCTGCGCGACGTCGGCGTTCGTGTGTGCGCAGTAAAGCGCAAGGTCGGCCACGACCAAGGTGGTGACCGCGCGTCCCTTGGCCGTGGAGGTCGCCACCGAGCTGACGCCGCGCAGCAGCAGCGGGTGATGGGTGACCAGCAGGTCCGCACCAGCCTCACGAGCCTCCTCGATGACGGCCTGCGTGGGGTCCACCGCAAAATGGACACGGCTGACCGGTTGCTGCGAGTCGCCGGTGACCAGACCGACCCGATCCCAGGACGCGGCGCTCCACGGCGGGTAGAGGCGCTCGAGCACGGCAAGGACCTCGCCGAGCGTCACCGGGTTCAGGTCATTCATGTGGGCCCGGCCGGGCTCGAACCGACGACAACCGCGGTGTAAACGCGGTGCTCTACCAACTGAGCTACAGGCCCCGACGAGCAGCCCCGTCAGTCGACGGACCTGCTCGGCGGCTCATTGTGTCAGGCCTCCTGGTGCTGCGCATGTCTACCCGTCGAGTGGAGCACAAACAGCCCGAGTGGAGTACAAACAACTACTCCACTCGACAACTACTCCACTCGACAGGTAGCTACTCCACTCGGCGGGAGACTTCGTCGCGGATCACGGCGAAGTCTCGGGCCTCGCCCGGCCCGTTCACCAACCGCCAGCGCACCGCGCCGGCACGGTCGACCAAAAAGGTGCCGCGGGCCGCCATCCCGGAGCGGTCGTCAAAGACCCCGTAGGCACGACTCACCCGACCGTGCGGCCAGAAGTCCGACAGCAGCGGAAACCCGAAGCCCTGCGCCTGCGACCACGCGCGCAGGGTGAACATCGGGTCACACGAGACGCACAGCACCTGCACCGAGTCATTCTGGAAGGCGTCCAGGTGCTCGTTGATCTGGGTCAACTCCTCGGTGCAGATCCTCGAGAACGCAAACGGGTAGAAGACCAGCAGCGCCGCTCGGGCGCCGCTGGTCTCACGCAAGGAGGTGTCCTGGCCGAACTGGTCCTTGAGCACCAGGTCGGGCGCCGCATCCCCGACTCGAACCGCAGTCGCGTTCACAGGGATCTTTTCCCCGGGGCCCCCGCGAAGTATCGGAGCGAGCGTGCGAGCGTAGAACTTCGTGGGGATTCTTTCATCGCTGCTTCTGAATGCCGCCCTGGACGAGCTTGGTCGCGATCCAGTCCTTGCCTGCCTTGGTCGACGAGGACGCCTTGAGGCCGGCAGTCTGAGCGGCCTCGGCGATATCGCTGGCATCCACGTGATCCGGATGCCCCGACTTGGGGACCAGGACCAGGATGAAGCCCTTGTCGCCGAGGTTGGTCAACGCATCGACGCAGTCGTCGGTCAGGTCGCCGTCGCCCTCCCGCCACCAGAGCACGACGGCGTCCACGACACCGTCGTAGTCGACGTCCTCGAGACCCGACCCGACGGCCCCCTCGACGTCCTCACGGAGCGCCTCGTCGACGTCGTCGTCCCAGCCGAACTCCTGCACGATCTGGCCGTTCTCAAAACCGAGGCGCTCTGCGAATGTCGCCCCTGCGATGCGGTTCACCATTGACCTTTCCCTCGTCGTCTGCTGTCGGTGGAGATACACATAGGCGACAGTCCACTAGGAACCGGCGCGCTTTGCAACCGAAGAGACAAAAACCACATACCGGACGGTAACCCAGGCCGGGGACGAGAACGCCCCTCAAACGGTGCAAGATGGGAGCCAGACTTGCAGCGCCGCATGAGAGGAGCCACTCGTGGCACGTGAGAACGCCGGACCCATCCTGAATGGCCTACCCAGTCAGTTGCCGGATATCGACCCGGATGAGACCCAGGAGTGGTTGGACTCGCTCGACGGCGTGATCGACGCCGGCGGTCAGGCCCGCGCACGGTACGTCATGCTCAAGCTGCTCGAGCGTGCTCGGCAGCGTCAGATCGGTGTGCCGTCGCTGACCGCGACCGACTACATCAACACCATCGGGCCCGAGGACGAGCCGTGGTTCCCCGGCGACGAGGATCTCGAGCGCAAGTACCGTGCCTGGCTGCGCTGGAACGCCGCAATGATGGTGCACCGCGCGCAGCGTCCGGGCATCGGCGTCGGTGGACACATCTCGACCTACGCCTCGGCCGCCACGTTGTACGAGGTCGGCTTCAACCACTTCTTCCGCGGCAACGACCACCCCGGCGGCGGCGACCAGATCTTCTTCCAGGGGCACGCCTCACCGGGGGTCTACTCGCGGGCATTCCTCGAGGGCAGGCTGGACGAGGATGACCTGAACGGGTTCCGCCAGATGCACTCCCACATCGTGGATGGCACGGAACGCGGCCTGCCGTCGTACCCGCACCCGCACAACATGCCCGACTTCTGGCAGTTCCCGACGGTCTCCATGGGGATCGGCCCGATGAACGCCATCTATCAGGCGCAGTTCAACAAGTATCTGCAGAACCGCGGGCTCAAGGACACCAGTCAGCAGCACGTCTGGGCGTTCCTCGGCGACGGCGAGTTCGGCGAGCCGGAGTCCCGCGGCGCGCTGCAGACAGCCGCAGTGGAGGAGCTGGACAACCTCACCTTCGTCGTCAACTGCAACCTGCAGCAGCTGGACGGACCCGTCCGCGGCAACGGCAAGATCATCCAGGAGCTGGAGTCCTACTTCCGAGGTGCCGGCTGGAACGTCATCAAGGTCGTATGGGGCCGAGGCTGGGACCCGCTGCTCGCGGCGGACCGCGACGGCGCCCTGGTCAACCTGATGAACGAGACCCCGGACGGCGACTACCAGACGTTCCGGGCCAATGACGGCGCCTACGTGCGCGACCATTTCTTCGGTCGCGACCCGCGCACCAAGGCCATGGTCAAGGACTGGTCGGACGAAGACATCTGGTGGAAACTCAAGCGCGGAGGGCACGACTACCGCAAGGTGTACGCCGCGTACAAGGCCGCCACCCACCACCACGGGCAGCCGACGGTCATCCTGGTCAAGACCATCAAGGGCTACAGCCTCGGCAGCCACTTCGCCGGCCGGAACGCCACCCACCAGATGAAGAAGATGACCCTGGATGACCTGAAGGGCTTCCGGGACTCGCTCCGGATCCCGATCAGCGACAAGGTCTTGGAGGACAACCCCAAGCTGCCGCCGTACTACCACCCCGGCAACGACGACCCGGCGATCCAGTACATGCTGGAACGGCGCAAGAAGCTCGGTGGCTCCGTACCAAGCCGCCGCACCAAGAGCTCGACCACGCTCACCCTGCCGGGCGACAAGACCTACGCCATCGCGAAGAAGGGCTCGGGCAAGCAGGAGATCGCCACGACGATGGCCTTCGTACGCATCCTCAAGGAGCTGATGCGCGACAAGGAGTTCGGCAAGCACTTCGTGCCGATGATCCCCGACGAGGCGCGCACGTTCGGGCTCGACTCGTTCTTCCCGTCGGCCAAGATCTACAACCCGCATGGTCAGACCTACACCTCCGTGGACCACGAGCTGATGCTCGCCTACAAGGAGGCCAAGGACGGCCAGATCCTGCACCTGGGGATCAACGAGGCCGGTTGTACGGCCGCGTTCACCGCGGTCGGCACCTCCTACTCGACCCACGACCTGCCGATGATCCCCGTATACATGTTCTACTCGATGTTCGGGTTCCAGCGCACCGGTGACTTCATCTGGGCCGCCGGCGACCAGATGACTCGCGGCTTCCTCGTCGGAGCCACTGCGGGACGCACCACCTTGACCGGTGAGGGTTTGCAGCACGCCGACGGACACAGCATGCTGCTCGCGTCGACCAACCCCGGCGTCGTCTCCTACGACCCCGCCTACGGTTATGAGATCGCGCACATCGTCCGGGACGGGCTGCGCCGTATGTTTGGCGACCGTCCCGAGAACGTCATGTACTACATGGCGGTCTACAACGAGCCGATGGTCCAGCCGCCCGAGCCGGAGAACGTCGACGTCGAAGGGATCCTGCGCGGCATCCACCGCATTGCGCCCGGCAGCACCGAGGGCGTCGGCGACGATGCTCCCCGTGCCCAGCTGCTGGCCTCGGGCGTGGGTGTGCCGTGGGCGCTGGAGGCCCAACAGCTGCTCAAGGACGACTTCGGGGTGGTCACGGACGTCTGGTCGGTGACGTCCTGGAACGAGCTGCGCCGAGATGCCCTGGAGTGCGACAAGCAGGAGTTCCTGCACCCCGAGCAGCCCAGCCGCACGCCGTACATCACGCAGAAGCTGAAGGACGCGCCCGGCCCGGTGCTCGCAACGTCTGACTGGATGCGCGCCGTCCAGGATCAGATCGCGCAGTGGGTCCCCGGCGAATATGTCTCGCTCGGTGCCGACGGCTTCGGTTTCGCCGACACCCGCGCTGCGGCACGGCGCTACTTCCACATCGACGGACCGTCGCTCGCCGTTCGCACCCTCCAGGTGCTGGCTCGGCGCGGAGAGATCGACCCGGAGCTGGCCAAGGCGGCGGCCGACAAGTACCAGCTGCTGGACGTGCGCGCCGGGACGAGCGGCAATGCGGGCGGCGACGCCTGACCGACGCCCTGGGCACAGCACCCGAAGGGGTGCTGGCGAGAAGTAACGCACTAGCGGGACTTGTCGCCAACACCCGATCTGCCGTTGCCCGACGATGACCAAGAACTGCTGGTCACTGTCGGGGTCCGACAAATACGCTGTCCGGGTGACTCCGACCCTCAGCACCCGCGAACGTCTCGAACGACACGCCGGCGCGCTCTCCACTGCGGCAACGCAGCGGATGGAGGAGGCGCACGACTGGTATCGCTCGCTGTCCGCGGAGGATCGCTCCTGGGTAGGCCTGGTCGCCCAGGCGGGCATCGGTGCCTTCATCGCCTGGTATCGCGACCGCAGCACCGCACCGCCGATCACCTCCGACGTCTTCGGGACGGCGCCACGGGAGCTCACCCGATCGATCACGCTGCGTCAGACCCTCGACCTGGTCCGCACGGTGATCGATGTCGTCGAGCACGAGGTTCCCCAGGTGGCCGCACCGGGCCAGGAGCAGCAACTGCGCGAGGCCGTGCTCATCTACTCCCGCGAGGTCGCGTTCTCGGCGGCCGAGGTGTACGCCCAGGCGGCGGAGTCCCGTGGCGCCTGGGACGCCCGGCTCGAGGCACTCGTGATCGACGCGGTGCTCCGTGGCGAGGCCGACGAGGCCCTCCGGTCACGGGTCTCCGCCCTCGGCTGGGACGAGGTGCGCAATGTCATTGTGGTCGCTGGGAAGTCGCCTGCCGGCCCGAGTGCCGAAGTGGTCGATGCGCTGCGTCGCGCCGCTGCGAGGCAAGAGGTCGATGCCCTTGTCTCGGTGCAAGGCCGCCGCCTGGTCGGGGTGCTGGGCAACGTCGACGAACCCATCCAGACGGTCGAACGGCTGCAGGGTCAGTGGGCTGACGGCCCGTTGGTGATCGGACCGTTGGTGCCGCACCTGTATGCCGCGGGGCGCAGTGCCCGGGCCGCGCTCTCCGGGCACACCGCTGCCCCCGCCTGGTCCGAGGCACCGCGCCCGTGCCTGGCCGAGGAGCTGCTCCCGGAGCGCGCGCTCGCGGGTGACGTGCACGCGCGCCGGCTGCTGGTCGACCGCGTCGCCCGTCCCCTACGGTCGGCCGACACGCTGCGCGAAACGGTCCAGACCTACCTGAGCGAACGCAGCCTGGAGGCGACCGCGCGGCTGATGTTCGTGCACCCCAACACCGTGAGGTACCGCCTCGGACGCGTCGCGGCGCTCACGGGCTACGACCTGGGCCACTCTCGGGACGCGTTCTGCGTCCGGCTGGCGCTCGCCTACTCGCACCTGGCAATTTAGAGGTATCCTCCAAAGATCTTTGGCCATTCTTCGTCGGATTCGGTCACGGGATACCTGAGGTACTACCGGGAGGCTGGACACGTGCTCGCAATCGTCTGCCCTGGACAGGGCTCTCAGTCCCCCGGGTTCCTCGCCCCCTGGCTCGAGCTCCCCGGTTTCCAGGACCGGCTCCAGTGGCTGTCGGCGGTCGCCGGCCTGGACCTGGTGACCCACGGCACCACGTCCGACGCGGACACGATCAAGGACACCGCGGTCGCGCAACCGCTGATCGTAGGGGCCGGGCTGCTGTCGCTGCTCGCCCTCTTCGAGCACCCGGCGGACGGATTCCGCCTCGTCGGTGCCGGTGCCGGCCACTCCGTCGGCGAGATCACCGCGGCGGCCGCGGCCGGTGTGATGAGCGCCGAGCAGGCCATGGTCTTCGTGCGAGAGCGTGGCCGGGCGATGGCGCAGGCCAGCGCCAGGCAGCCCACCGGGATGAGTGCCGTCATCGGTGGTGACCAGGCGGAGGTCCTGACCACCCTCGAGAAGCATGGGCTGACCCCCGCCAACATGAACGGTGGCGGACAGGTCGTCGCGGCCGGCACCATGGACCAGCTGGCGCAGCTGCGCGCCGAGCCGCCCGGCAGGGCCCGGGTGATCCCGCTGAAGGTCGCCGGTGCGTTCCACACCGAGCACATGGCCTCCGCCGTCGAGGTCCTGAGCGGCTACGCCCGCGCCATCTCCGTCCACGACACACGGGCGCCGCTGATCAGTAACAAGGACGGCCAGGTCGTGCACGCCGGCGGCGAGGTGCTGCGCCGCCTGGTCGGTCAGGTCGCCAGTCCGGTGCGCTGGGACACGACGATGGAGACCATGGTGTCGATGGGCGTCACCGGCCTGATCGAGATCCCGCCGGCCGGCACCCTGGTCGGCCTCGCAAAACGGGGGATGCCGGGTGTCGAGACGCTCGCCCTCAAGACTCCCGACGACTTGGCCAAAGCCCACGAGATGGTGCATGAGCACGGCTTCCCCGGCGGCGCCATCGATCCGACCTGGCGCCTCGTGGTCGCACCGGGCAAGGGCCTGGTCTCCTTCGAGCGCGCCGAGACCGGCAGCACCGTGGAGCCCGGCGCGGTCGTCGCCACGATTTCGACCCTTCGCGACACCTTCGAGGTCACCGCAACCCATGGCGGCCGTGTCATCGAGTGGCTGGTCGAGGACGGCGACCCCGTGTCGCCCGGACAGCCGCTGCTTCGTCTGCATCCTCAGGAGGTCTGACATGCCCAGTGACTCGACCATTGCCCCCAAGGGCACCGGCCGTCTGTCCGCGACGACGGGCGCGCAGTATGCCCGCATCCATGCAGTGGGCGGGTACCGACCCGAGCGGGTCATCACCAACGACGAGGTCTGCACCTGGATCGATTCGTCGGACCAGTGGATCCGCGAGCGGTCCGGGATCGAGACTCGGCGCTGGGCGGCACCGGACGAGACCGTCATCGACATGGCCGAGAAGGCAGCTCGGGATGTCCTGACCCGCAGCGGCATCCGGCCCGCTCAACTGGGAGCGGTGCTCGTCTCCACGGTCACCCACCCCTACCAGACGCCCGCGGCCGCACCGCTGCTCGCCACCCGGCTGGGCGCGAACGGCGCACCCGCCTTCGACATCTCTGCCGCCTGCGCCGGCTACTGCTACGGCATCTCCCTGGCCTCCGACATGGTCCGGGGCGGCAGCGCCGAGTACGTCCTGGTCGTCGGAGTCGAGAAGCTGTCCGCGTTCACCGACAAGCACGACCGCGGCACGGCGTTCATCTTCGGTGACGGTGCCGGCGCCGCCATTGTCGGCCCGTCCGATCATCCGGCCATCGGACCGACCGTCTGGGGCTCGGACGGCGAGGCCTGGGACACCATCCGGCAGCGCGAGTCGTGGACCCACATCCTCAACGCGTGGGAGGACCGGCAGCAGTCCGGCCAGGACTCCACGATCGGGATGAAGGGCCAGTCGGTCTTCCGCTGGGCGGTCTGGGGCATGGCTCCGGTCGCGCAGCAGGCCCTGGACAAGGCCGGCATCACGGTCGACGATCTGGATGCCTTCATCCCGCACCAGGCGAACATGCGGATCATCGACCAGCTGATCAAACAGCTGGGTATGCCGGCCGACATCCCGGTCGCGCGCGACATCGCACAGACCGGCAATACCTCGGCGGCGTCGATCCCCCTTGCCACCGAGCGCATGTTGCGCGAAGGTGAGGCACCACACGGCGGCCTGGCCCTGCAGATCGGTTTTGGCGCAGGACTGGTGTACGCCGCGCAGGTCATCGAGCTGCCATAGTGCTACCTCACGAAGTTCTCCAGTCGCGGGCTCCTTCCGATACTTCGTGAGGACCCCGACCAAGACACCCGAGGCTCGGCGGGAATCCGAGTCAGCCCAATGAAGATTCGCCCGACCAGGCGACGAAACAAGGAGTTACGCACCATGGCTCAGAGCGAGCAGGAGATCTTGGAGGGCCTCGCCGAGATCGTCAACGAGGAGACCGGCGTCGACGCGAAGGACGTGCAGCCCGAGAAGTCCTTCACCGAGGACCTCGACATCGACTCCCTGTCGATGATGACCATCGTGGTCAACGCCGAGGAGAAGTTCGGCGTGCGGATCCCCGACGACGACGTGAAGAACCTGTCCACTGTCGGCGACGCCGTCAAGTACATCCAGAACGCCCAGGGCTGACCCGATCGGGGCCCGCCACGCGGAGCGAGGCGGGCCCCGACCTCGGGCCACCACGATCGGAGCCTAAAGAACATGAGCACAGACCAGCGCATCGTCGTCACCGGTGTCGGCGCGACGACCCCCCTCGGCGGCACCGCCGCCCAGACCTGGGACGCGCTGCTCGCCGGTGAGTCCGGAGCGCGGCCACTCGAGCAGGACTGGGTGCAGGAGTACGACCTTCCCATCACGTTCGCCGCGAGCATCAAGCAGGACCCCGGCGAGGTCCTCAAGCGCGTGGAGATCCGTCGGATGGATCCCACCAGCCAGTACGCCATCATCGCGGCGCGCGAGGCCTGGGCGGATGCCGGCGAGCCCGGAGTCGAACCGGAGCGCCTGGCGGTCGCCATCGGCACCGGCATCGGCGGCGTGCAGACCCTGCTGGCGCAGTACGACGTGCTGAAGGAGAAGGGACCACGGCGGGTCTACCCCCTGACCGTGCCCATGCTCATGCCCAACACCGCGTCCGGCAATGTCTCCCTCGACCTGGGAGCCCGCGCGGGCGCGCACACGACCGTTTCGGCGTGCGCTTCCGGCGCGGAGTCGATGGGCTATGCCGCGGACATGATTCGGTCCGGGCGAGCCGACGTCGTGGTTGCCGGCGGCACCGAGGCCGCGATTCATCCGCTGCCCATAGCGGGTTTCGCCTCGATGCAGGCGTTGTCCAAGCGCAACGACGACCCGACCGCCGCGTCGCGCCCCTACGACACGGAACGCGATGGCTTCGTCCTCGGCGAGGGCGCGGCAGTGATCGTGCTCGAGTCCTACGAGCACGCGAAGGCTCGCGGCGCGCGGATCTACGCGGAGCTGGCCAGCATCGGCATGTCCTCGGATGCCCACCACATCACGGCCCCGGAGCCGGAGGGTGCCGGTGCCTCTCGCGCGATGCTCGAGGCGGTCACCCGCGCGGGCCTCGAGCCCAAGGACATCAGCCACATCAATGCGCATGCCACCTCCACCCCGGTGGGTGACATCGCCGAGTACAACGCGATCCGTCGGGCCTTCGGCGACGCCACAGAGGACATGGCCGTGACGGCCACCAAGTCCATGACCGGCCACCTGCTCGGCGCCGCCGGCGCACTGGAGAACGTCATCACGATCTTGACCGTTCACCACCGCCTGATACCGGCCACCATCAACCTGGACAACCAGGATCCGGCCATCAAGCTCGACGTGGTGCACGGTGAGCATCGGAAGCTGCCGGGCGGCGACATCGCGGCCCTCAACAACTCGTTCGGCTTCGGCGGACACAACATCGCCCTCGTGGTCAAGAGTGTCTGATGGCGGCAGCGCGGGCTGACGGGGACGAAGACCCTCGCAGTCCCCGCACTCGTCTCGCGGAGTTTCTCGACGCCGGATCGATGAAGCTGATCAGCCCGGAGGACGCGAGCGGCATGCTTGCGGCCACCGGCACGGTGCTCGGGACCGACGTGGTCGTGTTCGCCTCGGACGCCGCCATCCAGGGCGGTGCGATGGGCGTCAAGGGGTGCCAGGTCGTCGTTCACGCGTATGAGCGCGCGCTCGCCGACGGAGTGCCCGTGCTGGGGCTCTGGCACTCCGGTGGCGCCCGTCTGGCCGAGGGCGTGGTGTCGTTGCATGCCGTGGGTGAGGTCTTTGCGATCATGACCCGGGCCTCCGGGGTCATCCCGCAGATCTCGGTCGTGATCGGGCCCGCCGCCGGCGGCGCCGCCTATGGGCCGGCGCTGACGGACATTGTTGTCCTGGGGCCGCACGGCCGCATCTTTGTGACCGGCCCGGACGTGGTGCGATCGGTGACCGGCGAGAACGTCGATGCCCTTCGGCTGGGCGGACCGGAGCCGCACGGCCGGCGCTCTGGCGTCGTGCACGTCGTGACGGAAACCACCCAGGAGGCGTATGAGCGGGGTCGCGCGCTGGCGTCCCTGCTTGCCGACCAGGGTGAGCTCGATGTCTCCACAGTTGCCGACCTCGACCTTGCCGAGACCTTCCCGGAGTCGGCCAAGCGTGCCTACGACGTGCACCCGCTGATCGACAACCTGGTGGACGACCCGCAGGCGTCGATCGAGCTGCACCCCCGCTGGGCGCCGAACATCATCACGACCCTCAGCCGTTTCGGAGGTCGCACGGTCGGCGTGATCGCCAACAACCCGATGCGGCTCGGCGGCTGCCTCGACTCGACATCCGCCGAGAAGGCAGCACGGTTCGTGCGCATGTGCGACTCGTTCGGCGTCCCGCTGATCGTGCTCGTCGACGTGCCCGGCTATCTGCCCGGGGTGGGACAGGAGTGGGACGGTGTCGTGCGTCGCGGCGCGAAGCTGCTGCACGCCTTCGCGGAGGCAACGGTGCCCCGGGTCACCCTGGTCACCCGCAAGACCTATGGCGGCGCCTACATCGCGATGAACTCCCGGTCGCTCGGGGCGACCAAGGTCTTCGCCTGGCCGTCTGCGGAGATTGCGGTCATGGGGCATGTGGCGGCCGTGCGGATCCTGCATCGCCGACGCCTGGCCGAGGTCGACGAGGCCGAGCGGGCACAGGTGGAGGCGGAGCTTGCGGCCGAGCACGCCGTACTGGCCGGTGGTCTACAGCGGGCGGTCGAGATCGGTGTCATCGACGAGGTCGTCGCTCCGACCGCCACGTGTTCGGCCATCGCTCGCGCCATCGCGCAGGCTCCGCAAAAACGCGGCAGTCACGGCAACATCCCCCTTTGAGCGAGGGACGAGCGAACACTTCGTGGGGGCCTAGGAGACCCGGTGCAGCCACCGCACCGTGGCGCCGTCACCGGCATACCGGAACGCCTCGAGCTCCTGATCCCAGGCGGTTCCGAGCAGCTCGGCCATCTCGGCGCGGAACAGCTCGGGGTCGCCCTTGCTGGCCACCAGCGCCGAGCGCAGCCGGTCCTCGTTGACGACGGCGTCTCCCGATGCGGAGGTCCAGGTGTGATGGATGCCGAGGCCGGGCGTATGCGACCACCGTGACCCGTCCGCACCCGGGCTGGGCTCCTCGGTGACCTCGAACCGCACCCGATCGGCGTCCCGCAGCGCACTGGCCAGGTGCGCGCCGGTCCCGGGCGCGCCCATCCAGGAGAGCTCGGTGCGCACGAGGCCGGCGGTCACCGGCTGCTTGGTCCACTCCAGTCGCACGGCGGAGCCCAGCACGTTCTCCAGGGCCCAGCCGATATGAGGGCATAGTGCAGTCGGGGTGGAGTGTATGAACACCACCCCGCGTGTGACAGGGCGCGAACTCGCGACAGACATCCGGTCCTCCTACGGGTGTGAGGGACGTCTTCCCCAACGGCCTCGCCGTAGTGCCGGCTGCGTCATACGCGAACTGCGACTTTCTCAGTGCTCCTATCTTGCACCATTGACACCATCAACACCAAGCGTATCTCGTGTCACGATCGACGGGTCGATCCAGCGCGAGGCCGATTTTCTCGCGCAGCACTTGGCCCGCACCATCGGACGGCGCGGCCGCGTGTTAGCGTATGCCTGTCCTTCGCGGGAGTCCGGTGCACCGGGCTGAGAGGGGGCTGCAGCCCCGACCGCTTCCACTTGATCCGGATCATGCCGGCGCAAGGAGAAGATGATGAGTTTGCCACCCACCCCACCATCTGCCGGGTTCGACGCGCACTCCCCACTGTGAGCTCCGGACCCGTCGTCGCGGTGGTCGGCGGCGGCGTGATCGGCCTGACCTGCGCGCGGCAGCTCGCAAAATCCGGTGCACAGGTCACGCTCTATGACCGGCCGCAGCGGGGGCGCCCTTCCGACGTCGCGGCCGGGATGCTCGCTCCCACTTGTGAGCTCGACTACGGCGAGAGCGCATTGCACGCCCTCTCGGTCGACTCCCTGGCCCGATGGCCGGAACTGGCGAGATCGTTGCACGCCGAGTCCGGCGTGGACGTAGAGCTACGCACGAACGGGACGCTCCAGCTCGCCACCGACCCAGATGACCGACTCCGGCTGGAGCGGCGCGCGCAGCTCTGGGACCAGCACGCGCTGAGGTACGAGTGGCTGACCGGGCGGGAGTGCCGTCGACACGAACCTGCTCTGTCGCGTCGTGTCCTGGCCGGTCTTCGGGTCGACTCGGACTGGTCGGTCGACAACCGACGCGTCCTGGACGCACTGCGCCTCTCGGTCGCCGCCGGCGGCGTACGCATCGTCGAGGACCTGGCGTACCCGCTGCTCGCCGACGGCTCCGTTACGGCGGTTCGCTCCGGCGATGGCGTCCAGCGGGTCGATCACCTCGTCCTGGCGGCGGGCGTCTGGAGCGGCCGACTGGCACGCGAGGCCGGCCTCGACCCGGCGATCCGGCCGGTGAAGGGCCAGCAGCTGCGACTGCACTCTCCGGTCGAGATCCTCACTCGCACGGTCCGCGCACGCGTCGACGAGGTCGATGTCTACCTGGTGCCGCGGGCAGACCGCACCGTCGTCGTAGGCGGGACGAGCGAGGACGTGGGCCATGACCTGCGCCGGACACCCCGGGCCGTCATCGACCTGCTGAGCGCCGCATGCGCAATCGTGCCCGAGCTGCGGGACAGTGAGCTGGTCGAGCACTCGGTCGGTCTTCGGCCGGCCACCGACGACAACGGCCCCTACCTCGGACTCAGCCAGGTGCCTGGGCTGACGCTCGCCACCGGCCACTACCGGCACGGCTTCCTGCTGGCGCCGATCACCGCGGAGGTGGTCCGCGCGACCGTCCTGCACGAGCCGCCGCCGGCCAGCTCCTTGCCGTTCTGCACATCCCGACGACTCGAGAAGGAAGGCGCCCACGCATGACGATCACCGCGACGTTGAACGGGACACCCCAGACCTACGAACCAGGCACCACGGTCGCAGCGCTGGTCGAGGAGCACGGCTGGCGGGAGCAGGCCGTCGCCGTGGCGGTCGACGGCGCGCTCGTGCCAAAGAGCCGATGGCAGCACGCCGAGATCGCCGACGGCTCCGACATCATCACCCTCTCGCCGATGCAGGGAGGCTGAGCATGTCGACCACCTGCACGAACGACGATCCCTTCGCAGTGGCGGACACGATCTTGAGCTCGCGGCTGCTCCTCGGCTCCGGCGGCGCGAGCAGCAGTGGCGTGCTGCGGGATGCCGTGATCGCGTCCGGCGCACAGGTCGTCACGGTGTCGATGCGCCGGACCCACAGTGGGGTCGACAACGGCCTGATGCACGCACTCAAGGACCTCGAGGTGAGGGTGCTGCCCAACACCTCCGGCTGCCGGACCGCTCGGGAGGCCGTGCTCGTCGCTGAGCTGGCGCGCGAGGCGCTGGGCACGGACTGGGTGAAGCTCGAAGTGGTGTCTGACGACCGGACGCTGCTGCCCGACGTGATCGAGCTCGTCGAGGCCGCGGAGACGTTGGTGGCCAAGGGATTCCACGTCCTCCCCTACACCACCGACGATGTGGTGATCGCCCAGCGCCTGGAGGAGGTCGGCTGCTCTGCGGTGATGCCGCTCGGCGCACCGATCGGCAGCGGTCTCGGCATCCGCAATCCTCACGCGATCACGCTGATCCGCGAAACCGTCGACGTGCCGGTGATTCTCGATGCCGGCGTAGGGACCGCTTCGGACGCTGCCTTGGCCATGGAGCTGGGCTGTGACGCGGTCCTGCTCGCGACCGCGGTGACCCGCGCCGAACGCCCCGCCCTCATGGCCGGTGCGATGCGCCATGCGGTGATCGCCGGTCGTGACGCCTATCGTGCGGGCCGAGTCCCACGACGGCACCTGGCGCAGGCCTCCTCGCCGCTCAGCCCGACCGTATGACGAGGGTGCGCGCACCACGGCTGCTGGTCATCACGGACCGTAGCCAGCTTCCCGCCGGCCGATCACTGGAATCCACTCTCGCGGAGTGCCTCTCGGCCGGTGCACGACACGTGCTTCTGCGTGAGCGTGACCTGCCGGATGACGAGCACAGGTCGATCGTGCGCCGGCTGCTGCGGCTACTGACACCGGTCGGAGGCACCCTGGCCGTGGCAGCACCCCTAATGCCCTGCGCCGGCGTCGGACTGCACCTGCGAGCGTCCGACCCCCTGCCCGGAGTCCGGCCGACGATGCTGGGCCGCTCGGTGCACAGCCTCGCCGAAGCGCGAGCGGCGGCATCGGAACGGTGTGACTACGTCACGCTCTCACCGGTGCGCGCCACAGCCTCCAAACCCGGTTATGGACCGCCGCTCGGAGCTGCCGGTATCGCACGGGTCCGCAGACTCGTCACCGGCTGCCCACCGATCCTGGCGCTCGGTGGAGTCGAGCCCTCGGACGTCTTCGACGTCTGCGCGGCTGGAGCCCACGGGGTGGCAGTCATGGGCGGCATCATGCGATCCCCCGACCCGGCGACGACGACCGCGCGCCTGCTCGTCGCGCTCACCTCGGCCTTCGCCGAACTCGCACCGGCTTGACCCCTACCCGCACTACCACCAACCGAAGGAAAAACCTATGCCGACCGATGACCATGGCCGCACGAAGATCTACCGGGACGGACCGGGCGACCTTCGAGTGCCGATGACCAGGGTGACTCTCGAACCGTCACCGAGCACCAACGAGCCGAACCCGCCGATCGACCTCTACGACACGTCCGGGCCCGGATCCGAACCCGACCGTGGGCTTCCGGCGCTCCGCAGCCAATGGATCCATGGGCGAAACGACGTGCAGGCCTACTCCGGTCGCGGGCGGGACCTGGCCGACGACGGTCGATCGGCGGTGCGCCGCGGCGCCTCCAGCCTGGAGTGGAAGGGTGAGCGACGAGAGCCCGTGCGGTCCACGGATGGCCGGCCGGTAACGCAGATGCACTATGCGCGCCGTGGCATCGTCACTCCCGAGATGCAGTTCGTCGCGGCACGGGAAGGGTGCGACGTCGAGCTCGTGCGCGCCGAGGTTGCCTCCGGTCGCGCCATCATCCCGGTCAACGTCAACCACCCCGAGACCGAGCCGATGATCATCGGCAGGGCATTCCTGGTGAAGGTCAATGCCAACATCGGCAACTCCGCGGTGACCAGCTCCGTCGCCGACGAGGTCGAGAAGATGACGTGGGCGACGACCTGGGGCGCCGACACGGTCATGGACCTGTCGACGGGCGACGACATCCACACCACGCGCGAATGGATCGTGCGCAACTCCCCCGTGCCGATCGGGACCGTGCCGATCTATCAGGCACTGGAGAAGGTCAATGGCGCCGCCGACGAGCTCACCTGGGAGATCTACCGTGACACCGTCATCGAGCAGTGCGAGCAGGGCGTCGACTACATGACCGTGCATGCCGGGGTGCTGCTGCGATATGTCCCGCTCACCGCCGAGCGGGTCACCGGCATCGTCAGCCGCGGCGGATCAATCCTGGCCGGCTGGTGCCTTGCCCACCATGAGGAGAACTTCCTCTACACCCACTTCGACGAGCTGTGCGAGATCTTCGCGCAGTATGACGTGGCGTTCAGCCTCGGCGACGGCCTGCGCCCGGGTTGCCTGGCCGATGCGAACGACGAGGCCCAGCTGGCAGAGCTGCAGACGCTCGCCGAGCTCACCGAACGGGCCTGGGCGCACGACGTGCAGGTGATGGTCGAGGGACCGGGCCACGTGCCGCTGAACCTGGTCGAGGAGAACATTCGCCTCGAGCAGGACTGGTGCCATGGCGCGCCGTTCTACACGCTCGGGCCGCTGGTGACCGACATTGCGCCGGGCTACGACCACATCACCTCGGCCATCGGCGCCGCGACGATCGCGATGCACGGCACGGCGATGCTCTGCTACGTCACGCCGAAGGAGCACCTCGGCCTGCCCAACCGGGACGACGTGAAGACCGGCGTGATCACCTACAAGCTCGCGGCGCACTCGGCAGACGTGGCCAAGGGCCACCCTGGTGCGCGCGCGTGGGACGACACCCTGTCGAAGGCCCGGTTCGAGTTCCGGTGGGAGGACCAGTTCAACCTGTCGCTCGATCCCGACACCGCCCGCGCGTTCCATGACGAGTCGCTGCCGGCCGATGCGGCGAAGACGGCACACTTCTGCTCGATGTGTGGACCGAAGTTCTGCTCGATGCGCATCTCGGCCGATGTGCGTGACCGGTTCGCCAAGGACGGCATGAAGAAGATGAGCGAGACCTTCGTGGAAATGGGGTCGAGTGTCTACCTGGACGCCCAGGACGCCGCCGCCGGGGCGAAGGATGCTGGATCCTAAGATCTGAGTATGGCGCCGGACTGGGTTGAGAGGCTGTGCCACCGTTCCCGAACGGTGCTCCCGTTCGCGCTGATCGGCGTGGCGTGCGTGATCGCGGGAGGCCTCGTGGCCGCCGTGGTGGCACACAGTCCGACCCAGCACGAGGTCTGGGCCGTGGCCTACCTTGTGCTGGTGCCGGGCGTCGCTCAAGTGGCGCTCGGCACCTGTCAGGCACTGCTGGCCGACCGGGTGCCCACCGACCGGATGCTGACCGCACAGCTGCTCACCTGGAATGTCGGCAATGCCGCGGTCATCGCCGGCACAGTGGGCGATGCCGGCTGGGGCACCGCGCTCGGCGGAGCGCTTCTGGTCGTCGCCTTGGCACTGTTCCTGACGAACAGCCGCGGTGCGCGATCCACCTGGCTGCTGCAGATCTACCGCCTGCTGGTGGCGGTCATTCTCGTGAGTGTGCCGATCGGCCTGATCGTCCAGCAGGTCAAGGGCGACTGAGAGACCCCGGCCGCGCTCCGCCTGCGTACCTTTGCCGGCACGCCGCGGTCAGGTGCGCGGGAGCACGGGGCCGGTCAGGGCCCCGCCACAGTGGTAGACATCTGGCCGCCCCGGCCACACTGTGCCACCCTCGTGCATATCGTCATCGAGCTCGTTGATCCAGGTGCCTTCAGCATCGATGAAAAAGGCTGCTGCGTGATCCCATAGCGCGCGATACCACCGTTCCCAGTGCCAGTTGCCGGTAGTCCGGTAGAGCGATGCCGAAGCCTGGATCGCCTCACACACCGGCCAGTGCAAGCGGGTCGTCGACACCGGGCGGCCGTCCCAGTCGACGGTGTAGACCAGGCCCGGCCGCCCGTCGGCCTCCCACAGGTCGTCCAGGGCCCGCGCGGCCAGCTCCTCGGCCGCCTCCACCAACCAGCCGGGCCCGTGGACCAGCTGGGAGTCGTGCAGCTCGATCAGGAGCCTGGCCCACTCCACCGAGTGACCGGGCGTCGCACCATACGGGCGAAACGGGTCGTCCGGCCGGTCCTTGTTGTAGTCCGGAAGCAAGTGCCAGTCGTGGTCGTAGTGCTCGGGCACCAACCAGCCCTGCTCCCGTGCATTCCGGTTGATGATCCGGTCCGCGATCGCCAGCCCACGCTCGTGCCACACGGCATCCCCTGTCGCGCGTCCCATGGCCAAGAATGCTTCCAACCCATGCATATTCGCGTTGGCGCCGCGGTAGGCCTCCGAGTCGCTCCAGTCCGACGCGAAGGACTCCCGCAGAGCCATGGCCGACTCGTCCCACAGACGCGTGTCGACGACCTCGACGACGCGTGCCATCAGCCGGTCGGCCAGTGGATGCCCAAGGGCTACGGCGCTCGAGGCCGCAAGTCCGACGTGCACGTGGTCGTAGGTCGACTTGCGGGCCGTCCGCTCTTCGGGCCTGCTGAACCAGCCTCCATGGGCAGTATCCGCGAAGAGTCCGAGAAGCGACTCCAGCCCATGATCCAGCAGCCCGCCGCACCCGGGCAGTCCTCGCGCATGACCGAGAGCAGCGGTGTGCACCATCCGCGCAGTGAGGAACAGCTCCGGGGTCCGTCCTGCCATCGGCCGCCGATTGCGGTCAAGATAGGCGAAACCACCTGCCGGAACGATGGATCCGCGGACAAACCACAGCACGTTCGTGAAGCCGCGGTCCAACCAGGCTCGGTGGGACTCCAGCGCGGTCCAGGACGTCTGTGTGGGCATGACCGTCCGCTCCTGTGCGACTGAAGACTGGGGCGACAGCGATGCTACCGGCTCTCGATGATCTCCTTGGACTTGGCGATCGCAAATCCCCAGGCCTCGCCGACAGTGGGCTTGGGCGGCAGTGACACCTCGTCAGGGTTGGTCACCACCTCGAGCAGGACGGGGGCACGGGTGGCCAGAGCCTCCTTGACCGCCTCATCGAGATCATCCGGCGACGTGACCCGCAGGCCCTTGAGACCCATCGCCGTCGCGACGGCGGCAATGACCGGGTTGTCCAGCTGCGTACCGAACTCGGGCAGCCCGCCCTGCTCCTGCTCCAGCTTGACCATGCCCAGTCGCCCATTGTTGAAGACCACGAAGGTTGCCGGCAGATCGTAGGTGACGGCGGTGCGCAGGTCCCCGAGAAGCATCATCAGGCCGCCGTCGCCACAACAGGCAATGACCTGGCGGTCCCGGTCAAGGGCCTGCGCACCCAAGGACTGCGGCATCGCATTGGCCATCGAGCCGAGGTTGTAGGAACCGAGCAGTCGGCGCCGCCCGCTCAGGGTGATGAAGCGCGAGAGCCACACGGTCGACATACCGGTGTCACTGGTGAAGATCGCATCGGAGGCGGCGTGCCGATTGAGCGCGGCCGCAACTGCCTCGGGGCGGATGCGCTCGTCGGGGTTGTCCGCAATGCTGCGGATCTTGCCCAGTAGGCTTCGGTCGTGGTCCGGATCGGTCAGTCGATGCTGGCGATCCACCCACGACGAGTAGGACTTGAGCGCCTTGTGCAGGTGCTTGTCCGAGCGGCCACCGGTGAGTTCGGGCAACAGCGCCTGCAACGTCGGGCATACGTGGCCGACCAGTGCGTGCTGGACCTGGGTCCGTCGCCCGATGTGCTCTGCACGCATGTCGAGCTGGATGACGGTCTTGCCTTCGGGATACCAGTCGCGATAGGGGAAGTCGGTGCCGACCAGAAAGATGACGTCCGCATCGTCCAGGGCCTTGGCAGCGCCCGGGTTGCCGATCAGTCCCGTCTGCCCGACCTGGAACTGGTTGTCTTCTTCCAGCCCCTCCTTGGCCTTCAGCGTCAGGACCATCGGCGCCTGGAGCCGGTCTGCCAGCTGCAGGACCTCCGCGCGCGCTTCACGTGCACCCTGACCCACCAGCAGGGTCACGGTCTCGGCCTCGTTGAGCACCTTCGCAGCGCCCGCCAGCTGTGTCTGCGGTGCCGCCGACTCGGCGGGTGCCGGAGCGAACTGGGGTGCGCGAGCGTCCTTTCCCAGCTCCAGTCCACCCACGTCACCGGGAATGGTGAGCACCGCCACCCCCTGGTGAGCCATTGCGGCGTTCACTGCCTGCTCGAGCAGCTGCGGCATCTGGTTCGCCGACGTCACGGTCTGCGCGAACACAGCGACGTCGCTGAAGAGAACGTCGTTGTTGACCTCCTGGAAGAAGCTGCTGCCGATCTCCTCGGTCGGCACCTGCCCACAGATCGCCAGCACCGGGGCGTGGGACTTCTTCGCGTCATACAGGCCGTTGAGCAGGTGGATGGAACCGGGGCCAACCGTTCCCATGCACAGTCCGAGGCGGCCCGTCAGCTGTGCCTGCGCACCCGCTGCGAAGGCGGCAACCTCCTCGTGCCGCACGCCGATCCACTCGATCCGCTCGTCTCGACGGATCGCGTCGGTGATGGGGTTGAGCGCATCACCGACCACACCCCACGCCGAGGTCACTCCATACGTTGCCAACGCGTCGACGGTCATCTCTGCAACGGTGCTCATGCCCTGGCTCCTCAGTGGTGTGCGATCTGTGGGCGGAAGGTGTCGACACTGGCCCGCGACCAGTCCGACGCCCAGGTCTGCGGCGGTTCGTCGAGCAGCTGGCCCGGCGCAAGCCACTCGTACAGCTCGGCATACGAGCGGTTCTCCGTAGGTGAGACATTGAGCCGAAGCATGTGGGGGTCGAGATCGCGTGGTTGTCGCACGCCCATCGACGCCATCATCTTCGCGGCCTCCTTCACCGTGGCCTGCTGGTACTGCTGGACCCGGACGCTCTTGTCACCGACGTCGAGTGCACGCTGGCGGCGGGTGTCCTGGGTCGCGACGCCCACGGGGCACTTGTCGGTGTGACACATCTGGGCCTGAATGCAACCGACCGCCATCATCATGGCTCGTGCGGCGTTGGTGTAGTCGGCGCCCTGGATGAGCCGCTTGACGATGTCGTTGCCGGCGGCAACCTTGCCGCTGGCACCCAGCCGTATACGGTCCCGCAAGCCGGTGCCCACAAGCGCATTGTGCACCACCATCAGACCATCCGTCAGCGGCATACCCATGTGGTCCTCGTACTCCAGCGGCGCGGCGCCGGTGCCGCCCTCCGAGCCGTCGACGATGATGAAGTCGGGCGTGGTGCCGACCTCGATCATGGCCTTGCACATCGCCAGGACATCGGTGCGCGAGCCCACGCACAGCTTGAAGCCCGCCGGCTTGCCACCCGCGAGCTCCCGCATCCTCGCGATGAATTCGATCATCTCGGTCGGTGTGGAGAAGACCTTGTGCGCCGGTGGGCTGACACACTTCTGCCCCTGCGGCACGCCACGTGTCTTGGCGATCTCCGCGTTGACCTTGGCCGCAGGGAGCACGCCACCGATGCCGGGCTTCGCGCCCTGGCTCAGCTTCAAGGAGACACACTTGACCTGATCGCGTGCGGCATGGTCCTTGAACTGGTCCGGGTCGAAGTCGCCGTCCTTCGTGCGGGTGCTGAAATAGCCGGAGCCGATCTCCCAGACCAGGTCTCCACCGTTCTCGAGATGGTAGGGCGACAGGCCGCCCTCGCCGGTGTCGTGCGCGAATCCACCCAGCTTGGCGCCCTTGTTGAGTGCGCGGATCGCGTTGGCCGACAGCGAACCGAAACTCATGGCAGAGACGTTCAGCAACGCCATGCTGTAGGGCTGCGAACAGTCCGGTCCGCCCACCGTCACCCGTGGTGGCTCGTCCGGCTCATTCAACGGCGCTGTCGAATGCACGAGATACTCGTAGCCCGGCTGGTTGACATCCCGCTCGGTGCCGAATGCCTGCTCGCCGGCGATCCCCTTGGCGCGCTCATAGATGAGCGAGCGAATGTCGCGGTCGTAGGGCCTACCGTCCCAGTTGCGCTCGATGAAGTACTGCTGCAGCTCTGGGCGCAGATCCTCCAGGAGGTAACGCAGATGTCCGACCACCGGATAGTTCCGTAGCACCGAGTGCCGCTTCTGCAAAAGGTCATAGATTCCCAGCAGCAGCAACGCAACCAGCACCGCGACGACGATCCACCACGCCCACGAACCGATGGCAGCAACGCCACCGATGATCACGATGAGGACGACCAGCACGCTGATCGAGAGGAACTTTCCCACCTGCTACACCTCCGTGTCGGGGACTTCGTGTCCGCTTGGGCACGCTCGCGATACTTGCACATCTACCTGGGGTTTCGCAGGTCCGCGAGGACCGGGTTTCGCGACGAGACGTCGGTGCCCCTGACGTCAGAGCCCAGGCCGACAACAGCTACTGCAGCAGCTTCGCCACGGCACGTCCGGTCGGCAGGCTGTCTCCCCAGGTGAGGACCAGATGGCGCGCCTGCGGGATCACCGATCCGTCGATGGCATACCCCACGCACACCACCACAGCATCGGGGTTGCCCTGCAACGCCTTCTGCAGCTGCTTCATCTCGGCCGGGTCGGACCATGGGGCCCCCGTGACGATGACGTCGGGGATGTCGTCATTGCCACCAACCGCCGCCGGCGGCGGCTGGGACGAGCGTCCTTCGGTTGCGCCGCCGACGTCGAAAGCTCGCCTCAACACACTCCCGGGTGCACGTCGAATCAACTCTGCAACAACACAGTTGGCCAGGACTCCGGCCGCCGATTTGCGTACGCGACGCACATCGAGGAGTCGAAGGCGTCGGCCACGCAGTATGCCGTGCAGGTCACCGCGGGCGAGTATCGACGCCGCCGCGACGCGGTCGTCAGCACTCGGACCGCTCCGGGCGAGCTCGACCGGCTGCCCGCGCTGCAAGGACGCGAGCCGCTCGACCCGTGCATGGGCCTGCTCCAGTCGCGCGATCGGAAGCTCACCGGACCCGGCGGCTCGCACAATGGCTGTGAGCGCCTCCGCGAAGACCTCGGCATCCGTCCCACCGGGACAGTTCAGGACCGGGTTGCCCAGGCCGAGCAGGTCGGCTCCGGCGAGCAGCGCATCGACACAGCCCTGCCTGAGGCCGACAGTCCCCGTGATGGCTCCCATGTCGAGCGCGTCGGTGGCGATCACACCGTCGAACCCGATGTCTCGGCGTAGCAAGGACATCGCCGCCGGGCTCAGGGTAGCCGGACGGTCGGGATCGATCGACGGCACGAGAATGTGCGCCGTCATCACCATCTCGGCCCCGGCATCGACCGCCGCCCGGAAGGGCACCAGCTCCCGGCTCTCAAACACGTCGGGCGACACGTCGACCCGCGGTAGCCCCACGTGTGAGTCGACCGCGGTGCCTCCGTGCCCGGGAAAGTGCTTGGCACAAGCAATGACGCCCTGTTCGTGCAGGCCGCGGACGTAGGCTGCCGCGGGTCTGGCCACCAGCCCTGGATCCGACCCGAAGGATCGGACCCCGATCACCGGGTTGTCGGGGTTGCTGTTCACATCGACGACCGGCGCGAGGTCCACGTCGATGCCGACAGCCCGAAGGTCAGCGGCGATCGCCGCAGCCACCGCACGCGTCAGCTCGAGGTCATCTGCGCGGCCGAGCATCGCCGCACCGACGTGGCGGGAGCCGCCGTGGACCCCGAGCCGGCTGACGATGCCACCCTCCTCATCGACCGCGATGAGTCCGAGCCCACGCGCGTGCAGTTGCGCTGACAGTGCGGCCGTCTCGTCGGAGGTCCCGACGTTGTGCCCGAAGTAGCAGACCGCGCGCAGACCCTGGTCGATCGCCTCGGCCAGCCAGTCCGGCATACGCCGTCCGGCAAAGCCCGGCTTGAGCACCCCGTGCGCGAGCCGAACGATCTCGGGGCTGGGGACGCTCACTTCACTGCGCCCGATTCTCGGTCAGGAAGGTCATCGCGAAGGATGAACTCCTTCCAGGCCGTCACGAACGAGAATGCGCTCGTGGCAATCAGGCCCGGCTCCGTCAGGTCCTCCAGCTCTCGGGGGGACGGCGCCGACGAAGCCCTGCAGGTCCCTCCGACGAACTCCACTGCCGCCACATCGATCCCATCCATCGAGGTCCCGGAGATCGATCCGATGACGATCATCACCTGCCTCCCGGTTCAGCCCGCATGGCGATGCACCTGCCGTTCGTGCGGCAGATCCGTGCGCTCGACCAGCATCGCGGCACCGTCCAGCGCATCACCGGCAGGATCGCACAGCCGCACCCCGTCGGCCGCGTCCAGCCGGTCGGTGAGCACAGTGGTCCACGGCGCACCCAGTCGCTGCACGCCACCGACCACGCAGATGTCGACGACATCTTGATCGCGCGTCGCCTGCGCAGCCTGGAGGGCGCTCGAGGCGATGGCCCGTGCCGATCGCACCAGCAGTCCGTATGCGGTCTGATCGCCGGAGCGCGCAAGCGCCCCGATGCGTGGCACGAGACCGCCCAGCACGTGTGCCGGCTCGGCGTCATCCCCGGTTGCGATGCGCCGCCAGTCCGCGCCCAGCATCTCGCCGGCAACCGTAGCCATCGAGCCGCTCCCTGCCAGCGCCAGGCGGAGGGCCTCCGCACCGATCCAGCCCCCGCCGCCGACATCCCCTGCGCCGGGGCCGGCGCCATCGACGATGGAGATGACACCGGCTGCGTTCACGGCCAGCGCCACCGCGCCCGTGCCGGCTATGACAACCACCCCGGGCCGGCCCGACAAGGCGCCCAGATGAGCGATGATGACATCGCTGGTGACGATCGCCTCCGCATACCCCTGCTCTGCCACGAGTCGGCGGGCGAGCTCCCCCGCAGCATCCGGCGCCGCGATCGCACCGGCCGCCCCGACACCGATCACCGTGCCCCGCCGACTCACCGTGCCGGGCCGACCGAAACCGTCGGTTGCTCGGCGGATTCGATCGAGTGCAGCGTCCACGCCGCCGCCCGTCGCCAGTCCGGGAGCGCCTGACGCCGCTGCCCGGCGGGCACCGCCCCTGCCGTCGCCCCTGACGAGACAGTTCGTCTTGCCGAGGTCGACCAGCGTCCGTTCGCTCACCACGACAGGCTATGACAATCTTTTACTCGCATACGACCGTTCATGTTGGTAGTTTCCAGATACGTGGCGCTCGCGTCGCCAGCCACCAGCCGCCACCAGGAGGTCACATGTCGGACCAGCCGCCGCACAACGCTGCGCTGGGGGCGGACGTGCTCGTCCGGCTGCGTTCCCTGCTGTCGAGCCTGCAACCTGCGGAGCGTCGCGTTGCCGAGCTCGTCATCAAGGATCCCGACGCCGCGGCGCAGCTGTCCATCACGGATCTTGCGTCGGGCGCGTCGACCTCGGTCGCCACGGTCACCCGATTCAGCCGGCGGGCCGGCTTCGCCGGCTATCCGCAGCTGCGTCTTGCTCTCGCTGGGGCGGCCGCTCGGGAACGCGTGCTCGGCGCCTCAATGCACCAGCCGCCAACCGACCTCGACGAGAACGCCACACTTGCCGACGTAGTCGCCTCCATCACCCATCACGAGGTGCGTGCGCTGCAGGACACCGCCGAGCATGTCGACCTGGACGCGCTGCAGCGTGCAATCGACGCGGTCGATCAGTCCGAGCGCACCGACATTTTCGGCATCGGCGCCAGTGGAAGTGTCGGTCTGGACCTCCAACAGAAGCTGCATCGCATTGGCCGTAATGCATACGCCTGGAACGAGTTCCACAGCTCGATGACGGCCGCCGCGTTGATGGGCACGGGGCGGGTGGCCATCGGCATCTCGCACACCGGGCAGACCATCGACACGGTCGAGCCATTGGCCCTGGCCCATGACCTGGGGGCCATCACCATTGCCGTCACGGGCGACACCCATTCTCCCCTGGCCCGACAGGCCGACATCGTGCTGACGACGGCCGCGCGTGAGACCGCCTTCCGCTCCGGTGCCTCCGCGAGCCGCACCGCGCAGCTGGCCATCGTCGACTTCCTCTTCGTCGGAGTTGCCCGATCGTCACTGGAGGAGAGCACCGAAGCACTGGCCCGCACCTATGAGGCACTGGCGGGACGCCGAAGCGCCCGTCATCCCGTCCGAAGGAGCACCCGAGGATGAACCTTGCCGAGCTCGACACGGAGTCACGCAATCCGCGCAGCGAGCGACTCGACACCATGAGCACCGCCGAGGTGCTCGCGCTGATGAATGACGAGGACCGTCTCGTCTCGGATGCGATCGCCCTGGTGCTCGACCAGGTCGCGCAGGCCGTCGAGCTCGTCGCCGCCTCCCTTCACGCGGGCGGTCGCCTCATCTATCTCGGCGCCGGCACCAGCGGTCGTCTCGGGCTCCTCGACGCCGTCGAGTGTCCGCCCACGTTCAGCACCGATCCCGGCCAGGTGGTCGCCATGCTCGCCGGGGGTGACATGGCCTTCGTGCGGGCCGTCGAGGGTGCCGAGGATGACCCCGAAGCCGCGGCGCGACAGGTGGATGCCCACCGAATCGGCGCACGCGACACCGTTGTCGGCATTGCGGCGAGCGGGCGCACCCCGTATGTCGTGGGCGGACTTCGACGCGCTCACCAGCTCGGTGCCAGCACGGTCGCCCTCGCGTGCAATGCGGCGGCACTGATCAGCCAGGAGGCCGATGTGGCGATCGAGGTGCTCACCGGACCCGAGGTCCTCACCGGCTCGACTCGGCTCAAGGCGGGCACCGCACAAAAGATGGTCTGCAACATGATCTCGACCGCTGCCATGGTGCGGATCGGCAAGACCTACGGCAACCTCATGGTCGACCTCCGCCCCACGAACGCGAAGCTGGTGGACAGAGCACGACGGATCGTCGCCGCCGCGGCCGACGTGGATGAGGCCACCGCGGCTCGGGCCCTCACGACCGCGGATGGACGGGCGAAGGTCGCCATTGTCATGCTTCTCGCGGCGGCAGATGCACCGACCGCGGCGCGGCTGCTCGACAATGCCGCCGGTGTCGTGTCGAATGCGGTCGCGCACTGACTCCGTCTCCGATGGTTGCCGGCCCCGCCGGTGTTTGCTGAAAGCCTTGTTATAGCGGGTCTTTCAGCCAACTCCCCCGACGGCCGACATTCGGTTTTTGCAGAAAGTCGCGCTATACCAAGACTTCCGCACAACTTTCGCTCACGCCGATGCCGACGCCCTGGCGACGATCGTGGTGAAGGCTCGCCTGGTCTCCCCGAGATCCGACCAGTCCCGTCGCGGATGCACCCGGTTTGTCAGCAGCACGGCCGCCGTGCCCGTGCCCGGCTCCACCACCAGCGAGGTGCCGGTGAAACCGGTGTGCCCGCACCACCGGTCCAGACCCGGCAGCAGGCCGGGATCGCCTACCCGCATCCCGATCGCCTGACCGTAATCACCGCGTGCACCGGCCGGGCGCTGGTCGGTGGTGGCGAGCTGCCACTGCTTCGGATCAAGCCACCCCGTCCCTCGTGGCCCGGACAGCTCGAGGCCGAGGGTGAGCAGGTCACCCACGGTCGAGAAGATGCCGGCATTGCCGCTCACCCCACCGATCGACCGGGCCGTCTCGTCGTGCACCTCACCACGAATCATCCCTCGCCCCGCGTGGTCGGCGAACTCCGTCGCCGCAATACGCGATGCCCACTCTGCCGGCGGTCGATACCGCGTGCTGTGCAGTGCCAGTGGAGTGGTCACCTCCTGTGCCACCAGTGTGCCCAGGGACAACCCGGTCAGTGCCTCCAAGGCGATGCCCGCCGTGATGTAGCCGACGCAGGAGTATGCCTGCCGGGCACCGGGTGCATCCTGCAGCTCCGCGGCGAGGACCCGGGCCCGACGCGCTGGGGCCGACAGGTCGAGTCGCCACACCTCATCCGTCGGAGGCAGCCCCGAGGTGTGGGTGAGCAGGTGCCGCCAGGTGACGGCCCGCCGAGGTGCCACCGCATACTCTGCCAGCACGTCGGCGATCGAGTCATCGAGTCGTATGCCGTGCCTGGGCAGCACTCGCAGCGCCACGAGCGCCGTGAAGACCTTGGTCAGAGACGCGATATCGAAGACCGTGTCCGCGCTCATCGGCACTCGCCGACCAGGCGCGAGCTCATGCTCGGAGTCGGCCCAGCGCACCGCATCACCGATGACCACGGGCGGCATGACCCGACCGCGGATCGCAACCTGCGCCACGGCCCCCGCAAACAGCGCACGAGGCCGAGCCGCCACCCCGTTGCGCAGCAGCACCTCCACCTCAGACAGCACCGACGCATCCACTCCGTCATTCAACCCCAGCCCACGGTGCCATCCAAAGGTGCCGCCACACCGAAGCACCCCTGTGAGCACACCACTGAGCCGTTCGCGAGCCATCACCTGCGGCGTCCTGTCGGCCGGCGCCGGTATGGCGATCGGGCACCTGGTCGCGGCCGTGACCGATCCGGCCGCCTCGCCGGTGCTCGCGGTGGGATCGGCCGTCATCAACCGCACGCCCACTCCGCTCAAGGACTGGGCGATCTCGCACTTCGGCACGCACGACAAGCTCATCCTGCTCAGCTCGGTGAGTGTCGCCACGCTCGTTCTCGCCGGTGCGACCGGCTTGATCTATCGCCGCACCCGTATCGGCGGCCTGCTGGCGCAGCTCGTGCTGGTTGTTGTCGCCGGACTCGCCCTGCTGACGCTGCCCACCCTGGGCGTGCGGAACCTCGGCCCGACCGTGGTGACCGAGATCGTCGCCGCAGCCGTGCTGGTCGGCCTGCCGCGCGCAGGCGCCGTGGGTCGTCGGTTCTCGGCCCCGGACTCCGCGGTGAGCAATGCCGGCAATACCCGACGGGCCTTTCTGGCCGGCGCGGGTGGCGTCGCTGTCGTGGCTGCCGGTTCCGCAGTCCTCGGCAACCGACTCGGTCAGGCGCCCGACACCTCAAAGATCGCGTTGCCCACCGCCGCCGATCCGCTGCCGACCCTTCCCGCCGGACTGGAGCGGAAGTACCGAGGCATCTCCCCTCTGCGCACGCCGAATTCATCCTTCTACCGGGTTGACACGAACCTGACGGTGCCCAACGTGCGACAGGACACCTGGTCTCTACGCGTCGATGGTGATGTGGATCACCCGTTCACTCTCACGTACGAGGATCTGCTCCGCATGCCGCTGGTCGAGCGCGACATCACCATGACCTGTGTCAGCAATGCCGTCGGTGGCAGCTATGTCGGGGCCGCGCGCTGGCTGGGAGTGCGGGTCTCCGACCTGCTGAAGCGGGCGGGCGTCCAAGAGCCCGACCGCCCGGGTCGACAGGTGCTGAGCACCTCGGTCGACGGCTTCACGATCAGCACCCCGCTCGGGGCGCTCACCGACAACCGCGATGCTCTGCTCGCCATCGGCATGAACGGCGAGGCCCTGCCTCGTAAGCACGGATTTCCCGCCCGCCTGGTGACACCCGGCCTGTATGGCATGGTCGGCTCGACCAAGTGGGTCACCCGGCTGCACGTGACGACCTACCCCGAGGCGAAGGCCTACTGGACCAACCGGGGATGGGCGACCGACGCCAAGATCAAGCCGTCTGCACGCATCGACACTCCGAGCCCCCTGGCCCAGCTGGACAAGGGATCCGTCATCGTCGGCGGAGTCGCCTGGGCACAACAGGAGGGCGTAGTCCGCGTCCAGGTGAAGATTGACGACGAGGCTTGGCAGGGCGCAGCACTCGGCCCTGATGTCAATGTCGACTACTGGCGCCAGTGGTACTTCGTCTGGCACGCCAGTAAGTCGGGCGAGCACACGCTTCAGTCACGGGTGGTCTACGGAGACGGCACGGTGCAGACCGCCGAGCGAGTCCCCGTCTTTCCCGACGGCTCCAGCGGCATCCAAAACCTTGTGGTCACAGTCAAGTAACAACGGCTCGACTCGCAAAACGATTGCCCGATCGAGCAATCCGACCAACCACCCACTCCGAACCACTGACATCAAACAACCCTCCAAGGAGATTCCTCATGAACGCCAAGCGCATCGCCACCACCGCAGCACTCGCCCTCACGATTCCCCTCGGCCTGGCAGCCTGCGGTTCCTCAGGCTCCAGCGGCAACTCATCGAGCGGGTCAGCCGCAAGCAGTGCGCCGTCAGCGATGTCGTCGTCAAGCTCCAGCATGTCGTCCGGCTCGGCAATGAACGCCAGCAAGCCGTTCGGTCCCGGATGCGCTTCGGTGCCGAAGGACGGCAAGGGCTCATTCAACGGTATGGCAGCGGACCCGGTCGCGACCGCGGCCAGCAACAACCCGCTCCTGTCGACCCTTGTCACCGCCGTCAAGAAGGCGGGTCTGGTGGACACCCTGAACTCCAGCAAGTCGCTGACCGTGTTTGCACCCACCAACTCCGCATTCGCCAAGCTGCCCAAGGCCACGCTCGACAAGGCGCTGGGTGACAAGGCGATGCTGACCAAGATCCTGACCGGGCACGTCGTCAGCGGCCGCCTGACCCCCATGCAGCTGGCCGGCTCGCACAAGAGCCTTGCCGGCAACACCATCAAGGTGACCGGCTCGGGCAGCAGCTTCAAGGTCGACGGCACCGCATCGGTCATCTGCGGCAACGTACAGACGGCGAACGCCACCGTCTACATCATCGACTCGGTCCTGCCCAGCAACTGACCCCCGATCGGGGCCGGGTCGCTCTCGTGGAGGGATGACCGGCCCGGCCCTCCCCTCGCGAGGACGCTCGCGCAGTCGAGCAGCAGGTGGCCACACCACCTGCTGCTCGACTGGTTCTCGCCTCGGCCGACGGCCGCGCGGGCATCACAGCGCCTGCGCCGCGACAACGACACCCGACACGAGCGCGAAGCCGAGCACGGTGTAACGCATCGCGGGTCCCTCGAGACGATGGTGGGCGAATCGGCTCGCATAGGCACCGACCAGCGCGGCGGGCAACAGCAGGATCGCTGTGCTCACCTGATGCTCGCTGACCTTGCCCGACACCGCGAGAATCACCAGTGAGATCAGCTCGCCGATCACGAAGATGACGGACACCGTCGAACGCACCACAGGTGCCGCCCGGTGCTGGTAGACCACGGCAAGCGGCGGGCCGCCGATACCGGTCGAGGTCTCGGTCACACCGGTGATCAGACCCGCGATCACGAACGCGCGTCTGCCGGGTGCGAAGGCCGGCACACAAAGGGTCGCCAGGACTGCCAGGACCGTGCAGACCCCGATGAGCACGCTCAGCTGTCTCTCGGTGACCGCCAGCAGCACCCACAGGCCGCCGAACGTCCCCACGAGGCGCCCCGCACTGGTCCACTTCGCACCGGTGCGGTCCAGATGGTGCCGCTCGCGCCACGCGACGTAGGAGTTCAGCGGGATCGCCTCGATCAGCAGGATGACCGGAAGCAGCAGCGGCTGCACCAGGCCGATGACCGGTCCCGAGATCAGGGCGAACCCGAACCCGGTGGACCCCTGCACGAATCCTGCCACCAAGAGGGTGAGCCCCATCATCGCCAACCCTGTCGTCACGCATGACCTCCTGCATCGGCTACGGGCTGCGAGCAGCGTACGCAGGACGCTCGATGCGCGGGGCCTCCGCCCCAACCCGATGTGATGCCCGGCACAGCACGGGTCCGCTCGAGACGCCTGCGCCGCAGGATCGTCGACGTGCGACATCGGCCGAATCTCGGGGCTACCGGCGGGTTCAAGGGTCGACCAGCAGGGCGTGCGCCGACGGTCGATGCGGCGCCGCCGGTCTCAGGACCGATGGCGTAGCAGCAGCGACCACCAAACGGGGCTATAGTCCGTGCACTGTGCCACCTCAACGCGATGATCGTGCTGCGAATCGCATGATCGGCCCTGACGGGGCTGCCCAGAGCAACGGAACGAAGCGAGACTCTCGCTCCGTCGACGATCGCCCGTCGGCTCCTCTCGATGACTCTCATGGCCCGGTGCCCGCCGAACCCTCCGGATCCGAGCCACCAGCAGTGCCACCGCACCCCCCGGTCGACGGTCGACGCCGTCGCCACAGCGGTCCCGCGCTCACGGTCACCCTTGCCGCACTCGGCGTCGTGTTCGGTGACATCGGCACGAGCCCGCTCTACTCGATGCAGACCGTCTTCTCGATCGACAACGGACTGGTGAGCCCCACCGAGACCGACGTCTACGGCGTAGTCTCCATGGTCTTCTGGTCGATCACGCTCGTCGTGTCGATCAAGTACATCGCCGTCCTCATGCGCGCGGACAACGAGGGCGAGGGCGGTGTGATGGCGCTCGCGGCGCTGTCGCAGCGGGTGATGACCCAACGGTCGCCGAAGCGGGTCGCCGCCGCGGTGCTGCTGGCCATGCTCGGCGCCAGCCTCTTCTTCGGCGACTCTGTCATCACCCCCGCGATCTCGGTGCTCTCCTCGGTGGAGGGCCTCCAGGTGGCGCAGCCGAGTCTGTCGCACCTGGTGCTGCCGATCGCGCTGGTCATCCTCACCGCGCTGTTTGCCGTGCAACGCTGGGGCACCGGCAAGGTGGGTTCGGCCTTCGGCCCGATCATGGTGCTCTGGTTTGCCGTCATCGGCCTGATCGGCCTGTCCACGGTGCTCAAGCATCCGGACGTCATCCGCGGGCTCTCCCCGACGTATGCCGTGCTGTTCGTCGGCGAGCACCCCTACCTCGCGTTCGTCGCCATGGGCGCGGTCGTGCTGTGCATCACCGGAGCCGAGGCGCTGTATGCGGACATGGGCCACTTCGGCCGGTCGGCCATTGCTCGCGCCTGGTTCTTCGTCGTGCTGCCCGCACTGACGCTGAACTATCTCGGCCAGGCCGCCCTCATCCTGGCCAACCCGCACACCGCGGCCAACCCGTTCTTCCTCCAGGTGCCGCAGTGGGCGCGCTTTCCGGTGGTCATCCTGGCGACGGCCGCCACCGTCATCGCCTCGCAGGCGGTGATCTCCGGTGCATTCTCCATCTCTCGTCAGGCGAGTAGCCTCGGTCTGCTGCCTCCGCTGACGGTGCGACAGACCTCCGACAAGGCCGCCGGCCAGGTGTATCTGCCGGTGGTCAACGCGGCCATGTTCATCGGGGTGCTGGTGCTGGTCGTCAGTTTCGGCTCATCACAGCGTCTGGCTACGGCATACGGCATCGCCGTCACCGGGGCCCTCGCCATCGACACTGCTCTCATGCTGATCGTGGCTCGGGCGCTATGGCGCTGGCCGACGTGGAAGCTGGTGCTGGCCGCGGTCGTCTTCGGCGGGGTCGAGGCGATCTTCCTCTTCGGCAATATGACCAAGGTGATCCACGGCGGCTGGCTGCCGCTGGCCATCGCGGCCGCGCTCTTCGTGACCATGACCACCTGGCAGCGTGGGCGAGACCGGGTCACGGCGAAACGGAACATGAAGGAGGGGCAGCTGCACGACTTCGTCGAGGCGATTCACGCCAAGGGGTTGCCCCGCGTGCCCGGCACCGCGATCTTCCCGCACCCGTCCAAGGAGACGACGCCGCTCGCGATGCGCGCCAACGTCGAGCACAACGGCATCCTGCAGGAGCAGGTCGTCATCGTCTCGATGATCCGACACAAGGTGCCGCACATCGACGCCGCCGACCGGCTCGAGATCGACGACCTGGGCTATGGCGACGACGGCATCGTGCATCTGACCGTGCACACGGGATTCTCCGACCGTCCCGACATCCCCTCGGCGCTGCGCCTCGCCGGCGAGGACCTGCTGCCGGGATGTGGCGTGGTGGTCGACCCGGATGCGGCGACCTACTTCCTGTCCCGCGCATCCCTGCAGCGCACCAACGCTCCGGGTATGCCGGGCTGGCGCAAGGCGATCTTCATGGTGCTCGCGCACAATGCGGCGGACCCGGCCCGCTATTTCAACCTGCCGGTCGAGCGTACCGTCACCATGGGCTTCCCCATCGACCTGTAGGCATCACGGTCTGTGCGCACCTGACCCGCGGCAGCTGACCCACGTCAGGTCACAGGGCCCCGTAGATCAACCAGATGTTCAACGCGCAGATGGTCAGCGTGCTGGCGAGCATCAGCGTCGTGGTGATACGCCGGTTGGTCATGTCCTTCATCACGCGGGAGTCCCGGCTGATCAGCAGCAGTGGGATCAGCGCAAAGGGTATGCCGAAGGAGAGCACGATCTGGGAGTAGACCAGCGCCTGCGTGGTGTTGACCGCCAGCGCGAGCACGACCAGTGAGGGCAGCATCGTCAGCCCCCGGCGCAGCATCAACGGGATGCGCCAGTTCATGAAGCCGGCCATGACGACCTGCCCGGCGTAGGTGCCGACGCTGGAGGACGAGAAGCCGGAGGCCATCAGTGCGATACCGAAGGCCAAGGCCGCGCCGCCGCCGACCATGGTCGCCAGGTGGGCGTGGATGGGGCCCAGATCGCTGATACCGGTGAGGCCCGGCTTGTGGAACAGCGCCGCGGCAATGCAGAGCATGGCCAGATTGACGGCTCCGGCTAGGCCGAGCCCGAGGAAGCAGTCCCACCGGTTGTAGCGGAGCAGCGTGCGCCGCTCGCTCGCGCAGGTCGCACTTATCCGGCCCTTGTGCAGGGCCGAGTGCAGATAGACGACGTGCGGCATGACCGTGGCGCCGATGATGCCGACGCTCAGGCTCAGCGTGTCGCCGCCGCTGAGGTGCGGGATGACGCCGGCGGCGAGCTGTCCGTAGTGCTGGTGGCCGACCGCGAAGAACACGTAGAGGAAGCCGGCTCCCACCAGGGTGAGCAGGGCGACGATGGCCAGCTCGAATCGACGGTGGCCGTGCTGCTGCAGGACGAGGATCGCGAAGGCCACCACTGCGGTGAGCAGCCCCGCCGGGAACAGCGGCATGCCGAACACGAGGTTCAGGCCGAGCGCTGCGCCGACGAACTCGGCCAGGTCGGTCGACATCGCCACGACTTCCGCCTGCAGCCACAGGACGACGTTGGCGCGTCGGCCGAACCGGTCCCGGCACAGCTCGGGCAGGCTCCGTCCGGTGGCCAGACCGGCCTTGGAGGTGAGGTACTGCACGAGCACGGCCATCAGGTTGGCCATCAGGACCACCCAGACCAGCTCGTAGCCGTGCTCGGCGCCGGCGGCGAAGTTGGTCGCAAAGTTGCCTGGGTCCACGTAGGCCACCGACGCCACGAACGCGGGCCCGAACAGCGCCAGCGCGGTGCGGGTCCGGCCCCGAGCCAGCACGGCCTGCAAGGTGGTAGCAGGCCGTGCCTGGACCGACGTCATGACGCCTCCATGCGCCGGGAAGGAGGTAGCTGCCTCACTGCTCGAGCTCCAACGAGAGGACCGCAGCGAGCTCGGGACCGACGCCGTGCACGCGGCCCTCTTTCGGCTCACCCACGCGGACCATCAACGGGCCACCGAACGGTTCCCGGCTCAGCACCTCGATCCGGTCGCCCAGCCCGATCCCGCGTTCGTCGAGGTACTGCAACACCTCCGGGTCTCCGTTCCAGACTCGGACCAGTCGCCCGATGGCACCCGCCTCAAGCGTGCCCAAGAGGTGGCTACCGGGTGCCGGCAGCTCACCGTCGGAGCTCGGGATCGGGTCGCCGTGCGGGTCACGGACCGGGTTGCCCAGCCGCTCGCAGATGCGCTCCACGAACAGCTCGGAGGCGGCACGGCTGAGCAGCTCGGCCTCGCGCTCGACCTCGTCCCATCCGTAGGCGAGCGTCTCGATCAGGAACGACTCGATCAACCGGCGACGGCGAATCACCCGCAACGCCAACCGAACCCCCGTATCCGTGAGGGTTGCCTGCGAGTACGGCCGATGCACGATCAGCTCCGCATCCCGTAGCCGCGTCAGCATGGCCGATGCAGAGGATGGCGTCACCCGCAACTCGGCGGCCAGGGTCGTCGTCGTAACCGACAGACCACGTTCGCTCATGCCGTAGATGGCTTTGACGTAGTCCTCGACGGCCTGCGGTGGTCGGCCGCCCGATTCCTTCGCTCGCTCCTGCACATTTCTACGGTAGGACTGACCGCAGGTTTAGCCGCGTCTCAATTTGAGATAAGGTGCCAAGGTGGGCGCTCGACGG
This sequence comes from Leekyejoonella antrihumi, assembly GCF_007845645.1. Lineage (GTDB taxonomy): Bacteria > Actinomycetota > Actinomycetes > Actinomycetales > Dermatophilaceae > Leekyejoonella > Leekyejoonella antrihumi. Next base: position 50,669 of record NZ_VCQV01000012.1, read on the forward strand.
GTCGCCCCCGCGGACCCGGTCTCCCCGTGAATTCCCGGGTGCCGCATTCAGTCTCCCCGCATCCGGCTAAGCGGCGTCGCGCCGTTGCGGCGGCAGGTTGCTCATCCGGTCCGGGGTCAGGTCCCAGACCACCCCGGTGTCGGTGACCTTCGCGAGATATCCGCGGGCGTGCACGATGTGATGATGTCGGCTGCACAGGAGTGTTCCGTTGTCCTTGCGAGTCTGACCACCGGCCCACCACGGGATGACATGGTGGGCCTCGCACCAACCCGGTGGCCTGTCGCAGCCAGGAAAGGAACAGTGCTTGTCTCGAACGATGATCGCCGTCCGCACACCCCCGGTGAAGGTACGCACCTCCCGGCCCACATCCAGTGGCTGCCCGTCACCGCCAAGCACCACCGGGATGAGGTCCGCGCTGCAAGCCAACCGACGGGCGGTCGTCGCGTCCAGCACCTCACCGGTGGCCGTCACCCCGAAACCCCCGTTCCCGAGGCGCCGCAACAGGGCGTCCAGGCCCATCGTGACGATCACCTTGGCCGTCGACCGCATCGCATCCGCATCCGTGCACCGGGCCGCCGCTCCGACGATCTCGAGCAAGGCGTCCGCACGCCGCTTACCCGGCGTCCGCGGATCACGGACCTTCTCCCCCGTGGCCGGATCCTCGGTCGGCTGCGGCGCGGACAGCGCCGTGATCGCCTCGATGATCTCCGCGGCATGACCAGGAGACAGCACCGCGACCAACTCGAAGAGACCGCTGGCCAGCTCCGTCCACGACAACGACTCCGCCTTCTGCGCCTTCTCCTCATCGGCCGGGGCCTGATCCTCACCGAACTCGGCGATGATCCGCTTGGTCAAACCCCGCAGATCCCCCCGCGTGAACCCCGGCTCGATCACCTGCAGGTAATAACCCAACACCTCATCCCGGGCCGCGTCCGGCAACGCCACCATCGCCTTGGGGACCTCCCGGATGACCGTCACCAGCATCGACGCGCTCAGCTCCCCCGCCACAAGCACCGCCCGCAACCGCGCATTCTCCGGCCGATTGACCGCCTCCGCAGCCGCCGTGATCCGGCTCGCCTCCCCCGGCTCCAGAAACACGGCACGATCCAGCAGCCACTGCCGCGGACCACCACTGTCAGACCCAGCCACCACCCCACGGTTCAGCCCGTCGGCCAACGCCAGCACCAGAGACCGCTCCGCTTCCTCCCGCGCGCTCAGCAGCGCCCGGGCCGCGTTATCCAGGTCCGTGTCGCACAACTGTCCACACGCATCCCCCACCCCGCGCATCGCGACCGGCGCCTCTCGCACAACAGACAGCGCCGCCACACCCGCACCCGGCGAGACATCTGACCCGGCCCCCGCCGGCACTCCGGCGAGACCTCCCGAACCCTCCGGCACGACGTACCCCAATAGGTCCACCGGCTCCGGCAGACCCCCAAAACCCGGACCATCCGACCCGGGCGCGTGACCCGAGATCCGCTGATCGTCCTGGTTGAAGTTCATACTCTATCGTAACTTTGTTCGAACTCAAATGCAAGGACATGGGCCCGTCAATTCCGTCGAATGCATCGAGGTAGCAATGACTCTCCACCGCACAGGCGCTCCGCTTACCGTGAGCCGCTTCGGATCTGGCACGGCGTGACCAAGGTGCTAGCGTTCGTAGGAGGTGGCTTGGTCGACCTCGAAGGAGGCGGTGATGAAGGCGCTAATGGCAGCCGTGGTCCAAGCGGCGCCGGTGCCGTATGACGTTGAGGCGACTCTCGTCAAGGCCCATGAATTGCTCTCCCGGGCCGCTGGCAAGGGAGCCCAGTTGGTTGTCTTCCCCGAGGCCTTCCTCACCGGCTATCCGCGGGGCCTGACGTTCGGCGCCACGGTCGGCAACCGCACGCCGGAGGGACGAGAGCAGTTCCGGGAGTACTGGCAGTCGGCCATCGATGTCCCTGGTCCGGTCGTCACCCGGCTTGGTGAGATGGCGGCAGAGTTCCGCACGCACCTGGTCATCGGAGTCATCGAGCGCGACGGCGGCACGCTCTACTGCACGGTGCTCGTATTCGACGGCGACGGTCGATATCTCGGCAAGCATCGCAAACTGATGCCCACCGGTTCCGAACGTCTCGTGTGGGGCTTCGGTGACGGCTCGACGCTGAGCGTGTTCGACACGGACATCGGGCGGATCGGCGCGGTCATCTGCTGGGAGAACTACATGCCGCTGCTGCGTGCGGCCATGTATGCCCAATGCGTGCAACTGTATTGCGCGCCGACCGCCGACTGCCGCGAGACCTGGACTTCGACCATGCAACACATCGCATGCGAGGGCCGCTGTTTCGTCTTCGGCGCCAACCAGTTCACACCGGGAGCGTTCCCGGCCCGCGCCGGCGAGGACCCTGCGAATGACGCTGCCGGCTCAAGAGGCGGGTCGGTCATCGTCTCACCGCTCGGCGAGATCCTCGCCGGACCGGCCTACGATGAGGAGGCCGTGCTGGTCGCCGAAATCGACCTCGACGACATCGTTCGCGGCAAGTACGACTTCGACGTGGTCGGTCATTACGCGCGACCGGACATCTTCCACCTGAGCGTCGATACCCACGAGCAGTCCTCGGTCTCAGTCGAGTTTGACCCCTGATCGACACGCCCGAGTGGGCCCGAGCAGGGCACCACGGCCGAAGCTACCGTCAGCCGGCAGAAGCCTCCCGATGCATTCGCAGGAGGCCCGCCCACGGCAGACGCTTCTCGGTGTACAGAACTCACTTCTCAAGGGGCGATAAGTCGCGTCTCGGGTGTCGAGAAGTCACCTCTCCGGTGGGTCAGGGGTGGCTGGCGCGGCGCTCCTCGGCAATGCGCGGGGCCATGGCCTCCATCTGCTGCATCACCAGCCTGATCGCACCGGGCTGCTGGTCCGGCGGATAGCCGTTCTTCTTCAGCAGCCGCTTGATCGACGTGCGCAGCTTGGCGCGCACATCCTCGCGCACGGTCCAGTCGGTGCGAGTGTCACGCCGCATCGTCGCCACGAGATCCCTTGCGATCTGGGCGAGCACGTCATCGCCCAGGACGTTGACGGCCGACTCGTTGGTGGCGATCGTGTCGTAGTAGGTCAGCTCGTCCTGGGTCAGCGCCGGCGAGAACGCCTGCCGCCGGTCCGGTTCGTGGTGGATCTCCTTTGCGAGCTCCACCAGCTCCGCAATCACCTCGGCGGAAGTGAGCTGCTGGTTGGTGTATTTGGTCATCAGCTCACTCAACCGCTGCGAAAACAGCTGCTGCCGAACGACGTTGCCCTGGGTGACCGCCCCGGCCTCCTTCAGGATGCTCGCACGCAGGGCCTCGATCGCCAGGTGCGGCGTGCTGCTGGTCTGTGCCTGATGGAGGAACTCGGGTGTCAGGTCGCCCAGCGACGGCTTGGGTAGGCCTGCGGCGGCATAGATGTCGAGCAGGCCTCCGGTCGCGGTCGACTCGACGACCAGCTTGCTCAGCAGCCGGGCGATGTCCTCGGGCACCGGCTCGCCGCGCGCCAGACGCTCCTCCGCGTCGAACTTCGCCATGTAGACGCGGACCTCTTCGTAGAACTTCAGCTCGGGGCGCAGCGCCTCGATCTCGCTCGCCTGCACACACAGCGCCCAGGCACGGGACAGGTGACCCGCCATCCGCCGGAACTCCCGGGCCAGCGGCCGGTCCCCCTCCTCACCCTGGTTCCCCGGGCTCGTCGGCGACCGCAGATAGTCGCACATCTGCTTCGCAGCCTTGACGAAGCCGGACTTCGGGTCCTTGCTCCAGGTCACCCGCCAGTCGACGGGGGCGAGCAGCTCGCGCAGCGCGTGCACCTGGTCCAGCACGATCTCGACGGCCTCGTCGATGGAGCGACCAACCGCCTTGTCCTGCGGGCGTCCACTGCTGACGGTGAACTCGGCCAGTGCCTTCGACAGGTTGTCGGCCAGCGGCGCGTAGGCCACGAGCAGGCCATCCTCCTTGCCGCGGAAGGTGCGGTTGACCCGGGCCAGCGTCTGCATCAGCAGCGCACCCTTCAGCGGCCGGTCGAGATAGAGCGTGTGCAGTGGCGGCGAGTCGTAGCCGGTGAGCATCATATCCTTGACGATCACGATCTCCAGCTCGTCGTCCACGTCCTTGAGCCGCTTTTTGACGGCGGCGTTCTCGGACGGACGACGCACGTGCTTCGCGATGATGCCGGTGTCGGACGCGGTGCCGGAGTAGACGACTTTGATGGCTCCCTTGTCGAGCTCGTCGGAGTGCCAGTCGGGCCGCAGCGCGATGATCTGCTCATAGACGCGCGCACAGATCTCCCGGGTCGCGCACACCAGCAGCGCCTTCCCGTGCGCGTCGATGAAGGGGAGCATCCGCTCCCGGCGTGCCTCCCAGTGCTGCACCAGGTCGCCGGCCAGGGCCTCGAGACGGGAGGGAGCGCCATACACCTGGTTGAGCACGGTGACGCTCTGCTCGATGCGGATGCGTTCGGCCTCGTCGAGGCCGGCGGTCACCTCGTCCGCGGCATCGTCGAGGCTGTCGTCGTCGACGCCGTCGACGCGGACGACCTCGATCAGCCGCGGCTCGAAGATGACCGGCACCGTCGCGCCGTCCTCGACGGCGCGGTTGAGGTCGTAGACGTCGATGTCGTCGCCGAAGACGCGGCGAGTGTCCCTGTCTCCCTGGGCGATCGGCGTGCCGGTGAAGGCGATGTGGGTCGCGTGCGGCAGCGCATCGCGCAGGGAGCGGGCGAAGCCGTCCTTGGCGTAGTGGCTGCGGTGTGCCTCGTCGACGATCACGATGATGTTGTGCCGGTCGGACAGTCGCGGATGCTCCGCGCCGGACTTGCGCTCGGCGTCGGTGCGACCGAACTTCTGCAGCGTGGTGAAGTAGATGCCACCGGTCCCCCGCTCGGCGAGCTCGGTGCGCAGCTCGTCACGGCTGCCCACCCGATGCGGATCCTCGGCCAGCAGCATGCTCCCCGCGAAGGTGTCGAAGAGCTGCCCGTCGAGCTCGGTGCGGTCGGTGACCACGACGAAGGTCGGGTTGAGCAGCGCAGGCGTGCGGGCGGCCTTGGCGACGTAGAGCTCCATCTCCATCGACTTGCCGGATCCTTGTGTGTGCCAGACGACTCCGGCCCGCCCGTCGGACTCGACAGCACGGATCGTCGTGGCGATCGCCTTGCTGACTGCGAAGTATTGGTGCGGCTTGGCAATCCGCTTGCGCAGCCCGTCCTCGCTCTTGGCGAAGGCAACGAAGTCGCGCTGCAGCTGACCGAACCGGTCGAGGTTGAAGAGCCCGTGCAGCGCGAGGTCGAGCGCGGTGATCGTGTTGCCCTCGGCGTCCTGCTCGTCCAGCTGCATCGAGTGCCCGTCGTCGTCGACGTTCCAGGTCGCGAAGTGGTTCAGCGGTGTGAACGGCGTGCCATAGCGCGCCCCGATGCCGTCACTGGCCACGGTCATCACGGTGAAGCGGAACGCCATCGGGAACTCGTGCAGATAGGTCTGCAGCTGGTGGTATGCCGACTCGACCGTGGCGTGCGCCGACCCGGCGCGCTTGAGCTCGATGATGCTGACCGGCAGGCCGTTGCAATAGAGCACGACGTCGAAGCGCCGCTCGACATCGCGGTTGCGGATCGTGATCTGGTTGGCGGCGATCCACTCGTTGGCGTCCGGGTCCGCGCTCATCAGCCAGATCGTCGGGGTGACCTCCCGCCCGTCGTGATCGATGTAGGTCGTGCCGCGGTATCCGCGCACCAGGTAGTCGTGCAGCCGCTGGTTCTCGGCGATCGCGTCGTTCGACTTGGGTGACAGGATGTCGGCCAGGGTCTGCTGCAGATACTCGTCCGGCACCTGCGGGTTGAGATTGCGCATGGCCTGCAGCGCACGCCCGCGCAGCACGATGTCACTCCACGACTCCCGCTCGCCACTGCCCGGCGCCAGTGACGGACCACGCATCGTGCTCCACCCGAGCTCGCCCAGCGTGTCGAGCACCATCTCCTCCCACTGCGCCTCATTGAACCCCGCAGTCAGCCCGACCAGTTCGCTCATCTCACGTCATCTCCCACTCGGCTGGTTGAGCCGGGCGAGCGCGAAGCGCGTGCCCCGCTCAGCTGGTTGAGCCGGGCGAGCGCGAAGCGCGTGCCCCGCTCAGCTGGTTGAGCCGGGCGAGCGCGAAGCGCGAGCCCGTGTCGAAGCCCGGTGACAGACGCACCCATCTCACACCAGCTCCTCGACTTCGCGCGCAACATCCTTGACCCGCACCCTGCCCGACATCAGCAAAGGCAACAAAGCATCCCGAGTACCCGCCAATCGCTCATTCTCGGCTTGCGTCGCCTGCACCCGCCGAAGCAACGGGTCCACGCGATGTCCGAATTCAACCATCGTGGCCTCGTCGGCAGTCCACACTGGCAGCGACTTGAACCGACCCCGACTGAGCTCCATGAAGGTTGCACCGTTTGCATAACTGAGGAACTCGGGCACCCGTGAGCGCATCTGTGCATAGAGCCACCAGTGCAGCCGGTCGTCGCGTGCGTTCACCACGATGAAGCCCTGGTTGACTGCGATGTCACAACCCGCGATAGCGAACGCTCCAATCGTTGCTCGGGACGTCATCAGGATCGACCGCATCGGATACAAGCGGGAGGAGCACGACTCAAGTCCGGCGTCCGTGATCATGCGACTCGTCTGGCTCAGCCAGAGACCCTGCAACCCTGTCACGTCTGTCGGTGTTGCCCACTGAACGCCGCCGCACCAGTACTCTTCGACTTTGGTCTTCGGCGTGCCTCCACCACCGATCTCAGCGAGATCTGCGAAGGTGGATTCACTCACTGTGTGCGGCGTACCGAGGAACATGGCGGCGACCACGCGATCTGCCGCATCGATGACGGTGCGGTTGGCGGCGATCTTGTCGTCGAGCGCCCCCAGCACCTCCGCAATCCCCCGCTGCTCCGCAGGACACGGAACGCAAACTGCGATCGAATCCAGCGCCGTCCGACTCAGCTTGGGTTGTGCCGACCCTGTGATGTAGCCAGTCACGTCGGTTACTGACAACAGATACTGAAGAAACCTCGTCTCTTCAAACGAGCCGCATTGGACGACGTGCGCATGGTTGTTCACCCAGATTTTTCCCCGGGCCATGAACGCAATCGGTGTGGATCGGCTCCTGAGGTTCTCACCGTCCTCTGATACGAGCAGGAAGTCGCCGTTATGTGTGTGACCTGAGACCCGATCCACGATCCCCGACGCGCCGTAGTAAGGAGTCAATCCAGCGACACGACTGCTCGACTTAATAGGTCGCCTCGCGAAATTGAAATTGTCAGTGAGATCGCCGACGGTCGTCCGACGCCAGCGATCACTCATGCCAGCCTCCCCAACTGCTCACGGACGACCGCATCAAGTCGGGCTGACTCGTCCATGGCTTCGAAGAGCTCCTTGCTCAGCCGCTCGATCTTCTGGTCAATCGGTTCGCCGTCGTCCTCGAGTTCTGGTGCGCCGACGTAACGACCTGGGGTCAGCGCATATCCGGCCTCCTTGATCTCCGCAAGTGTGGCGCTCTTGCAGAAGCCGGGGATGTCGACGTAGGCCGTGGTTGGGTCTGGGTGTGTGTCACCGGGGGTTTCGACACGGGCTCGTTCCTCGCCCGGCTCAACCAGCCGGTATGGCCCGTCGCCCGGCTCAACCAGCCGGTATGGCCCGTCGCCCGGCTCAACCAGCCGGTATGGCCCGTCGCCCGGCTCAACCAGCCGGTGGGGTGCCGTGGGGGTGGTGAGTCCGTCGAGAGGTGAGGTTGCGTCACCGACAGGCGCGGGCTGGGGGGCCGGCGGAGCGGACAGGGGGTACCTCCCGCTTGCGGGGGAGATGGGTCTGGCGGGTGTCCGAGCCGCCGGGTTGAGCAGGGCGGAGCTTGCGGAGCCCGTGTCGAAACCCTGCGAGGACACCTGGTTAGTCCGCGTAGCCGGCCCCCCAGTCCGTGCCGGGACGGAGGTGGTTGAGTTGGCGTGTTCGTCGCCGGGGGTTTCGACACGTGCTCGCGCTTCGCGCTCGCCCGGCTCAACCAGCCGTGTATGAGAAGCCGTGCCCCGCCACAAGTGATAGGTGGCAGCGATCTTCGCGATGTCTTCGTCGGAGAGCGCGCGCTCGGCTCGGTCGACCATGTAGCCCAGCTCGCGGGCGTCGATGAAGAGCACCTGTCCGGTCCGGTCAATCGAACCCTTGGCCCCCGCCGACTTGTCCTTGGCGAAGAACCAGACGCACACCGGGATGCCGGTGCTGCGGAAGAGCTGAGTCGGCAGCGCCACCATGCACGACACCAGATCCGCTTCCACGAGGTTGGCCCGAATATCCCCTTCCCCACTGGAGTTCGACGACATCGACCCGTTGGCCATCACCACACCGGCGGTTCCGCCGGGCGCGAGCTTGCTGATGATGTGCTGCATCCATGCGTAGTTGGCGTTGCCCTTGGGCGGCACCCCGAAGCGCCACCGGCTGTCGTCCTCGTTGCGGCTCCAGTCCTTGATGTTGAACGGCGGGTTGGCCATCACATAGTCGGCCTGCAGGTCGGGGTGGATGTCGCGGGCGAAGGTGTCGCCCCAGCGCGCACCGAGGCCCTGGGTGTCGATGCCATGGATCGCCAGGTTCATCTGCGCCATCCTCCAGGTGCGCTCGTTGTTCTCCTGGCCGTAGACCGCGATGTCGGACGCCTCTTCGCCGTGCGACTCGAGGAACTTCTCGGTCTGCACAAACATGCCGCCCGACCCGCAGCACGGATCGTAGACCCGGCCGTGCGACGGTTCGAGCACCTCGACCAGCACGCGGACCACGCTTGCGGGAGTGTAGAACTCGCCGCCGCGCTTGCCCTCGGCACGGGCGAACTTCTCCAGGAAGTATTCGTAGACCTCGCCGAGCAGGTCCCGCGCCTTGGTGGCTCCCTGACCGGTGAAGCGTGCGCCGTTGAAGAGGTCCATCAGCTCGCCGAGGCGGCGCTGGTCCACGTTGTCGCGGCCGTAGAGCCGCGGCAGGGTGCCGCGCAGCGACTGATTCGACCCCATCAGCAGGTCCATCGCGTCGTCCACCAGGTCACCGATCGACTTGGCCGGCTCCCCCGCCGCGGCCGGTAGCCCCTTGCCGTGCTCGGCCAGGTAGCCCCAGCGGGCCTGGGGTGCGACCCAGAAGACGCCGTGACCGACATACTCGTCGAGGTCGTCCTGCTCCTCGGCGATCTGGTCGGCGGCCCACCCGTCGGCGACCAGCTCGGCCTCGATCTGCTCGCGCCGCTCCTCGAAGGCGTCCGACACATACTTCAAGAAGACCAGCCCGAGGATCACGTCTTTGTATTGCGACGCGTCCATCGAGCCGCGCAGCTTGTCCGCGGCCTTCCAGAGCGTGTCCTTCAGCTCCTTGACCGTTGACGGCGCCTGGTCTGACGGCTTCTTCTTCGGTGGCACGTTCACTCTCCCTTGGCGGTCATCGCATTGTCCTTGGTCAGGGGCTCACCTGTCGCCGAAACCAGCTCGACAGCTCCCACGGCGACCCCGTCGGTCAACGTCTGCTGCAGCGCAGTCAGGGCGGTGAGCCTGCGCTGCAGGTCATCGCGCTGCCGTGCGAGATCATCGACGCTGGTGGTGAGGGCTGCGCGCTGGCTCGTCGGGACGAGTCGCACGGTCCAGGTCCGGTAGGCCTTCGCGGCCACCGGCTGGCGCACCAGGTCCGCGGCGAGCACGTCGGGCACCAGGGCTCCGCGTGGCTCACCGCCGCCGGTGATCCGCAGGATCCGCGCCGGTGAGCACACCACCGACCCGCCGCGTCGGTCGACTTGCGCGCTGACCCGCCGGCCGGTGCAGAAGACCACGTCGCCCGGCTCGGTCAGCGCCGCCGCAGGGTAGTCGCAGTGCAGTCGCAGCCGGTCGATCCGCCTGCTGCCCCAGGCACTTGCGCCGGTCAGCTCCTCCGGCCCGATCAACACGACACCGCCTAATGCATCGGGATCGGCCGCCTGCACGTCGCGTGGCCGGATGCGGTGCCCGGGCAGCAGCCGGACCTGCCCGGCCTGCATCGCCCGACCAAGGGTGATCGTCATCGGCACGGCATCCGCGGCAGCACCAGTCGGTCGCACGAGTCGGCCGGTCAGCCCGGCCGCGGCCTGCAGCCGCTCGACCTCCAGCACGGTCTGCGCCGGTGTCGGCGTGGCCGGTGACACGGGGGCGGGCGCCGCCGTCACCAGGTCACCGCGGGCGGCCACCAGCGCCGGCGCACTGACCAGGCGCGCGTGCCGGAAGGCGTGACCACGCACGACGTGCACGTCACCCAACGCGGCGACGGCGTCGGTGGCGATCTCATCGCGCACCGACTCGTCCAACGGCACGTCGGTCAGATCACCGACCACGGTCCACCGCTGCGTTGCCGGCACATCCGGGTGGGCCGAGCCGAGCAGCCACAGCGCGAGCTGCCGGCGCCCCCCATGCGGCAGCAGCCCCTTCGGCAGCCGCAGTGCGAGCCGCAACCGGCCGGCGCGCAGGATGTCGTCCCGGTCACGCTCGGCCTCGCGATCGCGCAGCCGGTCCACGAGCGCCGATGCGGGCGCCACGACCAGCGCCCACTGCCGGTCGCTCATCCGCAGGGTCAGCTCGCCCACCTCGTGCAGGATCTGTCGGTCGGTCATCAGTGGCCGCGGGCCATCGGGCAGCTGCGACATCACCAGGGCGGGCCCGTCGAGCACGGGCAGTCCGTCGTCGGTCGCGCACGTCTCGGTGACGATGCCGTGTGCTCGGATCCGCTGCTGCGACAACCTCACCCACTCCCCTGGATGGTCCCCCAGGATCACCGTGGCCGAGTCCTCGCCATCGATGGCTGCAGCCGGCACCAGATTGGTGCCACCGCGCGACGCGTCGACCAGGGTGAGCGGCTCCATGCCGAGCGCGACGGCAAGCGCCCGCGCCGTCGCGGTGACCAGCGCGCACAGCTCGGAGCTCACTGCCGTCCGCCGGCCCGAACCCCCGTCGTGGCGCAGCCGCGCCTCGATCAGGGTGTCCAGCGCACGGGCCGGTGAGTAGGCCGCGTCGGCCAGGCTGTCGGCATACGCCAGCGTCTGCGCGGCGTCGGCAGGAAGCGCCTCGAGCTCGCGGCGCAGGAAACGGTCGTCCGGGTCGACCTCTGTCGCCAGGACCCGCGCATAGTCGACGCCGAGATCGGTGAGCTGCTCGCCGGTGATCGCCGACAGCGTGAGCAGCGCGCTCAGCGTCTGGGGCGCGACATCGTCGGCGGGGTGGGCGAAGGCGACGGCATCGGCCAGCGCATCCGGGTTGTTGCCCCTGCCGGTCCGCTGCAGCCAGCTGCCGACGCTCGCGGGGTCGAAGACGGGGTGACCGCTTCGCTTTGCCGTCGGCTGCGGGAAGTCGGCGTGGCGACTGCGCCACATCGACACCACCGGCCGCTGCACCTGCGCCAGACGTGCCACGTCGGCAAGGGTCATCCAGGTGCGGGGCTCCGCCGTCGCTGTCGTCATGGCACCTCCTTTCGGCTGATGGGCGTGTGGTGAGCGTATCCGTGCGCGGTGACAACCCTCGCCTGGTTTCTGATAACCCCCCTTATCGACTACTCACCGCACTATCCGCGACGGCGCGCTGCAGAGTTCTCGGCAGCGGTTGACCACCTCGGTCGGCCCCGCAGCAGGAGGACCCGCATGAAGCATCTCAAGCACGTCATCGGCTACGGCGCGACCGCCGTGATCGCACTCGGCATCGGCGCGGTCGGTGCCTCGGGCGGCGGCAGCGGCACCGCCAGCGCGGCGACCACCCCGGAGCCCACGGTCACCGTTCACGACTCACCCGCGCCGGCTGCGACCGTCACCGACACCGCCACGGCCACCGTTACGGCACCCGCAAAGACGGTGACCGTCACGGCCAAGCCCAAAGGGCCGTCCGCCACGATCGGCGGCGACGGCACGTATGCCGTGGGCAAGGACATCAAGCCCGGCACCTATGTCTCGTCCACCCCGGACAGCGGCAACTGCTACTGGGCACGACTGCGGAACACCAATGGTGATCTCAACAGCATCCTGGCCAACAACAACTCGGCCGGTCAGTCGCTGGTGACGATCCTGGCGTCCGACAGGTTCTTCGAGACCAGCGGATGCAACACCTGGACCCGCCGCTGAGCCATGGTCCGCAAACGGAGTAAACGACTCACCGACCGCCTGGGACTGTGGCGGCGGGCGCACTACCCGCCGACCCGGACGTGCTCGGCCACCGGCAAGTACTGCTTCCCGGATCGCCGCGCAGCACGGCGCGCCCTGCAGGACGCCGCCGCCGCCCGTCGCATCGCGGCCGAGGCGCTCGGCGACCCGAATGTGAGTCGGCGCCACGAGTGCCGCGCGTATCGATGCACGCACTGCCGCGCTTGGCACCTGACGTCGCACCCACCGGAGAAGACTCACGCGGCGGCGGTCGAACGGGGCCGGCCGACGCGCAGCTGAGCCGCTCATCCGCATCGATCAGACATCAACCACGGGGACAAGGGGGACCGCATGATGCCCAACCAGCTGTTGTGGGCGTGGGCGGGGAGCCACGCTGGACAACTGCTCCTACTCGGGGCAGTCCTGCTCGAAGCTCTCCTCGTGTGGGCGTATCGCGGGGATCGTGACCCGAGTCCCTGGGCACCTACCCATACGACTACCGCCACGATGACGGTTCACCAGGCGTGCCGTCAGTCCCGTGACATCGAATCGAAGCGCAGCACGTAATCGGCCTGTGCCTCGGTCTCCACCGCGCCCTGGTCGTAGTGCTCACGCACGTAGGCGACGGCCGAGTCTGCCGGCACGCCGTCGAGGATTGCCGCGCAGGCAAGCGCGGTGCCCGTGCGGCCATGTCCCCCGTAGCACGCGACTTCCACGCGCTCTCGGATAGACCGGTCCCACAGCTCACGAACGGCTGCCGCGAACTCGCTGTTGTCGTCCGGCAGACCGAAGTCCGGCCAACGGACCCAGATCGACTCCCAGCCGACCGATGGTGGCGGCTCACCGAACAGGTAGGCGCCCCAGTCCGGCAGCAGCCCTGAGGGCAGCGGCCTGCTCAGCCCCCGACCGCGCACCAGCCGACCGGACGGCAGCCGCAGCACACCGGCCGCCAACGGGTCCCACCTTGTGCCCACCACTACAGCGTAGACGACAGGGTCTCGCCGCAATCGCGACGACGAAGCACCCAGGACGTCGCCCACACCGTGTTGCGGCGTGTGGCTCCTGGCCGTCAGTCCTCAGGGTTCCAGGTCAGCAGACGCACCCGGCTGACGTGGTCCACATGCTCGTGCATCGCGCGCGCTGCGGCCGCCTCGTCACCGGCCCGAATCGCCGCCGCGATCCGCTCGTGATCGGCGAACGACTGGCGCGGGCGCCCTGGCTGACGCAGCGACTCGAGACGACTCTCGGCGATCGGCACCCTGATCTCGGCATAGAAGTCCGCCAGCAGCTGACTGTGCGCGGCCGCCACGATCGCCGCGTGGAACTGCCGATCGCCTTCCATCGCGGGCTCACCCGCGTTGACCTGTGCGTGCATGAGCTCCAGCGCGGCATCGATGGCGGCCAGATCGTCATCGGACCTGCGGGCAGCCGCCAGCGCGGCCAGCTTGGTCTCCAAGGCGTCTCGTGCGTCCAGCACCTCCGGCAGTCGCTTCTGGCGAGCCATCAGGTCCGGCACGGGTTCCGCGTCGAATCGCGCGCGCAACAGATAGATGCCACCACCATGACGGGTCTCGACGATGCCCTGCACCTCCAGGGCCACGATCGCCTGCGCGATGGACGCCCTGCTCACCCCTAGTCGCGCGGCCAACTCACGTTCGGTGGGCAGCCGCGACCCCTTGGACAGGCCGGCGCCGGCGACGTGTTCGCCGAGCCGGTCGATGACCTGCTCATACAGCCGGGTGCGGCCGACCGGCTTCAGCGTGTCCGACATAAGAGCCCCTCCCGTTCGCCCATCGGATCATCTCCAACCCTTGACGTGGCTGATCCACTGGGCCAATACTAGCCCTTGACCAATTGGATCAGTGGCATAGCCACTTTGCGAAAGGACCGGCTCATGTCCTCGACAACGGTGCACCCAGACCTCCCCGTGCTCCGACGAAGGGCGGTGATCGCGAGCACCATCGGCACGACCATCGAGTGGTACGACTTCTTCCTCTACGGAACCGCCGCAGCCCTCGTCTTCCCGAAACTCTTCTTTCCCGGCAGCTCCAACTTCGCCGGCGTGCTCGAGTCCTTCGCCACGTTGTTCGTAGGCTTTGCCGCGCGCCCCTTCGGCGCAGCAATCTTCGGGCACTGGGGTGACCGCATCGGCCGCAAGGCCACCCTCGTGGCGACCCTGCTGCTCATGGGCGGTGCCACCGTCTTGCTCGGCCTGCTCCCGAGCACCAACTCCATCGGGATCGCCGCACCGATCATCCTGGTCCTATTGCGAGTCGCCCAGGGCATCGGCGTCGGCGGCGAGTGGGGTGGCTCCGTGCTGATGTCGATGGAGTGGGGCTCAGCCGAACGTCGCGGACTCATGGCCAGCTGGCCCCAGCTCGGAGTCCCCATCGGCCTGCTGCTGTCCACCGGCATGATGAAGATCGTGGGCGCCACCACGTCGTCCGCCGCATTCGACTCCTGGGGATGGCGGGTCCCCTTCCTCGCCAGCATCGTGCTCGTGGCCATCGGCCTCTATGTCCGGTTCCGAGTCTCCGAGAGCCCGGAGTTCGTCCAGGTCAAGAAGGTCGACAAAGTCGTCCGGCAGCCCCTTCTCGAGGTCATTCGCAAGCAGCCGATGGAGATCCTCACCTCCGCATTCGTGCGCCTGTCGGAGCAGGCTCCGTTCTACCTGTTCATCACCTTCGTCCTCACCTACGGCACCAAGCACCTGCACGTGTCGAAGGGCGAGCTGCTCAACGACACCCTGGTCGCGGCCGCGCTCGGGCTGTTCTCGGTACCGTTCTTCGGGCACCTGTCCGATCGCTTCGGCCGCCGCACGATCTATGGCGCGGGCATCATCTGCACGGCGATCTTTGCCTTCCCCTATTTCGGCCTGCTCAACACCGAGCACTCCGGGCTGATCCTGCTCGCGATCGTGCTCTCCTTGGTCTTCCACGACATGCAGTACGGTCCGCAGGCCGCACTGATCGCCGAGAGCTTCGGCACCAACCTGCGGTATACCGGCGCGGGCCTGGGCTATCAACTCGCCTCCGTCATCGCCGGCGGCCCGGCGCCGCTGCTGGCCGCGCTGATCCTGCGCCGCACCAACTCCAGCATCGGCATCAGCTGGTACATCGTCGGATGCTGCGTCCTCGCCTTCGCCGCGCTCATCCTCATGCCGCACCGCGCCACCGGGACCCAGCCTGCCGACGAAGGAACCACCCACGCCGCCGCACCGGCGTCCGACTCCGGATCGCTGCACAACGGAGCCAACGCATGAGTACGGACACGTTCGGAGCGTGGCGGGAGCACGCCGGCGCCCTCGCCGGGATGCGGGTGCTGGACCTGACCCGGATCCTCTCGGGTCCGTTCGCCTCCATGATCCTCGCGGACCTCGGCGCCGATGTCATCAAGATCGAGGACACGCGCGCCGGGGACGACACTCGCCACTGGGGCCCACCGTTCCAGGGCGACGACGCCGCATACTTCCACGCGGTCAACCGCAACAAGCGCTCGCTGGCGCTGGACCTGAAGTCCGACGCCGGTCAGAAGATCGCACTGCGCCTCGCGGACGACGCCGATGTCGTGCTCGAGAACTTCCGGCCCGGCACCGCAGAACGCCTCGGGCTCGGGTATCCCCAGCTGTCGAGTCGCAACCCGCGCCTGATCTACGGATCCGTCAGCGGGTTCGGTCAGACCGGACCACTCAGCAGGCGGGCCGGCTACGACGCGATCGCGCAGGCGATGTCCGGCGCGATGAGCGTCACGGGGGAACGTGACGGTTCACCAGTGCGGTTCGGCGTTGCCGCCGCCGACCTGGCCGCGGGCATGTGGCTGACGATCGGCGTGCTGTCCGCATTGCACGCTCGAGACAGCACGGGCTGTGGGCAGCAGGTCGACATCTCGCTGATGGACGGTGAACTTGCCTGGATGACGTATGTCGCGCAGAACTTCTTCGCCACCGGTGACACTCCTCGCCGGTATGGGTCGGCCCATCCGAACATCGTTCCGTACCAGGCCTTTCCTACCGCCGATGGTGAGATCATGGTCGCCGTCGGCAACGACACCCTTTGGCAGACCTTCTCCGGCGCCGTCGGGTTGGACGACATCGGCGCCGATCCGACGCTCGCCACGAACGCGGGACGGCTGGCATCTCGAGACACCCTGCTGCCACGCATCGCCGATGCGCTGACCGCCCGCACGTCTGCGGAGTGGACTCAGATCCTGACGGGCGTCGGCGTGCCGGTCGGTCCCATCAACACCGTGCCGCAGGCGCTGGCGCAGCCGCAGGTCGCGGCGCGGGACATGGTCGTCGACCTCCCGCATACCTCCGAAGGCAGCATCCGCACCCTCGGCTCGCCGGTGAAGCTGTCCGCCACACCCCCGCAGTTGCGACATGGGGCACCCCTCCACGGTGAACACACGGTCGAGATTCTTACCTCAATGGGCCTCTCGGAGCACGAGATCCAGTCTCTGATCGATCAAGGAGAAGTGAGCCGATGACCTCGAAGGACGCGGGATGTGAGCCCGACGGAGTCGTGACCATCATCGTCGGCGACGGACACCGCAGCAACGCCCTGGGCGAGGCCGCTTGGCGACATCTCGCTGATGGGGTGATTGCGGCGAGCCAGGCGCCGGAGACTCGGGTCATCGTTGTGAAGGGCCACGGCGACACCTTCACGGCGGGGTCCGACCTGACCGAGTGGGAGGACGCGGACCTGTCATCGGTCGAGCGCTGCTTCGCTGTGATGGAGCAGTGCTTCGAGACAATCGAGCACGTATCGGTGCCGGTGATCGCGGCGGTCGAAGGATCGGCGCTCGGCGCCGGCTGCCAGCTCGCGCTGTCGTGCGACCTGGTCGTCGCTGGATCGTCTGCGGTCGTCGGTATGCCGATCGCGCGCCTTGGCATCCTCGCCTCCCCCGCGTTTGCCGCGAGGGTCAGCGCCAAGGCGGGCACTGCCATCGCGGCGGACCTCTATCTGACCGGCCGGTCGCTTCGTGCGCAGGAGGCGCACGCGTGCGGGCTGGTTGCCCGCGTGGTCGCCGACGGCACGGCGTACGAGGTGGCACACCGTCTGGCGGTGCAGGTGGGATCCCTGCCGTCCGCGTCCCTCGGTGCGGCGAAGCAGACATTGCTCGCCCTCAGCCGACCCGCTCTCGAGACGCCCCCGGGACGTCACGCACCAACAGTCGAGATCGGGGCGTTCCACTCAGCCGTAGCAGCATTCGTGCACAGGCATGACTGCGCGGAGGCGTCCTGACCGGGTCGTGAGCCTCACTGGACACACCTCCATCAACGGTGCGGTATAGATGAGGGATGAGTCGACGGATCCGGACCGCGATCACCTACCTGATCATCACGATCCTGGTCGCCGCCGCATCCATAGCGGTGGCCCTGGCCGTAACCCCGGCACAGAGCGTCTCGGCCGCAGGCCAGACGGTTCAGGTCGGCGTGGCCGGACCCTCGACCCAGCTGTCCGGCCCGGGCGAGCTCGACCTGTTCGGACAAAAGCTGCCGACGACCGTGCAGTTCGCCGGCCCGATCCGCCCACGAATCCAGCTGACCCACATCACGTTGAGCAAGCAGCTCGAGGAGTTCGCCAGCACCAGCTCGGGCACGAACCCCACGACGTCGATCGCGGATGCTCTCGTGCAAGGGTTCCGCCGCTACTTCTACTGGCAGGTGGCCATGGTGGGGTTGGTGGCCATCGTGCTTGCCGGCGCCATCGCCGGATGGATGCGCCGCGGCCGGGGGCGCAGCCTCGCCCTGATCGTCTCCATCGCCGTGATCACCGAGGCCATCAACCTCGGCGCGATCATGACCACCGCCTACTCCGCACCGGCCAAGCTGAGCCACGTGCACTCCCTGCAGGCGCTGGTCGGTGATGCCCCCGATCTGCATGCCCCGGTAACGAGGGCCCCCTCACCCGCCAGCGGGTCCATCGTGGTGATCGGCGACTCCACCGCAGCGGGTCTTGGCAACCCCCTCGTGTCGCACCCCACCGCCACCGACCGCGCCTGCCACCGCAGCATCGACTCCTACGCAATCGCTTTGGCCCGCAGCAGCTCCACGCCCGTGACCAACCTGGCCTGCAGCGGGGCGACCACCGCGGACGGCCTCCTTGGCCCGCAGAAGGCGGGATCACTCACCGTGCCGGCGCAGCTGAGCCGACCCGCGGTAGCCGCCGCGACCACGGTGATCGTCAGCATCGGTGCCAACGACGTCCAGTGGTCCACCCAGCTGCGCATCTGTGCCGTCTCGGTCAGCTGCCGCAACAATGCCGACCAAGCGGCGTTCCAACAGGATCTCTCGCAGTTCAGCACCAACTACCTCCAGCTGTTGTCGCGGCTGCAGGCGCTGCCCAAACACCCACAGGTCGTGATCAACCTCTACTACGACCCGTTCGGTGACGACGTCAGGTGCCTGTCCCACCTGGGCGTCACCACCGACAAGCAGCAGGCGACCCTCTCCAAGCGCACCGCGTTGAACCACGTCCTGCAGTCCGGTGCACAGGCAGCCTCATTCCAGACGGCATCACCCGACTTCAGCGGTCATGGGCTGTGCAGCGAGACACCATTTGTCCAGGGCGTGAAGAGCGCGGCACCGTTCCACCCCACACCGGCCGGCGAGCTCGCAATCGCACTGGCAGACCAGCATGCCCTGCAACGGCCCGAGGCTCCCTCGGTTACGCAGGCCCCGACGTCGTCGACCGGCTGAGACGTGCCGAGACTACGCTGGTCGGATGAATCACCTCGAGGTCCAGGGTCTGGGCCAGGTCAGCCGGATCGGGCTCGGCACCTGGCAGTTCGGTTCGCGCGAGTGGGGATACGGGCAGGGGTATGCGGGGCACACGGCCGCCGCGATCGTGCGCCGGGCCCGCGAGCTGGGCGTCACGCTCTTCGACACCGCCGAGATCTACGGCTTCGGCCGCAGCGAGCGCATCCTCGGTGAGGCGCTCGGCAGCGAGTGCGACCAGGTGATCGTCGCCAGCAAGCTCTTTCCCATCGCGCCGCTGCCACCGATGGTGCGCCGCCGGGAGCACGCCAGCGCCAGGCGCCTCGGGCTGGACCGGATCCCGCTCTATCAGATCCACCAGCCCAACCCCGTGGTCCCGGACTCGGTGATCATGCGCGGTATGCGAAGTCTGTTGCTGGACGGAAGCATCGGCGCAGTAGGCGTCTCCAACTACTCGTTGTCTCGCTGGCGGATGGCGGATGCCGCGCTCGGCAGGCCCGTGGTGAGCAATCAGGTACACTTCTCCCTTGCACACGCCGCCCCACTGACCGACCTCGTGCCCTTCGCTCAGGAGGAAGGTCGGATCGTCATCGCCTACAGCCCGCTCGCCCAGGGCCTGCTCGGCGGCCGCTACGACGTGGATCACCGGCCCGGTGGAGTGCGGGCCACCAACCCGCTGTTCAGCCCGGAGAACCTCGGGCGTGCCGCACCACTGCTGGACCTGCTGCGCGAGGTGGCCGACGCGCATCACACCCGGCCGGCGCAGGTGGCGCTTGCCTGGTTGCTGAGCCTGCCGCAGGTCGTGGTGATCCCCGGCGCCTCCAGCGTCGAACAGCTCGAGACCAACGTCGCCGCAGCGGACCTGCAGCTCGCCGATGACGAACGTGCCGCATTGACGACGGCCGCGCGCTCTTTCCGGCCAGTCTCCGCCGCAAGGACGGCGATCGACTCTGCTCGCCGACGACTACCCTGGCGATCCTCCTAAGGGTGCCCGGGCTGCTCTCTGGTCTGCGAGGGTAGCGCGAGCAGGACGTTCTCAAGCTCAAGGTAAGCGGCATCGAGCCGATTCCGGCGCCTGCGGTCGGACTCGTGGTTGGCCTCGGCGGCCGTGGCTTCCAGCAGGTCCTCGAGGTCCTCTGCAGTCGCCGGTAGGACAAGATCCGAGTTCACGCTCCGGATCTGAAAGATCAACCGTTCGCAGTCGGGGTCAGCCAAGGTCAGATCTCGCAGCGCCTTGGCTGTGTCCTCCGAGACGACCACCGCATGCGCCCGGCCGGCGGCCGCGAGACGCCGCTGCCGCAGATCGAACGGCGAGTCCGCCCACCCGCTGATCAGTCCCTCGTCCCCGCAGCTCGGGCAGTTCCAACGGACGGGAGTCGGAGCCTCGCCTCGGACGATCACCACCCGTCCAGGGCACGGCCGATGCCGCGGGTAGCGCCGACAATGCAGCGCGCTCACCCACTCGGTTGCCAGGGGGCCGGCGGTGGCCGCGCGGACGATCGAGGCCAACTGATCCGCCAGGCGCCGTGCCGGACCGGGCGCGTCGTCGGGCAGGTCGAGGAAGTGCCGCAGGTCAGACACCAGCATGCGGCGAGACTACCCAATGGACCTCGCACGGCATCGTGCCGCCCGTGAATTCCGCATCACGACCACAGCCCTTACGTCAACAGCCGGGCGCCCCGCGGCGCCCGGCCGTTGTCGTGCAGCTCAGGTGGTGGTGCGGTTGCGCCGGCTGAGGGCATCGACCGTGACCGCGGCAAGCAGCACCAGAGCCGTCACCATCAGCTGGGTGGCCGCCGACAGGTTCAGCAGCCCCATCCCGTTGTAGATCGTGGCGACGATCAGGCCACCGAGCAGGGCATGCACGATCTTGCCGCGCCCACCGAACAGGCTCGTGCCACCGATCACAGCTGCGGCCACGGCGAGCAGCACGTACTGCCCACCGTCGACGTTGCTGGAGATCGAGCCGAGCCGCGCAGCATAGAAGATCCCGGCCGCACCGGCCGTCAGGCTCGACAGCGCGAAGGCGATCAGCCGGATCTGTGACAGGTTGATCCCGGCGCGGCGAGCGGCCTCGGCGTTGCCGCCGATGGCGTAGACATACCGTCCGAACCGGGTGTGACCGAGCAGGAACGTCCAGCCCAGCACAATCGCGAGCACGATCGGAACCGCCCACGGCACACCGCTTCCCGCACTGCATACCAGCACGAGGACGACGCCGGCCACGGCGATCGCGGCAATCTTCAGGAAGCCGAGGCCGACCGGCTGGGTGACCAGTCCGCCGGAGCGACGCTGTCGGTCGCGCAGCACGGTGATCGCGGCGTACGTCACGACAACCACGACAAGCACGACCCACGCGAGGACATTGCTCATGTGCCCGTAGGCGATGCCGTTGATCACGCCGTTGCTGACCGACATGGTGCCGCCGCTGCTCTGCCCAGCCAGCTTGTTGATCAGGAAGATCAGCAGACCCTGCAGCCCGAGCAGCCCGGCCAAGGTCACGATGAACGATGGGATGCGCAGGCGCGTGGTAAGCAGACCCCACACGGCGCCGATGACGGTGGCGACCGCAAGACCTAGGACGACACCGACGAACCACGGCTGGTTGTGCGGCGGTCCGGTGATCCACACTGCGAACACTGCACCGATAGCGCCGGTGAATCCCAGCGCCAGGTCGATCTCCCCGAGGAGCAGCACGAACACCTCGGCGATGCCGAACAGCACGTAGATCGACGCCTGCACCATGAGGTTGATGATGTTGTTCGCGGACAGGAAGACCGAGTTCTTCAGCTGGAAGATGATGATGATGACGATCAGGCCGCCGATGACGGGCAGCACGCCGCTCTCACCCGACCGGACCCGTGCGAGCCAGGCCCGGACGTAGGCGCTCAGCGACCCGGAAGCCAGCTCGGGCACGCCGGCGAGCACCTCGTCGGGTGGTGTCACGTCATCGGTGACCGGCGGGGGTGTCTGCTGTGGTGAGGATGACATTCAGGACTCCCGGTCGGTGCTGGTCGTGAGGTTGCCGGTCGTGATCAGCTCGACGGCCGTGCTGACCGTCAACTCACCGATCGGAGCCGTCCGGGCGAGAGTGCCGAGAAACATCACGGCGATCCGGTCGGCCACCTGGAACACGTCGTTCAGGTTGTGGGACACGACCAGGACCGCGATGCCGCGAGCGCTGAGCCGCGTGATCAGATCCAGCACCATGGCGGTCTGCGAGACTCCGAGTGCCGCGGTGGGCTCGTCCATGATGACCAGCTTCGCGTCCCACATCACCGCCCGCGCGACGGCGACGGCCTGCCGCTGTCCACCGGACAGCGACGAGACCGGTTGGCGGATCGACTTGACTGTCGTCACGGACAGTTCGCTCAGGGTCTGGTTGGCCTTGGTCTCCATCGTGGCCTCGTCGAGCACGCCGCCGCGCAGCGCCTCGCGACCGAGGAACATGTTCTGGACGATGTCCAGGTTGTCGCACAGCGCCAGGTCCTGATAGACGGTCTCGATCCCCAGATGCGAGGAATCGCGTGGGCCGTGGATCTGGACCGGGTTGCCCTCCCAGAGCATCTCACCACCGTCGATGGCGTGAATCCCGGCGATCGCCTTGATCAGCGTTGACTTCCCGGCGCCGTTGTCACCGACGAGTGCAGTGACCTGCCCGGCGGGCAGATCGAGGTTGATGTCGCTCAGCGCCTGCACCGGGCCGAAGCGCTTGCCGACTCCCCGCAGGCTCAGCAACGGCGGCGTGTCATCGAGCAGCGTGCGTCCGGCCGGGCTCCCGGCCGGACGCACTCCTGCTTGCTCGTCGCTCACTACGACGTGATCCCTGCAGCCTTGCAAGCAGCCGCAAACTTGGCGGTGCACAGCTGCTTGGCCGTCACGAACTGGTCGGCGATGACCGTGGAGTTCATGTTGGCCGATGTCACCCACTCCGGCTTCAGCAGCACCGACGGGACCTTGACGTTGCTCGTCGTGTCCGTAGTGGTGCCGTTGACCAGGCCGGCCGGTGGCTTCACACCGGCTCGCAGATACATTGCGAGCGCTGCGGCAGCCTGAGCCTCGAGATAGATCGGCTTGTATGCCGTGCCGCACTGGTACCCGGACAAGATGTTCTGCAGTCCCACCAGAGTGGCGTCCTGGCCGGTCACCGGGAACGACTTCGGCTTGACGTTGTGGTTCTTCAGGTAGGTGATGATCGGAGCGCCGTTCTCGTCGTTCGGCACCAGCGCCGCATTCGCGTTGGAGTGCGCGGTGAACGCCTGAGTGAACTCGGTTGCGGCGGTCGGCGGGTCCCAGGTCCCGGCCGGCTCGGCGACCTTGGTCCAGCCACCCGACTTGAACAGCGGGTTCAGCACCGAGTCGTAGCCCTGCGCGAACAGTGTCGCGTTGTTGTCCGTCGGATCACCCTTCATCTCAATCACATTGGGCTTCTTCACGCCCCATGCCTTCGCGCACGAGACCAGGCCGTTGCCGATGAGCTCACCGACCTTGACGTTGTCGAAGCTGACGTAGTAGGCGCGAGTGCCCCCCAGCGTCAACCGGTCGTAGTCGATGACCTGCACGTTGTGCTGCTTGGCGTAGTTCTCGATCTTCGCGCCGACGCCTTTGTCGAGTGGGTCGACCACAATGACTTTGGCACCCCCACTGATCGCCGACTGGGCGTCGGTGAGCTGGGTCGCGTCACTGCCCTGGGCGTTCTGCACGGTGAACTGGCTCGCCGTCAGACCGGCCGCGGTGAGTGCCTTCGTCAGGTAGGGTGCGTCGAACTCGGTGTAGCGGGCCGACGTGACGGTGTCCGGCAGGATCACGGCGATCTTGCCGGACCCCTTCGCGGCGAGCGGCTTGAGCGCCGCCATGCTCGAGAAGTCGCGCTTGAACGACGTGGCAGACGTCGTCGGAAGCGCTGCCTCCGAGCTGGAGGGGCTTGCCGAGGCGGTGGAGGAAGAGGAGGAGGACGAGCTGGCGGGCGCGCTCCCCGATGACGCGGCCGAGCCCGAGCCCGAACTGCTGCAGCCGGCTACCAGAAGGGCCGTGCTGACCAGGGCCGCCGACGCAACGCCGAGTTTCTTCGTGTTCTGCAAGGGACTGCTCCTAACGATCGACGCAGCCGCGGCTCACCGGGCGGGCGCCCGGCACCTGAGCACCGAACGGTGGCTCGGTTTGGCGCGAACTGACGTTCTTGAGCATAGGACCGGCGGCGTGAACGGACCGTGAATATTCGACCCCCGACATCAACAAAGTGTGAACGTCGCTCGGCTGGTGAGCCGCTCAGGTTGCGGCGAACCGATACCCGGCACGTGGCTCGGTCACGATCAGCGGCGCCTGCCCGTCGACCGCGAGCTTGGACCGTAACCGGCGCACGTAGACCCGCAGATACTCCGTCTCGGTCTCATACCCAGGACCCCAGACCCGGCGTAGCAGGTGCGCGTGGGAGAGCAGCGTGCCCGGTGCGATCACCAGCTCGCGCAGCAGAGCGAACTCGGTGGGAGTCAGGTGGATCGGGATGCCGTCGCGGCTGACCTGCTGCTTGGCCAGGTCCACGACGAGGCCGCCGATCTGCACCACCGGCGAGGCATCCTCCGGAGTCGACGCCGGCCGGCTCCGTCGCAACGTGGCGGTGATCCGCGCCAGCAACTCCTCGATGCCGAAGGGCTTGGTCATGTAGTCGTCGGCCCCGACGTTGAGTGCAGCGACCTTGTCACGCTCACCGCCGCGGGCGGAGACAACGATGATGCCGATCGTCGAACGACCGCGGATCTGCCGGCACAGCTCGATGCCGTCCGCTGCGGGCAGCATCAGGTCCAGCAGCACGATGTCCGGGCGTTCGGTCTCGAGCAGGCGCAGCACTCTTGACCCGTCGGTCGACACCACCGTGTCAAACCCGCGCACCGTGAGGTTGGCACGAATCATGTCGACGATGTTGGGGTCGTCCTCGACCACCAGCACCTTGGTCCGCGGGGAGGGATCACGCATCGTCCGGCTCCATGGTCAGCGCGTCGGACTCCACCGGGAGCCGGACGAGGAACCGGGTTCCCGGATTCAGGGGCTCCTGCCGGAGGGTCCCCTGGTGCGCCTCGACGATGCCTCGAGTGATGGACAGGCCCAGCCCCGCACCAGCGGTGGCACCACGCCACAACGGCGGTTGCATCGCACCGACCTTCTCATCGCGAGAAGGCATCCCGACCCCGTCGTCGACGACGCCGATGACCACGTGGTCGGGTCCGTCCGCCCGGACGTCGATGCGGACGGTGGTCCCTGGTGGGTTGTGACGCACCGCGTTGTCCATGAGATTCATCATCACCTGCTCGAGCCTGTCATGGTCCGCCCACACAGCGGGGACGTCGGCCGCACAATGGATCTCGATCGCGTCAGCGGCCTGTGGCGACAGGCACGAACGTGCCGCATCGATCACCAGCGACAGGTCGACCCAGTCGGGCCGTATCCGCAGCACCCCCGACTCGATCCTGGAGAAGTCGAGCAGGTCGTCCACCAGCGTGCGCAGCCGGGCCGACTCGCTGCTGATTCGGCTGAGGAACCGGCTCTGCGAGGCTTCGTCCCAGGTCACATCGGTCTGCATCAGGCTGGAAGCATAACCACGGATCGCGGTGAGCGGCGTACGCAGCTCATGGGACAGGCGGGCCAGGAACTGGCGCTGCATCTCCTGGGAGCGTCGTAGCGCCGTCGTCTCCCGACGCGCAAGTTCGCTGCGTTCCCGTTCCAGGGCGAGCAGGATGGAGTGCGCGGCGTCCTCGATCAGTACCCGTTCATCGGCGCTCGCAAGGCGGGTTCTCCACTCCGCTGCGAGCACCGTGCTGTCCGACAGACGAACGACCAGCCGGCTTCCACCGTGGGCAACCACTTGGACCCGGACCTGTCCATCCGCGTCGGCGGCATCGAGTGCGGCATCGGCGGCGGACGCGAGGCGCACAGAGTGCGCCACACCCGGCGGTGCGGCATGCGCACGGCGCGAGGTCCGCTCACCAGCGGCTCGTCCGAAGAGGCCGATCTCGTCCGCGCCCACCGCTTCGCGCAAGGTCTGCAGGGCCGTGCCGATGCCATCGGCGAGTGAGCCGGGGCCGGCCAGAGTCTGCAGCACCGCGCGGATCGTCTCCAGCACCTTGTTCCGTGCAGTCAGCTCGGCGAGCAGCCGCTCCCGCTCGAGTGCCGCTGCGGCATATCCGGCGTAGAGGTTGACGAGATCCAGCTCATCGGTGGCCGGCGACCCGGTATCCGAGCGGTAGATGCTGACAACCCCGGTGGCGCCGCTGCCGAGCGAGAACGGCACCGCCCACCAGCTGGCAATCCCGGCTTCGTCGAGCAGCCGGGCATAGGGGCCGAGCGCCTCGCTCGCCCTGACGTCCGGCTCCACGGCGACCGCGCTCTCCACGGCAGCCCTCGACAGCGGCCCGTTCGTGACGTAGAGCGGCAGGCTGCGCCACGCATCCTCCAGGGCCGGGGTCAGGCCTACGGAGCCCACGCATCTCAAGGTGGCTTCGTCGAGCAGGTGCAGGCTGAGCTGTTGTGCCCCCAGAGCCGCGCCGAGAGTGGACAGGATGAGGGTGAGTCCGGCCGACGGGTCGGCCGAGCTCAGGTGGCCGGCCAGGCCGTGCAGTCGGCTCAGCTGCCGGCGCGGAGCCGACTGCACGTCGTGGCCCGCCATGAGGGCAAGCAGCTCGTCCGGGTGCGATCGCGCCGGGTCGACCTGCGCGACGACCCGACCATGCCGCAGGACGACCACTCGGCGCGTCAGGCGAAACAGCTGATCCACGTCGTGCGAGATGAGCAGGATCGTGGTGCCCTCGTCGCGGAACCGGCGGATGAGCAGCTCGACGTGAGCCGAGTCGGCCCGGCTCAGCACCGCCGTGGGCTCGTCCAGGAGCAGCAGTCGCGGTCGTGGGGACACCGCTTGCGCGACCGCGAGCAGCTGGCGCTCGGCTGCCGTCAGGGTCCACGCCGGCCGGGTCGAGTCGGCGATCGGGATGCCGAGATCGTCGAGCACGGCCCGCGCTCGAGCATGGAACCTGGACTCGGACATCAGCAGCGTGCGCCGCTCCTTGCCGAGCATGAGGTTGGACGCGACGTCCAGGTTGTCCGAGAGCACCAGATCCTGCCAGACCACACCGATCCCGCGAGCGGACCCCGGCGGCGGGCGCGACGTCAGGGGCTCCCCGTCGAGCCAGACCTCGCCGGACACCTCGCCGAGATCCCCACAGATGCATCGCAACAGGGTGGACTTGCCGGCGCCGTTGTCGCCGGCAATGCCGACGACCTCGCCCGGATAGACGTCCAGGTCGACACCTTGCAGCGCGGCCAGCCGGCCATAGCTGACCGACAGCCCGCGCACCCGAAGGACGGCCGGACCCGACTGCACCGTGTCGACCGCGGATGTCACCATGAACGCCATTATCGCGGGCCGTCGTCATAGGTCGACTCTCGGTGGACGCATGGCGCGCCGGTGGACGTCAGGGGGCCGAGCGCCACCGAGCCCGGGGCTGACCGGTCTTTGACGGAGCACCTCATCGCCACGTTGCGGCGTCACCATCGCCCTTGACCTGGTTGTGGTGCGGATCCACCGCGAGCAGGTCAAGGGGGTCGTTCGGCAATTGCCGGCGCTGGTCGCCCGACCAGCGCCAGGCCTCATCGCCCACGCGTCACCGGGGGCGACGGCGTGGTCGATCTGCACCGGCGAGTAGGACCTCGACGAGTGCTGGAAGGTTACGGTCAGGCCCGTATACGGGTCGTGCAACGTGCCGCTGAGCACCTTGCAGCCGCGGGTGCCCGCCTCCACGGTAGTTGCGACCAGGTCGCGACGCAGCACATCATTGCGCTGGTCGCGTCCGTTCCGGTCGATGTCGGACCAGCAGGCTACGCCCTGTCAGTCACCTTCGCCGGCGACTGGTGCATGGATACCCAGGCGACGAGGGCAATGATGGCGATCAGTGCCAGTGCGGTCACCGTGCCATCCCCATAGCCCAGCCCGTGACCAAATGACGGCGGCTTGCCGAACCAGTCCGCAAACGAAGCACCCAGCGGACGGGTGAGCACGTACGCGGTCCAGAAGGCAACCGTCGCGTTCAGGTTGAACTTCCACCACGCAATCGCGGGGATGGCGATCAGCACCGCGAACAGCACCCCGGAGGGGAAGAATCCGAGATTCAGGCTCGCGGCGGTGAGGTCGCCCGCCGCGGTGCCGAGCGCAAAGGTCGTCAGGACGGTGGCCCAGTAGTAGACCTCGCGCCGGCGGGTGGTGATGCTGTGAATGGACAACGTGTGCTCGCTGCGCCACCACAGGGTGAGCACGACGACAAGCACCAGAGCATAGAAGGCCGTCGAGTAGGGATAGGCGATTCCGGCCCCCACGTGCAGTCCGTCGGCAACCATGGTCCCGAACACCGCCACCATCGCCACCGCAAACCAGTAGGCCGGTGCGACATACCCGCGCACGCGAAACTGCAGCCACATGGCGACGGCGAAGCCGAGCACACCGACGACGCCGGCCAGCACCAGGTTGACACCCCCGAGATAGTCGGAGGCTGCCTCTCCCATACCGGTGGTGAGCACCTTGATGACCCAGAACAGCACCGTGATCTCAGGCACCTTGGCCAGCGTCGCTCGCGCACTGTGCGGGTGAGCCAGCCGCGTCCCGAACGATGGGTCCGTCTGCGTTGATGCGGTATCCATGGACATCCTCAGGGATCGGGTGCTCTGGCCACCGGCGATCCTTCCGGGCAGCGCTGAACGCACCCTGAGAGAACGCGGTGAGCACATCAACCCGGTGCAGGCAGAATGGCCGCATGCGACGTCTGCGCCGGGCCGGTCTGCGCCCTCGGGGTATGCGGCCCCGGCTCACCGCCCTCACCGCCCTGGTCGTCGCCGCTCCCCTGCTGCTCGGTGTCCTGGTGCTGGCCACCCTCATGCAGCGCACGCTCAGCTCCAACCTGAGCACGGCGGCTCACCAGCAGGCGCAGAACGTCGCGGCGATCGTCGAGTCCTCCGGGCCGTCAGGGATCAATGCGCAGCGCCAGGACGTGCAGGAGGGGTTCACAGTCGACGTTCTCGATGCTGCCGGACGGCTCGCCTACAGCTCGGTCGCGCATGCGCGCACGCCCCTGGCACCGACTCGGCCGACCCCTGGCCACACCACGGTCACCGGCGTCCGCCAGTTCTGGCTGCCCGGCGACGTACACACTCCCCTGGTCGTCGCGGTCGGCGTCACGCACGACGACCAGGCCTACGTCGTTCAGGTCGCCAGCTCGCAGCAGGACCAGCACGAAGCGGTCTCCGCCGCGGTCAAGTATCTCTTGCTGGCCGTGCCCGTGCTCGTGGGCCTGAGCGCGATCGCCACCTGGTGGCTGGTCACGACCACCCTCCGCCCCGTGGAGCGCATTCGGGCACAGGTCGAGCGGATCACTGCCGCTCGACTCGACGACCGCGTCCCGGTGTCCGCGGTCGGAGACGAGATCTCAACGCTGGCGCAGACCATGAATGCGATGCTGGCGCGGCTGCAGCGGGCGCAGTCTGCCCAGCAGCGCTTCGTCTCCGACGCGAGCCATGAGCTGAGGTCGCCCCTGGCCACCGTTCGCGCTGCCCTGGAGGTCGGCTCCGAGGACGGCGCCGATGCCTCCTGGTTGCAGCTGCGGCCGCTCGTGGACACCGAGGTGGCCCGTCTGCAGCAGCTGGTCGACGGTCTGCTGCTGCTGTCCAGAGCCGATGACCACGGCATGCGCCTGCGGGTCGTCGACACGGACCTCGACGACCTCGTCGCCGACGAAACCCTCCGCCTCCGGGCCCGAGGCGAGCATCGGACCGTGTCTCACGTCACTCCCGTGCGAGTTCGCGGCGACCGGGGCCTCCTCGAGCATGTCGTCCGCAACCTCGGGGACAACGCGTTGCGCCATGCGAGGTCGGTGGTCCAGCTCAGCCTGCTGCCGGACGCGGCCGGTGCGGTGATCCGTGTCGAGGACGACGGATCGGGGGTGCCGGTGGCCGAACGGGACCACATCTTCGATCGATTCGTCAGATTGGATGAGAGCAGGTCACGCGACGCGGGCGGATCCGGTCTGGGCCTGGCCATCTCCCGCGAGATCGTGCGTGCGCACGGTGGCCGGCTCGGCGTGACCACCTCGTCGCTGGGCGGTGCGTGTTTCGAAATCTGGTTGCCGCTTCAGCCGTCGCTCTCCGAGAGCCGGTAGCCGAGCCCGCGGACCGTCTCGATGGTGCGCCGACCGAAGGGTACGTCCACCTTCTTGCGCAGGTATCCGACATAGACCTCGACGATGTTCAGATCACCGTCGAAGGACTCGCCCCACACGTGGTCGAGAATGTCCTGCTTGGACAGGACCGCTCCCGATCGGGTGATGAACAGCTCGAGGACGGTGAACTCGCGCGGCGTCAGATCGATCCGCTCACCGCCTCGGGACACCTGATGGGCGACGGGGTCCATGACCAGGTCACCCGCCTTCAAGAGCGTCTTGGGCTCGGGTCGGCTGCGCCGGATCAGCGCGTGGATGCGTGCCACGAGCACGACGAAGCTGAACGGCTTGATCAGGTAGTCGTCCGCGCCCAGCTCGAACGCGTCCGCCTGGTCGTACTCGCCGTCCTTGGCGGTCAGCATCAGCACCGGGGTCCACACGTCCACGGCTCGAAGCCGCTTCAACACGGTGTAGCCGTTGGCCGACGGCAGCATGATGTCGAGCAGCACCACGTCGAAGTCGCGCTCCCGCGCCGCCCAGATCGCCTTCTCCCCGTCGTGCACGACCTCCACCTCGAACCCCTCGTGGACCAGGCCGCGCCGCACGATCTCGGCCAGCGCGCGCTCGTCCTCCACGACCAGGACCCGCGGGGGCCCTGGCGCCGGGTTGGCCTCAGTTGGCGAAGACATCCGCCCATCCTACGGTCGGGGCGCTCCATCCCGCGGCCGGGCGACGCCTACTGCGCGGGCCTGGGAACGGTGTCGGCGAGCCGCAGATCGGCCGTGAACAGCCGCCGCGCGACGCCAACAGCGACAACAACCGTGGTCGTGGCCGCCGCCGCGAGCACCAGGAACATCACCACGGCCTGCACCCGCACCGCCTCGGCCGGGCTCACCCCGGCCAGGATCAGACCGGTCATGGCGCCCGGCAAGAAGACGATGCCGATGGCCTTGGTCTTCTCGATCTGCGGCAGCAGCGCCGAGCGAAGGGCGGCGCGCACGTAGGGCCGGCAGACTGCGGCGGTGTCGTGTCCGAGGGCGAGCCTGGCCTCGACCTGCTCGCGCTTGTCGGCGATCTCCTCGACGACCCGACGTCCCGCCAGGACCGTGGCCGTCATCGAGTTGCCCACCATCATGCCCGCGATCGGGACGACCGTGCGCCCATTCACCGGGAAGACGCGCAGACCGAAGATCACGCCGAGGGTGACCACCGAGGCGGCGCCGAAGGCCGCCAGGGACACCCATCGCAGGCCGGGCACGGCCGGTGAACGACGAGCCGTGACATCCGCGGCGTACCCGACCATGAGCACCACCCACAGCCAGGACCACCAGATCGTGCGATGCGGCGAGACCACCAGCGTCAGCAGGCCGCCCACGACCGCCAGCTGCACCGCCATCCGCAGCGCCGCCACGACGATGTCCCGTTCGATCCGCAGGCCGAGGGCGGCGGACAGTCCGGCCGCCACCACGACCAGCAGCACTGAGACCGCCAGCCCGACCCAGGTGATCACTGCGCGTCTCCCACGGCAAAGACGTCATCGGCGATCCGGTCGCGCTGCTGCAGGTCGTGGGTCACCCACACGATCGTCATACCGGCTCCTGCGAGCGCGCGCGCTGCGTCCTCGACGACGCGCGCGGCATCAGGGTCGAGGCTCGAGGTCGGCTCATCCATCAGCAGTGCCTCCGGCTCGGTCGTCAGGGTGCGGGCCAGACAGACCCGCTGCAGCTCACCACCGGACAGGTCGGCCGTGTCCCGGTCGAGCATGGACGCGGTGAGCGCCACCTGCTCCAGGACTCGCGCGTAGTCCGTATCGGAGCGCTCGGCCCCCTGCCGCAGGTTGGCTCGCACCGTGCCGGGGAACGGTGTCGGCCGCTGGAAGATCATGCCCACCCGGCGCCGCAGCTCACGCACGTCGAGACCGGCGACGTCCACTCCCCCGTACCGCACCGCACCGGAGGTCGGTACGTCCAACCGGTTGATCAGTCGCAGCAGGCTCGTCTTGCCGCTGCCCGACGGGCCGCACACCGCGGTGATCGCTCCCGGCCGGAACGCCGCACTCACACCGTCCAGGATGAGGCGGCCGTTGCGATGCACGACCACCTGGTCCACCACCACGTCGCGTCCGTCCATGACGCCATCATGCTGTATGCCGGGTGGCCTGCCGCGCCGCCGAGCGCACGTCGTTCGACCGGGCACCAATCCGGTTAGGCTTCGGCGACGAATCACCGTCGATTCAAGACCCCGTAACCGAAGGAGTGCACCCGCATGTTCGGCGATTTTGCACACTCGGTCTCGGCTGCGACGTTCATCCTGGCCACGGGGAGATGCGATGCGACCACTGCATAGCACCACGCCGGACTCGGACGGCGAACCACCCGGAGACCCGCTGACGACACTGCTCTCGGCAAGCGCACGCGGTGACGAGTCGAGCTTTGCTCGGCTCTATGACCAGACCGGCCCACGAATATTCGGCCTGGTGCTGCGCGTCATCCGTGACCGGGCCCAGGCCGAAGAGGTGACCCAGGAGGTCTACCTCGACATCTGGCGGCAGAGCGCCCGCTTTGACGCCGCCCGCGGCAGTGCCCTCTCGTGGATGATGACGATCGCCCACCGCAAGTCTGTCGACCGGGTTCGCTCCTCCGAGGCGCAGAGCCGCCGGGATACGACGTATGACATGAAGCAGCAGGCAGTCCCGTATGACACCACAGTCGAAAGTGCACACCGCGGTCTGGACGCCGAGCGGGTGCGCAAGGCACTGGAGACGCTGACGCCGACCCAGCGTGAGGCTCTCGAGCTGGCCTACTTCGGCGGCTACACGCATCGTGAGGTCGCCGCCCTGCTGAATTTGCCCGAAGGAACCGCAAAAACCCGCATCCGCGACGGATTGATCCGCCTGCGTGACACGATGGGAGTGGAGCAATGAACGACGACATCCACAGCCTGATCGGCGCGTATGCGGTCGACGCGGTCAGTGAGGACGAGCGATACCGTTTCGAGCAGCACCTGTCTGCGTGCACGCACTGCCAGGCCGAGCTGGTCGGGCTGCAGGCGGTGGCAGGCAGCCTTGCGTCGGCCTCCGCGGTCACCCCACCGCCGTCGCTGCGCGCCAACATCCTGCAGCAGATCGGCACGGTGCGCCCGTTGCCACCGCTGGTCTCCGACCATGACGACGAGGGCGACGACGGTGGCCCGGCGCACGATCGGCCGGCCCCCTCGCCGGTCTCCGTCGAGTCGGCACCCGCGTCGATCGAGCAGGCGCGAGAGCGCCGCCGCCGACACGGCGTACGTCGTTTCGTCGCCGCAGCAGTCGCCGCCGCCGCCATCGTCGTGGGCGGCCTGACGTGGCATCCGTGGACCGGTTCGGCGCCTACCCAGGTGTCGGCCAGTCAGCAGGTGCTGCATGCCTCGGACGCACAGCGCTATGTCAAGCATCTTGGGCAGACCACGGCAACCGTGGTGCGCTCGAAGAAGCTCGACCAGTCGGTGCTCGTCGCCGACAACATGGCGCCGCCGCCGGCCGGACACGCCTACCAGCTCTGGTATCAGACCCCGGCCGGCAAGATGGTCAGTGCCGGCCTGATGCCCGCCAATGCGTCCGGCGCGACGCAGACGGTGCTGCTCAACGGGGCGGCCGACAAGGCAACCGGCGTCGGCATCACCGTCGAACCGGCGGGTGGCTCCACGTCACCCACGACGACTCCGGTCGCGCTGTTCAGCTTCAGCACCTGAGCCGGTCAAGGAGCGCAAGGA
The DNA here is from genome assembly GCF_007845645.1 of Leekyejoonella antrihumi. Classification (GTDB taxonomy): domain Bacteria; phylum Actinomycetota; class Actinomycetes; order Actinomycetales; family Dermatophilaceae; genus Leekyejoonella; species Leekyejoonella antrihumi. The sequence continues at coordinate 84,473 of NZ_VCQV01000012.1, forward strand.
GGCCGAGTACTGCTCCAGTACTCGGCCTCCTCCGTCATGCGCCAACGGCACCGCATGCAGCCGGCGGCCAGAGTCCTTCTCCTCGCGACCAATCCACGCCGCAGCTCGGTCTCGAATCACCCGGTGACCGCCCCGGCCGGTGGCGGTGCTGATCGAAGGAGACCTCGTGCGCACGATCATCAAAGGAGCTCGAATCCCATGAGCCCCTCACCCCGCGCACATCGCCGACTCCCCACGTGGGCGGTGCTCAGCGTCGCAGCAGTCCTCGTCGTCGGTGTCATCCTGGTTGCGATCGGCATCCACGGGCACACGTCGACCCCACGAACACCGCCGGCATCCGCTCAGGGTGCCGGTCAGCAGACGACCGGCGGTATTCCCGCCCCGACCTCACCGCGCGCAAGTGGCACGAGCACGACCGGCTCGGCCCCGCCGCCCACCTCCCCCCAGGGCCCCGCGGCGCTGGCGGCATCCCGGCCGACCCAGCTGAGCATCCCGGCCATCGGAGTGAGCTCGGGCCTGATCACGCTGGGCCTCAACAAGGACGGCACCCTCCAGGTCCCTGCCGGAAACGCCGTCGACCATGCCGGCTGGTTCACCGGCTCGCCGACGCCCGGCCAGGACGGCCCCGCGGTCATCCTCGGCCACGTCGAGAGCCAGCGCAGTGGACCCTCGGTCTTCTTCAGGCTCGGAGCGCTCAAGCCCGGCGACACGGTCAGCGTGAAACGCGCCGACGGCAAGACGGTTCACTACACGGTCTACAAGGTCCAGAGCTATCCCAAGACGGCGTTCCCGACCGTCGCGGTCTATGGCAACACTGCGGACCCCCAGCTGCGCCTGATCACCTGCTCGGGCGACCTGAACAAGGCCGGGAGCCACCACTTGGACAACACCGTCATCTACGCGCGAGAGACCGCATAGGCCCGCACCAATCCGGCGGAGCGTTCGGTCCGAATAACCGACAACACCTATCCGGAAGGGACCTCATGCCGCCCAAGAAGTTCGCCGTCATCGGCACCGGTGTCGCGGGCCTGACTGCGGCACACGTGCTCCGCCGCTCGGCGCAGGTGACCGTCTTCGAGGCGGACAGCCGCCCCGGTGGGCACGCCCACTCCCACGACATCAGTCTTGCCGACGGCTCCCCGGTGACCATCGACACCGGGTTCATCGTGCACAACGACCGCACGTATCCCACCCTGCAGCGGCTCTTCACGGAACTGGACGTGCCCACCCAGGAGACCGACATGAGCATGTCGATCAGTGGGACCCCCGGTTGGGAGTATGCCGGGGGCAGGGGCCTGCGCGGAATCTTCGCCGACCCGCGAACGGTCGGCAACCCCGCCTACCTGAAGATGCTGGGCGAGGTCCGCGGATTCCACCAGGCGGCACGGACACTGCTCGCCTCCGCAGACACCGGCGACGCGGTCTCCATCGGTGACTGGCTCGAGGCGCAGACCTACTCCGAGAACTTTCGAGACCACTTCATGCGGCCGCTCATCGCCGCCGTGTGGTCCTGCGACCCACAGGACTCGATGTCCTACCCGGCCCGCAGTCTACTGACCTTCCTGGACCACCACGGAATGCTGAGCGTCACCGGATCGCCCCAGTGGCGCACCGTGACCGGTGGCTCACACACCTACGTCGAACGTGTTCTCGACCCCATCCAGGACGTCCGCCTCGCGACCGCAGTGACCCGCCTACAGCGCACAGCCACCGGCGTAACGGTCCATGACTCCACCGGTGGGTCCACCGAGTTCGACGCTGTCGTGGTCGCCACCCACCCACACCAGGCCCTGACGATGCAGCCCGACCCGGACCGGTTGACCCGAGAGGTGCTTGGCGCACTCACCTACAGCCGCAACACCGCCGTGCTGCACACTGATCGGTCCCTGCTGCCGCGGCACCGTGGTGCCCGCGCGTCCTGGAACTACCGAGTCTCAGCAGACGCCGGCGCCGGGGTGCTGGTCACCTACGACCTGACCAGGCTGCACAGGCTTCCGTCGCCAGCCGGGCAACGAGTCATGGTGACCCTCAACGACTCCGGTCGTGTCGACCCGACGCAGGTGATCGATCGGATGGAGTACGAGCACCCTCTCTACACCGCGTCGGCACTTGCGGCCCAACACCGGCTACCCGAGCTGTCCGGCCCGGTGGTGGCGTATGCCGGCGCGTACCACGGCTGGGGATTCCACGAGGACGGCGCGCTGTCCGGGCTTCTCGCAGCGCAGTCCCTCGGAGGTGAATGGACGTGACGTCACTCTTTCTGACCACCGTCTCGCACGCTCGGTCCACGCCGGTGCGCCATAGCTTCCGTTACCGGTCGTGCAGCTGGCTGGTCGACCTCGACCAGGTGGACGCGCGCGGACGCGCACAGGACCTGCCCCGATGGATCACACCGCTCGCCCGGTTTCGCGCCGCCGATCACCTCGGCAACCCGAATCGCCGCTGGCGAGACAACATCGCCGGCTTCGCCGAGGACAACGGCATCGACCTGACCGACGGACAAGTGCTTGCACTGACAAGCTCTCGCGTGCTGGGTCACGTCTTCAACCCGCTGACCCTCTACTGGTGCCATGACGCGCAGGATCGCCCAGCGTGTGTGATTGCCGAGGTGCACAACACCTACGGCGAACGCCACGCCTACCTCGTGCGCACGGATGACCGAAGCCGTGCCAGTGCGGACAAGCAGCTGTATGTCTCCCCCTTCAACGACGTGTCCGGCCGATATCAGATGTCCGTCCCCGAGCCGACCGACCGGTTGCACGCCACCATCACGCTGCACCACGGCGACAGTGGCCCGTTCGTGGCCACCTGGCGCGGTCATCGCGTCACGTCAACCGGTGACCGACTGCGCGCCGCATACCGACTTCCGCTGTCTACCTGGTTGGTATCCCTCCAAATTCGATGGGAAGGGATCCGGCTGTGGCGCCATCTGCCACTGCAACCCCGACCCACTCATCAAGTCCAGGAGCTCGTATGACTACTTACAACGCCAGTGCTGCGCAGCTGCGCGCGACCCGCTGGCCCGACGTCTTCTCCATCCCGTCCGGCCTGCGTGCCGCCATCAGCGGCCGGGTTGCTGCGGCGATCTTCCGGCACGCCGTCGGTCGCCTGCCACTTCAGGTGGTGCTGCCGAACGGCGACCAGATCGGTGGCGCCAACGCGACAACGGCACCCACCATCACCGTCCACGACGAGGCCGCGATGATGCGCCGGATCGGCGAGAGTGGTCTGATCGGCTTCGGCGAGTCCTACCTCGCCGGCGAGTGGGAGGCCGACGACCTCGCTGCGGCGATCGCCGTCTTCGCCGGTGGTGTCGACGGTCTCGTCCCCGCGCCGCTGCGCGCGCTGCGGCACGCCTACCTGGCCGCACAGCCCCAGGGAGACCATCAGACGGAGCAGCACTCCCGGCACAATGTGGAACGACACTACGACCTGTCCAACGACATGTTCAGCACGTTCCTGGACGGGACGATGACCTACTCCAGTGGACTCTTCGCCGACCCGGCCAACGCGGACAGTGCAGACCTTGCCGATGCGCAACGCCGGAAGGTCGACCGGATCCTCGATCAGGCCGGCGTCGGCGAAGGGACACGCCTCCTTGAAGTCGGTTCCGGCTGGGGCGAGCTCGCTGTGCGCGCAGCACAACGCGGCGCGACCGTGGACTCGGTGACCCTCTCCCAGGAGCAGCTCGACTACTGCCGCAAGAAGGTGGCAGAGGCCGGTGTCGCCGACCGGGTCCAGGTGACGCTGCAGGACTATCGAGAGGTCACCGGGACGTATGACGCGGTGGTCTCGGTCGAGATGATCGAGGCGGTGGGTCTGGACTTCTTGCCGGTCTACTTCGCCAAGCTGGCCGAATGCCTGTCGCCTTCGGGCACGTTGGTGATCCAGGCAATCACCATGCCTCACCACCGGGTGCTGGAGACACGCAACACGTACACGTGGATTCACAAGTACATCTTCCCCGGTGGGGCGCTGCCCTCGGTGCGGATGCTTCGCGACCAGGCCGCCACCGCCGGTTTGCACATCACCGACGACCTGCCCATGGGCGACAGCTACGCCAAGACGCTCCAGCTGTGGGCTGAACATTTTTCAGCCGAGCGGGATGCGTTGGAGTCGCTCGGGTTCGACGAGACGTTCCGACGGATGTGGACGTTCTACCTGCGCTACTCCGAGGGTGGCTTCCGCTCCGGATACCTCGACGTCCACCAGCTCACCTTCACCCGGCCGGTGACGTCATGACCTCCACGATCGCCGACTCCCTCGAGGATGCGCTGGTCCCCCTTCTGCGAGGCCCGCTCCCGGTCCGCCTTACCGCCTGGGACGGCAGCTCCGCAGGGCCGGACGATGCGCCGAAGGTCCGACTGAACAACCCGCGCGCCCTGCGCCGGCTGCTCTGGCACCCGGGTGAGCTCGGCGCCGCACAGGCCTACGTGTCCGGTGACCTCGACGTGGAAGGCTCTGTCACTGCGGCGCTGCAGCACGCCTGGGGCATGGTCGGCGACCGGGGTCTGGGCAAACACCGTCCCGCTCCGTGGGCGGTGGCCTCCGCCCTACGCACCCTGCTGCGCTCCGGGGCCGCCGGTCGACGCCCCACTCCCCCGGACAGCCAGATCGCCGTCCATGGCAGGCTCCACTCACCGGGCCGCGACCGCGCGGTGATCCACCACCACTACGACCTGTCCAACGAGTTCTATCAGCTGATTCTCGATGACCACATGGCCTACTCCTGCGCCTACGTCACCGGCGCCCCACTGGACGGTGGTGAAACGGCAACCTATCGCCTCGAGGACGCGCAGGCCGACAAGCTCGACCTGGTCTGTCGCAGCGTCGGACTCGGCGAACGTCCCGGGATGCGGCTGCTGGACGTCGGCTGCGGCTGGGGCGCCCTGAGCCTGCATGCCGCCGAGCACTTCGGCGCGCACGTCACCGGAGTGACGATCGCGAAGGAGCAGAAGGCATTCATCGACAACCGGATCCGAGAGCGCGGCCTGGCGCACCTGGTCTCCATCCGCCTGCAGGACTACCGCGATGTCGACGACGGCCCCTACGACGCAGTCGCATCCCTGGAGATGGGTGAGCACGCGGGAGACCGCGGCTACCCGGACTACGTGTCGACACTGCGGCGCAATGCTGCGCCGGACGCCCGAATCCTCGTGCAGCAGATGAGCCGACACGGCCGGCACCCTGGTGGTGGACCCTTCATCGAGGCGTTCATCGCGCCCGACATGACGATGCGTCCGCTGGGCCGGACGCTCGATCTGATGGAAGCTGGCGGTCTCGAGGTGCAGGCTGTGCGTTCGTTACGCGAGCACTACGCGTGGACCGTTCGCGCCTGGCAGGGCCGCTTCGACGCACGACGAGACGAGCTCACCGCCCTTGTCGGCCCGGAGGTCGTTCGCGTCTGGGAGCTCTATCTCGCGGGTGGCCTGCTCGCCTTCGAGCAGGGTCGGATGGGCGTCGACCAGATCGTCGCGGTCCCCCGGCCCGCGTGATGGGCGGATTCCTCGCACTGTCCGGTGCGTGCTTCGCGCTGCTCGTGGTCCTGCAGTCCGTGACCTGCGTGATCTCGCTGCGCGCCCATCGCTTTCGCATCGTCGACCAGGTCTGGGGATCCGGCCTTGCGCTCGTATCGATCCTGTGTGCGTTGATCGGCACCGGAGACCTTCCACGCCGGATCCTGCTGGCCATCGTGGTCACGGTGTGGGGCGCTCGGCTGACGGCACACATTGCGCGGCGCGCCCGAGGCACCGACGAGGACCCCCGGTATGCCGAGCTGGTCGCCGGAAAGAGCGCGGCGGCTGCGGCTGGCGCCGTCTTCGGGATCCAGTGCGTTGCCCAGTGGTTCATCTCGCTGCCGATCCAGGTCGCAGCATGCAGCGGCCCTCCGAGCGGCCTCGCGTGGCTGATTGTTTCCGCTGGTGGGGCAGTGGCTGTTGCCGGGATGGTCGTCGAGTCCATCGCTGACCGTCAGCTGAAGGCCTTCAAGGCCGACCATGACATTCACGGCTGCATCATGGACCAGGGTCTATGGGGGTGGTCGCGGCACCCCAACTACTTCGGGGACGCGCTGGTGTGGGTCGGCGTCTACCTTGTCGCCGTTGCCGTCTGGCCCGGCCCACTCACTGTCCTCTCCCCGGCCGCCATGGTGTGGTTCCTCGTGGTGGCGACGGGCGCACGCCGGTTGGAACGGCACCTGGCATCGCGCCCCGGATACGCCGCCTACCAGGAACGCACCAGCTTCTTCGTGCCTCGACCTCCCGACCGGTCGCGGATCACCCGACCGACGCCGAAGTCGTAAAAAGCACGTCAAGACGCGTGAAGTCCGCGTCAAGAACGTCGCTGCCGTCGCCCGAGTGACGTGTGCTGGTCGCATGACTGAATACCTGGTCGCGGCGATCATCGCCGTCGCGCTTGTCGGATATCTGATCTATGCACTCGTGCGGCCGGACAAGTTCTGATGAGCGACGCATCCGCCGGTCTCTTGACCATCGGGCTGCTCGCAGCCGCCGTGGCGGTCGTCCACGTGCCACTGGGCAACTACCTCGCCTGGGTCTTTACGAGTGAGCGCGACCTACGGGTCGAGCGCGCGATCTACCGTGTCACCGGGATCAACTCTCGGTCCGAGCAGAGCTGGCGCACCTATGCGGTCGCGCTCGGCGCCTTCTCCGCGGTGAGCGTCCTGTGGCTTCTCGCGCTGGTTGTTGCGCAGCCACACCTGCCGCTGGCCAGAGGGGCCGAGCAGTCCCTGACGACGGCCGTCAACACTGCGGTGTCGTTCGTGACGAACACCAACTGGCAGGACTACGCGGGCGAAGACGGTGCCTCGCCAGTCGTGCAGACCATTGGCCTCACCATCCAGAACTTCGTGTCTGCAGCGGTCGGTCTGGCCGTCGCCCTGACGGTGATTCGGGGTCTGACGCGATCGGGTGCCCGCACGATCGGCAACTTCTGGGTCGACCTGACGCGCGGTGTGGTTCGGGTGCTGCTGCCCTTGGCCTTTGTCGGTGCCCTGGTGCTCCTCGCGGGCGGGGTCATCGAGAACCTGAACGCCGCGCACACCATCACCACGATCGCCGGCCGGCATCAGACGATCCAGGGCGGGCTGGTGGCCAGTCAGGAGGCGATCAAGGAGCTGGGCACCAACGGCGGCGGCTACTTCAACGCCAACTCCGCGCACCCGTTCGAGAACCCGAACGCCGTCACGAACCTCATCGAGATCTTCCTGATGCTGGTCATCCCGTTCTCGCTCCCCCGCACCTACGGCCGGCTCGTCGGCGATCGGCGACAGGGGTATGCCGTGCTGGGGTTCATGGCCACCCTGTGGACCGGCATGCTCGCGGTGATCACCTGGGCCCAGGTGCATGCCGCATCGGGGCCGCTCGGTGCCATGGAAGGCGTGGAGGTGCGCTTCGGGGTCTGGAACTCCGCCCTGTTCGCCAACTCGACGACCTCGACCTCGACCGGAGCCGTCGACTCCTTGCACGAGTCCTACAGCGCCATCGGCGGTGGCGGCGCCCTGGTCAACATGGCCGTGGGCGAAGTCTCTCCCGGTGGCGTCGGCTCCGGTCTGTACGGTGCGCTCGTGCTGGCCATTCTGGCCGTCTTCATCGCCGGTCTGATGGTCGGCCGCACCCCCCAGCTGCTCGGCAAGACCATCGGCCGCAAGGAGATCACCCTTGCCGCACTTGCCACCGTCGTCTCTCCGGCGCTGGTGCTGATCGGCACCGGCACGGCGCTGGCGGTGCCTGTGGCACGGGGCGCGATCCTCGCACACGGACCACACGGGCTGACCGAGCTGCTCTACGCGTTCACCTCGGCGGCGAACAACAACGGTTCGGCATTTGCCGGCCTGTCAGCCACTCAGCCGTTCCTCAATCTGACACTTGCCGCCGCCATGGCGCTGGGCCGCTTCGTGCCGATCGCGCTGATCCTCGCACTGGCCGGATCCCTTGCCGCCCAACGGCGGCAGGGCTCCACGGAGGGCAGCATGCCCACGCATACACCCTTGTTCACCGGGCTGATGGTCGGCGTGGCCGTGCTCGTCACCGGCCTGACGTTCCTTCCTGCTCTCGCTCTTGGACCACTCGCGGAGGCGTTGTGATGACCAGCCTGCTCGGCACCTCGATCGCGGCCATGCCCGCGGCACTGCGCAAGCTCGACCCCCGGCACCTGGTGCACACTCCGGTGATCTTCGTGGTCTGGGTGTGCGCAGCCCTCACCACGGTGCTCTCGATCACCGACGGAAGCCTTTTCGCCTGGTCGGTGACCGTCTGGCTCTGGCTCACGATCGTGTTCGCCAACATCGCCGAGGCAATCGCCGAGGGCCGCGGCAAGGCCCAGGCCCAGTCGCTGCGGCGCACCCGCACCACCGCCACGGCACGGCGTCTGATCGGCGGCGCAGACGGAGCCGAGGAGGTCGTAGCCGCCGCCGACCTGCGGCCCGGTGACGTGGTCGTGGTCGAGGCGGGCGAGGTGATCCCCGGCGACGGCGACGTCATCGACGGTGTTGCCACGGTGGACGAGTCCGCGGTCACCGGCGAGTCGGCCCCCGTCGTGCGGGAGGCAGGCGGCGACCGGTGCGCCGTGACCGGTGGCACCAGCGTCCTCTCCGACCGCATCCTGGTCGAGATCACCTCACGGCCCGGAGAGACGTTCATCGACCGGATGATCTCCCTGGTGGAAGGCGCCGCCCGGCAGAAGACACCCAACGAGATCGCCCTCGGCGTCCTGCTGGTGGTGCTGACCCTGGTCTTCCTGCTCGCCGTCGGCACCATCCCGCTGCTCACCCGGATAGCCGGTCACCCGCCAACGGTGATCACGCTGGTCGCCCTGCTGGTGTGCCTCATTCCGACCACGATCGGCGCCCTGCTCTCGGCGATCGGCATCGCGGGCATGGACCGCCTCGTCCAGCACAACGTGCTGGCCATGTCGGGCCGCGCAGTGGAGGCCGCCGGCGACGTCTCGACCCTGCTGCTCGACAAGACCGGCACCATCACGCTCGGCAACCGCCAGGCCGCGCGCATCGTGGTCGTCGGCGGCGGGGACTCGGCGCAGACCCATGCTCTCGCGCGACTCTCCTCGTTGGCAGACCTGACACCCGAGGGGCGTTCGGTTGTGACCCTGGTGGACGGGACGCTCCAGGACACTGCTGACCTGCCCGATGGCGCCCGTGAGGTGCCGTTCACCGCGCAGACCCGGATGAGCGGCGTCGACCTGGCCGACGGCACCCGAGTCCGCAAGGGAGCGAGCTCGGCGGTCGCCAAGTGGCTCAGAGAGACCGGTGGCGCCCTGCCCGACTCAGTGCTGGCGCAGTGCGACAGCATCAGCTCGGACGGCGGCACCCCCCTGGTGGTGGCGGTGCAGCCTCCGCGGGGCTGCGCGAGCGCCATTGGCGTGATCCACCTGAAGGACGTCGTCAAGCCCGGAATGACCGAGCGCTTCAACCAGCTGCGGATGATGGGCATCCGCACGGTCATGATCACCGGAGACAATCCGCTCACGGCCAAGGCAATTGCGGCCGAGGCCGGGGTCGACGACTTCCTCGCCGAGGCCACGCCGGAGGACAAGATGCGCCTCATTCGGCAGGAGCAGCAGGGTGGCCGCATGGTTGCCATGACCGGGGATGGCACCAATGACGCGCCCGCCCTCGCTCAGGCCGATGTCGGCGTGGCGATGAACACCGGGACGTCGGCGGCCAAGGAGGCCGGCAACATGGTCGACCTCGACTCCGACCCGACCAAGCTGATCGACATCGTCGGCATCGGCAAGCAGCTCCTGATCACCCGCGGCGCCCTCACGACCTTCTCCATCGCCAACGACCTGGCCAAGTACTTCGCAGTGATACCCGCGATGTTCGCGCCCCTCTATCCAGGTCTGTCCCGACTGAACGTGATGCAGCTGCACTCTCCGCAGTCGGCGATCCTCTCCGCCGTCATCTTCAACGCGTTGATCATCATCGCCTTGATCCCGCTGTCGCTCAAGGGCGTCCGCTACCGTCCCGCCGGCGTCGAAGCGCTTCTTCGACGGAACCTGTTCATCTTCGGGCTCGGTGGCGTGATCGCTCCGTTCATCGGCATCAAGGCTATCGACCTCATTGTCCAGCTCCTACCAGGAATGTGAGCCCTGTCATGTCACTGCGCCCATCGGCACTGGGTCGCCAGACCAGCGCTGCGGTGAAGATGCTCTTGGTCCTGACCCTCGTGCTCGGGATCGGCTATCCAGCGCTCGTCTGGTCCGTGGGTCGGCTGGCACTGCCGGGTCAGGCAGGCGGCTCGCTCGTGAGCGCGAGCGGCCGCGTCGTCGGGTCGTCACTCATCGGACAGCAGTGGAACGGACCGCAGTGGTTTCATGGCCGTCCCTCCGCGTCGGACTACGCCGGAAACACCAGCGGAGGCTCCAACCTCCCGCCCGGTGACCCCCGCCTGACGCGCCAGGTGCAGGCGCGCCGCGCGGCAGCCGGTCCCATCGGCAACCAGCTGCCGCCGGACGCTCTGACCGCTAGCGCCAGTGGGCTGGACCCGCACATCTCCCCCGCCTACGCCCGGCTGCAGATCGAGCGGGTTGCGGCTGCTCGACACCTGCCGATCAAGGTCGTGCGTCACCTGGTCGACGCGCACACCCAGCCCAGGACCCTCGGGTTCATCGGCGAGCCGCGAGTCAACGTGCTGGAGCTCAACCTGGCCCTCGAGCACCAGGCTCGCTGAGCGCCCATTCGCACGGACCGGGCCGAAGGAAGCACAATCAACCTATGACTCGTGGAAGTCTGCGCATCTACCTCGGATCGGCGCCGGGTGTGGGCAAGACGGTGAAGATGCTGCAGGAGGCGCATCGGCGGCAAGACCGCGGCACCGATGTCGTGGTGGGCCTGGTGGAGACGCATGGCCGTGCCTACACGGAGGAAGCGTTGGCCGGCCTCGAGCAGGTGCCTCGGACGCCCCTGCCGACGGGTCGCGCGACGCTGTGGGAGCTCGACGTCGAGGCCGTGCTACGCCGTGGGCCCCAGGTCGTTCTCGTCGACGAGCTCGCGCATCGCAACCCGGCCGGTTCGCCGCACACCCGCCGATGGGAGGACATCGACCAGCTGCTGAATGCGGGCATCGACGTGATCTCGACGCTGAACGTGCAGCACCTGGAGTCCCTGAACGACGCGGTCTACGAGATCACCGGTGTGCGTCAGCAGGAAACGGTGCCCGAAGCCGTCGCGCGCGCCGCCGACCAGCTGGAGCTGGTCGACATGTCGCCGGAGGCGCTGCGGCGGCGGCTCGCGCACGGCAACGTGTATGCATCCGAGCGCGTCGATGCCGCCCTGTCCAGCTACTTCCGGCCGGGCAACCTTTCGGCCCTGCGTGAGCTCGCGCTGCTCTGGCTTGCCGACCGGGTCGACGAGGCCCTGTCGAGCTACCGCGCCGAGCACAGCATCCAGGCGACCTGGCCGACCCGGGAACGGGTTGTCGTCGCCCTGACCGGCGGACCCGAGCAGGAGACGCTGCTGCGCCGAGGAGCGCGAGTCGCCGGCCGAGGCGGCGGGCAGCTCATCGCCGTCCAGGTGGTGCCCGACACCGGCCTGCGCGACATCGATCCGGCCCATGCCCGATCGGCCAGGTCGCTCACCACCGATCTGGGGGGTGAGTTCCACACCGTCACCGGGACCAATGTCGGCTCGGCCATCCTCGACTTCGCCCGCAGCGTCAACGCGTCCCAGATCGTCATCGGTGCCAGTAGCCGCACTCGATGGCAACGCCTGTGGTCCGGTGGTGTTGGGGAAACCGTGGTGTCCGGCTCCGGCGATATCAACGTGCTCATGGTCACCCACGCTCGGGCGCACGCGGAGTCTCTATCCGGCCGATCCACCTCGAGCATCGGCGCACGCCGCCAGCTCTATGGCTGGTTGCTGTCGACCGCCGGTGTCGCACTGCTGACCTGGCTGCTGCTGATCACCAGTCACTGGCACGACCTCCCGCTGGAGGTGCTGATCTATCTGGCGCTCACCGTGCTGACGGCGATCGTCGGTGGGCTGTGGCCGGCGCTGGCGACTGCAGTGCTCTCCAGTCTGGTGCTCAACTGGTATTTCGCCCCGCCGTTCGGGACTTTGACGATCAGCCAGCCCCAGAACGCCGCGGCGCTGGTGCTCTTCGTCCTCGTGGCCGTCTCGGTGGCCACCGTCGTGCACACCTCCGCGCGGCGTGCCACGGATGCGCGTGTTGCGCAGCATGACTCGCGCATCCTCGCCGATCTGGCCCACTCGATGATGCTCGCCGAAGACCCGCTGCCGGCCCTCCTGCAGCAGGCCCGTGACATCTTCGCGGCGGACGGCGCGGCGCTGGTCCATCGCAGCCGGGGAGGCACCCTCGGCGACACGGTCCTGGCCTCCGGTAGCGACCGGGACCAGGACGGGTCCAATGTTGTCCGGGCCGACGTCGGTGAGCATCATGCTCTGGTGCTGGTCGGTGGCGTCCAGGACGCGTCCCGGCGGGGCCTGCTTGAGGCCTTCGCCGACAACGCCAGCGAGATCTTGCACCGTGAGGACCTGGCCGCACAAGCGGCCCAGGCCGTCGGCCTTGCGCGCGACAACCGCGCACGGACAGCGCTGCTCGCGGCGGTGTCGCACGACCTACGCACCCCGCTGTCGGCCATCAAGGCCGGCGTCTCCGGTCTCCGCAGCGTCGACATCACGCTGTCCGCCGACGACCAGCGTGACCTGCTCGAACAGGTCGAGGCCTCCACCGACCAGCTGGACGGACTGATCGAGAACCTGCTCGACATGTCACGCATTCAGTCCCGCAGCATCACCGCTCGGACCGACACCGTGCTGCTGCGGGAGGTCCTCGAGATCACCATCGGCTCGCTCAGCACTCCGCAGCGTGTGCGAACCTGGCTACCTGACCCACAGCTGGTCTGCACCGCCGACGCCGGACTGCTGGAGCGGGTGCTGGCCAACCTGCTCGAGAACGCGCTGCGCTACTCCCCCGGCCGACAGGAGATCGTGATGACCGCGGAGCGACTGGGACCGGCCGTGCAGATCCGGGTGATCGACCGCGGGCCAGGTGTCCCCGAGTCGGAACGCACCGGGATCTTCGCACCATTCCAGAGGTATGGGGACTCCCCGCGAGGCACCGGGGTGGGGCTCGGCCTGGCGGTGGCCAAGGGCCTGACCGAAGCAATGGACGGCAGCGTGACCGCGGCCGACACTCCTGGGGGCGGTCTGACGATGACTGTCGAGCTGCCCGTCGGCCCCAACTCGGGATCGGGGCCACTTTCGCCGGTGGGGCGGCGCGAATGACCCGCATCCTCGTCGTCGACGACGACCCGGCGCTGGTCCGCACGCTCGGCATCAACCTGCGCGCACGGGACTACGAGGTGGAGTCCGCGTTCGACGGCAGGTCGGCCCTGCAGAGCGTTGCCGACGCTCCCGCGGATCTCATGGTGCTTGACCTCGGTCTGCCGGACATCGACGGGGTGGAGGTCATCCGGCGGGTGCGCACCATGTCGCAGCTGCCGATCATCGTGCTGTCGGCGCGCCACGAGTCCGATGACAAGGTCGAAGCGCTTGACGAGGGTGCGGACGACTACGTCACGAAGCCGTTCGGGGTCGACGAGCTGCTGGCTCGCATCCGCACCAGTCTGCGCAGGTCGGCCGTGGAGGAGCCACCCGCCCCGAGCATCGCCACAGCCGACTTCAGCCTCGACTTCGCCGAACGTGTCGCGACCCGCGCCGGCCACCCGTTGCATCTGACTCCCACGGAGTGGCGCCTGCTGGAGGCCCTCGCTCACCACCGAGGACATCTGGTCCGACAGGAGGACCTGCTCTTCGCTGTCTGGGGCAACGGCTATGAACGGCAGAGCCACTACCTGCGGGTGTATACCGGGAACCTGCGGCGCAAGCTCGAGCCGACGCCTGGCCGGCCGCGCTACCTGCAGACCGAGCCGGGCATCGGATACCGGCTGGAGGTCTGAGCGCCACACCCCGCGCGGCGCCTACCGTGCTTTTGGAAGCTGCAGCCGCGCGTCCCGTGCACACGGCCCGAAGGCTCTCGGATAAAGTCATCCGCGACAAGGGGCGGTAGCTCAGCTGGTTAGAGCAGCGGACTCATAATCCGTCGGTCCTGGGTTCAAGCCCCAGCCGCCCCACAGAGCCTCTGATCTGCAGTTTTGGCGACATCACTGCAGGTCAGAGGCTTTTTGTGGAATCTTCGACTTACAGCCTTTGGCAGTCGAAAGCCGTCCTCCAGTGTCGGTTCTGTGTCACGGTGACACAGGAAGAGCCCAAAAAGGCAGGCCGTTGACCTGCACGTTTGTCGGCGCCCTCCTCGCGTGTGTCACGGTGACACAGCGATTTTGCCCGCTTTGATCACCGTGAGCTGCCCGCCGATACATGCCCAGGAACCGGCTCCAGTAGACCCTCGATCCGGTCGGCCACATCGGTCAGATCGTCGTTCCACAGGTGCCCGTAGAGGTCCAGCGTCATCGTCGCGGTCGCGTGCCCGAGCATCGCCTGGACCTGCTTCACATCGGCGCCCGAGCCGATCGCCATTGATGCTGCCGTGTGTCGCAAATCATGAAAGTGCAGGGCGGCCGGCGCGCCCGCCTTCGCCTTCACCCGCGCCCACTTACGGGTCCACGACCCGTGCGACCACGAGTGTCCCCGGGTGGTTACGAACAACGGATCATCGGCGGGGCGACCGTCGCAAATGGCCGCCAGCTCCGCCGTCACTGTCGCAGTGAGGGGAACGTCGCGAGCGCGACCGCCCTTGGTCCGATCTTGCGCGACCTTCTTGCCACCAACCGTCGACAGCGTCCGCGCCACGCGCAGCCGACGACGCCGCACGTCGAGGTCACCAACCCGGGCTCCGGCAATCTCGCCGAACCGCATCCCCGTCGTCACCGCGAGGTGAACAAGCGGTCGGTCCGTGCCCGCCACGTCCAGCAGCACGCGCACCTGGTCGGCAGACAAGAATGCCGCGTCCCGCTTCTTCGTCTTGCGGACCGTCACACCATCGACAGGGTTGCCGATCAGCACCCCGTCTCTCACCGCCAAGTCCACCGCCTGAGACAAGATCAGAACCGCCCGCGACACCCGGGATGCGGACAGTGGGAGCCCCGCGCTCCAGGCAAGTACGTCACTGTGCCTGATGTCCTCCAGCGGCACCATCCCCCACCGGGGGCGTACGTGGACTCGCAGGATGGACTCGTAATCGGCGACCGACGTCGGTGCCAGCCCGGCCTTGGTCTGAAACCAGACGGTCAACCACACGCCGGTGAGATCAGCCGTGTCCCTCTGTGACGGCGCAACCTTGAGTTGCGCCAGGAACACCTCGGCGGCATCCCTTGTCCGATAGGACTTGGAGCGCGCGCTGCCGTCCGACTCGCGCCAGCGAGCCCTCCAGCGCAGCCCAGTCCCGTAACGTGAGGTCTTCCGCTTCTTGCCGTCAGGTCCTTTGACGGTCCAGACATCATCAACATTCATTTCGGCGTCGCGACCTTCGTTGTGGCATGGCGCCAGGTCAAAACTTCCCACCCGGCCGGGTTACCTCAGAACGATACCCAGCAGCCTGGGGTGCAGCCCGCCGCTGACGCTGACCACCCCCAGGCTGGAGTTGAGCAGCCCGTCGCCGACCTCGGCTCCGCTGTACCGAGTCGATCGCCGACTGCGCGAGAATGATGGCGTGTCAATCATGTCGACGAGGAGCGGTGCCCCCAGCGAGACGCGCCCGCAGAACCCGCGACCCTCGTCTGAACTCCCTTGGTAAGGACGGCCGTCGACGTTGGCCAACCCGACCACAGGACACCGGTCGACTCCTCGTGGAGCAGATGACGGGCGGGCAGCCAGCGGTTCTGCCGCGATGCGAGCGCCAAGTTCACGACCGCACCCGACCGGCGTCCGCCCAAGGCTGGCGAGGAGTTGCGCGGCGAACACCACAGGGCCCCAATCAGACAGGGGCAACTTCCCCCCCCCGTTACCTTGTTCGTGGGCCTTGACGCAAGGCTCCTGGTCGCCAGGCTCGGCATGACTTATTCCCCCTGTCGTACGCATGATCCGGGGGGTGTTGTCACCGGGACTGGTGGCGTGGGTGATCGCTAATAGGGACCGGACCACCTGGCTTGTCGAGGTAGGTCTGATCGTAACGTGGGTGCCGACATCCTTCGCCTGATCTGGTGACCAGCTCATCAAGTGGGAGGAAGAGGAGTTCATGACTCGTCCGGAGTACGCGGTGTTCCTGGGCCTGGATGTCGGCAAGGAAGAGCACCACGCCTGCGGGCTGGACCCCGACGGGGAACGCGTGCATGACAAGCCGCTGCCGCAGGACGAGGCCAAGCTGCGGGCACTGTTCGACAAGCTCGCCAACCGCGGCCGGGTGCTGGTCGTGGTCGACCAGCCCGCGACCATCGGCGCACTACCGGTCACCGTGGCTCGCGACGCCGGCGTGGACGTGGCCTACCTGCCCGGACTGGCGATGCGCCGGATCGCCGACCTACACCCGGGCAACGCCAAAACAGACGCCCGAGACGCGTACATCATCGCCGAAGCCGCACGGTCGATGCCGCACGCGCTGCGGCGTGTGGACGTCGGTGACGAGGCCTTGGCAGACCTGGAAGTCACCGTCGGCTATGACGACGACCTGGCAGCCGAGGTCACCCGGGTCACCAACCGAATCCGCGGACTGCTCACCCAGATTCACCCCGCCCTGGAGCGGGCGATCGGTGGCTGGCTGCACCACAAGGCCGTCCTGGAGCTGCTGACCCGGTTCGGTGGGCCGACCGGGCTGCGCGCCGCGGGACGTCGCCGGCTGACGGCCGTGGCCAAACCCCGCGCGCCACGCATCCATACCAAGATCGTCGACGCCGTCCTGGCCGCCCTGGACGAGCAGACCGTCGTGGTGCCCGGCACGACGGCGGCCGAGCGCGTGCTGCCCAAGCTCGCGACCCAGCTGGCGGGACTGCTGGCCGAGCGTGCCGACGCGGCACGCCAGGTCGAGGAGATGCTCGATGCGCACCCTCTTTCCACGGTCCTGACCTCGATGCCCGGCATCGGGGTCAGGACCGGCGCCCGCATCCTGCTCGAGGTCGGCGACGGCTCCGCATTCCCGACTCCAGGACACCTGGCCGCCTACGCCGGCCTGACCCCGGTCACCCGCCGGTCGGGGTCCTCGATCCGTGGCGAACACCCCAACCGAGGCGGGAACAAGAAACTCAAGAACGCCATGTTCCAAGCCGCGTTCGCCGCCCTGCACGACCCCGCCTCCCGGACCTACTACGACCGCAAACGGGCCCAGAACAAGAAGCACAACGCCGCGATCATCTGTCTCGCCAGACGCCGCTGCGACGTCCTCTACGCGATGCTCCGCGATGGCACCCCCTACACGACAAAAGCCCCGTCAGCGGCTTGACAAGAACCATAGGGACACCCCCCCCCCGCACGGTGAGTGCAGCTCGTGCGTAGGCCGGACAACTCGCATCGCTGTAGCGCCGTCGGTATCGCTGCGCTCTGCTCCCGCCGCGTCATCGGCTACCTCAACAAGGCGAAGGCCAATCGTGCTGCTCGACCGCTCGACTCAGGTGCCAGCCCAAGGCAGTCTCCATTCAGCAAAGCGCCTGGTGAGTCTGGCCCGGTCTGTCGTCCTCGCCGGCTCGCCCGCGCTGATCGCTGTCCGTCGACCTGCGACCGGGCAAAGCGAGGGCGCCGGCTCCCATCGGTTACCCGACGCGAGTCTGGTGGTCCCCATGCCGACCGAGACGGGCCTGACGCGCACCGCAGTCGCTCCACCACAACATCGCTGTGTACAAGGCTTACCGGCGCCGCGAGGTGTTCCTCGATGCTCCCCTGGTCGCTTCGCCCCTGCGGCGTTGATGCCTACGGATTAGTGCCTTACCCGCATCAACCCTCGGAGAACGCCCCCGTGAACACAGTCGACGAACGGCCTCCGACCGCGACCCTGACCGCGAACGATGCTCGCGTCGAGCTGGCGGCTCTGGCGGCCGAGCACGCCGACCTGCCGCAGCGGACCATCGCCGACAACACCCGCCGATACTTGCAGCCCGACTGGAACCAGTACGCCACCTGGTGCGCCCGACACAGCCTCGACGCACTGCCAGTCGACCCGAAGCTCGTGGGTATGTACGTGCTCGCCGAGGCCAAGCTCACCCGGGCCGACGGAACCCCACAATTCAAGGCATCCTCGATCGGCCGGCACGTCGCCTCCATCGCCTGGATGGCCTACCAGACCGGCTCAGGACGCGGCCTCGGCAGCCACCCCGACGTAGCCAACGCGGTGAAGGCCGTCCGCCGAACCCGCCAGGAGCCCCGGGCCGCCAAGCATCCCCTGCTTCTGAACGACGTTACTGCCCTGATCAACGCCATGGACCACCGCAGGTGGCCGGCGGGCGTCATCGCGGCCCGGGATACCCTCGCGATCCTCCTCGGGTTCACCGCCGCGCTACGCCGTTCCGAGGCCGCCGCGCTGACGACCGCCCAGCTACACCCGGCGCCGGTCACCGCAGACGGACTTCAAGTGCGGCTGGGCCGATCGAAGACCGACCAGGAGGGGCGCGGAGCGGTGCTCGGCATCCCGTTCGGCACCGCTTCCGTGACCTGTGTGCCCTGCGCCCGCATCCGCTGGCTGCACCTAATTGCGGCCGCGACTCGGCCCGAAGCCATGGAGCTCACACTGGTCACTCCCAGTAATCCGGCCGACTGGGAGCACGTCTGCGCCGATACGGCCCCGCCACTCGACCCGTCCACTCCCCTCCTGCGCCCCGTCGATAAGTTCGGCCGAATCGGCGCGGACCCGATCTCGGGCTCGGGGCTGAATGCCCTGCTCAAGCGTCGCCTGGGCGCGGCCGGCTACCACCCGCCGAACTACGGGTGGCACTCGCTGCGCGCGGGCATGGTCACCCAGGCTCGCCGCAACGGCGCCAGCACCCGCGCCGTCCGCCGCCAGACTCGCCACACCTCGGACGCCATGGTCGATGTCTACGACCGCGACTGGAACCCGCTGGATGGGTCCGCAGTGCTCCAACTCGGGCTTTGACCGCCCGGGTCCACCGGTGGTCTTGGCCGCTATGTACTCCCTTCTCACCATCACCAGCCTGGCTGATGGCACCCGCCAATTCACGTACAGGGCAACGGTTTCCGACGACGAAGAGTACCGCTGTTCCAGTCATGCTGGTGTAACTCGCCCAGAGTTGACTCACATCATGGACCAGACGGTTCTTGTCTGTATCCCGACAATTGTCGCCGGACTCTTTCCACCGTCAGGCAGGCTTCGAGCACCTCACCCCAATAGGCTCGCACAATGGCGACCAATCAAGTCTGCGCATCACTCTTTCGGCCGATATCGTTGAGAACAAAGATGTCCCGCAACTTCATCGATGTGGCATCACACTCTGGTAGCGTGTCTGCGGAGCCCCGGATGCGCGGGCCCATCTGCGCGCTGCGCAGACGGATAGTGGAAACAGCTACACCCGTCTCGAGGTGGGTGCTGGCGGCCTGGACCGTATCGAGTGCCGCGTGACTGTGGACGCAGTGTTGGACGGTCTCCCGGTACGTCGCACTATCGACACCGAGGAGCACCGATGAGCCGCGCGTGGACGGTCCCGGGCATTGGCCACCTCGACCCGCCCGAGTTGGACGGGCAGTCCTACTGGATGGTGGATGCGCTTGCCGCCGAGGAACCTCACCCTGGCGGTGGGGCCCTGACGTCGACACTCCGGGCCGACGTCTGCATCGTCGGCGGCGGGTTCACCGGGCTCTGGACTGCGATTGAGCTCAAGCAACGAGACCCGAGCCTTGACGTCGTGCTACTTGAGGCCGGGGTATGCGGGTCCGGCGCGAGCGGCGCCAACGCCGGCATTCTTATGAACTTGTGGCCGAAACTGCCGGCTCTTATGCAGGCCGGAGGGGAGACCGAAGCGCTCGACGTCGCACGAGCATCGGTCGAGGTGATCGACTATGTAGAGCGGTTCTGTAAAGAACACGACATCGAGGCCGGACTGGAACGCAACGGCTGGCTCTGGGCGTCCACGAATAGCAGCCAGGACGGCGCCTGGAATACCACCCTCGCGGCTGCCCTCTCCCACAGCGGGTCCCCCTTCATTGAGGTCGACATGGACACCGCAACGCGAATCGCCGGCGCCCCGGTACGTTCTGGCGTACTCGACCCCAGCTGCGCTGGCGTCCATCCCGGCCGCCTCGTCCGCGGACTCCTTCGGGCCGCCCGCTCCCTTGGTGTCACTGTCCACGAGCACAGCCCGATGACCGGTTTGGACTCGGAGCACGGGGCGACCGTGGTGCGCAGCACCCATGGGTCGGTACGTGCCGACTCGGTGGTTTTGGCCATCAACGCATGGTGCAACCAGTTCCCGGCGCTACGACGACACCTCCTCATGACAGCCTCCGACAACGTCGTTGTCCGGCCTGGCTCACCGTCACACACGCCGCCGGTCACCACGAACGTATCCGACTCCGGCCGACTCCTGGACTACTGGCGCCCCCTGGAACATGACAAAGTCCTCTTCGGCAAAGCCGGACTCGGTCTGGGCTGGGGCGTGCGAGGTGCAAGCACACAGTTCAGGACGGCACCGCGTCGTGCGAGCCTGATGAATCATATGACCCGGTCAGTACCAGCTCTGGCCGGCGCCGAGGTGATCTCCACCTGGCGCGCCCCCGTCGAGTACTCGCTGTCGTCGCTGCCCTTCTTTGGTGAGCTGCCGGACCATCCCGGCGTATATTTCGGCACCGGCTACTCGGGCGACGGCGTCGGCCCCTCCGTCTTAGGCGCCCGCATCCTGGCGAGCCTGTCAACTGGGGCCGACGACGGACTGGCCTCCTCGTTCCTCACGCGCCCGCCGGCTGGCCGCGGCCTACCCCCTGAACCGTTCCGCTTCCTGGGCGGACAGTTAGTTAAGGCGGCAATGCTCCGGCAGGAGCGGAAGCAGGACGAGGAGAAGCGGGTCGACGTGATGACCAATGTTCTCACCCGCATAGATCCCACATCCTTCGCCGGGTGACCACCCACTGGACGATGCGTCAAACTGAGACTCAGACAAAAGATGGTGAACGTCATGTCGACGGCTGAACATCACAAAATACTCTTCGAACCGATCGCTATCGGCCCCAAGACGCTTCGCAACCGCTTCTACAACGTGCCTCACGGCACCGCCTACGGGACTCTCCGTCCGGGCACCTGGGCAGCGTACCGGGCGGTTCGCGCGGAAGGCGGGTGGGCGGCCGTGTCCACGGAGTTCTCCAGTGTCGGCCCCAGCAGTGATGAGTGGCCGTTGCATTCAAGCGACTTCTGGGACGAGGAAGACGCCTGTCGGCACAGGTTGATGGTGGATTCCGTCCATGATCATGGCGCGCTGGCCAGTATTGAACTCCATCACGGTGGCGCTCAGGCGCTACGTCGACTCTCCCGTGAACCCGCGCTCTCCGCCTCCGGCCTGTCATCTGAGGTACCCCCGCCGTCGTACCCGCCGGAGACTCCAAAGACTATGACGCTAGACGACATCGAGCGGGTTCAGCGGTCCTTCGTGAACGCCGCAGTGCGCGCTCGCGATGTGGGTTACGACATCGTGGACGTGCTCGCGGGGTATGGCTATCTGTTCGCCCAGTTCCTGTCGCCCTTTCATAACCATCGCACCGACAGATATGGCGGATCTTTGGAGAACCGCGCGAGGTTCTGGCTCGAGACGCTCAGCCAGGTACGTGGCGCCGTGGGTGCTGACTGCGCCGTTGCGACACGGTTGTCGATCGAAACCCAAGGTCCGTGGGGGCACAGCATTGACGACAGCGTGGCACTTGTCAGGATGGGCGACCCACTGGTCGACCTCTGGGACCTGAACTTCGGGTCAAGTCTAGACTGGGAGACGGATATCAGTCCCTCGCGACTCTTTCCCGAAGGCCGGAACCTCGAGCGTATTGGTCGGGTTCGCCGAGCTACGGAGAAACCGGTGGTCGGAGTGTCGCGACTGACGAGCCCTGATCTTATGGCGCAGGCCGTGCGATCCGGCCTCATCGACATCGTTGGCTCGGCCCGTCAGTCCATCGCGGACCCCTTTTTCCCGACGAAGGTCCAGGAGGGACGCACCGAGGACATCCGCGAATGCATGGGGATCAACTACTGCATCAGCAGCCTTGACCGAGGCAATCTCGCCTGTGCCCAGAACGCGACCGCAGGGGAGGAGTTCAGACGCGGGTGGCACCCGGAGCGTTTCGAACCTCTGACCAACCCTGAGGTCAACGTCCTGGTGGTGGGCGCCGGCCCAGCAGGTATGGAGGCTGCGATCGGTCTGGCGAGACGGGGAGCCGAGATGGTGCACCTGGTGGACGCGACGGAGCACCTCGGCGGGCATCTCCGGCCTGTCGCCGGGCTGTCCGGCATGCGGGAGTGGACACGGTTTATCGACCACCGACAGATCCAGATCGACAAGCTCCCAAACCTGCAGTTCATCCCATCGACCAGGCTCGACGCCACCGACGTCCGCAACTACGGAGCCTCTCATGTGGTGGTAGCGACTGGAGCTCGCTGGCTGCGCACAGGAGCCACACCCGGAACACACGCGCCACTGGCAGGACTCGTTGAAGACGCCGACTGGGTGTACACACCCGAGCAACTGATTGTGGAAGACCAACGCCCTGCTGAGGGAAGCCACATCACGGTCTACGACACCGAGGGCTACTACATGGGCGCCGGCCTCGCTCAGCTCCTCGCAGATGAGGGGTACGAAGTCGCCGTCGTCACCCCCCACGTGCAGGTGGCAGCCGAGGCAGACATGACGTTGGAGAGTCCCACGATCCGAGCGGCGCTTCACCGCAGCGGTGTGGTGGTGCATCGCAACATCTCGTTGACCGCAACCCACCGCAGGCGTGTCGTCGGACTGGGCGAATTTGATGAGCCGTTCTCGCTGGAGACCGACGCACTCGTCCTGGTGACAATGCGGGCCCCGGTGGACAAGCTCTACCAAGAGCTCATCAGTGATCGCGAGGCACTGGCTGACTCGGAGATCCAAGCCGTCCACTGCGTCGGGGACGCTCTATCGCCACGCGCGATGGCCGAAGCGATGTTCGATGGTCATCGCCTGGCGCGCGAGTTCGAGTCGCCCGATCCCGCGATCGCACACGCGTACAAGCGCGAGCCGCTGCGGCTGACTCTGCAGGGATATCGCCAGAGATGACCCGCCGTCGCGGCACATGCACCTCAAGCGTGCATGTCATGGGAGAGCGGAATCGATAGGCTCTCGGGCCTCACACTTGTCGGATTAGCCAGGTGTGGACCCTGTCCGGCAACACCAGCCGTGCGCGGACGAGTCATGGCCCGTAACGGCGACCCCTCGACGATCTGTCCATCGGTGACTTGAAGAGGCACTATCCACCACGTGCCGCGCGCAGGAGCCCCTCGAAGGTGGGTAGTTTGACCCGCTGCCGGCCGGACGCACTACCGGCCCTCTTCTCCGCCTCATCAATCCGCCACCATCCAGGGGCATCGACCAAATCCGGACGACGGTCCGATATGAGGTCGATGAGCCGAGGCACATCCTCGCTTGGCTCAGCGAGACGCTGTTCAGCGAGATCGCTGAGCAGCGAGGAGATCGTCTCGGCGGAGTCGGCACGATTGCTTCCGATCCCTCCCGTTGGGCCGCGCTTGATCCAGCCGGTGCAATACACGCCGCGGACAGGTTGCTTCGTCGTCGGATCCGTCACCCTCCCCGCCACGTTCGGGATGACGCCAGCCGAGTCGTCGAATGGCAGGCCGGGTGCCGCGCGACCTCGAAATCCGATGGCTCGCACAACGAGGGATGTCTCGAGTGTCTCGGTCGTGCCGTCCGGACGCTTGAATACAACTCCGGACACTGCATCGTCACCGACGAGCTCGGTCGGGGACAGGCGAAAGCGCATCACGATCCGGCGCGCTGCGCTCCGTTCACGCTGAGCGGCCGCATCGATGATCGCTCGACGTTGAGCGAAGCCGACAGTCGATCCACCTGTCACTTGCCAGGGTGATGGGACCACCTCGTTGCCACGAGGATGGGACCACTTGGTCATGTCAGTGAGCATCGTGGTCCTCGCTTTCGGAGTCAAGGTCGGCGCGCCGGGTGGGGCGGTCTCGTTGCCGGTAGGAGGGGCCTTCGATGATCAGGGTGTGTGCTGCGGAGGTGAGCCGGTCGATCGCGGATTGCGCGAGCAGCGCATCGCTGGTCATAGTCAGCCACTCGGCCGGCTCACGGTTTGAGGTCACGATCGTGGATGCCTTGTGGTGTCGCTCGACGACCAGCTCGTAGAAGTCGTTGGTCTCGATCGCGTCGAGTGATCTGAGCGCGAAGTCGTCGAGGATGAGGAGATCGACGCGGGCCAAGCGGCGCATCTCCGCGGCCAGGGTGTTGTCGAGGCGGGCTGCTCTCAGTCGGGTGAACAGCTTGTCGGCGCGGGATGCGACCACGGACAGTCGCCGGCGGATCGCGGCGTGTCCGAGGGCGTGTGCGAGGTGGGTCTTGCCGACGCCGACGGGGCCGAGGATCAGCACGTTGTGACCGGCCTCGGTGAACGCGAGACTCGTCAGGTCCGAGGCCAGGCCCCGGTCGTAGCGCAGGTCGTCTGGTTCGGTCCAGGTCTCCCACCGCATGGCGGGGTCCAGGCCGGCGGTGCGGGCGCGTAGTGTCGCGGAGCGGGACTCGCGGCGGGTGACCTCGTCGGACAGCAGCAGCTCGAGGAACGCGGCGTGGCCCATCTTGCGGGTCCGGGCCAGGGCGAGGCGTTCGGGCAGGGTGTCCTTCAGCCCGCCGAGCTTGAGGGTGCGCAGGATTCGTGTCAGGTCGGTGCTCACGGGGTCGATCGGTCCGGCCTCTTCACGCGTGGTGGTGGTCATTGGTTGGTCTCCTGTTCGGGGGTGGCGGACAGTCCGCCTCGGATGAGGGTCAGCTGGATGGCGCCGCCGGCCATGGCGAACTCGCCGGGGTCGCGGGCGAACCGCCCGGACTGTGACCCGGCTGCGGTCGGCAGGTCGGGCGTTTTTCTCTCGGTGGCCTTTTCGAGCATCGCGGCGATCTTGCCGACGGCCACGACGTCCAGGTCTAGCGAGGTGGAGCAGGCGTCCTCGACGGGGCCGGGCCCGTACCGGCGGACCAGCCCGAGCAACCGGTACACCGACCGCATCCGGGTCCACGGCAGCGGGTCGTCCAACAACCGTTCGGCGTAGATGCCAATGTTCTCACCGTGATTCGCCGCCGTGGCGATCAGCTTGGTCAGGTCTCGCATCGCGTACCCCGCCTTGACCTCGGGCAGGTCGGCCGGGTCCGTGGACCTGCCGCCCGGCGGCTGTCGCGGGTGGGTCTTGACCAGCTGCCCGCGGTGGGACAGCTTGACCAGCTGGGAGTCGGCGCGGGCGTCCAGGTGCTGGCCCAGCCAGGCCTCGGGCACCGAGTACAGCGCGCGGGCGACCTCGACGTGGAAGTCTCGGTGGACCTTGACTCGGGTGAACGTCGGCACATCGTACGGTTCGGGAACCGGGAGCAGGCACGGCTTCTCGTCGGTCTGAAATACCTCGATCGGGCGCGCGGCGGTGGTCCCGTGGATCCGTGTGCCCGCCGTGGTCGCGCACCAGGCCGTCGCGCGGGCTTGCGCGTCGGCCAGGTCGGCGAACGTCTCGCCGGCGAAGAAGTTGCCGCGTACGTACTGCACGGTCCGCTCGACCTTGGGTTTGTCCCGAGGCCGGCGGACCCGGGCGGTGTCGGTGGCGAACCCGACATGCTGGGCGTAGTCCAACCAACCCGTGCTCAGCCTCGGGTTGACCGGGTCTGCGTCAGTGACGACCGGCTTCAGATTGTCGGGGATGATCACCTGGAACACGCCGTCGAAGAACGCCCACGCGGCCTCGCACCCGGCGATCACCGCGGCCAACGTCTGCGAGTACGTCAACCAGACGAACATGTGCCGCGAGTACCCCGCGGTGAAGATCAGCGCGTGCACCTTGCGGCGCTTGCCCGTCTCCGGGTCGATGATGAGGCCCATCTGCGCGAAGTCGATCTGGCACTCCACCCCGGGCTCCCCATCGAGCACCCGCACCGTGGTCTCCTTCGCGCGAAACCCGCACTCGGCCACCGCGAACCGGTGCACCGTGCGATACGGCACCGTGCAGCCGGCCCGGGTCAGCAGCTCGTGGACCTTGACCACACTCAACGCGTCCGGCACGTCCAACCAGGCACGGATCTGCTCCCGACGAGCCAGCAGCTCGTCCCAGCCGGTCCCGTGCCCGTTCGGGCGGGACGGGCGCACCGCGCCGACCACGACCCCGATCAGCTCGTCAGTCAACGCGTCCGGACCGGCCTCCCGGGACAGGCCCGCGTCCTGCGCGGCCTGCACGTACCGGCGTGCCGTCTTACGGTCCACTCCCGCCCGCGCCGCGACCGTGCGCAGCCCGACCCCGTCGAGCCAGCTGCGCAGGACCTCACGCACCTCAACCATTCCAACCTCCCGGAACACCACCGCTGTTGACCTCCACGCCGACGAATACGACGAGGCGAGTCAACGAGCGACCCGAGGACTCCACCGGCACGACACGCCGGGTGGTCCCATAACTGGCAACAAGCTGGTCCCATGAGATTGGCAGAAAACCGCTCAGAGTGGTCCCATGCTCATGGCAGGCGACACCACCTGGACTCACGGCCTCCAGTTCGTGCTCGGTCACCGTCGCCTCGGCTGGATCGGCTACCAGGTCGACTCCTGGTAGCCGGGACATGGCGAGCAGCTCGGACGTACTGCATGCGGCGAACACCTGGCCGCGGCGACCAACGATTACGACCTCCTCGATGGCGCTCGTACGAAGCGACCCAAGCGCGATGTCCGACATCGAACTCTTCTCGTAGGTGGTCACCGGCAGTGCTAGCCTGCGTCTTTCACGGGTTGAGGTGTGACGCGCGGTCGGGGGACGTGAAAGTGCCTGTGCTGTAAGAGATACTTGGGTTTGCGACAACTCAGGATCTCTACAGGACAGGCACTTTCAAGGTG
>NZ_VCQV01000120.1 GCF_007845645.1 Leekyejoonella antrihumi
AGAAGGCGTCATTCAGCACTCGGTTACCGGACCCCGGAGCAGGCCGAGAAGGACTGGTACGAGACGCATTCCGCCGCATAGAAATACTGGATATCAACTGTCCGAATTTTGGCGGGCGGCTCACCCCGGAAGGCCGGCCAACCTTGGCCCTGGCAGGGTTGCCCCCCAGCACGCCCGCGTCCCGCATGCTCGCGGGCCGCCTCATAGCGGGGCACATAAACTACTGTGCCTGGCCGGACTTCCGCAGTTGGTAGGCATTTTCGGGGTGTCGGGATCGTGTTTGTGCTGGTCAGCGGCCTGAGCAGGGTTTCGGAAGCCGAATTCGTGTAGGCACACGACTTTGAGCGTGTCGCTCGACATCCCGCATCGAGATGTGATGCGGTGTGGGCATGTACCTGCGACAGACTCGGCGGAAGAACCGGGACGGCTCGGTCGTCGAGTACGTGCAGTTGGCACACAACCAGCGCAACGCCGCCACCGGGGCGTCCACCGCGAAGGTGATCCACAACTTCGGCCGGGCCGACCAGATCGACCGGGACGCGCTGGGCCGGCTGGTGTCCTCGATCTCCCGGTACCTGAACCAGGAGCAGGCGGTTAGCGCGGCCGCGCCGACCGGTGAGGTGGAGATCCTGGACTCGCGCCGCCTGGGCGGCGCGTGGACCCTGGACCAGTTGTGGTCACGCCTGGGCATCGGTGCCGCGATCCGGGCGGCAGCGGCCGGGCGGCGGCTGGACGCCGATCAGGTGGAGCGGGTGCTGTTCACCCTCGTCGCTCAGCGGGCCCTGGAGCCCGGCAGCAAGCTCGCCGCGACCGGCTGGGTCGCCGAACGTGTCGCGATCGAGCAGGTCACCGGCATCTCGGACGACCAGGCGTACCGGGGCATGGACTTCCTGCTGGACACGCTGGGCGACATCGCCGAGCACGTCTTCTCCTCGGTGGCGCACCTGCTCAACCTTGATGTCTCGATCGTGTTCGTTGACACCACGTCGACGTATTGGGAGACCGAGGGCCCGGATGTGCTGCCCGAGCTGCAAGCGGATCCCATTGATGATGAGGCGAATCCGGTCGAGTCCGGGCGGCGGGCGTTCGGGCACTCGAAGGACCACCGTACCGACCTGCCGCAGGTCGTCATCGCGATGGCGGTCACCCGCGACGGGGTCCCGGTGCGGTGCTGGACGTTCCCCGGTAACGAGCAGGACCAGCAGATCATCCGCACGATCAAGGACGACCTCGGCTCCTGGAACCTGCGCCGCCTGGTGTGGGTCGCCGACCGCGGGTTCGCCTCCGCGGGCAACCGGGCCTACCTGACCAAAGGCGGCGGGCACTACATCCACGCGGAGAAGCTACGGCACACCAATCGTGAGGCCGCCGCGGCGCTGGCCCGCCCCGGCCGGTACAAGAGGCTCGCAGACAACCTGCGTGTCAAGGAGATTCACGTCAACCCGGGTGACCCACTGGCCGGCGGTGACGGGGCCCGCGCG
>NZ_VCQV01000121.1:0-1214 GCF_007845645.1 Leekyejoonella antrihumi
CGGCAGGCACAGGCCCTCCCGGTGATGTTGGCGAGTCTCGACAACCCGTCTTTTACCGGGGCCTGTGCCTGCTTCGCTGCGTGACACGCCGCAATGACCGCGCCTATCCGCGGAATCTCTTAGCAACCACTGGCCACCCCCGGCTCTACCTCGACGCCATGGTGATCAGGCGATGAGGACGTTCGTGCGGCCACAGGGTCGCCGTCACATCAAAGCCGGATCCGATGATCTTGGAGGCACCATGAGCACGCGAAGCCAATCGAGCATTGCACGCCGGACGGCGATCTCGCTGATTGGCACGCTGATCTTGGTCGCTAGCCTGCTCGGCTGGTCCGCGCCGCGAGCCTTCGCGACCGGGCCGGGATGCACGGCCTTTGCGGGTGCCTACGCTCTTGGTGCTTCGTACAACGACGGCAGCATCAGCATCCAGGCATGCGGCCCGAAGCCGGGAACTGGCTCCGGGCCAAACGTGTATCCATATCCGGGAGCGCGTCCCGTCGGTGGGTATCAATGCATGGAACTGAGCGAGCGGTATCTGTACTACAAGTACGGGGTCACGATGCCCATCTCGACTAATGGCGCTCAAGTAGTCGACCATTATGCCAGCAGTTACCCATCGCTGTTCAGGGTCTATGGGAACGGAGCCGCCGGTCACGCGCCGGTTCAAGGTGACGTGCTCAGCTTCTCCAACACCGGCGGTTTCTCGGATTACGGACACACTGCGGTGGTCCAGTCGAGCAGTGTCAACGGTAGCGGCAACGGCAGCATCACCGTTATCGAGGAGAACTCCGGTTGGACCGCCAACGGAGCCCACGTGTTGACGGTCGCGAACTGGATCGTCCGGGGTGAGGGATTCGCATATACCAAGTGGCTACATGGTCCTGGATCAGCCACTCCGTCGAGCCCGACCGGGGTGGTGCCGGCGTCAGGGGTAATCCCTTCGGGCATGTACCATTTCATCTCTTATGTGGGCAGCAACGGGACCCTCTACCTCGCCCATTGGACTGGTACCCGGTGGCAGAACGACTCGTTCAATTATCCGGTTCGTGCGGGTACCAGCCCAAGCGCCTACCTGGGTCCGAACGGCACGCATTTCATCTCTTATGTGGGCAGCAACGGGACCCTCTACCTCGCCCATTGGACTGGTACCCGGTGGCAGAACGACTCGTTCAATTATCCGGTTCGTGCGGGTACCAGCCCAAGCGCCTACCTGA
>NZ_VCQV01000121.1:1312-1476 GCF_007845645.1 Leekyejoonella antrihumi
GGGATGATCCTCCCCGTATGTGCCAGTTGGCGTGTCGACGGCGCTTGAAAACTGGTCAGTTACGACGCTCGAAAAGTGAACACTCACGACGATCGGAGTGTGATCACATTGGAGGACTGGGCGCTGATCAGGAGGATGTCTGCTGAGGGCGTGCCGAAGGCACG
>NZ_VCQV01000122.1 GCF_007845645.1 Leekyejoonella antrihumi
GGCTCTTCAGATTTAAGGGTGTAGTGCTGGTCGGCGCGTCGATCACGGGATAGGCGTCGAGGCCTCCCGATGATGGAAGTTCTGACACTGCCCATCTGGAAGACCTCGACGTGACCGACGCTACCTTCACCTGCCCCGACCTGACCACTTTTGCTCGCCTGGATGAGCTCGGGCTGGTGGTGACTGGGCAGCGCGTCGAGCCCGGCCGGGCGGTACTGGCCTGCCGTGTTCTCGAACCGGACGGGTGGTGCCGGCGGTGCGGCTGCGAGGGCACACCTCGGGACACCGTGACCCGCAGGTTGGCGCACGAGCCGCTCGGCTGGCGCCCGACCACGCTGGTCCTTACGGTGCGCCGCTACCGGTGCACCGGCTGCGGGCACGTCTGGAGGCAAGACACCACCAAGGCGGCCGAACCGCGGGCGAAGCTGTCACGTCGCGGCCTGCGGTGGGCGTTGGAGGCGATTGTGTGTCAGCACCTGACCGTCGCCCGGATCGCCGAAGGCCTTGCCGTCACATGGAATACCGCCAACGACGCGGTCCTGGCCGAGGGGCGCCGAGCCCTGATCGATGACCCGCACCGGTTCGACGGTGTCGCGGTGATTGGCGTGGACGAGCACGTGTGGCGGCACACGCGCAAGGGTGACAAGTATGTGACGGTGATCATCGACCTGACGCCGATCCGTGACGGGAAGGGTCCGGCGCGGTTGTTGGACATGGTCGAGGGCCGCTCTAAACAGGTGTTCGCCCAGTGGTTGCAAGATCGACCCATCGAGTGGCGCGACCGGATCGAGGTCGTCGCGATGGACGGGTTCACCGGGTTCAAAACCGCTGCCGTCGAACAGATCCCAGGCACAACCCCTGTCCTTGACCCGTTCCACGCAGTGCAGCTCGGTGGTGACGCGTTGGACCGGTGCCGACAACGCGTGCAGCAGACCACCTGTGGGCACCGCGGCCGTAAGGGCGACCCGCTGTACGGGGTACGGCGAACCCTGCACACCGGCAGTGACCTGCTGACCGCCAAGCAGCAGGCCCGCCTCGATGCCGTGTTCGGCGACCAGGAGCACGTCGAGGTCGAGGCCACCTGGGGCGTGTATCAGGGAATGATCGCCGCCTACCGCGACCCTGACCGGGCGAAGGGTCGAGCAGCCCTGAAGACGCTGATCGACTCGATCAGCCACGACGTACCCAGTGCGTTGACGGAGCTGATCACGCTTGGGCGCACACTCAAACGCCGCGCCGCGGACATCCTGGCGTACTTCGACCGGCCCGGCACGTCCAACGGACCCACCGAGGCGATCAACGGTCGCCTCGAGCACTTACGCGGGTCCGCCCTCGGGTTCCGAAACCTGACCCACTATGTCGCGCGATCCCTCCTGGAGTCCGGAGGATTCAGACCCCGACTACACCCTCGTTTCTGAAGAGCC
>NZ_VCQV01000123.1 GCF_007845645.1 Leekyejoonella antrihumi
AGACTCCTCGTGGAAAAGCTGGGCAGACCAGCGGCACCATAACGCCCAGCCACCACGAGCCGCCCACACGCAGTCCCGACACCCGCTCACAGCCAATCAGCCCAGTCCTTCCACGGATCGAGGTTTAGGCCTCCGACGCATCGCCGGCACCCACTCGGGCATCATCTGTTTGATCTCAACCTGCGCGCGCGGGCTGATCACCGGACAGCACAGGTCACCGATGTGGCCGACCACTGCGTCGGACAGGATGTCAGCAGGCCACCGAGTTCCACGCCAGGGCCCGCCACCCACGACCACGCGGCCCTCGACGTCCCGTTCCAAGGGAGCAAACCCCAGCTCGACCGCCCCGCGGCGCAGGTCACGCTGCTGGTCCCGCGGGTGGGTACCGATCTCGCTCCAACCGTTGGCGACGAGGCTCTCCACGAGCTGGGGAAGGTCATGCCGCCAGGCGAAGAAGTCGACGTCCAGATGCTCACGGCTGATCTCGCCCAAGTAGAAGTCCATGGCCCACCCGCCGCGTAGCCAAATCTCGATGCCCCCGCGGCGACCGGCACCCAGCACTTCGGCCACGGCAGCCAACTGCTCCCTCGCCAGGCTCACCACGCAATGACCCTACCGAGAACGGTGAACTCAAGGCCGCGAAGCGACCCGTAAGACCTCGCCTTGCGGACACCGCACACCGCGCCCGCCGTGGGCGTTCCGTATTGGACACCCCTGCAGGGCACCGACCGCTATGCCAGCACGTCGGCCACTGATCGCCGTTCTCGTGTCCAGTGATTCCTCCCCAAGCGGGGCGTATCGCTCCCCGTCCATGCCGGGCTGTATGTCCGGGTGGAGCGCTAGACGTGGACGCGGAAGCAGCCGCTGTCTTTGCCGATCGTGACGGTGATCTGCCAGGTCCCGTGGCGAGGGAGCCGTAGGTTCCCAGGAAAGAACAGGCCCGGCGGGTCACCGTCGGGTGTGGCAATAGCGTCCGGTCCGCGACGCGTCACCATCGACTGCGTGGATGAATTGAGTAGCTGAGCGCGGATGACGGCAGCCGTGGGCTTTTGGTTGACCGACGTTTCCACCCAGAACTTCGTCCCCTGCTCTGCTCGCCAAAGTCCTCGGTTCGCCTTGAAGGGCCCGGCGGAGATCACGCCGTCCCGGGCCGTCATCAGCCCAGCAGTGGCCACGCACCCCGAGGAGGTCGCGTTCACGGGCGAGGATGCGGCGCTCGTGCCTTCGTTGGCGCTGGTTCCGGTGCCACCAGCGTCCGGCCCCAGGGGTCTGGACATGGTGGGATCGTTCATGAGTTGTCAGGCTGGTCTTTGACGGTGTAGACGATCTTGAGGTTCGTGCCAGGATAGGTCGTCTCGGTGTCGGTCAGCTGCTGACACAGT
>NZ_VCQV01000124.1 GCF_007845645.1 Leekyejoonella antrihumi
AGCGTTGCCACCGAACCAGCTCCGCCCGGTCACCTGGATGCAGTTTCAGAGCGGGAGCAGCATGGTTGGCCATGCCTAACTATCCCATCAAACCATAAACTAATTAAAACGACACGCCACTAGCCGGGCCCGCCCAGCGGCCCGGTCTGCTTGCCCTGCTGGCTACGCCTGCCGCGGGTGACCTGCACCCCGGCGTTCACGGAAACGTGCTGATCGCGCTGGCGCACTCCGGCGGCGTGCCGTCCGACGTCCCGCTGCTGACCCGGGCCGCGGACCCCGAGCTCGCGGCGGACACCGTCTACGCGGCCGGGATGAGCGACCACCGGGACCTGCCCCTGATCGCTACCGCCACAGCCCTGGACGGCACGACCGCGCAGGCCAGCGCACGCTGGTGGCAGCACACCGGACCCGCGATCACCGACAGCCACCTCCCGCCGGGCGGTCACCCGGCCCCGGCCCGGCGGCCCGACACCGGCAGAGCGCCCGGCGTGGCCTGGGCGATACCCTCGCCCGCGCACGGGCAGGAGACCCGAGCGGCTCACACGTCCAGGTCACAGCCGTCATAGGGATCCTTGCCGCTCTCACTCGTCACGACGAGCAGAGCATGCACCTTGCCGTCGGGGGTGGACCACACCTGCGGCCCGGCGAGTACCGTGACCTGCGCATGCGCGTCCCGGGTGGCAAGGTCTCGAAAGTACTCGGTCAGCTGGTTCGTCAGTTCTTCCGAGTCGTGGGATTCGAAGTGTCGCGCGACGGCACGGTCCGTGTAGGCGAAGGCCATGTCCCGATCCTCGCGCACTGTTCGACCGCGCCGCTCGGCGACACCCGGCGTGCGTGTCACGATCCGTCACCATCCCGCAGGGGGATGTGCCGACGGTGCGAGTGACCGACCCGTTGTGGGTTGCCGGGCTCTACTCGGTCACCCGGAGGTCCTGACCGGTCGATCGAAGAGCCGGAAGTCTCGCAGCTCCCATCCTCGGAGGGTCAAATCGTCGGCTACCGAGTGCACCGGGTTCGTCGGGAACGACGGTCTGCTTCGGGTGTCCTGGGAGATGATGGCTCCCGACGGCACGACCGTCACGACCAGCATGAACCTGTTCCTACGAAACGGCGGCGGAGAGGTCGCCCGTGACTACATCCTGATCGGATAGCCACCCGGACAGTACGCGCACGCGCCGAGGCCACGATGCGTTCGTTGTGCTGCGTGGCCGAGGGCGACATCTTGAACGGTTGACCGAGACGTCCGTGTTCAAATCCGCTTAGAGGTTCCGCGGATAGGTCATGGTCGGCGGGTTGGTCGAGTGTCCCAGCGGTGGGTGGTCCAGGCGGTCCGGATCAGGCGCCGGGTGATGATGATGGCGTTGGCCAAGGCGATCAGAGA
>NZ_VCQV01000125.1 GCF_007845645.1 Leekyejoonella antrihumi
CTGCATGGTTCTCGCCACCATCGACAACGGTGCCCGACTGAACAACCAGGAACAAGGCCTGCCCGTCCTGCTCTGCCGGCCGACAGCGCCTTGGCCCACGCTCTGGCCACGGCTGCGTCACCTCGACTGAATCCGCACCCACCGATTGTTCGACCTGACGGGCCTGGTCACTGATACGCAGTAAGAGGGTGAAGATCACCTAGTTTGGCCAGCAGCGGCGACCCACCGGTGGTGGTGTGGCGCTACGGTGACTTGCCTGGTCACTCAATGGCGCGGCGTACCGGGCGGCGGCCGATCCACCGGGCCATCAGGTGACGCAGACTCGTGGTGGCTTGCTCGCTTCCAGGGGCGGTCTCGCCCAGTCGCTGGCGGTGACCTTTCTCCGGGTGGCAACTTCGGTATCGTTCGGCCGCCCTGACCAGGTCGCGTTCTCGTTGCTGTGCCAGGTCAATGGCAAAGCGTGGTGGGGTGATCATGGTCATGGTGTCTGTCCTTTCGAGCCGACGGCACCGGCCGCGCCTGTGCGGCCGTTCTGGATGCTCGCGGCCGTCTCCGGTTGTGCAGATGGTCGCTGCCGATGGGTGGCGTACCCTCACTTCTCCTACGAACACCACGGTCTGGATCGGACACAGCCGGCCGGGTGTCTTTCAGCGGATTTCTGGGTGGCTGTGACCGCGAGTTGGCGGACCATGTGACGGCGTCCACTGTCGGGTGTGATCTCAGACTGACCTTGATCGGCGGGAAGAACGTTGCCCGTTTCACCCATTTGCGTCCGACTCACGAGGTCACCAACAGCTGCGGGATGGCCGGTCACTCGCCGACCGGACGGCCGCGCCGCCGCAACTCCGGTTGGCCGGCCGACCGTGCGCTCCGGCCCGCGCGACTACCGCTGCCAAGCTTCCTCGTCGCCGTTCTTGTAGTCGACAAAGGCCTTTCGCAGCCCCCCGAGGGCCTCTGCGCCGGTCTCGAGCATCGCCTTGGCCTGTGGGTCGTCGACATTTCCGATCGTGGTGCGCAACTCGTCGGCAAGCCCGGCGAGCTTGCCTGCGATGGCGTCGGTCTCGGCGAATGTTGCAGTGCTGTTCATGGTGTGCTCCTCAATTTCATGGTCGCTTCAGTGAGATCCACGATCCTCGCGCGCGAGGCGGAGCGCTTGATCGAGATTGCCCAATCCCCGGTCGGCCGCGCCAGTCGCCGGTATCGAGGCAGCGCGAAGCGCGCGTTGGTTGGAGGATGGGCTTAGCCTCGATCCGTGGAGGGTCGCGGGTTGAGGATGGTTCGTCGGCGCGTTGTAGCGTGAAAGGCCTTCTTGGCGAGGAGAATCGGGAGTGTTGACGTCCTGACCTGTTCCACACCAAGAAG
>NZ_VCQV01000126.1 GCF_007845645.1 Leekyejoonella antrihumi
AAGGCGTCATTCAGCACTCGGTTACCGGACCCCGGAGCAGGCCGAGAAGGACTGGTACGAGACGCATTCCGCCGCATAGAAATACTGGATATCAACTGTCCGAATTTTGGCGGGCGGCTCAGACCTGCCCGATGTTCCTGACCACCAACACTCACCTGCCCGCGCACCGGCAGCACCGCACCCAGGTCATCGAACTGATCACCCGCGCGGAAGCGGAAGGACGAGCCCGCGTAGCCGACATGAACAAGCAAGTACTGACCAGCCTCGACGCGATCATCACCGCGCTCGAACAACCCGAGCAGGAATCCGATGAAAGCTGACAACAGCCGCCACCTCGCGGATGCCGCACGAGTCCGCGCCGAGCGGACTCGCCGCCGCGCCGTTATCGCCGTGCGGCACCTGGCCCGGACCGGTCAACCCCTGACCGTCACCACCGTCGCCGAGCAAGCCGAGGTGTCTCGGTCCTGGCTGTACACCCAAGCCGACCTGCTCGACCAGATCCGCGCGGAACAGCCTCGCACCTCGGCCCCGCTCACCATCCCGACCCGGCAGGCGGCCAGCGACTCATCCCTCAAGCAGCGACTCGAGATCGCACACCAACGCATCCGCAGCCTCGAGGCCGACAACCAGCAACTACGCGACGCACTTGCTCAGGCCCTCGGGGACCGCCGTGCGACACGCCCGAGATACACCTCGAACTGACCAGACCCGCGCGCCATCGCAGCCCGCCGAAACGATGCCTGACGGACATGTCCAGCACGCAAACCCGCAGGTCAACGCCCTGTCCCGGACCAGCGCTCAAGATAACCAACGAGTCCCTGAACGCCCGGTATCGTCGGGCGGTGAAGGCTCGTGGGCACTTCCCGAACGAGCACGCCGCGCTCAAGTGCCTCTACCTGGTCACACGTAGCCTTGACCCGACCGGCAAGGGAGGTAGACGCTGGGTCACCCGGTGGAAGCCGGCCCTGAACGTGTTCGCCACCGTCTTCGAAGGACGCTGGCCGAGCGCCGAGAAGTACTGAACAACGAAGTGCAGAAACACCGAAATTCTGACACTCCCCGGTTTTAATTGTCCGCATTCGGGTTGCTGGGATTTCCTGTAGTGTGCCGCATCTTGCGGCGGGTGGCAATCTGGTGTGCGCGGGCGGCGTGTAGCCCGTCGCGGCGAGCCTTGCGGATCGCGTCGCCGCGCCCGTGGTGCTCGTCGGCGGGGGTGACGTAGCCGATGCCCTCGTGCAACCGGATCGTGTTGTAGTGCTCCCTTCTGACGTCGAGCTCGCGGCGCATGACCGCGGGGTCGGTGATGGTGTCCAGGTACGGGTTCTCGCCCTTGAGGTGTCCGAAGAACGACTCGATCCACGC
>NZ_VCQV01000127.1 GCF_007845645.1 Leekyejoonella antrihumi
AGGATTCGCGTCAGAATAACCTAGGTTTTATGCTTTGAGGGCTCTACGCTCGTGCTATGGCAGTGATGGCGCAGGCGGTGGAGTCGGTGGAGCGGCGCTATGCGGTATTGCGTGAGCATCTGGATGAGCGGCAGCGGCGGCTGTTGCTGGGGGCTGAGGCGGCCGAGCTTGGCCGGGGTGGGATCAAAGCGGTCGCGGGAGCGACCGGGGTGCACCCGGACACGATCGCCCGAGGAGTTCGAGAGGTCACCGGGCAGGACGGGCCGCGGGCTCGGGTGCGAGCGGCCGGTGGTGGCCGTAAGAAGCTGTCGCAGACCGACACGGACCTGGACGCAGCGTTAAAAGCGTTGGTGGAGCCGGAGACTCGGGGTGACCCGATGTCCGCGCTGGTCTGGACGACCAAGTCGACCCGGCACCTGGCCGGCGCGTTGACGGGTATGGGTCATCCGATCTCGGACCGGACGGTCGCACGGATGCTGCGGGCGATGGGGTTCAGTCTGCAGGCCAATACCAAGGTCACCGAAGGCACTCAGCACGCCGACCGGGACGCCCAGTTCACCTACCTGAACAATCAGGTTGCCGAGCACCTCGCCGCGGGTGACCCGGTGATCTCGGTGGACACCAAGAAGAAGGAGCTGGTCGGGGACTTCAAGAACGGCGGACGCGAGTACCAACCGACGGGTACCCCGGAGCGGGTCAACGTGCACGACTTTCCCGACGCCGAGCTGGGTAAGGCCATCCCGTACGGCATCTACGACGTGTCCGCGAACACCGGCTGGGTGACGGTCGGCACCGACCACGACACGTCCGCGTTCGCGGTCGCCACCATCGCCTCCTGGTGGGACGCCGTGGGCCGGGACCGCTACTCGGGCTCCGACCGATTGCTGATCTGCGCCGATTCCGGAGGATCCAACGGCTCCCGGATCCGTGCCTGGAAGATCGAGCTGGCCCAGTTCGCCGCGGACACAGGCCTACACGTCACCGTGTGTCATCTACCGCCGGGCACCAGCAAGTGGAATAAGATCGAGCACCGACTGTTCTCCCAGATCACCTTGGGCTGGCGCGGACGACCACTACGCACCCACCAGGTCATCGTCAATCTGATCAGCAACACCACCACAACCACCGGGCTGACCGTGCGGTGCGTCCTGGACACCGGCCAGTACCCCATCGGGCTGAAGTACACGACCAAGGAAATCGACGCGCTGCCCCTGACCCGCCACGAATTCCACGGCGACTGGAACTACACGCTGGCACCACCCGACACGCCGTAACCAACCCACATTATTAGATCGCAGCCCCT
>NZ_VCQV01000128.1 GCF_007845645.1 Leekyejoonella antrihumi
CGATCCGCTTGCGGTCGCACCGGACTGGTCAAGCTGGTTCAGTCGGCAAGCCCGAGGAAGACCAGAAGAGCGCGGTCGAGCCGGACCAGGTCAGCATCGGGCACGTGGCCGAGGTGATCGCGCACGTTCGCTCGTGGCATCGTCGTGACCTTGTCGACCATGATCTGGCTTGGTCTCTCGATCCCGGTAGCACTTGTCGCCTCGATGGGGATGCGAATCAGTGGGGCCTCGACCGGGCTCGTCGTCAGCGGGCAAACCGTCACCGATGCGGTCCCGTCGAATCGATCGTCCTGGACGATGAGCACGGGTCTTGGCTTGCCGGTATAGGCACCACGGGCAGCCGCAGTGTATAGGTCACCCCGCCTCACGCGTCGGGCTCCGCCTCGGCGTCCCAATCGACGGAGATGGCATCGACGAACGCCTGGTCAGCGGCCTCACGCTCGCTGGCGGCGATGGCTGTTGACTGATGGTGAGCTTGCGCGACGAACTCTGGAGCCCGTACGTCGGGCACCCAGATCTGAACCGGCCGCAAGCCCTGCTCGCGCAAACGCCGGCGATGCGCGCGTACCCGGTCTCGTGTCCCTGCCATACCCCAATGTTACATGTAACGGGGTTGGTCG
Source organism: Leekyejoonella antrihumi (assembly GCF_007845645.1). Classification (GTDB taxonomy): domain Bacteria; phylum Actinomycetota; class Actinomycetes; order Actinomycetales; family Dermatophilaceae; genus Leekyejoonella; species Leekyejoonella antrihumi. Next base: position 621 of record NZ_VCQV01000128.1, read on the forward strand.
ACAACGACTGATCACCCGATAGCCGATTGGTGTTGTGGGCAAGATCTACCGACGCGTCCGCTACCGAGCTTTATGCGCCAACCCTCCCGTCGATGCCCTCGCGAAGCAGATCGAGATGCCCGCAGTGTTGGGCGTACTCAGTAATTATCCGAAGCACCAGCCATCGCAGATCAATGTCCTCGTACCAGTCCAGCGGCCGCGCGGTGACGCCGAGGCCGTGAGCGGCGACGATCTCACGGGAAACGGCACACTCCGCGCGCCAGGCCTCGAGGTCGGTTTCGAAGTCGGCGTCCGAGGGTGGGTCGAAGTCGAGGTTGGGGTTGTCTGTGGTGATGAAGAGGAACGGCACGTCACGGCGCTCGAAGTTCTGCTGGAACCACCAGCGCTCCACACCGGCGAGGTGTCGGACCATGCCGTGCAGTGACAGTGTGGACGGCGGCATTGCCCGGGTCCGGGCCTGCTCCCGTGTCACCCCGCGGCACTTCATTTCCACCGTCGCGCGGTAGTACTCCAGGTACGCCGTGAGAGCCTCACGCTCACCGGCCACGCGCGGGATCCGCGGCCGATCATCGTCAGCCCAGGTGGGCGAGAAGTCGTCGTCGGTCAGACCGGACTCCGACCGACCCGCGCCCTCTGCTGGG
>NZ_VCQV01000129.1 GCF_007845645.1 Leekyejoonella antrihumi
TCCCGTTCGTGTTGGGGCTCGTTGGGTGAGCTGGGGCGGCGTAGCGTCGGGTCAGCGGGTCCGGGAAGTGGCTGATCCGAAGAGTCGATGATCGGGTGGAAGTCGGCCGCGCTGGATTTGAGTGTCGTCCCGCAGTGCCCTCCCGGACCCGCGCTCACACCCGGCCACAGGTCAGTGTGGGCGGCCCGCGCCGCGTCGGCAACGAGTTGTTTGTAGATCACGTCCGAGATCCGACGCTTCAAACAGCGCAGCGCCTCCTTGGGCTTCTTCCCATCCGCTCGCTTGCGGCGGTAATAGGTGCGGCCGTCGGTCTCAAGTCTCAGTTGCGTGATCGCAGCGATGTGGATGGCGTGGTTCATCCGCCTGTTTCCCGCGCGCGAGAGCCGGTGCCGGTTCTGCTCACCTGAAGAGGCATCCAGCGGCGCCGTACCGGTCCAGGACGCAAAACGGTTGCGGTCAGCGAACCGTGCCACGTCTCCCACGTCGGCCAGGATCCGTGCCGCGACGACCGGGCCGATGCCGTGGATGTCCATCAGCCGCGATTCGCGTGCCAGGACCATCGCCTTCAACTCCGCGGTCGCGCTCTTCATCTTCACCTCTACCGCGACGAGCTCGGCCAACTCCTCGGCCGCGATCCTGCGGCGGGTCTTGCCGGCGATGTCGCGGGGCCGCACGCTGGCCAGCATCTTCTTGGCCTGTATCGCGGTGATGTCACGCTTGACCTGGCCGGGTAACAAGTCCGCAAGCAACGCTTGAAGTCGGCACACAGTCTGGACCCGTCGATGAGTCAGTGCCTCCCGCCGATCGGTCAGCAGCCGCATCGCTTCCAGTTCCCCGTCCACCTCCAGCACCCGCAGGCCCGGGGTGCGAACCCCGACCGCGGCGACCGAGTGGGCGTCCAGGGCGTCGGTCTTGCGGTTGTGGCCGGTGTTGAACAACCGCACTCGCGCGGACAGCTTGGCCGGCACATCGACGACATGCTCACCGGACTCCAAGAGCCGTTGCGCCAGCCCACGACCGACACCATTGGCCCCCTCGACCGCCCAAGTGCGATCGGGCCAGTCCCGCACGTAACGGCGCATTGCCGCGTACCCGGCCTTGTCGGTCGCGAACCGCCCCGACCCGAGCATCTGCTCGTTGCGATCGACGACCTCGATCGTTGCCGACAGTTTGTGGGGATCGACCCCGATAATGACCTGTTCCATACTCGGCTCCCGCTTCTACTCGCCTTGATCTGAC
>NZ_VCQV01000013.1:0-54865 GCF_007845645.1 Leekyejoonella antrihumi
CACCGGATCACGGCGTTCTTGACGAACACCCCACTCGGGGTTGTCCCTGGCCAGGCCGCTGGCCTCGAGCTGCGTCACCGGCAGCATGCCCGGGTCGAGGACCGGATCCGGCAGGCCAAGGCCACCGGGCTGCGGAACTTCCCGTGCTTTGGCTGGGCGGAGAACAACGCCTGGTTGGAAGTGGTGCTGACCGCGACCGACCTGGTCGCCTGGACGAAGCTGATCGGCTTCGCCGATCAGCCCGACCTCGCGCGGTGTGAGATCGCCACGTTCCGCTACCGGGTCCTGCACGTCGCCGCCCGGCTGACCAGATCCAGTCGCCAGCTCCACCTACGACTGGACAAGACATGGCGGTGGGCCACCAGCATTGCCAACGCGTTTCACCGATTACGGGCCGCGTTCGCCTGACCACCCGCGGCCCCGCCCGCCCGACCAGGACTCTTGGAGAACCGCCCACCCGACGCGCCAGTCGGGCCACCAGCATGCGCTGGCCGACAAAACCACCCGCACACGGCCCCAACGGCACTCACAAGCAGTTACTGGCCGCCACATGAAAGAGGGAGGGTAGTGCCCGCGCACGCTGACCCGGCGGGAGGATCCCTTGGCGGGGAACGGGTCGCCGACCTGGAGGAGAGTCTTCATCGGAACCACTGGTCTGGTCGGCGCCGCGAGCAGGGTCTTGTCGACGCCCTTGTCCCGGGCAACCCCAAGCTGCCAGAACCCCAGCTCGGTGAGGATGACGACGATGGCCAGCAGAACGACGAGCCACCCCAGCCAGCGAGGGGTCAGGGCGGTCCGAAGCACGTCAGCCAGGGTACGTCGGCGGCCTGTACGGACGCTCCATGGCCACCGGGGTGCGCACGCCACCGACCCGCCACCTCGCCGACAGGCATACCAATCCACCGAGCGGCATACCAAATAGGTATGCCGCTCAGTGCTGTTGTATGCCTCTCGGCGGCACAGAAATTCGGTGTCGCCGATGGGGGTCCGAGCCGTAACGTGGAGTTGCCATGAAGAAGCTTCCCTACGCCGACCCCGGCACTCCCGACCTGCGCAGCCCCTGGCGGTACCTCCTGTGGACCGCGCGGGGCCAGCAGCGCACGCTGTTCGGCGCCGCGGCCTACGGCACGGGATGGATGCTGTCGCAGGCTCTCGTGCCGGCGGCCGTCAGCCTGGCCATCGACCAGGGCATCAGGGGTCACCACACCGGTCGACTCGTGCTCTGGTCCGCCGTCGTGTTCGCCCTCGCCGTGACCTCGGCGCTGAGCGGGATGATGCGCCACCGGTATGCCGTGGAGAGCTGGATGCGCGCGGCGTTCCGTGTCGTGCAGCTGATCGGGCGGCATGCGACGCACACCGGCGCCGCGCTGCCGCGGTCGATGCCGACCGGAAAGGTCGTGGCCACCGTGGCATCCGACGCGATGCGAGTCGCCAACCCGTTCGACGTGTTCGGTCGCTTCTGCGCGGCGATCGTCTCGTATGTCGTGGTCGCGATCCTGCTGCTCAGCTCGTCGGTGCGGCTCGGCCTGATCGTGCTGCTCGGTGTGCCGGTGCTGCTGGCCTCGCTGACCTTGGTGATGCGACCGTTGCAGCGCAAGCAGACACAACAGCGTGAGGAATCCGGCCGGCTCACCGAGCTCGGGTCCGACACCGTTGCCGGCCTGCGGGTCCTGCGCGGTATCGGCGGCGAGGCCACGTTCCTGCGTCGCTACCAGGACCAGTCGCAGCGGGTGCGGCGCAGCGGTGTCGCCGTTGCGGGCACCCAGTCGACCCTCGACGCCGCCCAGGTCCTGCTGCCCGGGGTGTTCATCGTCGTCGTCACGTGGCTCGGTGCGCGAGCGGTCTTCGACGGCTCGATCAGCGCGGGCGAGCTCGTGGCATTCTTCGGCTACACCGCCTTCCTCGTCATGCCACTGCGCACGGCGACGGAGATGGCGGAGGACTACACGCGAGCGATCGTCGCGGCGGGCAAGGTGATTGCCGTGCTCGAGGTCCCCGGCGACCACACGGACCCCGCACATCCGGTCAACCTGCCCGGCGGGCCGCAGGACCTCGTCGACGCGACCTCCGGCATCCGCATACACCCCGGCCGGCTGACCGCGGTGGTGTCCGCACGGCCGGAGGACTCCGCCGCGCTGGCGGACCGCCTCGGCCGGTTCGGTCCGGACAAGGACGGTGTGACGTATGGTGGAGTGCCCGTCACGGGCGCGCCCGTGGCACAGGTGCGTTCGCGGATCGTGGTCTCTCAGAGCGATCCTCGACTGTTCACCGGCACGCTCCGGCGTGAGCTGGACCCCACCGAGTCGCTCAGCGACGGCGAGATCCTGCGAGTGCTGGATGTTGCCAGTGCTGCCGACGTGCTCGACGCCCTGCCCGGTGGTCTCGATGCAGAGGTCGAGGAGCGTGGTCGCTCGTTCTCCGGTGGCCAGCGGCAGCGGCTTGCACTCGCACGAGCACTGTTGACCATCGCCGAGACCCTGGTGCTGGTCGAGCCTACCAGTGCCGTTGACGCGCACACCGAGTCGCGCATCGCCGGGCGGCTGGTGGCGGCCCGCCGGGGTCGCACCACCGTGCTGATGACGGCGAGCCCACTGTTGCTGGACCACGCCGACGAGGTGGTGCTGCTCGAGGACGGCCGCGAGACCGCCCGCGGCACCCACCGCGAGCTGCTGGCGCACAGCACGGCATACCGCCGCGTCGTGGTGCGCGGCGAAGACCAGAACGACGAACGACCCGTGATGGAGGTGACCCGCTGATGACCGCAATCCATGACGCGCACGACACGACCCGGCGCACCCTGCCGATCGCCGACACGGATGCCGTGCGCGCACACACGGCCCGGCTGATGCGTCGTCACCGTGGCGTGCTGACCCGGGTGATCGGGCTGCACGCGCTCGCCGCGATCGCCGGCCTGGTGGCGCCGCGCGTCATCGGAGAGCTGATCGACGGGCTCACCGGCGGCACGATCACCATGTCGCGCATCAACGACCTGATCATGGTGCTTGCCGCCTCGGTCATCGTGCAGACGGTGCTCGTGTGGTTCGCGCGGCGAGCGGGTTTCGTCATGGGCGAGAGCATCTTCGCCGAGCTGCGGGAGCGCTTCATCGAGCGCGTCGTCGAGCTGCCGCTGTCGACCGTGGAGCGTTCTGGCACAGGCGATCTGGTTGCTCGCACGACCAATGACGTCGAGTCGCTGTCGTATGTCGTGCGCTATGGGATCCCGTCGATCCTCGTCGCCGCGGCGACCGCCCTGCTGACCCTCGTTGCGGCGCTCCTGGTGAGCCCGCTGGTTGCGGTCTCGCTGCTGGTCGGCGTACCCCTGCTGATCACGTCCACCCGCCGCTACCTGCGCTACGCGCGGGACGGCTACCTGCGGGAGCGGGCGGCATACGCGACGAACAACGGGGTCATCACCGAGACCGTTGAAGGTGCTCGGACGGTGGATGCGTTGGGGCTGCAGGGCGCTCGGCGGGAGGAGATCGAGGGCACCATTCGCGAGATGTTCGAGGCGGAGCGCTACACGCTCGGGCTGCGGATGCGGTGGTTCCCGCAGGTCGACCTCGGCATGCTCGGGCCTGCCGCGGTCGCGCTGCTCTGGGGCGGCTGGTTGGTGTCCCAGGGTCACGCGAGCCTGGGGCAGGTCACCACCGTCGTGCTCTACGCGCAGGCGCTGGCGGAGCCGCTGGACGAGCTGATCTCCTGGCTGGACGAGATCCAGGTCGGCACCACCTCCCTTGCTCGGATCATCGGCATCGAGGAGGTGCCGCCCGACCGCAGCGCCGGCGGCGAGACGCCCACCGATGCGCGGATGGCTGCGACGGACGTGCGGTACTCCTATCGCGCCGGCCACGACGTGCTGCACGGCGTCTCGCTCGATCTGCAGCCGGGCGAGCGGCTGGCGATCGTCGGGCCCTCGGGCGCGGGCAAGTCGACCCTGGGTCGGCTGATGGCCGGCATCGACGGGCCGCGCGCGGGTCGGATCGACGTCGGCGGCGTGCCGCTGGTCAACCTCGAGCTGGATCGGCTGCGCGGTGAGGTCGCGCTCGTCACACAGGAGCACCACGTCTTCGTTGGCACCCTGCGCGACAATCTGGTGCTCGCCCGCCCGGGATCGGACGATGAGGTGCTGTGGCAGGCCCTGCGATCCGTGGATGCCGCGGCCTGGGCGTCCGGGCTGCCGGATCGTCTGGACACGGTGGTCGGCCAGGGTGGGACTGCGCTGACCGACGCCCAGTCGCAGCAGCTCGCGCTGGCGCGACTCGTGCTGGCCGACCCGCATACGCTGGTGCTGGATGAGGCGACGTCGCTCCTCGACCCGCGGGCGGCGCGGCATCTGGAGCGGTCGCTGGCTGCGGTGGTGTCCGGGCGCACGGTCATCGCGATTGCGCACCGGTTGCACACCGCGCACGACGCCGATCGCGTCGCCGTGGTCGACGGCGGCAAGATCATCGAGATCGGCTCACACGACGAGCTGCTCGCGATGCAGGGATCGTATGCCGCGCTCTGGCGGTCGTGGAGCGACGAGCCGGTCGAGCACACCGGCTGAGCGGTGCAGTGGATGCGGAAGCTATACCGCGCGCATCCACTGCACCCCAGCACCGCCGCCGGTCGCTGCAGTGAAAACGGAAGCTATACCGCGCGCATCCACTGCACCCCACCCCATCCACAGCCTCCGCAGTGGACACCGGCCCTCCACATCTGCGTCGTTCACCGAAGACGCGGCCCCGCCCTCCCCCGCACGATCTGGGTATGACGACACGAGCCGAGCGTATGCAGCGGCGCCGGCGCGTGGATGCGCTCGCCAGCACCCAGGGCTGGGTGATTTCCCGCCACCAGCTGCACCAGCTCGGCGTCGATCGTCATGCCATCGCCGCCGAAGTTGCGGCACGCCGCTGGTTCCTGCCGGCACGGCATACCGTCGCGGTGCGCACGGGTGCCCTGACCATTCTCGCCACTCAGTGGTGCGCGATCTGGGAGACAGGTGCCGGCGCGGTGCTGGGCGGTGTCACGGCTCTCCAGGCTGCCGGTCTGACGGGGTTCGACTCGGGCATGTCCCACGTGTCGGTGCTGCGCGGTCACTCTCCACGGCGTCTGCGGCCGGTCCGGCTGCATGAACTGACCACTCGCCTGTCCGATGAGGTCGACGCGCGTGGGGTGCCGCGGGTGCGACCCGGGGTCGCTGCCCTACGCGCCGCCGGGTGGGCCGTCTCGGACCGTCAGGCTGCACTGCTTCTGGTGCTGCCCGTGCAACAGCGACTGGTGTCCGCGTCGCGGCTCGAGGAGCTGTTGCCCGTCATCCCATTGCAGCGACGTCGCGGCCTGATCCACTCGCTGGTCCGCGACATCGCCGACGGAGCCGAGTCGTTGGGTGAGCTCGACTTCGCGGGACTGTGTCGGCAGTGGGGCCTGCCGGAGCCGAGTCGTCAGGTCCTCCGTCAGGGACCGAACGGGCGGATCTACCTCGACGTGCGCTGGGATGCCCTCGACCTCGTTGTCGAGATCGAGGGCATCCATCACGAGCACGGGCTGCAACCGGTGGACGACAGCCTGCGGCAGAACGACATCACGCTCAGTCACGACAGGGTCCTGCGCATACCGGTGCTCGGCCTGCGACTGCAGCCTTCGACGTTTATGCGGCAGGTCGTGGCCGCGCACCGTCAAGCTGCCGCGCGCGCCCACGCCACGCAGTGAAAGCGGAAGCTATAGCCAGCGCATCCACTGCCCCGGTCCGTATGCCGTTACGCCGGGCGAGCGGTCGGCATCCCCAGGTCGACGCCGGGCACCCGTCCCGCAGGGGCATCCAGCCGCCGGTATGGCGCACCCTGCTCCGGCCGCTCGTCCTGCTCGCCCTTCTGCGGCCACATCGACATCGCCCGCTCGGACTGCGCGGTGATCGTCAACGACGGGTTCACCCCGAGATTCGCGGACACGGCGGAGCCGTCGACGATGTGCAGGTCCGCGTAGCCCCACACCCGGTGGTACGCATCGATCACGCCGCGCTCCGGCGAGTCGGAGATCGCGGCACCACCGAGGAAGTGCGCCGTCAGTGGGATGCCGAAGATCTCCGACCAGTTGCCACCGGCGATCACCTCATTGCCGCCGAGCTCTCGCAGGCGGTCCGTCATTGCACGAATCGCCTTGTGTCCCGCGGGGATCCACTTGGGGTTCGGCAACCCATGACCCTGCTCACTGGTGAGTCCGATGCGACCGAACCGGCGACGTGCCGACACCGTGATCGAGTTGTCCACCGACTGCATCACCAGAGCAATGATCGTGCGCTCGCTCCATCGCGGGCTCCACGCGGCCTTCGTGTAGGCGATCGGCCGCTTCGCAAAGGTCGCCGCGAACTCGGCGGTGCGCTTCGGACCAGGGTTGTCGCCGTTGACCAGCAGGGTGGACAGCAGCCCCATCAGGTTCGAGCCACGGCCATAGCGCACATTCTCCACATGCGTGTCATGGCTCACGTGGAACGAGGTGGTGATCGCGACTCCGTGCGAGAGATCGACGTTGTCCGGCACCTTTACCGCTGCGGCGCCGCCCAGCTCCTCGGAGTTGGTGCGAGTGAGCACACCGAGCCGGTCGGACAGCCCCGGCAACCTGCCGGTCGCCTTCATCCGATGCAGCAGCTGCTGGGTGCCCCAGGTGCCGGCCGACAGCACCACCTGCCCCGCGGTCACACTGCGCCGGTCTTTCTTGACCCACGCGCCGGTCTGCTCGGTGGTGACCCGGAAGCCACCGCCGGTCAGCGGCTCGAGCTCGACCACCGAGCGCATCGGCTCGATCCGCACACCCTGACCCTCGGCGAGCGCCAGGTAGTTCTTCATCAGCGTGTTCTTCGCGCCCACGCGGCAACCGACCATGCAGTTGCCGCACTCGGTGCATCCGGTGCGTTCCGGTCCTTCGCCGCCGAAGTAGGGGTCGGCCACCGTCTTGCCGGACTCGCCGAAGAACACGCCGACCGGAGTATGCCGGAAGGTGTCACCGACGCCCAGATCGTTGGCGGTGTCCTTCATCAGCTGCTCAACCGGGCCGTTGCACGGGTTCTCGACCACGCCCAGCATCCGAGAGGCCGTCTCATAGTGCGGGTCGAGCTCGCCCTCCCAGTCGGTGATGTCCTTCCACTGGTCGTCCTGGAAGAACGGCGTCGGCGGCTTGTAGAGGGTGTTCGCATAGTTCAGCGAGCCGCCTCCGACTCCGGCACCGGCCAGGATCATCGCATCCGGCAGCTTGTGGATCCGTTGCACGCCATAGCATTTCAGCGCGGGTGCCCACACGTAGCGCCGCACGTCCCACGACGTCTTGGCGAAGTCCTCGTCCTCGAACCGGCGGCCCGCCTCATACACGAGTACGTCATAGCCCTTCTGCGCCAGCCGCAGCGCGGCGACGGATCCGCCGAACCCAGAACCGACGACAACGACATCGTGATCAAAGGTTTTCATTCCGTGGCCACCTCGAAGTAATGAGTGGCGAAGGAACGAAGACTTCGTGGGGTGCTCATGACAGACCAACCTTCTTCATAAGACGCATACTTCCGGACATCGCCGTCGCCCAAGCCTTCTCAGGCACGCCCTTCGGGATCCCGAAGCCGGTGACGTGCTGCACGGTCACGTTCTGCGACTCGGTGTACTTCAAGATGCCCTCGGCGCCGTGCCGCCGGCCGATGCCGGACTGCCCCATGCCGCCCATCGGGGACCCGTTGCTTGCCCAGGCCGCGGCATACCCCTCGTTGACATTGACTGTGCCGCAACGGATCTGGGCTGCCACACGACGACCTCGCGGGATGTTGCGGGTCCACACTGCGGCGTTCAGGCCGTATGCCGTGTCGTTGGCGAGTGCGACAGCCTCCTGGTCGCTCGACACCCGGTAGACCGACACCACGGGTCCGAACGTCTCGCCGTCGCGGCACATCATCTGGTCGGTGACGCCGTCGAGCACGGTGGGTGCATAGAAGTAGGGACCGAGGTCGGGCAACGCCTTTCCCCCAGCCAGCACGGTCGCACCCTTGGAGCGCGCGTCCTCGACATGCGCCTGCACCCGGGCAAGCTGCTCGGGCGAGATCAGCGAGCCCATGTCGTTGCCCCACGCGAGCTCCGGGCCGAGCTTCATCGACTCGACGCGCCCCAGGAAGTGCGTGAGGAACTCGTCGGCGATCGCCTCGTGCAGCACCAGGCGCTCCACCGAGATGCACAGCTGGCCGGCCGATGAGAACACCGCCCGCTCTGCGCATTCCGCGGCCTTCTTGAGGTTGGCGTCGTCGGCGACGTACATCGCGTTCTTGCCGCCGAGCTCCAAGGATGCGCCGACCAGCCGAGCGGCCGCGTCGGTCGCGACCTTGCGCCCGGTCGGGGTGGACCCGGTGAACATCACGTAATCCGCCTGCTCGAGCACGGCCGCGCCGATGTGCGGACCGTCGCCGAGCACCACCTGCAGCACGTCGGGAGGCAGACCCGCCTCGTCCAGCAGCTCGATTGAGCGCAGTGCGGTGAGCACGGCCTTCTCGTCCGGTCGCAGCACCACCGCATTGCCGGCGACCAGCGCCGGCAGCGCATCGGTGAGCGACATCGACAGCGGGTAGTTCCAGGGGGCCACGATGCCGACGACGCCCTTCGGGTGGCGCAGTTCGACCGACTGGCTCAGCACCGGGATGGCGCCCAGGTGGCGGCGCCGCGCCAGGTAGTCGTTCGCCTTGCGGGCGTAGTGCCGGCAGACACCGGCGACGTCCAGGACCTCGTCGAAGGCGTGCCTGCGCGCCTTGCCGGACTCCAGCTGGATCAGGTCGAGCAGCTCGTTCTGGTGGTCGAGGATCAGGTCGTGTAGCCGCAGCAGGATCGCGGCGCGCTCACCGACCGGGGTCTGCGCCCAGGCCGGCTGGGCCGCCCGAGCCAGAGCGTATGCCGCACGCACGTCGTCGGTGGTCGAGCTCGGCACCGTGGCAAGCACCCCGCCGGTCAGCGGTGTCACGCTCACCTGGGTGCCCGCGTCCTTGCCGGCCATCACCCGCCGGCCCAGCCGCTCCCCCAGGCCCGGCCCGACGACATACGGCGGCGGGCTCGGCCGTCGCGGGCCGGCCGGTGCGGGTGTGGGGTGCGACACGGTGTCCCCTGCGGAGGCCCTCGCCCCGACCGGAACGGTCAGCTGATCGGTCATTACTCAAGAGTAGGGTTATCCGCTGCCCAGCGGGGAGCCCGGGTCCCACGAAGTGATGGAAGTCCCGGCCGGAGCAGGCGCGAATCGCCATCGACGCCTCCTCTGCGAAGACGCGCACGGATCCACCCTCGTCAAGGCGTCCATTTGCAGGTCCAAGAACGGCCGACCTGCGTGTAGCCCCGGGACGTGTAGTAGTCGCACAGCACGGTATTGGACTCCACGCAGTCGGGGCGAAGACGACTCGGGCCCTTTTGGCTAGCGCGCTTCGGCCCACCTCGGCAGGCTGGCCCCGAGACCCGCACCCGCTGCGGCGCGCTGGACCCACCGCGGGTCCTGCGGATCAAGTCGGGCCAGCCCGTCAAACCGACGGCTCGCCTCGATCAGCGCCACCAGGCCAGCGAGTCGAGCAGCAGCACCCCATCGTCCATGCACCCATCTGGCACCTTGACACCGCGTCAAGGACAAGTCGGCCAGACGCACCATACGTTGACACTCGGCGGAGGTATCGCGTGCGACCGATCCCACGCTCAGCTCACGTTCGCCTGCTCGGTCGCCGTATCCCGTTCGGCGAATGGGGTATGTCAAAGCACTGCCGACGGTTACTCAAAGGCAGGTTGGCTGCTTTCGATATAACCGGCCGAGTGCGGTAGCGAAGGCCGATCAGGGACCCCACCGCCACGCACGTACGGTCTCCGACATTGACATCAGTGAAACGACGCTGGATATACGAAAATTGGATGGTATAGGTATGGTAAAGAACGTCTCTGGGGAGATCGGAATGTTCTAATCTGTTTATGAACCCCGTACCAGAGGCTCGCGCCGTTCGCGCCTCATCCTGCGCGTCGACAAGCGCTTTTCCTGCACAACCCCGGGCTGCGCCCTTTGTGGTGTAGTCATCTTCTTTCGCCGGTTTAACCGTGCTCATTTCATGGCCTCAGACGGCCACAAGAGTGGTCATTCGAGGTCGTTTACCGAGCGCGAGGGACCTGCGCTTGCCTCATCGGAGGTTTTTCATGTCTGGACTTTATACAGAACATCTCGACGCAATGGATCCAGAGTCGCTGATTGTCACCTATCCCAAGACGATGACCCGAGACCAGGCGCTAGCTGCCGCCAAGAAGAGTCCGTCCAACGCGGAGGTTCTCGCAGCGTGTAAAGACGCCTACCACCAGCACACACCCGCAGTCGACGACACCACCACGGGTTCGATCGCCACGGCCAAAAACCCCGCGAACCGGCAGGACGTGGCCGCCTCACAGGCCTACAACTGGCACTCAAAGGTGGCTGCGCCGAACCTGACTCAGCCGCTGTTGGCTGCCTCCGACATGGGCGCGGCTCGCAAGAGCGTCGAAACCGATGGTGACTTCGCAACCTTCTTCGTCGGCATTGAAGCCAACCTCGATGTGTTCGTCGGTGGGTTCGGCGGCGTTGGCGTGGGCTTCGGGTTCCCCAGCGGATCTCCGCTGTGGATGGCCTGGGGCGGCATCCGGATTTCGATGAACATCGACGTCGGCATCAACCTGACGGCCGGCATCTTCGTCGAACCGCCGGCCAAGGTCGCCGGTGACTTCATCGGGATCGAGGTGTCGTGCGAACCGGTCTACGAGGGCCCCTCGATCGGCTTCGGCATCCACCTGAGCACCGACCTGTCAGAGATCCGCGGATTCTCCGTCGCCGTCGGCGCCGAGCTCGGGCTGCTGCCGGTCAATGCCGCCATCGAGTACGGCCACATCGTCACCAACTAGCCCCAGACAAAGGAGCACCACCCATGGACATCACTCTCGGCACGGCCCTCCTCACCGCCGAGCTCCCGCCGCAGATCAGCGAGGCCGTATCCACCGACGCCTCCACCCCCACAAACCAGCAGATCCTCGACGCGGCCAAGGACTCCTACAAGGTCCACCAAGCGGCGGTCGACGCGCTGACGACCGCCTTGGTCACCGACGTCAACGACACCAGCCTGACCGATGCCCGAAACGCTCTAGATGCCACGAACTGGGCTGGCTCGGGCATCTCTCCCACCTGCGTTACGCCGTTCTTTAGTGGCACAGCAATGACGACGGCGCTGGAGACGGTCCGTCAGGACACGTCCATCAAGGCAGCCTCAGTCGGCGCGTTCACCGGGACAGGGCCAGGCGACGGACCCGAGGTGGTCAGCTTTGCTGCGAACCTGCCGCTGGCTGAGGCTCGTGCCGGCCTCATCGTCGGGCTGGACATCTTCCGCAATATCGTGAACGTCGAGCCTGGCCAGAACCTGCAGTACGGCCTGTGGCTGAGACCTGTGACGGACCTGCACGACAGCGTTCTCGGCCTGTACATCAACACGACCGTCGGGTCGACACCGGTCAACCTCAAGATCCTGATGTCCCAAAGCCTGCAGCCCTACGCGTTCGTGTCCAGCACCGGCGCCTCGGTGCCTCTCAAGGTCGGCGTCTTTGCCGGCTCCACCAGCCAATGGCAGTCCTGACAGCGCAAAGGAGCAAACCATGACCACACCGAAGAGCCTCGGCGACCAGCTCGAAGTCATCACCGCCGACCAGCTGGTCCGCGCCGGCTCCCTGCACAACCTCGCGCAAACGGCCGGAGGCGCACCCTCCAACGCGCAGATCCTCAATGCGATGAAGACCTTCTACAACGCCCACACCGCGGTTGTCGACGGGTCCGCGGACAACACCAAGACCGTCGCCCAGAACCAGCCCGAGTTCGTCAAGACCATGAACGGCTACAACTGGCAGCAGCAGCAGCTCGCCGCAGACGAGCAGGCCACCACACAGGCCGGGATCTTCGGCGACACGAGCAAGGCGGCTGTTGGGGGCATTTTCGATCCGGCCCTGGACGACATCCAGGCAGACCACTTGTTCAGCACCATCGGCCTCGGCGTCAGCGCGGACGTCCAGCTCTTCGTCGGGGGTGCGGGCGGGCTGGGTTGCATGTGGGACATCGCCCAACGGGAACCTTGCAGGGGCTACGGCTACGCCACCGGTGAGATCGGCCTGCGCTTCACCGCCGAGCTCAACGTGCAGGTGTTCGTCACCAATCAGCTGCCTTCGCAGACCGACTTCAACGTGTTCGGACTCAAGGTCTCCATCTCCCTCGGGATCTCTCTGTCGTTCGCGACCTTCTGGTATGGCAACGACCTCACCCTGCTCGGGTTCGCCGTTGGCGCTGGGGTCGGGTTGGGCGGCGGAGCTACAGTCTTCGGCGGTCACATCTGGAACTTCGGCTGATGGCCACGACCGAGTCATCGAGCGCAGCATCGAACCTGGCTCCCCTGCAGGCTGCGCTCGGCCCGGGGCCCACCGTCCTCGGCGCGACGTTCCAATGGCCCTGGGACATCGCCAAGAAGGGTGGCGAACTGTTCTCCCAGGTGTCCGGGGTGGCGTCCACGCTGGCCTCCAGCGCGCAATCGGTCGTCACCTCACCGAGTGGAGCGACGATCTTGGCCAATGTCGCAGCCGACCCACGGAACAGCACCAACACCGAGCAGGTCCTGAACTCAGGACTTTTCGGCCCAGCGATCAACGCCGTCAAAGCGGACTCCTTGCTGCGAACCATGTTCATCGGCTGGTCGGGTGGTGCCCAGGTCGGGTTGTTCGGCGGCGGGGGCGGTAGTGGCGTGGCCTCCGATCTCATCAACCCGAACGCCAAGTCTCCGGTGGGGTACGGCATGTTCAAACTTGGGATCGGAGCTCAGGTGACCGTCGGACTGCTCGTCGGGGCGATGGCAGTCGAGCCCGCCCAGTTGAACAGTTCAACGTGCGTCTTCGAGTTCGGAGCCGGGCTCATGGGGATCGGCACCTTCGTCCAGGTCATCATGACGGACCGGCTCGACCTGCTTGGTTTCACTGTGAACGTCGGCGCTGGAGGCGGACTCTCCAGCGCTACCGGCTACGGTTCGATCTCCGCCGGGTAGAGCGAGACTCCGACTCATCAGTCGAACACCGGCCAGCAGATGTCGTTGGGTCGCAGCTGGCCGTCAAGAACCAACTCGCGAATCGCCTCCGTAAGCTTGGTCCCGCTGCCCGTCGTCACTCTCGAAGCGGCCGGTGCTGAAGGCCGACGGCGGACCGCCCGGTCAGCTGCGGTGGTAGGGCGCGACGACGACCTCCACGCGCTGGAACTCCTTCAGGTCGGAGTAGCCGGTCGTGGCCATCGCCCGGCGCAGCGCACCGATCAGGTTGGTCGTGCCGTCCGCGGTGTGTCCCGGGCCGTTCAGAATCTCCTCGAGGGTGCCCACGGTGCCGACCTCGACCCGCTCGCCGCGGGGCAGCTGCGCGTGATGCGCCTCGGAGCCCCAGTGGTAGCCGCCTCCCGGTGCACCCGTCGAGCGCGCCAGCGCCGCGCCGAGCATCACGGCGTCGGCTCCGCAGGCCACGGCCTTGACGATGTCGCCGCTCTGGCCCATCCCGCCGTCGGCGATGACGTGCACGTAGCGCCCACCGGTCTCGTCCATGTAGTCCCGTCGCGCGGCAGCGACGTCCGCGATCGCGGACGCCATCGGAGCGTGTATGCCGAGTGCGCGCCGGGTGGTGTGCGTCGCCCCGCCGCCGAAGCCGACCAGGACGCCGGCCGCACCGGTGCGCATGAGGTGCAGCGCCGCGGTATACGTCGCGACACCGCCGACGACGACCGGCACATCCAGCTCGTAGATGAAGCGCTTGAGGTTCAGCGGTTCCGCCTGGCTGGAGACGTGCTCGGCGGAGACGGTGGTGCCGCGGATGACGAAGATGTCGACACCGGCGTCGACGACGGCCTTCCAGTGCTCCTGAGTCCGCTGCGGCGACAACGCGCCGGCCACGGTGCAGCCGGATTTGCGGATCTCCTGCAGCCGCTCGGTGATCAGGTCCGAACGGACCGGTGCCGCATAGATCTCTCGCATCCGGGCGATCGCCTGGTGCTCCTGGAGGCCCGCAATCTCCGCGAGCAGCGGCTCGGGCGACTCGTAGCGCGTCCACAGGCCCTCCAGGTCCAAGACCGGCAGGCCACCCAGTCGGCCGAGCTCGATCGCGGACGCCGGAGACATCACCGAGTCCATCGGTGCGGCCATCACCGGCAGCTCGAAGTGGTAGGCGTCGATCTGCCAGCCGACCGAGACCTCCTCGGGGTCACGCGTGCGCCGCGAGGGCACCACGGCGATGTCGTCCAGGGAGTAGGCGCGGCGGCCACGCTTGGCGCGGCCGATCTCGATCTCAGTCACGCAGGACAGGCTATCCGAGGCCTACCGGCCGCTGTAGTTCGGCGCCTCCACGATGCCCTGCACGTCGTGCGGGTGCGACTCCTTCAGGCCCGCCGTGGTGATCCGCACGAACCGGCCACGCGCCTGCAGCTGGGGGATGTCGCGGGCACCGACGTAGAACATCGACTGGTGCAGGCCCCCGGTCAGCTGGTGGACGACGGCGCCCAGCGAGCCGCGGTAGGGCACCCGACCCTCGATGCCCTCGGTGATCACCTCGTCGTCGCTGGAGACGTCGGCCTGGAAGTAGCGGTCCTTGGAGAAGGACCTCTTGCCTCGTGGTGCCATCGCCCCGAGGGACCCCATGCCGCGGTAGGTCTTGAACTGCTTGCCGTTCACCAGCACCAGCTCACCGGGGCTCTCCTCACAGCCGGCCAGCAACGACCCGACCATGACGGTGTCGGCGCCGGCGACCAGTGCCTTGGCGATGTCGCCGGAGTACTGCAGCCCGCCGTCACCGACCACGGGCACTCCCGCTGGCCGGCAGGCCTGCGCCGCCTCGTAGATCGCCGTCACCTGCGGCACGCCGACGCCGGCCACCACGCGGGTCGTGCAGATGGATCCCGGTCCGACACCGACCTTCACACCGTCCGCCCCGGCCTCGACGAGAGCGGCGGCGCCGTCGCGGGTGGCGACGTTGCCGCCGAGGATCTGCACGTGCCGGGTGGCCGGGTCGGACTTCAACCGGCGGATCATGTCGAGCATGAGGCGTGCGTGACCGTTGGCGACATCCGGCACGAGGACGTCGACGCCGGCCTCGACCAGTCGGTTGGCGCGCTCCCAGGCGTCACCGAAGTAGCCGATGGCGGCGGCGACCAGCAGCCGGCCGTCGGCATCCTTGGACGCGTGCGGGAACTGCTCGGACTTCACGAAGTCCTTCACGGTGATCAGGCCGGCGAGCTTGCCGTCGGCGTCCACCAGCGGAAGCCGCTCACGCTTGTGCTGCCGCAGCAGCGCGGTGGCGTCCTCGCGGCTGATGCCCTCCGGCCCGGTCACCAGGGGCATCGGGGTCATGACCTCGTCGACCTTGGTCGTGGCCCACTCGGCGAGCGGGGTGAAGCGCAGGTCGCGGTTGGTGATGATGCCGATCAGGTGGTTCGCCGCGTCGACCACGGGCAGACCCGAGACGCGGTAGCGACCGCAGATCTCGTCGAGGTCCTCGAGCGTCGCGTCGCGCCCGATCGTCACCGGGTTGGAGATGATCCCGGTCTGGGTGCGCTTGACCATGTCGACCTGGTCGGCCTGGTCGTCGATCGACAGGTTGCGGTGCAGGACGCCGATGCCCCCCTGGCGGGCCATGGCGATCGCCATCCGCGACTCGGTGACGGTGTCCATGGCGGCCGACACGAGCGGCACGCGGAGCGAGATCTCCCGGGTCAGTCGGGAGGTGGTGTCGACCTCGGAGGGGATGACGTCGGTCTCACCCGGAAGCAGGAGGACGTCGTCATAGGTGAGGCCCAACTGCCCGAAATGAGCAGGAATCTCGGTGGATGACGTGGGCAACGGTGACTGCGCAGGGGCCATTGCCAAAGTATAGGGATCCGCGCTGACGGCGGTCACGGCACCCGGTCAGCGGGTGCTCGGGATGCTCGGCGGCGGCGTTGAGGTCGCCGTCGAGGTCGGCGAGGTGCTCGGAGCCGGCTTCGACGGGGTGGCCGTCGGCGCGGGTCCCGGCCCGTAGGACGGCGGCGGGTTCCGGGTCATCGTCGGGGTGGGCGGTGACCCGGTCGGGCCGGTCGACGTGCTCGTCGGCGAGGTGCCCGGCGTCGAGGAGGTCGGCGAGGCCGTCGTCGACGAACTCGAACTGCTCCGGGACGTCGGCGACGTCGCCGAGCTGGAGGAACTGGACGTCCCGGTGGACCGGGTCGACGTGCCACGTGTCGAGGTGCCGACGACCGGCGGCACCCGCAGGTAGGTCGTACCGGCGCTCGTCGTGATCACGGAGCCGGGAGGCACCGACGTCGCCGACGAGCTGTCGGAGGAGGTCGTGCTCGACCCCCAGGAGGCGGCCGTCGTGGTCTCGGTCGGGCCGGCGGGCTGGGTCGTCTGAAGCGGATGGGTGCCGAACACCAGGCCGTGGGTGAACTGGCCGAGCTGGTGGAAGACCGGCAGGTTGGTCTCGGTCATGGCTGCGGCCACGCCGCTGACGGACATCGCCGCGACCAGCAGCGCGGACGCGGCTCCCACGCGCATCCCGCCGCGACGCACCCGGGCGTAGCGGCCCGGCGCGAGCTGGTCGTGCTCGTCGATCTCCTCGACCCAGGCCGCGAGCATCCCGGCGACCTCGTCGTCGCCCTTGGCGCGTCGGCGCGCACCGAGGCTGTCGAGCAACTCGTTGTCGTCGCGGATATCGCGGATCGAGGGAGGTGTCACGGCTTCGCCTGCCCGGTGTCGTGCAGCGAACGCAGCTTGCGCAGCGCGCGGTGCTGCGCCACCCGCACGGCACCCGGCGTCATGTCGAGCGCGCTGGCGGTCTCTTCGGCGGACATCCCGACCGCCACCCGCAGGGTGAGGATCTCGCGGTGCTGGTCGGACAGCTTGTCCATCAGCGCCCAGACCTCACCCGCCTGGTCGTCGGCAAGGGCCACGTCCTCGGGCCCGGGCGAACTGTCGGCGTTGTCGGGCAGCTCCTCGGTCGGCACCGGGCGACGCATCACCCCGCGCTGGACGTCGGCGACCTTGCGTGAGGCGATGCCGTAGACGAACGCCTCGAAGGGCGCTCCACGGTCGGCATACCGAGGTAGCGCAGTCAGCACAGCCACGCACACCTCCTGTGCCGCATCGTGAGCGGCGTCCGCCGCAGCCGGGTACCGCCCCAGTCGCGCACGGGAGTAGCGCACTGCGAGCTGATGCACGGCCGCCATCAGTTCATCGGTCGCGGCGGCATCACCGGATCGAGCTGAGGCCGCCAGATCACGCAGGGAAACCTGCGCGTCTGACTCACTCATCGCTGGAGGGCCGGAAAGTGTTACGTCCGTCTCAGGTGCGCCCGCATGGTGGTCGGAACCGGAGTCATCGGGGTCGCTCGCGGCACGCCACGTCCCTATGCTCACCAGTCCTCCATACCGCCGGTAGTCCGTGCACTGCACCCACCCAGAGCCTGCCGGCGGGCACCTGTGCGGCGCTGCACGGCTCGGTCACCCAGCAGCGCGCCCGGACTCCCACCGTCCTGGGAACACTCCAGAGTAAGCAGGTCTCCCCCCGCGTGGTCAAACCCTGAGAAATTCCGTGGAAATCTCCGACAACGCCCGCCGCAACGCAAAACCCGGCCCGGGGCACCCGCGTGGGGCGCCCGGACCGGGTTTTGAGCAGTGCAGACGGACGGGTCAGTGGCTGTGACCGTGCCCGGCGGCCGCGCTCTCGTCCTCGTCCGGCTTGTCCACGACGAGCGTCTCGGTCGTGAGCACCATCGCGGCGATCGACGCGGCGTTGCGCAGAGCCGACCGGGTGACCTTCACCGGGTCGATGACGCCCTGCTTGATCAGGTCGCCGTACTCACCGGTCGCGGCGTTGAGACCGTTGCCGGACTCCAGGTCGCGCACCTTCGCCACCGCGACGTAGCCCTCGAGGCCCGCGTTTTCGGCGATCCAGCGCAGCGGCTCGGCGACGGCCTTGCCGATGATCGCGGCACCGGTTGCCTCGTCACCCTCGAGCGCGAGACTCTGCAGGGCGGCGGAGGCGTGCAGCAGGGCCGAGCCGCCGCCGGCGACGATGCCCTCCTCGATGGCCGCGCGGGTCGCGGAGATCGCGTCCTCGATGCGGTGCTTCTTCTCCTTGAGCTCCACCTCGGTGTGCGCGCCCACCGAGATGACGCAGACGCCACCGGCGAGCTTGGCGAGACGCTCCTGGAGCTTCTCGCGGTCCCAGTCGGAGTCGGTCCGCTCGATCTCGGCCTTGAGCTCCTTGACGCGGCCGTCGACCTCGCCCTGATCGCCCTGTCCGTCGATCACCGTCGTGTTGTCCTTGGTGACGACCACGCGGCGAGCCTGGCCCAGCACCTCGATCCCGACCTGGTCGAGCTTGAGGCCGACCTCCTCGGCGACGACCTGTCCGCCGGTCAGGATCGCGAGATCCTGCAGCATCGCCTTGCGGCGGTCACCGAAGCCCGGCGCCTTCACCGCAACGACGTTGAAGGTGCCACGGATTTTGTTGACCACCAGGGTCGACAGCGCCTCGCCATCGACGTCCTCGCCGATGATGACCAGCGGCTTGCCGGACTGGACAACCTTCTCCAGCAGCGGCAGCAGGTCGGCGACGGCCGAGATCTTGCCCTGGTTGATGAGGACGTAGGCGTCCTCGAGGACGGCCTCCATGCGCTCGGTGTCGGTGACGAAGTAGGGCGAGATGTAACCCTTGTCGAACTGCATACCCTCGGTGAAGTCCAGGTCGGTCAGCGCGGTCGAGGACTCCTCGACCGTGATGACGCCGTCCTTGCCGACCTTGTCGAAGGCCTCGGCGATCAGACCACCGATGGTGGCGTCCTGGGCGGAGAGCGTCGCGACCTGGGCGATCTCGTCCTTGCCCTCGAGCTCACGGGCGTTCGCCAGCAGCCGCTCGCTGATGACGTCGACGGCCTGGTCGATGCCGCGCTTCAAGGCTGCGGGGGCGGCGCCGGCCGCGACGTTGCGCAGACCTTCGTGCACCATCGCCTGGGCAAGCACCGTGGCGGTCGTCGTGCCGTCACCGGCGACGTCGTTGGTCTTGGTCGCCACTTCCTTGGCGAGCTGGGCGCCGAGGTTCTCGTAGGGCTCCTCCAGCTCGACCTCACGGGCGATGGTCACCCCATCGTTGGTGATGGTCGGTGCGCCCCACTTCTTGTCGATGACGACATTGCGGCCCTTGGGGCCGAGCGTCACCTTGACGGCGTTGGCGAGCGCGTCGACGCCGCGCTCGAGAGACTTGCGTGCGGAGTCGCTGAACTCCAGCTGCTTGGCCATAGTTGTCCTTAACGTTGGCTCGGGTGATGGGCCGTATGACGATGCCCCGACTCACGCCCGCGAGGGGCGCCGGAGCCGGGGCACGTCATACGTGGTGCGGTGCCTGACGGCGACCGCGGGAAAGTGGACCGGTCGGCGCGCCCCGGTGAGGCGTCACGAGCGCGGTCCGCGCGCAGTAGGTCAGGCGACGACCGCGAGGATGTCGCGTGCCGACAGGATCAGCAGTTCCTCGCCGGAGTACTTGATCTCGGTGCCGCCGTACTTGCTGTAGATGACCTTGTCACCGACCTTGACGTCGAGCGGGACGCGGTTGCCATTGTCATCGACACGGCCGGGGCCGATCGCCAGGACCTCACCCTCCTGGGGCTTTTCCTTGGCGGTGTCCGGGATGACCAGGCCGGAGGCAGTGGTCTGCTCGGCCTCGACGGACTTGACGACAATGCGGTCTTCGAGCGGCTTGATGTTCACCGACACGGTTGGACCTTCCTTCACAGGTTGACCTGCTGGAGAGCAGGTGTGTTTGCTGAGCCCGGGTCAGCTGATGCCGGCTGCCGCCCGATCGCCGTCGCGGGGGTCGATCGATCGCCTGCTGGCACTGACCTGGGTAGAGTGCCAGCACTGAATCTATGCCGGGATTAGCACTCGGTCAACTCGAGTGCCAGATCTGCTCGGATATGGCTGCACCTCTCGCCGTAGCACCGACCCCCATGCGACGAGCACAGCGTTGATCTGCGCTTGAAGCGATCTGGGCCCGGACCGGGTGAGCTGCTACTCCGGTCGACCCGATGCGGACGTCGGCGCTGACAGCCCCGGTATGCGCTCGTGCACCTCGTTCAAGGCAGTGTGAGCAAGAGCAGAGAAGGACCCGTCGGCAGTGTCGGCCATGATCCAACGTTCGAGGGCCACCTGGAAGGCGAGAAGCCCCACCTCGGCGGCCAACCTCGCGGCCAGCTCGTCGAAGCCGCGTTCGCACAACGCTGCGACGAGCGCGGCGGCGATGCGGGCATGCTTGAGCAGTCCCCGCTCCTGCACCTCCGCGTTCGCCGCCAGTACCTGGACGCGTTGCACGGCCTTCGCCCGTTGCCGTGGGGTCATTGCCGGGCCCGTTGCCAGGACTGCTGCTCGTATGCAGTCGGCGAGCGTCGCGCCTGCGGACGCGTTGCGCACTCCGTCGGCGAACAGGTGGGCGAGCTTGTCCTCGCCGCCGAACAGCACCTCGCGCTTGTCGGCGAAATGCCGGAAGAAGGTGGCCCGGTTGACCCCGGCGCGGTCCGCGATCTGAGCCACGGTCGTGCGAGCGAACCCGTTCTCAACAAAGAGATCCAACGCCGCGCACTCGAGGCGATCCGCCGCGTCCGGTGCCCATCTGGCCATACCGACAGGCTACGCGACTCGATCGCATCAGTGATGCGATCGAGTCGCATCACATGTTAGATTAGTGATGCGACTCGATCGCATCACTAAATTGAAGGAGAACCACATGCGCGTCTTCGTCACCGGCGGGTCCGGCTGGATCGGATCGGCCCTCATCCCCGAACTCGTTGCCGCCGGTCACCACGTACTGGCGTTGGCGCGCTCCGACGCCTCCGCCGAAGCCGTCACCGAACTCGGTGCCCACGCGCTACGCGGCGACCTGACCGACACCACCATCGTCAGCTCGGGCGCGGCCGACACCGACGGCGTCATTCACCTGGCCTACCGACACGATCTCGGCCAGGCCGCCGGTGCAGAGGCGGACGCCGCCGCCATCAACGCCTTCATCGACACTCTTGCCGGCACCGACAAGCCCCTCGTGGTCACCGGCGCGACTCTCAGACGGCGCGGCCGCGTCGCCACCGAGCGCGATGAGCTCGTTCCCGAAGGACCCATCGCCGCCCGTATCGTCAACCTGCGAACTGCCCACGCCGCTGCCCAGCGCGGCATTCGGACGTCCCTGGTGATGATCCCTCGCTCTGTTCACGGCGAGGGAGAACGCCATGGCTTCATCCCGCAGCTCATCGACCGCGCCCGGGACAAGCGCGTATCCGGCTACACAGGTGACGGCGCCAACCGCTGGCCCGCTGTCCACGTCAAGGACGCTGCCACCCTCTACCGACTCGCCCTTGAGCGGGCCCCGGCCGGCTCGATTCAATACGCCGTCGGCGACCAAGGCGTGGCCGTGCGCGAGATCGCCGCCGCCATTGGCCGCCACCTCGACATCCCCGCCCGATCACTGCCGCCGACCGATTTCGTGCCGCCTCTGTCCATGGTGCTCGGTGCCGACATGCCCGCCTCGAGCACCATCACCCAGCAGTCGCTCGGATGGACACCCACCCATCCCGGCCTCATCGACGACATCGAATCAGGCCACTACTTCACCTGACCGCAACGATCACCAACGGCGGCAGAGCCCAAAGCGCCAGGGCAACCGGCAGTGCGACGACCAAGGGCGTACGTCCGGTCGACGATCGGCTTGTGGTGCTGGTTGGTCAGCGGGCTGTGTTGATCAGCCAGCGGGTGAGGCCGAGCGCGATGCGTTGTTGTCCCGAACCTCTGCTGTGCCGGCTTTCAGCCCAGCGGCAGTGTCGCCTCGGGCGGACCGCAGGTCGGGTCCACCCCGTCGAAGAGCTTGCTGACGGACTCGCCGGCGTGGATCCTGCTGATGGCCTCCGCGAAGAGACCAGAGGTCGAGCGCACCTTCAACTGTGGCCAGTCGTCGGGCGGCGGGACGGTGTCGGTCGTGACGACCTCGTCGATCATCGGGTGCGATCCGAGACGTTGCACGGCCTTGCCGGAGAACAGCCCGTGCGTGCAGGCCACGGAGGCGCCGGTGCAGCCGAAGTCGTCCAGCCGGTCCATCAGCTCGATCACCGAGCCACCGGTCGCGATCTCGTCGTCGAGCACTATGGCCCGCTTGCCGCGCACGTCGCCGACGATCGCGTCGATCACCACCTGGTCGTCCGCGAGGCGCTGCTTGCTGCCCGCGGCGACCGGCAGGCCGAGCAGTCGGGCGAACAGCGTCGCCTGCTTCGCGTTGCCGAGGTCCGGTGACACGACCACACAGTTCGCCAGATCCGCCTCCCGGAAGTGATCGGCCAGCACCCCGATCGCCGTCAGGTGGTCGACCGGCACCGAGAAGAACCCGTGCACCTGCGGTGCGTGCAGCGCCATCGTGAGGACCCGATGCGCCCCAGCCGTCACCAGCATGTCCGCGACGAGCCGGCCACCCAGGGAGATGCGCGAGGCGTCCTTCTTGTCCGAGCGGGCATACGCATAGTGCGGGATCACGGCGGTGATCTGCGCCGCCGATGCACCTCGCGCCGCGTCGATCATCAGCAACAGCTCCATCAGATGCTCCTGCGTCGGAGGCACGAGCGGCTGAATGATGTAGACATCGCGCTGGCGACAGTTGGTCAGCAGCTGCGCCTGCAGGCAGTCGTTGCTGAACCGCTTGATGCTCACCGGCGACAGCGGCACTCCGAGGGCTCCGCAGATGCGTTGGGCGAGGTCTGGATGTGCTGAACCGGTGAACACGACGAGGTCGCGCACGGAGGACTCCTTCACGAAGGGCGGCTCCTGGCCCTCGCAGCGTACCGATACCTGCCCGCCGCACAACACCCCCGTGCGGGAGGATGTGCGCATGGACCTGCGGCTGGTGGAACGTCTGACCACGGGCGAGGGCTGGGGGCTGCTGCAGTCCTTGCCGCCGTATGACGAGTCGGCGGCTCTGTCGCTCGGTGTCCGCCTGCGAGATGCCGGGTTCGATCCCGACCTCGTGGCAGCCACCCTCACCCAGTCCCGCCTGCGCAGCAGAGCCGTGCACAAGTTCGGCGACGGCGCCGCGGAGATGCTGTTCACCGCGGACGGGCTGGAGCAGGCGACCAGGGCGGAGGTCGCCGCCACCCACGCACAGCGATTCCGGCAGGCGGGAGTGCAGCACGTCTTCGACCTCGGCTGCGGCATCGGCTCTGACGCGATGGCCCTCGCCCGGGCCGGCATGCGGGTGCACGCCGTGGACGCCGACGAGACCACGGCCGCGATCGCCGGGGTCAATCTGCGGCCGTGGCCCACGGCGAGCGCTCACACGGCACGTGCCGAGGAGGTCACGCTGCCGACCGGCGCCGACGCCCGCACCGCCGGGATCTGGCTCGACCCGGCGCGCCGCACACCGGGCGTCGCCGACATCACCGGGCGGACCCGCCGGCTCTTCCGCCTCGAGGACCTCTCCCCCGGCTGGGACTTCGTGCGCAGGGCGGCCCAGTCGGTGCCCGCGGCCGGCGCAAAGCTCAGCCCGGCCTTCTCCCATCGACAGGTGCCGCCCGGCGCCGAGGCGCAGTGGACGTCATACCGTGGTGAGGTCGTGGAGTGCACCATCTGGTGGGGCTCGCTCGTGCATGAGCCGGGGCGCACCGCGCTCATGCTGAATGGGCGAGACGCCTACGCGGTGACCGAGGCGGACGCCGCGGAGGCAGACCCGACGCCGGCCAGTCTGGGGCGCCTGCCGGGCTACCTCTACGAGGCCGATCGCGCGGTGCTGCGCGCCGGCCTGGTCGGCGCCCTCATCCGTGCCGTCGACGGGCAGGAGCTCGCTCCCGGCACCGGCTATGTGTGCTCGACCCGGGAGGTCCATGTGACCTGGGCCAAGCGGTATGCCGTGCGAGAGGCGTTCCCGTTCAACGTGAAGGCCCTCCGTGCCTGGATGCGCGACCATGACGTGGGTCGCGTGACCATCAAGAAGCGCGGCGTGTCGCTCGACCCCGAGACGCTGCGCCGACAGCTGCGACTGAGCGGTTCGCGGGAGATCACGGTGCTCGTCACCCGCATCGACGACCTGCAGTCCGCGCTCGTGCTCGACGCAGTCTGAGCGCTCCCGCCTCCTCGCCGCGCGGTTGAGTTAACGTCGACGCATGTCGACGAGTCGCCGCACCTTCCTCGGCGTCCTGGTCTGCATGGCATTCGCCGCAACGGCCTGCGGTGCCTCCGACGGGCCACCTGCCGCCGGTTCCACCGTGCCCGGCACGTCATCGCCCGCCGCCACCTCGAGCTCCTCGAGCGCAGGCACGTCACCCACTTCCGGGTCGGCCACCACGACCACTCGCCCCTCGTCTCCAGGTGCGTCGCACGGGAGCTGCGCGGCCACGACCTACGCGCAGCTGCGTCCGAACCAGCGGGTCGGGCAGCTGGTGATGGTGGGCCTGGAGACCTCCCAGCCGAGAGCCGAGGTCGGAAGGATCATCTCCTCCGAGCATGTGGGCAACGTCTTCTACCTCGGCGGCTGGCACGGATCGAGCACGGTCGCAGACACCTCCAACCAGCTGCAGCACCAGGCGACCTCGAGCGCCACCGGCGGAGTCGGCCTCCTCATCGCCGCCGACCAGGAGGGCGGCGACGTGCAGCAGCTGAAGGGGCCCGGATTCTCACCGCTGCCCTCCGCGCTCCAGCAGGGGGCGATGTCCTCGAGCGCCCTGGTCGGTCACGCCACCACCATCGGGCGGGAGCTCAAGGCGGCCGGGGTCAATGTCGACCTGGCACCCGTTGCCGGCACCGTGCCGAGGTCGATCGGTCAGGCGAACCAGCCACTCGGACGATGGGGCCGCGAGTACGGCCATACCCCGCAGACCGTTTCGCCCGCAGTCACCGATGTCGTGCACGGGCTGACTCGCGGCGGAGTCGCCGCCACCCTCAAGCACTTCCCGGGGCTCGGTCGCGTGCGCGCCAACACCGACTTCTCGATGACCGGCATCACCGACGACGTGATGACCACGAATGATCCCTATCTGCGGCCCTTCTCGGCCGGGATCAAGGCCGGCGCGGACCTGGTCATGATGTCCCTGGCACGCTATCCCAAGATGGACGCGGCCAGTCCGGCGGCGTTCTCGTCCAAGATCATCACCCAGACCCTGCGCGGCGACCTGGGTTTTCACGGGGTCGTGATCAGTGACGACCTGAATGCCGTCGCCGTGCGTAGCACGCCGGTGGGCCAACGCGCCGTGCGCTTCATCGCGGCCGGCGGGGACATTGCGCTCACCGGTGGGACCCTGTCCGCGCCCACCATCGTGGCAGCGATCCTGGCCCGCAGCGCGAAGGACAGCGCGTTCGCCCTCAAGGTCGACCGGTCCGTGCACCGCGTGCTCGCTCTCAAGGCACGCATCGGTCTGATCTCCTGCCCGGCGAAGTGAGACGGTGACCGCGACCAAAGGCTCGCGGGTCAGCCGGCGCGGACCTGGCTCACCGGCATCGACGAGTCGGCCGGCAGGTCCAGCGACGACGGAGACACGCCACGCTGCACCATCTGCGAGCCCAGTGCCGCGACCATCGCGCCATTATCCGTGCACAGCCGGATCTGAGGCACTCGTAGGCTGATCCCGGCCTGCGCGCAACGCTCCTCCGCCAGGGCCCGCAGCCGCGTGTTCGCCGTGACGCCGCCACCGATCTGCAGGTCGTTGATGCCATGCACCTTGCAGGCATCGATCGCCTTGCGCGTGAGCACGTCCACCACGGCCTCTCGGAAGCTGGCTGCGACGTCCGCGACCGGCACCGGCCGCCCGTCACGCTCACACGCCTCGACCCAGCGGACCACAGAGGTCTTCAACCCGGAGAACGAGAAGTCGAAACGGTGCCGTTCCATGTCCTTGCCGGCCGTCAGCCCCCGAGGGAAGCGGATGGCCCTCGGATCGCCCTCTGCGGCAACACGGTCGATGTGCGGGCCGCCTGGATACGGCAGATTGAGCACCCGTGCGACCTTGTCGAAGGCCTCCCCTGCCGCATCGTCCACCGTGCCACCCAGCTCGTGCACCTCCACCGCGATATCTCGCACCAGCAACAGGTTGGTGTGGCCGCCGGAGACGAGCAGGGCCACCGTCGGCTCGGGCAGCGGGCCGTGGTCCAGCACATCGGCACACACATGTGCGGCAAGGTGATTCACGCCATACAGCGGCTTGTCCAGCGCCCAGGACAACGCCTTGGCCGCAGACACACCGACCATCAGGGCACCCGCCAGTCCCGGCCCGGAGGTCACCGCCACCGCATCGATGTCGCGCAGTGCATGCCCCGCCTCTGCACAGGCCCTCGTGAGCATCGGCACGACCGCCTCGAGGTGTGCGCGGCTGGCCACCTCGGGCACGACGCCACCGAACCGCGCATGCTCGTCCACACTGCTTGCCACGGCGTCCGCGAGCAATGTGTTGCCCCGCACCAGCGCGATCCCCGTCTCGTCGCACGAGCTCTCGATGCCCAGGACCAGGGGTTCGTCAGTGGACATCGGCAACCTCCGTCAGCTGTGTCCGCAGGACAAGCGCGTCGACGCCGCCCGGCTGGTAGTAGTGGCGACGCACGCGTATCTGCTCAAAACCGTTGCGGTCATACAGCGCACGTGCCGGATCGTTGTCGGCACGCACCTCCAGCAGGACCGCCTCGGCGCCACTGTCACGCGCCTGGTCCAGCAGCCAGTCCAGCATCCGCTGCCCCAGCCCGCGCCCCTGCTGTCCGGGTGCCACCGCGATCGTCATCACATCGGCGACCTCCCCCGCGCAGTCAAGTCCCGCATACCCGGCCAGCTGCCCATTGACCTCGGCCACGGCATACCTGCGCCGCGGACGGTGTGCCAGCTCACTCCACCAGGACTGCCGGTTCCACGCGTCACCCGGAAAGAGTGCGCCTTCCAGCTCGGCGAGCTGCTCGATGTCGGTCCACCTCATCGGACGCAGCTGCGGGGCTGCGGTCTTCATGGCAGCACCGGCTTGCGTGCGGCGGCCGGCATCGCGTCGGGCTGCCGGAGATACAGCGGCCGCACCGGCAACGGCTCCCGGCCGGCCCGCTGCTCGATCGTGGCAAACGAGGCGAGCGCACCGGCACTCACGTCCAGCACGTCCAACGGCGTCGCAAACAGATCGGGATACAGCACCGGGCCACGCCCGGCCGTCGGCAGACCTCGCAGCTCTTGGGGCAGGTCGGCCGGCTTGGCGACGGCGGGCTCGCCCTGTCGCACCGCCCGACCTTCGACAATCGCGTAGCGCGCCCAGTAGACCTCCTTGCGGCGGGCGTCCGACGCCACCAGGAAGTCGGCGGGCCCCCCCGCCACCAGCACCTCGTGCGCGATGGCATCCAGACTGCATACGCCGGTCACCGGTATGCCGAGTGTGTGGCCGAGCGTCGCCGCCGTCACGATCCCGACACGCAGGCCGGTGAACGGGCCGGGGCCGACGCCGACTGCCACCGCGTCCAGGTCGGCCGGGGTGACATCCGCATCAATGGCCACCTGCCGGATGGAGGGCGCGAGGATCTCGGTATGCCGCCGGGCATCGAGTGTCGAGCGCTCGGCGAGCGTGCGGGTGCCGTCGTGGACGGCCACCGTGACCGCGGTCGTCGACGTATCCAGGGCAAGCAGCACCGACATAGGCTAGCGAGTAAGCCTGCGAACCAGCGACTCGAACCGGTCACCGACCGGACGCAAGGTCACCCGGCGCTCGTCGACGCCGGCAAGTTCAATCTCCAGCCGGTCGTCCGCAAGGTTCTCTGCCAGACCCGCGCCCCACTCGATGACCGTGACGACCTCGGGCAGCGCCTCGTCCAGGTCCAGGTCATCCAGCTCCGCCGATCCGCCCAAGCGGTAGGCGTCCACGTGCACGAGAGCCGGGCCGTCCCCGAGCGAGGGGTGCATTCGGGCGATGACGAAGGTGGGCGAGGTGATCGGGCCGCGCACGTTCAGGCCGCGGGCAATCCCCTGCGTGAGGGTGGTCTTGCCGGCGCCGAGCCCACCCGTCAGGACGATGACGTCGCCGGCCTGCAGCAGCCCGCCGAGCAGCTCGCCCCACTCCTGGGTCTGGTCCGCGGTGGTGAGCACGAGATCAGTCACGGGCGCCGCTTCGTCGCGTTGTCCTTCGTCGTGGACTTCTCGGTAGCGCGCCTCGGCTTGCCCTCACCGACCGCCGCCTTACCTCGTCCCGTGCGAACGGCCTTGGCACGGCGCTCCGCCGAAACTCCGGTGACCTTCTTGACGGCGCGCCCGACAGCCCGTGTCCCGGCGACACCCCGGCGCGGTGCGGGCGCGGACCTGCGCGCGCGCTCGATCATGGCGAGCAGCTCCGAGCTGACGACATCGGGATACTCCAGGGGGAGCAGATGACCGGCGTGCGCAACCTCGACATACTCGCATCCGGGGATCGCGTCGACGATCCGCGCCCCATGCGGAAGGGGTGCGATGCGGTCCTGGGCGCCATGCATCACGAGAGTCTCGACGCCGATGAATGTTGGGAGTGAACCCGTTTCGTCGTGGGCCATCAACTGCGGGAGGAATACGCTGATGACGTGCAGCCGGGTGTGGAAGATCATGTCGGCGGTGAGCCGCACGATGGCCAGCGGGACGTGCGACGCGAAGGAGTAGTGGTGGACCAGGTATTCCTCCAGGTCCCGCCCGGCGACACGCGCCGAGTCGAGCACGATCGGCCGGGTGGACAGCTTGGACACTGCTGCCGGCCCGAGGCGGTGCACGACCAGGCCTAGACGCTTGCCCAGACCGAAGTCGATCGTGGCGAGCTCGCCCGCACTGGTGGAGATCAGGCCGACCCCGATCACCTTTCCTTCGAACAGTTCCGGCCGCTGCCCGGCGAGGCTCATCACGGCCATCGCGCCCATCGAGTGCCCGACCAGAACGACCGTGCTGTCGGGCACGACGTCCTCGATGACCTTCGCGAGGTCACGGCCGAGCTGTTTGACGGTGTACGACTCGTCGTCGCCTTCTCCGGACCGGCCGTGTCCGCGCAGGTCCCACATGACCACGCGATAGCCGGCGGCTCGCAGTGCGCGACGCTGGAACACCCAGACGCCGAGGTTGTGGGTGTACCCGTGGGTGAGCACGATCGTGGGCACCTGTGCGCCGTCCGCCGAGGAGGGGGTCCCCTGCGGTTCATCGATCTCGACATGCAGCAGGACGCCGTCCTCGGCGATGACTACACGCTCGGCGTCGGCGACCTCTTCGAAGTCACTGACCTGAGTGCCGAGCCGGACCGCGGTCACCCGGTTACGTCGCAACTTGTCGACGACGATCCCAGCGGTGGTCAGTGCGCCGGCGGCGACGCCGGCCCCGGCGCCGATGAGCGGCCAGCGCGAGCGGCTCATGCGATGCTTCCGGAAAGACGCCCGCTCGGCTTGGTCACGCATACTCCCAGGGTTGTCGGCTATGCACCGTCCCCGAGATACAAGCGCGGGAGCCGGGTGCTCATCCTTGCAACAATCTCATAGGAGATGGTGCCGACGACGTCTGCCCAGTCCTGCGCTGTCGGTTCACCGTTCGTGCCGGGCCCGAAGAGCACCACCGGCTCACCGTCGTGAACCTCGAGGTCGCCGACATCCACGACGAACTGGTCCATGCATACGCGCCCGGCGACGGTGAAGCGTCGGCCGCCGATCTGGACAGGCCCCGACGACGACGCGTGCCGCGGCACGCCGTCGGCGTATCCGCAGGGAACATCGACCAGCGTGGTCTCTTGCGGTGTCACGTAGGTGTGCCCATAGCTGACGCCCTGGCCCTTCGGGACCCGCTTGATGACCGTCGCGTTGGCGCTGACCGTCATCGCCGGCACCAGCCCGAACGACGCGGCGCTGCCGAGGTCCGGGACCGGTGTCAGGCCGTAGACCGCCAGCCCGGGGCGCACCATGTCCCAGGCAGCCGCCGGGGTGGTCAAGGTAGCGGCCGAGTTCGACATGTGGCGCACCTCGAGGTCGAAGCCGGCCCGCTCGCAGTCCGCGACCGCGTCGGCGAACTTCTCCTGCTGGGTGATCACCGTCGGGTGCTTGGGCGAGTCTGCATACGCGAAGTGCGTGAAGACGCCGGTCACCGTGATGGCACCCTCGGCCGCCAGCTTGGCCGCCGCCTCGACCAGCGCGGGCCAGTCGGGCCCGTAGGCCCCGTTGCGCGCCAGGCCGGTGTCGACCTTCAGCTGGACTCGGGCGGTCTGCCCGAGCTCTCGAGCGGCCGCGGCGACGGCCTCGACCTCCCACACGGCGGGCACGCCCACGTCGATGCCCTGACTCACTGCCGGTCCGAAGTCAAGGCCCGGCGCATGCAGCCAGGTCAGGAGCGGTGCGGTGACGCCCGCGTCGCGCAGTGCCAGCGCCTCCGACATCTGAGCGACGCCCAGCCAGGTCGCGCCGCCGCGCAGCGCGGCTCGGGCGCTGGGCACCAGCCCGTGACCGTAGGCGTCCCCCTTGACGACGGCCATGACCTGCGCGTCGCCGGCGCGCTGCTTCAGGACGCCGACGTTGGAGGCGATGGCGTCGAGGTCCACGGTGATCCTGGCCGGTGCACTTCCCAGCAGTTCCGGCGACGATGCGGTGCTCATGCTCGTAGTCTGACACCGTCCGTGATCTGGCTCACTGGCACTTCCGGCCTACGCCGATCTGGCACCATCCCTCCACCACCCGCATATCGACACCAGGGACACCCAAATGCGCCCTATCACCTGCCCGTCGGCAGGGAGCTGGCCGACCTGTGTCGTTCCTGCTCAGCCCGCCGGTACGACGTCCGGGCGTCAGGGGATCTCGTGGTGGCACAAGAGGCATCGCCGCCGTGTTCAGAGTCCGAGCGCTTTGGCCATCTCCTGTGACACCTCCAACACCTCGGCATGCGGCTCGATAACCCCATCCACTTCGTGCGTGGTCCGCCTGCCTGCAAGAGTGAGTGCAAAGGGCAGAGCCACCGACAACCAAGATCTCCGCATCGATCCCGAGCCGTTCGAGGCGCGTTCCAAGTTCATCGAGCAGCGCTCCGATGTCGCTTGCACTCAGGGTGACAGGGGTGGTCATCGGCTTGTCAGGTCCTTGGCCCGGATGCGGATGTTCAGTCTCGCAAGCGCGGTGTCCAATTCGGCATCGCGGCGAATAGGGAGGCGTGGGAGTGGCTGCCAGGGCTGATCCAGCGCCCGGTGCTTCGTCCACGTGGGAGCGCGCACTCCGCGATCTCGGTACGCGGCCGCTGTGACCGCGCGAAAGAGGACAGACCAGCGCTCATCTCGTGGAAGCCGTTTGGGCGCAACCCATTTCAGGTCGGCCTCCAGTGCACTCATTTCCTGCAGATGGGGACGCTCGCCTACACCGTGCGCCTATGCCGTCGGCGTATGCAGCAGCCTCGCGACGGTGCCCCCGACCTGGTGTGCGACGTCCATGGCGCGCACCGGCCCACCAGGATTCGCGTCCTCGGCGGCGACTCCATGCACCAGCGCCGCCAGCGACCCCGCATCGAGCGGCGAGAGGCCGCCGGCCAGCAGCGCACCGCAGATACCGGCCAGCACATCGCCGGCACCCGCAGTCGCCAGCCACGCAGGTGCGTCCGCCTGCGAACGCAGCGGCAACCCGGCGTCGCTCGGCGGCACGACCGTGGTGACGGCGCCCTTGAGCAGCACCGTGGCCTGCAGGTGATCGGCCACCCGCTGAGCAAGGGCCACTCCCCCACCGCCTGTCGGTATGCCGAGCCGCTCGGCCAGCCGGCCCAGCTCACCGGCGTGCGGGGTGAGCAGGGTCGGCGCATCGCGCGGTTCGTCGATCAGATCCAGACCGCCCGCATCGAGCACGACCGGCAGCGATGACGCGAGCGCGGCTCGTGCGACCGAAAGCTGTTGCGGATCAGCGGAGTCCATCTCCCACCCGGATCCGATGGCCCACGCCTGACACCGCCCGTCGCCGAACACCGCCTCGGGCACCCGCGAGCGCAGCAGGTCGGTGGGCGCCGGTGGACCGACGTACCGCACCATCCCGATGCCGGCGGTCACCGCCGCGGTGACCGCCATGACCGCGGCGCCGGTGTATGTCTCACCGCCGGCCACGACACCGAGCACCCCGCGGCTGTACTTGTCGTCGTGCGGACCGGGCACCGGCCACAGCCCGAGCACATCCTCTCGGGTCAACCGTTCCACCACAGGCACCTTCGGCAGACGCACGCCGATGTCGACAACGTTCAGCAGCCCCACGGCATACTCGGTCGCCGGCAGCAGGTGCACCGGCTTGGCCATGCTGAAGGTCACCGTCTCGTCGGCATAGATCGACGGACCGGTCACCAGACCCGCCGGGTCACAGCCGGACGGCAGATCCACCGCGAGGACGTATGCGGTGTCGGCGATGTGGTCGGGCAGCTCCCGCAGATGCTCGGGCAGGCCTGGGCGGCCCCCGATTCCGGCGATCCCGTCGATGACGACATCCGCTTCCGCGAGTGCGGACAGGACCTGCGAGTCGGCCTCCCCCGCGCGCCATTCGAGCACTGAGACGCCGCGCGTGCGTGCGTACTCCAGTCCGCCCTCGTGCTGCGAGCGCCCGACCAGCACCGCGAGGACGTTCGCGTCGGCCTGCGCGAGGTGCCCTGCGGCATACAGCGCGTCGCCCCCGTTGTCCCCGGATCCAACGAGCACCACGACGCGATCGCCATCGTGCCCCAACCGGTTCAGCACCACGTCGGTGAGCCCTGTGGCCGCTCGCGCCATCAGCTCACCCTGCGGTTGCCGGTCCGTCTCGGATGCCTCGGCCGCTCGCACATCGGCGACGGAGTATGCGCGGATCATGGTGGGACTCCCTGGTCTTCGGTGGTTCAGTCCTCGGCGATCACGATGGCGGACGCGATGCCGGCATCGTGGGAGATCGACAGGTGCAACGACTGCACACCGAGGTCCGCGGCACGGGCGTTCACCGTGCCGGACAGCTGCCAGTAGGGCCGGCCGTCGTCGTTCTTGGCGACCACCGCGTCGACCCAGTGCAGGCCGCCGGGCGCGCCGAGCGCCTTGGCAAGCGCCTCCTTGGCGGCGAACCGACCGGCGAGCGAGTTCGGTGGCAGTGTGCGCTCCTCGGCCGCGAAAAGCCGGTCCCGCAGGGCCGGAGTGGCATCCAGCTTGGCCATGAACCGGCCCACATCAACGACGTCGATGCCCACGCCCACGATCATGGCCGGCCCCCTATTCGACCGTGACCGACTTGGCCAGGTTGCGCGGCTGGTCGACATCGAGGCCCTTGGCGGTGGACAGCTCGAGGGCGAACACCTGCAATGGCACGGTCGTCAGCAGCGGCTGCAGCATCGGCGACGTGCGCGGCACCCGGATCACCTCGTCGGCGAACGGCACGACCGCGTCGTCGCCCTCCTGCGCGATCACCAGGGTGCGCGCGCCACGGGCCCGGATCTCCTGGATGTTGGAGACCACCTTGCCGTGCAGCCCGTGCGGGGTGTCCGGGCCGGGGACGACGATGAACACCGGCTGCCCGGGCTCGATCAGGGCGATCGGCCCGTGCTTCAGCTCGCCGGCCGCGAACCCCTCCGCGTGGATGTAGGCCAGTTCCTTGAGCTTGAGCGCTCCCTCCATCGCAACGGGGAAGCCGACCTGGCGGCCCAGGAAGAGGACGGCTCGGGTGTCGGCCATGAATCGCGCGATCTCCCGGACGCGGTCCAGGCTCCCCAGCAACGCCTCGATCTTCGCCGGCACCTCCTGCAGCTCGGCCATGACGGCCTTCGCGTCATCGGCGTAGGACCCACCGCGCAGCTGGGCCAGATAGAGGCCGAGCACGTAGCAGGCGGTGATCTGCGCGAGGAACGCCTTGGTGGACGCCACCGCTACCTCCGGACCCGCGTGCGTGTAGAGCACCGCGTCGGACTCCCGCGGGATCGTCGAACCGTGCGTGTTGCAGATGGCGATCGTCTGCGCGCCGAGCTCGCGGGCGTGCTTGACCGCCATCAGCGTGTCCATCGTCTCGCCGGACTGGCTGATCGACACGACGAGTGTCTGCTCGTCAACGATCGGGTCGCAGTAGCGGAACTCGTGCGCGAGCGCGACCTCGACCGGGATCCGGGTCCACCGCTCGATGGCGTACTTGGCGACCATCCCGGCATACGCCGCGGTGCCGCAGGCCACGATGGTGATGCGCCCGACTCTGCGCAGCGCCTCTTCCGGTATGCGCAGCTCGTCCAGCACCAGCGCCCCGCTCTCGTCGGTGCGGCCCAGCAGAGTCTCGCCGACGGCACGCGGCTGCTCGTTGATCTCCTTCTCCATGAAGGTGTCGTAGCCGCCCTTCTCGGCGGCGGCGGCGTCCCAGTCGACGCTGAAGACCTTGCCCTGCGCCGGGGTGCCGTCGAAGCCGGTCACGGTCACCTCCCGCGGGGTGATCGTGACGATCTGGTCCTGGGCCAGCTCCATCGCCTGACGGGTGTACCCGATGAACGCGGCGACGTCGGAGCCGAGAAAGTTCTCCCCGTCGCCGAGGCCGACGACCAGGGGGCTGTTGCGCCTCGCACCCACGACGACGCCGGGCTGGTCAGCATGCACCGCCAGGAGGGTGAACGCCCCCTCCAGCCGCGCGACGACCTGCCGCATCGCGGCGGTCAGGTCACCGTCGTAGGCCCGCGCGAGCAGGTGCGCGACCACCTCGGTGTCGGTCTCGCTGGTCAGCCGCACACCATCCGCACGCAACTCGTTGCCGAGCACGTGGAAGTTCTCGATGATCCCGTTGTGGATGAGGGCGAGCTTTCCGTCCGTCCCGCCCAGATGCGGGTGGGCGTTCTCGTTCGTCGGCCCACCGTGCGTGGCCCAGCGGGTGTGGCCGATACCGGCGCTCGAACCGAGCATCGGGTCCGTCTCGATGGCGGCGCTCAGATTGGCCAGCTTGCCGGCGCGCTTGCGGACCTCGGCGCGGTTCCCGGTCAACAGGGCCACTCCCGCCGAGTCATAGCCGCGGTACTCCAGTCTCGCCAGCCCTTCCATCACCACGCTGAGGGCCCGGTCGTCCTCGTTCGGGCCGACATACCCAACAATTCCACACATGGGCCCCAGCCTATGGCCTGCGTTGAGCGGTCCGTACTGCCCACCGGCGATGACACGCGGCGGCGGCGCGGAGTCGGGTCCCGGGCCGCTCGCCGCCCTGAAGTTTCGGCCCTCCCCTCACACGACCTCGACCGATCGTGAACAATGGCCCGCGTGCCTCGTCCACGTGCCGTCATCGAGTCGCCCTATGTGGAGCTGGATCGCGCCGCGTGGGCTCGGCTGCGCAACTCGCACCCGCTGAGCCTGACGGGCGACGACGTGCGCCGACTGCGCGGCACCGCGGACCGGCTGGACCTCAACGAGGTCGAAGAGGTCTACCTGCCGCTCTCTCGACTGCTGAACTTCTATGTCGGCGCGACCGCCGGGCTGCACCGGGTGACGACCGACTTCCTCGGCGAGCGACCCGCCAAGACGCCGTTCGTCATCGGTATCGCCGGCTCGGTCGCCGTCGGCAAGTCCACGACCGCGCGGATCCTGCGCGAGCTGCTCATCCGCTGGCCCGACACCCCGCGCGTCGAGCTGGTCACCACCGATGGGTTCCTGTTTCCCAATGCGGAGCTGGAACGTCGCGGCATGCTGGACCGCAAGGGTTTTCCGGAGTCGTATGACCGGCGGGCCCTGGTGCGGTTCGTCGCGGCCGTGAAGTCCGGCGTCACGGAGGTGACCGCACCGGTCTACTCGCACCTGACCTACGACATCGTGCCGGACGAGCACATCGCGGTGCACCAGCCGGATGTCCTGATCATCGAGGGGCTGAACGTCCTGCAACCCGCCCTGCCGGCGCCGGAGCGTCGCAGCACCCTGGCCCTGTCGGACTTCTTCGACTTCTCGGTCTACGTCGATGCACGCGAGAGCGAGATCCGCGGCTGGTATGTCGAGCGGTTCCTGCGGCTGCGGCAGACCGCCTTCGCCGACCCGAAGTCATACTTCCACCGGTATGCCTCCCTGTCCGACGAGCAGGCAGTGGATCGGGCGACCTCCATCTGGGACTCGATCAACGCGCCGAACCTGCGCCAGAACGTCGCACCGACGCGTAGTCGTGCCACCCTCGTGCTCGGCAAGGGCCCCGATCACAGCGTGACCCGGGTCCAGCTGCGCAAACTCTGAGTCACCCCACGAAGTTCTCCGCTCGTCCCTCGCTCCGATACTTCGCGAGGACCCCGAAGCCAAGTCACCCCACGAAGTTCTCCGCTCGTCCCTCGCTCCGATACTTCGCGAGGACCCCGAAGCCAAGTCACCCCACGAAGTTCTCCGCTCGTCCTACGCCTGGCCCCGGTCCTGGTCGTAGACGTTGGCCTCGTCCGAGGCAGCGTCCGCCTGCGGCTCACCGTCGTCCTGCAGCAGGCCCTCGAAGTCTTCCACGGACATCCGGTCGTGGCCGATCTCTTCCGGGTCGTCGCTCGGCCCGGACGCGCGGCGGGCGCGCGCCCACATGACCAACCAGACGGCGGCGAAGACGGCAAGCACCGCAAGCGCCAACAGCACGGCGCCGAAGACGCTGTATAGGAAGTGGGACGCGGAGTTGGCCGGGACTGCGCCCTTGTCCTCGTTGTCGAACGTGGGCGCCTCACTGCCGCCCCAGCTGGCGCCGACAATGCCGCCGATAACCGCAAACACCACGGCAATGCACCAAAACGTCAGCCCATTCCACCGCTTCCCGAGCCACATGCCACCAAACTACGGGATGAAGGCGATGTGCCGCACCACGACACCACCTCGGACTCGCAACGTCCGGCTACCGGTTGCGTCGAGATCGCGGTTTTCGGGGCTACCCGTCATCCAGATCGCAATTTTCCGCCCTTCCACCCTGTTGAAAGGCGGGAAACTGCGATCTCGACGAGGCGACGGCGATGGCTCCCGGGGTGAAGAACTTCTATCGTCGATGTCGAAGAGCATGCCCGCCGTTCGACGTACATGCGAGAAGCAACTCCCCACCAACCAGTAGGAGTGATCAAGATGCCGCGTTTCATGGGATTCGTGAGGATGGAAGAGGGCATTGGCACGCCGCCACAGGCGCTGTTCGACGCCATGGATGCTCACATCGGCGAGCGTGCCGCCAAGGGCGTGTTCCTGGACGGCGGCGGTCTGTACGGGACCGAGGACGCCGTGAATTTCGTGGTCCGCCAGGGCGAGGTCAGTCGGGTCGACGGTCCGTACGCCGAGGCGAAGGAGGTCGTCGGAGGCTGGGCCATCATGCAGTACGACACCCTGGAAGAGGCCGTGGCAGATCAGCGGGAGTTCGCCGAGCTGCACGCGAAGTACTGGCCCGAGGCGACCGTGGTCGCGACCCTCCGCCAGATCTCCACCGGCCCGGAGGCACCCGGCGACTGAACGGGACTGACTAGCCTGGCACCGTGGAGGCAGCGACGAGTGCGGATGACCCGACCGGGGCCATCATTGCCGCGTGGCGGGCCGAGTCGGCCCGCCTCGTCGGCGCCCTCACCCGGATGACCCGCGATGTGGACCTCGCCGAGGATCTCGCGCAGGACGCACTGCTGGCCGCGCTCGAGCAGTGGCCCAGCGGCGGGGTACCCGAGAACCCGACCGCGTGGCTGATGACCACCGCGAAGCGGCGCGGCATCGATCACTTCCGGCGCGCCGACAACCTTCGCCGCAAGGTCGCCGGGCTCGATCATGCCCGTGGGGAGGAGGTGGCGGAGATGCCCGACCTCGACGCCCAGGTCGACTACATCGAGGACGACGTCCTGCGGCTCATCTTCTTGTCCTGCCATCCCCTCCTGACCGTCGAGTCCCGTGTCGCGCTGACGCTGCGTCTGGTCGGAGGACTCACCACCACCGAGATCGCCCGCGGTTTCCTGACCACCGAATCCACCATGGGTCAGCGCATCTCGCGAGCAAAGAAGACTCTGTCCGAGGCCCATGCCGAGTTCGAGCTGCCCACGGGACCGGAGCGGACCAGGCGCCTCGACGACGTCATGGCCGTGATCTACCTGATCTTCAACGAGGGCTACACCGCCACCTCGGGTGCGCACTGGATGCGCCCCGACCTCGCGAACGAGGCGATGCGGCTCGCGCGCATGCTGGCCGCACTCGCTGCCGAGGAGCCCGAGGTGCTCGGGCTGCA
This sequence comes from Leekyejoonella antrihumi, assembly GCF_007845645.1. Lineage (GTDB taxonomy): Bacteria > Actinomycetota > Actinomycetes > Actinomycetales > Dermatophilaceae > Leekyejoonella > Leekyejoonella antrihumi. The sequence goes on from NZ_VCQV01000013.1 coordinate 38,170, forward strand.
GTCGCTGCTGGAGATCCAGGGCTCACGGGTGGCGGCCCGGCTCGACGAGTATGGCATGCCGGTCCTGCTGGAGGCCCAGGACCGCACGCGCTGGGACCGGCTGCTCATCAGACGCGGGATGGCCGCCCTGCAGCAGGCCAATCTGCTCGCCGCGCGCGGGAAGCCGGTCGGGAAGTACTTCCTGCAGGCCACGATCGCCGCCCAGCACGCTCGTGCGGAGCGGGCGGAGGACACGGACTGGGGCCGGATCGCGGACCTCTACGACGTGCTGGCGGACGCCGCGCCGGGGCCGGTCGTCGAGGTGAACCGGGCCGTCGCGCATGGGCGGGCGTTCGGCCCGGATGCGGGGCTCGCCGTGCTGGCGGAGCTCGGCTCGGGTGTGCTCCGCGACTCACCGCTCGTGCCGAGCGTGCGGGGAGATCTGCTCGAGCGGGCCGGGCTGCACGCGCAGGCCGGCGAGGCGTTCATCGAGGCGGCCGCGCGTACCCGAAACGAGAGCGAGCGTGCAGTCCTGCACCGTCGGGCCGAGCTGAACCTGACACATGCGGCGAAGCCGGGCTGATCCGCTCGAGGCGGTCATAGCGCACGACCGACTCGGCTGCACGAAGAATGGCGCGGTCCTGTCAGACTGACCGGTATGCGATTGCGGGACTTCACTCCACCGGAGACTCGTGCGGCCACTGCCGCGGCCGAGCTTGCCGCCGGCTATCACACGCCGGCGATGTTGAACCATGTGATCCGATCATGGCTCTGGGCGCGGGCCTACGCCGCCCTCGAGGGCAGGACCCACACCGACGACGAGCTCCTTTACGTCGCAGCGCTGCTGCATGACATCGGCACCGTCACAGCTTTCGACAACCACACGTTGTCGTATGAGGAGGCCGGCGGGCACGTCGCCGTCGCACTCACCGCGGGAGCAGGATGGCCGGCCCACCGGCAGCAGCGAGCCCTGGAAGTCATCGTCCGCCACAACTGGGCGTCGGTCGATCCGGCCCTGGACATCGAGGGCTACCTGCTGGAGGCGGCAACCGCTCTTGACATCTCGGGGGCCCGGCCGGACGCGCTACCGCTGCCCTTTCGGCAGGAGGTGCTCGACGCCTACCCGCGTCTGACCCTGGCGGCGGAGTTCACGGCATGCGTGACGGATCAGGCGGCGCGCAAGCCCACTACCGCCGCCCAGCGACTGGTCAGCGGCGGTCTGGCACACAAGATGAGCCATCACCCGCTGGAGCGGCCTGCCATGGACCACCCCGACAGCCATCCAGATCGGTGAGCCGGGCCCGATCCTGATCGACAAGGTCGCGACCGCCGGCGGATGATGTCCTCCCGTCACTCTGCGTCGAGTGCTTCGCGTGCGTAGCGTGCCGGTGAGACCCCGACGGTTCGGGAGAAGGCAATGCTGAAGGCGCTGGCCGAGCCGTATCCGGTCGCCGCCGCCACCTGCTCGACGTTCTTGTGGCCAGTGACCAGGGCGTCGCGTGCAATGGCCATCCGCCAGGTCAGGGCGTAGGTCATCGGGGGCTGCCCGACGACGGTGGTGAAACGGCCGGAGAACGCAGAGCGCGACAGATGCGCCTGTGCCGCCATCGAGGCGACCGACCAGGGCTTGTCGATATCGGCGTGAAATGCACGAAGAGCCGCGGCGATCGGTGGGTCGGAGAGCCCGCTCAGCATGCCGCGCCGGGTCGTGGCGAGTTGCGGCGTACGCAGCAGCTCAACCAGCATGATCTCCAGCAGTCTGGACAGCACAGCCGGTCGACCGGGCCGCTCGGACGAGGCCTCGGCATCGATCATCTGCAGCACTCCGGTCAGGAGCTCGTGCTCTGCGCGCCGCACGGCAGGCAGATGGACGACCGGCGACAGCAGTGACGCGAGCAGCCAGGCGTTGATCGGGTCGAACTCGAAGTGGCCGGCAACTATCCGGGTCACGTCCGCACCCGCCCGCTCGCCCATCGGCGGGCTCGCGAGGTTCGTCCGGTCCGGGTCATCGGCATTCATCGCGGCATATACCGTGTCGAAGTCCACCGGGAGCGCGTGTCCCGCACCGCCGCGCAGGCTCCAGGGTGCCGGGTTTGTCAGCAGCAAGTAGTCGCCCGGCCCGACCTCGTGCTCCCCCGATCCCGGCACCTCGAAACGGCAGCGTCCGCTGATCACGCGCCCGAAGACCACTCCACGGTCCGCCGGAAACAGCCACTCCCAGGAGCCGGTGCCGACAAGTTCCTTCCAGAGGAAGGAACGCGGACGGAGCAGTTCGATCAGCTGCGTCAGGGGATCCATCGCACTCCTTGCGGACGATCTATAGATAAGTGTGGATTCTGAGCTATAGATCGTACGGCCACTGGTTTCTACAGTCGAGAGGTATAGACCTCCACGAAAGGACTCCATCATGACCAAGACGGTTTTCCTCACCGGTAGCTCCTCCGGTTTCGGCAAGGCGGCCGTGGCGCAGTTCCACGCCGCCGGCTGGCACGTGGTGGCGACGATGCTCGAGTCTTCAGTCGAGGTCTTCCACGACACCTGGGACAAGCAGACGGACCGCCTGCTGGTGCTCCCCCTCGATGTCACGGACCCGGAGGCCACCGAGGCCTCCCTCGACACCGCGGCCGCCCACTTCGGTGGCATCGACACGATCGTGAACATCGCCGGCTTCGGCATGTTTCACCCCTTCGAGACCACCACAGCGAAGGACGTCCGGCTCCTGTTCGACACCAACTGCTTCGGACCCATGACTCTCATTCGCCAGGCCATCCCACATCTGCGCGCCCGCGGTGGCGGGAGCATCGTCAACCTCACGGCCGGGTCCGCCGTCGTGCCGGAGCCCTTGATGGCCGCCTACAACGCCAGCAAGGCCGCCCTGGACAACCTGAGCGAGGCGATCCGCTACGAGTTGGCTCCGCAAGGCATCTCGGTGCGCGTGATCGAGCCCGGCTTCGTGCCGACCACCGGCTTCGTACAGCGGATCCAGGAGACCGCCGCCGGCCGGGCGATCCCGGAGGTCTACCTGGACTATGTGGGCCAACGACTGGCCTCCTTCGGCATGGCCACCGGCCGAGCATTGGCCAGCGCCGACGACGTCGCGCAGGTCATCCTCGAGGCGGCGACCGACCACTCGGGGCAGTTGCGCTACCTGGTCGGCGACGACCAGATCGAGCGGATGCGAATGCGGCACTCCACCTCGGAGCCCGAGTACGACGCCTGGGCGTGGGCGAACTTCGGGCCGCGTTCCAACGACACGGCACTCGATGCCGCGGCCGAGCGCGCCACGGGGAGCTCGCCGACTACGGCCGCGTGAAAGACACGGGCTCGTCGGTGAGATCATCGCCGACTCGGGACGTCGGACGCTGCCCGGGTGGCTGACGCGTGGGCGCCAGTCGAGTCAATGCCAGATAGGTGACGACGGCAATGGCCAGGTGCATGACCATCAGGACGCCCACCGCGAGGCCAGGTTGGTTCTTGATCAGGAGCCACACATCGGGCAGGAGTAGCGCCAGCGTCACCAGGTACGCCATCCGAGTGAACAACCACCGAGGCGCGGTGCTGATTCGGGTGGTGATGGGCCAGGCGATACACGCGATGAGAACCCCGATGACGGTGAGCTGTGCGTAGTCACCAAACTGGAAGTGCCCGTATCCCCGCGTGGTCGGGAACAGTGCCGTGCCAATCCGCACCAGGATCGCATCCGCGATCAAGGATCCCGCGACCGCAGCCACGGTCGCGACGATGAGCCGGGATAGGGCGGGGATGCGGTGTGATGGGGACAAGTCCACCCGAAGAGCAGTGGCAGCACGAAGAAGCACGCCCGAAAACGTAACCCGAGGCTCCTGAAGGTCGCCTCAGTCGACACCGTGGACAGACGCGTCAAACGGGTGGCCCGAGCGTGGATCACCCGTTTGGCGGTGGTGCGTTCAGTGGTGGATCAGTACCAGTTGGTGGCCTGCGAGTGGCCCCAGGCGCTGCAGGGCGAGCCGTAGACCGACTGGATGTAACCAAGGCCCCAGCGGATCTGCGTGGCAGGGTTGGTGCGCCAGTCGGCGCCGGCGCTGGCCATCTTCGAGCCAGGCAGCGACTGCGGGATGCCGTAGGCGCCGGACCCGCCGTTGCTGGCGGAGACGTTCCAGCCCGACTCCTTGTTCCACAGGCTGGTCAGGCAGCCCATCTGGTCCTGCCCCCAGCCGTACGACGAGAGCATGGACGATGCGATCGCCTGCGGGCTTCCGCCGTAGGCCCGGGTCTGGTTTGCCGGCGGACGGGCACCGCCGCGCGAGACGGTCTGGGTGTCGCGAGTTCGCTTCGCCTCGGCCTTGGCCGCGGCGGCAGCCTTCGCCTTGGCCGCGGCGGCCGATTTCGCCCTGGCGACGCTGCCGCGCTTGGCGGCGGCCGACTTGTCGGCCCTGGTGCGCAGCGCGGCGGCCTGTGCACGCTGCTTGGCGAGCAACGACTTGGTCTTGCCCTGCGCGGCGGCTCGGGCGGCGACGGCGGAGTTCTGGGCGTTCAGCTGGGCGGCCGCGTCGGCGGCAACACCGGCATCGGCGGCACCGAGCGCGGCGCCATTGGCCTGCTGGTTGCCCGTCCGCATGCTGACGCTGGAGGCACTACTGGTGAGTGAGCCGGACGCCGTGGCGTAGCCGGCGGCGGAGACGGACACGGCCGAGATCGCTGCCGTTGCGACAACGGCGGGCCTGCGCAGTGCGCGTCGGCCGGATTCACGGCGCACGCGATGACGGCCAGTGGGGCGTGACATCAAGTCGAGCCTTTCGTTGACGAACCTGAGAACGCAGCTACGCAATGGACCTGACGACCATCGCGTGCAGCGCTTCGCATCATCTCGGGTCACGCCCCCGGCGTTACCAAAATGAGATAACCCGCCAGAGTCTGCCGCACCCGGCAGAGGAGGTCAAGTCGAGACACCACTGATTCCGGGTGTCAATGCCGGGCTGCCGCCGAAAATCAAGGGTACCGAGTCCGAATTGCAGCAGGAATAAAGGGTCCCGCGCGGAGTGGCCCCATGAGTACCATCCGCCCCAGGTGGCAGACCAGGCCCGCGCGCCGCCTGGCGTTCGGCCGGCCCCCACGGTCGAGGTCAGTGCACCTGCATGTATCACAACGCATCGTTGCGGTGTATTTATCGATACTCTCGATGCATGGAGACCGCGCCCGGTGCCCGCCGAGGCACACCCCGCAAGGTGCACGAGATCTTCGCCGCGACGCTCGAGCTGCTGCGCGAGCAGGGGTATGCGGGGCTGACGATCGAGGGCGTGGCGGCACGATCCGGGGTGAACAAGACGACCATCTACCGGTGGTGGCCCGGCAAGGGCGCCCTGCTCGGCGAGGCTCTCCTGGGTGCCCGTGACCTGGACCTACGACCGCCCGACACGGGGAGCCTGCGCGGCGACCTGGAGGAGTTGATGCACACGATCTGCGTGCTGTTGGCGACCCCGCCGGCCGCGGAGATCGCCATCTCCACGCTCGGCGCAGTCACGCACAGTCGCGATCTCGCCGGTTACGCGCACGACTTCTTCGCGGACCGTCTTGCCCGTGAGCGCGCAGTCTTCGACCGCGCCGTGCGACGGGGTGAGCTGGATCCGTCGGTCGACCCGATGCTGCTGGTCGATCTGCTGGTCGGTGCGGCCTGGGTGCGAGTGGTCTTCCGCGGCCTTCCGGTCGACGACCGGTTCGCCCAGGAGGCGGTCGCGACAGTGCTCGGCAGTGTGGATCGACCGATCACGCCATCGTGCCGCCGCTGACGCTGTCGCCGAACGGTGCCTCCGGCATGCCCTCAGCTCTCGGCGACGGGCTCCAGCAGGTCGACGCCCTCGAGCATCTCGGTGACCAGGGCCGCGATCGGACTGCGCTCGGAACGGTGCAGAGTGATGTGGCTGAACAGCGGGTGCCCCTTCAGCCGCTCGATCACGGCGGCCACACCGTCGTGCCGCCCGACCCGCAGGTTGTCGCGCTGCCCGACATCGTGGGTGAGCACGACGCGGGAGTTCTGCCCGATCCGCGACAGCACCGTCAGCAGCACATTGCGCTCGAGCGACTGGGCCTCGTCGACGATGACGAACGCGTCGTGCAACGAGCGCCCGCGGATGTGGGTCAGGGGCAGCACCTCGATCAGGTCCCGGTCGAACACCTCCTCGACCACCTCGCGGGAGACCAGCGCACCGAGCGTGTCATGCACCGCCTGCGCCCAGGGCCCCATCTTCTCCCCCTCGCTACCCGGCAGGTATCCCAGCTCCTGGCCGCCCACGGCATACAGCGGCCGGAAAACGATGACCCGGCGATGCTGATGCCGCTCCATCACCGCTTCCAGGCCGGCGCACAGGGCGAGCGCCGACTTGCCGGTGCCCGCCCGCCCGCCGAGACTGACGATGCCGATGTCCGGGTCCAGCAGCATGTCCAGCGCGATGCGCTGCTCGGCCGACCGCCCGTGCAGGCCGAACGCATCGCGATCGCCGCGCACCAGCCGCACCGCCTTGTCCGGCATCACTCGGCCGAGCGCGCTGCCGCCAGGGCCGAGGAGCACCACCCCGGTGTGGCAGGGCAGCTCGGCTGCCGACTCCAGCTCGAGTCGCCCATCGGCGAAGAGCGTGTCGATCTGCTCGGTCGTCGTGTCCAACTCCGTCATCCCGGTCCAGCCGGAGTCGACGGACTGCTCCGCGCGGTATTCGTCCGCCTTCAGGCCCACCGCGGATGCCTTGATCCGCATCGGCAGATCCTTGCTCACGACCGTGACGTCATGGCCCTCGTTGGCGAGGTTCCGGGCCACGGCCAGGATGCGAGTGTCGTTGTCTCCCAGTCGAAAGCCGGCGGGCAGGGAGGTGGGGTCCGTATGGTTGAGCTCGACCCGAAGGGTGCCACCGTCACCGATGTCGACGGGCGCGTCGAGCCGGCCGCCAGAGCTGCGCAGGTCGTCCAGGAGTCGCAGCGCGGTGCGGGCGAAGTAGCCGAGCTCGGGATGGTGACGCTTGGCCTCCAGCTCCGTCACGACAACGATGGGGAGCACCACCTCATGCTCCGCAAAGCGGGTCATGGCCCGCGGATCCGACAGGAGAACGGACGTGTCGAGCACGTAGGTCCGGTGGTTCTGGTTGCGAGCAGATGCCATGGCCGACTCCCTCGCCGCGGGCGATTTCGCCTAGCGGCTTTGCGCGGATGGAATGCCGGGACCGGTCCGCGAGTGGACATCGAGCCGGTGCCGGCCCTCCGTCCGCAGCAGTGGTCGCTGCATCTCGATGGACCTTCCCGAACGTGAGGGCGGGTGCTCTCGCGTCATGTCTGACGGTAGGTCCAAGGCCGGCCGCTCGCATCCTGACGCGCCGATGATCTCGATGTTTGCGAACTGTTCATCGTTGCGGATGCCGGCGTCGGGCACACAGCACGAGACCCCCTGCCGCCAACAGCGCACCGCACACCTCGGCCGCGGCAGATATCCGCTTGCCCGGCAGCGCCCAGGTGGGCTCGTAGAGGTCGGGCAGCGGACCGATGGCCCCGACGTCGACATAGGTGTAGATGAAGACGGCGGCAGCGGCCGTCGCGGTCACCAGGACGGCGGCCGTGAAGGTCGCGACCCCCGGCCGCACGAGCACCAGGATCGCCACCACGAAGGCAACGACGGACTGCGCGAGGAACAGGTGCGACTCGGTGAGCAGACCTCCGCCCGGCACGGCATACAGGCCGGCATCACTCAGATGGACCACCGCATCGATGCCCAACCCCGCCGCGACCAGCACCGCGAGCAGCCGGATCGCGAACCGGTCTCGCGACCAGGGCCCCGCGGCCCGCCCCCTCGCACCGAGGACCGTCATCAGTAGCCGTATCCCTTGCCGGTCGATGACGGCGTCGACCCAGAGCCGCGGACCGGGCTACCGGCAGGCGACACCACTGTCCACAGACCACCGTTGAGCACCTTGCCCTGCCCATTGGCCTGGCCCGCCTTCGTGTCCCCGACGTAGGTGTAGACCGGGTGCCCGCCCACGGTCAGCTGCCGAGTGCCGCCGGACCTTGTCGTGACCCCGAGCTTCGCACTGACGCCGGCCACCTTGGACGGGATCGACGACGGCGCGGGCACCGGTGGCCAGTTGGCAGCACATGCGCCGGTGCACTTCGAGGTGCTCCCGGCGTCTCCGGCAAAGTCATAGATCGTGCGACCGCTGCGATCGACCAGCACGGTCCCGACCGAGATCGTGCTCGTATGCAGCAGGGCACCGGAGGCAGCCGTCCTGGCGCTCGTCGACCCACTGCCTCCCCCACCGCTCCCGCACGCCGCCAGACCGGCCATCGCAAGGCCGGCAACCGCAACACTCAACGGTCCGGAAAGGCCACGAATGATCTTGTCATGTCTCATAGCTGGGCATACGCGTGAGGCCGTCGAATGGTTCAGTCCGAGTCAGGAGTGCAGCAGGACGTTGCCGCCCGGACCCTCCACCCGCACCTCGGATATCTGGGTGGGCGTCAGGTTCGTGCTGCCCGTGACGACGGCTTCCTTGCCGGGGTGCGCCGTCCAGCGGGCCACCGTCTGGGTCCTGCCACCGGCCTTGGGCACCACCACCAGCTCGTAGGTCGCTCCCGACCAGGTCGCCGAACCGACATACCGGCAGTGCATCTGCAGCTCGCTGCCCCACGACTTGGTCTCGATGCGCAAGGTGGCCTGCAGCGGGGCAGCGGCAGTCGTGCTCAACGCCACCGACTGCCCCGGTGCGGTGCCGTTGGATGGGTGCCCCACGACCGCAGCGGTGCCCGCGACCAGGCACACCACCGCGGCGGCCGCCGCGAGCCCTGCCAACCATCGCCGACGCAGGTGGCGGCGCCGTACGCTTCGCAGCATCGCCGGCAGGACGGTCTGCGGCATGGGCGGCAGCTGCTGTGCCTCGTTGTCCGGCAGACCCGGCACCTTCTGCAACAGACCACGCATCGGCATGAGCTGCTGCACGGCATTGCGACAGTCCGGGCAGCGCCCCAGGTGCTCCTCGAACGCGGTCTGATCCGCGTCGGAGAGCGCGCCCATCACATAGGCGGCGTCGTAGGTGGCGAACGGGTCCGGCGACAGATGTGTCACGTCTGAACTCCCATCTCCTGCAGCGCCAGTCGAAGGGCACGCAACGCGTAGTGCGCACGGGACTTCACCGTGCCCTCGGGCACCCCGAGACGGACGGCAGCCTCACCGGTCGTGTATCGCCGGTAGTAGCACAGGTCGAGCACCGCGCGGTGATCTGCAGTGAGCCGCGACAGGGCCTCCGACACGACGACGGCGTCGAGCAGCGCGTCCACCTGGTCGGCATACCCGTCCTCGGGTGCGTCCGCCAGCGGCACGTCCTGTCGACGGTCGCGTCGGCGCCATTCGTCGATCACGATCCGTCGAGCGACGGTGAACAGCCACGAGCGCACTGAACCGCGCCGCTGCTCGAGGATCTCCGGGGTGCGCCAGGCCCGAAGCATGGTCTCCTGCACCACATCCTGCGCCCGTGTCGGGTCACCGCCGGTCAGCGGCACGACGAACGCCCACAAGGCGTGCCCGTGCTCGTCGAAGAGAGCCCGCAGCAGTGCCTCGTCCTCGCTCACCCGCTCCGACTCCACACCACCTCATACGCAGCTTGCTCCTGTTCGGTTCAACCACCGCGCACGTTGCCGCTCAGGAGCCGAAGCGCCGCTCGCGCTCGGCATACGCACGAAGCGCGCGCAGGAAGTCCACCCGCCGGAAGTCGGGCCAGTAGGCCTCACAGAAGTAGAACTCGGAGTGCGCGCTCTGCCACAACAGGAAGCCGCCGAGCCGCTGCTCACCGGAGGTCCGGATCACCAGGTCCGGGTCGGGCTGGCCCTTGGTGTAGAGGTGGTCGGTGATCTGCTCCACGTCGACCGTCTCGGCAAGGGCTTCCAGGGAGGTGCCGCGCACCGCATGCTCCAGCAGCATCGCGCGCACCGCGTCGGCTATCTCCTGCCGTCCGCCGTAGCCGACCGCCACATTGACGATCATCCCGGAGACCTCCCGGGTGTCGTCGGCCGCCTGCTTGAGCGCCTGCGAGGTCTGCACCGGCAGCAGGTCGAGCGCCCCCACGGGGTTGAGCCGCCAACGGCTGCGGCCGGCGAGATCGCCGACGACTCCCTCGATGATCGACAGCAGTGGAGTCAGCTCGCTCGCGGGTCGGTCCAGGTTGTCGGTCGACAACAGCCACAGCGTGACGACCTCGACGCCTACCTCCTCGCACCAGGTCAGCAGCGGCTCGATGTTGTCCGCCCCCGCCTGGTGACCGGACGCGGTGTCCGCGCCGCGAGCGCGCGCCCAGCGACGGTTGCCGTCGAGCATGACCCCGACGTGTCGGGGCAGGCGCTCGGTGGGAAGGGAGGATGCAAGATGGCGTTCGTAGACGCCATACAGCAGATCACTCACTCCGCGCATTCGCGCACCCCTACAGCCATCTCGTCCGTTGTCGTCGCCAGGATATCGCCTGTGCCGATGCAACCAGACGCACAGAGCAACTTACGGAAAAGTAAGTTAAACTCGGCGGGGTGATTGACTCCTTCAACGCGAGCGCCGGTCAGGTCCAGCAGGACGCGGCCGACCTGTTGCGCCTGGTGAAGCCGAAGCTGCGAGGCTGGCTGCACGCGGTGATGTGCCCCCTGGCCGTCGCCGCAGGGATTGTCCTGATCTGTCTGGCCCCCAGCGTGAAGGGCAAGATCGGCGCGACCGTCTTTGCGCTCAGCACCGCCGTGCTCTTCGGCACCTCCGCGGTCTACCACCGTGGTCGCTGGAACCCGCGCGTCGAGGCGACGCTGAAGCGGATGGACCACTCCAACATCTTCCTGGTGATCGCGGGCACCTACACACCCTTCGCGCTCACCCTGCTCTCTCGCTCGCAGGCGACCCACCTGCTGCTGATCGTCTGGGGCGGCGCCCTTGCCGGCGTGCTGTTCCGCGTCTTCTGGGTGAACGCACCCCGCTGGCTCTATACACCGGTGTATGTCGCACTCGGCTGGGTCGCGATCTTCTACTTCGGCCCGCTGCTGCACACCGGCGGCGTTGCCGTGGTCACGCTCATCGCGGTCGGTGGCGGGCTCTACACCCTCGGCGCGGTCGTCTACGGCACCAAGCGGCCCAACCCCTCACCGCGCTGGTTCGGGTTCCACGAGGTCTTCCACGCCTGCACGGTGCTGGCCTTTGCGGCGCACTATGTGGCGGCGTCCATGGCGATCTATCAGGTGCCCGGCCACGCCTGATCGGCGCCGACAGCACCGCCGCGCGCTCAGTCCTGCGGTGTGGCCCCGCCGTCGACAGGCCCAGCCTGGTCGTCAGGGCCGGCAGCCGCCTCCGCAGCCTCGGACCGCTGACGCTCCTCACGCTCCTCGCGCCAGCGCACCTTGCGCAGGTGACTGTTCATGCTGCGAAAGAGGAAGATACAGGCCACGGCGAGCGCGAACAGCACCACGAATCCTGCGAGTCCCGCGGTGACCGCGGTGCTCTCGTTGCCGCCCATCAGCCCGCCTCCGCCGCGGACCGCTCGACGACGTCGTCGATGACCACGTCCGGCAGCTTCGAGGTGGCCAGCTCATCGGCGTCCGCGGCGTCCGGCAGCCCCGCGAACAGGTCATCCTCACCCTCGGGCACCGGCACGTAGGAGACGACCAGGTCGAACTCCTCCGTGGGCCATACTCGCGCCTGGTCGGCCTGCGACAGCGTGAAGAAGGTGCCGTCCGGGTCGACCTGTGTCGCGTGCGCCAGCAGCGCCTGCTCGCGCTTGCTGAAGTATTCGGCGCACTCCACCCGTGTGGTGATGCGACCCTGGCGCCGCTTCTCCCACCGTGCCAGCCAGTCGGCATACGGCGACTCACGGTGCATGTCGAGCAACGCCTGATGGAACGTGGTCATCTTGTCCTTGGAGAAGCCGCGGTCGTAGTAGAGCTTGAGCGGCGCCCAGGGGCGGCCGGCGTCCGGGAACTGGGATGGGTCACCGGCGGCACGGAACGCCGCTATCGACACGTCGTGGCACATGATGTGGTCCGGATGCGGGTAGCCGCCGTGCTCGTCGTACGTCGTCACGACGTGCGGCCGGAACTCACGGATCACCCGCACCAGGGCCTCGGTCGCGACCGCGAGCGGCTCCAGCGCGAAACACCCGTCCGGCAGGGGCGGCAGCGGGTCACCCTCGGGCAGGCCGGAGTCGACAAATCCCAGCCAGGTCTGCTCGACGCCGAGGATCTCTCTGGCCTTGGCCATCTCCTCGCGCCGCACCTGCGGCAGGTTGCGCTGGATGTGCGCGTCGTCCTTCAGGCGAGGATTCAGCACGTCACCACGCTCACCACCGGTGCATGTCACGACCATCACCGGATGCCCGGCGGCAACGTATTTCGCCATCGTCGCCGAACCCTTGCTGGACTCGTCGTCGGGGTGCGCATGCACCGCCATGAGTCGCAGACTTTCCGTCACAGGCCACCTCACCACTGTTCATTGAGCAACGGGACCTATCCTCTCATCCCATGACGATCACTCGCCCCGCACCCGGGCAGCTCAAGTGGTGGGTGATCGGCACCGTGGGCATTCTCCTCGGGTGCGCCGTCGCCGTATGGTTCGGCATCTCCTCGACTCGAGGAGTCAGCTGGTCCGACGCCGGCTTCAACATCGTCGGCAACACCCGCGTCGACGTGACGTTCGACGTCATCCACCAGAACGGCAAGCCGGTCACGTGCACCCTGGAGGCGCTCGACCTCCAGCACGGGCAGGTGGGCCAGACGACGGTGGACCTGCCGGCGAGCACCTACTCGTCCACCCGGTACACCCGGACCGTGCACACGGTGGCCAAGGCGGTCACCGGCACCGTGGACTCCTGCAGTTACAAGTGACATCTGGGCAGGTCTTGCTAGACTGATGCGTTCAACCAAGGTCTGGGCCTGACACGCGCATCCTATGCGGTGGCCCGGGCCTGATTGTTTGACACGCCAAAGCAAGGAGAACGTCGTGACCAGTACCGCCGACTCATCGGCCAGTTTCCTGACCCCGGAGGCCTATGACCGGTTGAAGGCAGAGCTTGCGAACCTTCAGGGTGCGGGGCGGAGCGAGATCTCCCAGCGGATCGAGGATGCCCGCGAGGAGGGCGACCTCAAGGAGAACGGCGGCTACCACGCGGCCAAGGAGGAGCAGGGCAAGATGGAGGCCCGCATCCGCCAACTGGACGAACTGCTGCGCACCGCCGTCGTGGGGAACGCCTCCGGCGCCGCGGCCGCTGCGGGCACCGTCAGCTCGGGCATGGTCGTGACGGTCGAGATGTTCGGCGACAAGGAGAAGTTCCTGCTCGGCAACCGAGAGATCGCCGAGGACTCCGAGATCGACGTGTACAGCGAGCGGTCACCGCTCGGGCAGGCCATTCTCGGCAAGAAGATCGGCGACACCACCAGCTACAACGCGCCCAACGGCAACACGGTCGAGGTCAAGGTGCTGGAGGCCACGCCCTACGCGTGACCCGCTCACGGCACGGCGAGACGGTGGTCCTGCGCCGGACCACCGTCTCGCTACAGGCGAGGTGGTTGCCTTGGTGCGGCTTCAGCCCGCGCCCTGCGCGAGGTAGGCCAGCAGGATCAGTGCCGCCACCACGATCAGGATCCCCATCCAGAGCAGGTGACCAGACCCTGGGCGCGGCGGCAGCTGCGGTGCACCGGGTGTCCCGGACGGCACGGCATACGGCGAGGAGAGTTGCGGCGGGCCGGACTCGTCCTGGTTGAACGGGGTGCCCACCCGCGCCGTCTCCCATTGGCGCATCTGGGCGATCTGCCGCGTGTGGTCCTGCCACTGCGAGCGTTGCACGATCACGTCATGCAGCAGCCAGATCACCCCGCCCAGGCAGGCGGCGACCAGCACGACGACGACCCAGAAGCTCACCCCAGCGCCTGCCCAAGGTCGTCGATGAGGTCGCGGACGTCCTCGATGCCGGTCGACAGCCGGATGAGGTCCGCCGGCACCTCCAGCTCGGTGCCCGCAACACTGGCGTGTGTCATACGTCCAGGATGCTCGATCAACGACTCGACTCCCCCGAGCGACTCGCCGAGAGTCCAAATCTTTGTGCGACCGATCGCATCGACGGCGTGCTGCTCACCGCCCTCGAGCTGGAAGCTCACCATCCCACCGAAGCGGCGCATCTGCCGCGCGGCGACGTCATGGCCGGGGTGGCTGTCCAGACCCGGGTAGTGGATGTGGGTGACGTCGCCCCGGCCCTGCAGATACTCCACGACCTGCTCCGCGTTGCTGCAGTGCTGCTCCATCCGCACCGCGAGCGTCTTGAGGCCGCGCAGCACCAGCCAGGAGTCCATCGGCCCACTGATCGCACCCATGGAGTTCTGGTGGAAGCCGATGCGCTCGGCGGCATCCGCGAACTCCCGGACCGCGACGCTCTTGGACACCACGACGGCGCCGCCCACCACGTCGCTGTGCCCGCCGCAGTACTTCGTCGTGGAGTGCACCACGATGTCGGCGCCGAGCGCGAGCGGCTGCTGCAGGTAGGGCGACGCGAACGTGTTGTCGACCACCATCAGGGCACCCGCCTCGTGCGCGATCTGCGCGATGGCGGCGATGTCGGCGATGCCCAGCAGCGGGTTGGTCGGCGTCTCGATCCACACGATCTTGGTGACCCCCGGCCGGATCTCACCGCGGATGGCGTCCGGCTGCGAGACCTTGGCCAGGCTGTAGTCGATCCCCCAGCGCTTCTGAACCTTGTCGATGAGGCGGAACGTGCCACCGTAGGCATCGGTCGGCACGATCATGTGGTCGCCCGGGTGCAGCAAGGAACGGATGACGGTGTCCTCTGCCGCGAGGCCCGAGGAGAAGGCGAAACCCTTTGCCCCTCCTTCGAGCTCGGCAATGCACTGCTCCAAGGCGGTGCGCGTGGGGTTGGCCGAGCGCGAGTACTCATAACCCTCCCGCATGCCTCCGACGCCATCTTGCTTGTAGGTCGAGGTCTGGTAGATCGCCGGCACGACGGCTCCGGTGCGCGGATCAGGCTCCTGGCCCGCGTGGATGGCTCGAGTGGAGAAACCGGGGTTCGTAGGCTGCGTCATGGATACAGGCTAGCCATCCCCCACCAAGCCGCATCTACGACGTCGACGTCGTAGGGTCATGCCATGGAGCACACCACCTACCGGATCACCTGGACGCGCGACCCCGGCAGGGAGGCCTGGGCGTTGCTGCGGGCCGTGCGCGGGGTGACGATGGGGCTCTTCTTGATCCTCGCCCTTATCCTGCTCATCTTCTGCCTCACCCAGGCCGCGTGGCTCGTCGCCGGGGTGCTGGTCGTCCTCATGGCCGTCGTGCCGGTGTCGGTGTGGAATCGCACGCGACACAGCATCGCTCGCGGCGGCACCAAAGTGTCGATCGCACTGAGCGGCACCGGGCTGTCCGGTCGGACACCGGACAAGTTCGCGCTGCCGTGGGACACCTTCACGCACTGGCGCGCGACCTCCACCGACATCGTGCTGGTGCGCAAACGGGGTCGGCTCGCGAGCCGCGGCATGCTCATCCCGCTGTCCGCGGTGACCGCCGACGACCGCCCGGGCATCACCGACCTGCTCGACAAGCACCTCACCCGGCTCTGACCGCGGGCGGCGCCGGCAGCTGTCGTACATCGAATGGATGACACACCGCCGCGGAAGTTGCCCCACAGGGCCGACGACAGGCCATCACCTCGGTCGTAGTGTCAGCAGTACCCCCCACTACAGATCGGATTTCGGACATGATCGAGGCCAATCAGCTGTCCAAGACGTATGGTGACAAGGTCGCGGTCGACTCCCTCACCTTCACCGTCGAGCCGGGCAAGGTGACCGGATTCCTCGGCCCGAACGGCGCCGGCAAGTCCACGACCATGCGGCTGATCCTTGGTCTGGACCGCCCCACCTCCGGCTGGGTGACCGTCAACGGCAAGGCGTACGCCGATCACCCGCGGCCGATGGCCGAGGTCGGGGCGCTGCTGGAGGCGCGGGCGATGCACACGTCGCGAACTGCGTACAACCACCTGCGCGCGCTCGCCGCGACCCACGGCATCTCGAACCAGCGGGTGCAGGAGGTGATCGACCTGGTCGGCCTCGGCGAAGTCGCCCGCAAGCGCACCGGCGGCTTCTCACTCGGCATGGGACAGCGCCTGGGAATCGCCTGCGCCCTCCTCGGAGATCCCCGCACCGTGATTCTGGACGAGCCGGTGAATGGGCTCGACCCGGAAGGGGTTCGATGGGTTCGTGACCTGCTGCGCAATCTGTGCTCCGAGGGACGCACGGTCTTCCTGTCCAGCCACCTGATGAGTGAGATGGCAATGACCGCCGACCAGCTGATCATCATCGGACACGGGCGGCTGATCGCGGACATGTCCCTGGAGGAGCTGATCGCGTCGGTCGGCGCCGACCGGGTGCGGGTGCGCACTCCCGACCCGGATGCCCTGACCAGAGCCCTCGCCGGCCCGCACGTCAAGGTGTCCAGCGAGGAGACCGGGGTGCTGGAGGTGCAAGGACTGCCGGCGCCACGAATTGGCGAGCTCGCCTCGCAGCACGGCGCCGTGCTGCACGAGCTGACGCCACTGCGCGCCTCCCTCGAGGAGGCCTACATGGACATGACCAAGGACGCGGTCGAGTACCACGCCATATCCACCACTACATCCCAGGACGCAGCATGAAAAGCAGCCCCACAAAGTTCTCCGCTCGCCAGCTCGCTTCGATACTTTGCGAGGACCCC
>NZ_VCQV01000013.1:54962-110803 GCF_007845645.1 Leekyejoonella antrihumi
CCCAAAAACAGCCCCACAAAGTTCTCCGCTCGCCAGCTCGCTTCGATACTTTGCGAGGACCCCAAAAACAGCCCCACAAAGTTCTCCGCTCGCCAGCTCGCTTCGATACTTTGCGAGGACCCCAAAAACAGCCCCACAAAGTTCTCCGCTCGCCAGCTCGCTTCGATACTTTGCGAGGACCCCAAGTGAGCACCGCAACGCTCGACGAACCAGCAACGGCCCGCCCGACGACGGTGCGCGTCGAACCAGTGACCCTGAGCCGGGTGATCAAGTCGGAGTGGATCAAGTTCGCCAGCCTGCGATCCAGCTGGATCACCCTGCTGGTCTCGATGCTCGGCATGATCGGGGTCGGAGCCCTGGCGAGCTGGGCCACGAACAACCACTGGTCGCAGATGGGTCCTGGCGAGCTGGCACACTTCCAGGCGGTCACCCGAAGCCTGGTGGGCGTCAACCTCGCGCAGCTGGCGATCATCGTGCTCGGCGTGCTGGTGATCACCGGTGAGTATGCGACCGGCATGATCATCGCCAGCCTCGGTGCGGCGCCGAAACGAACCACCACTCTGCTCGCCAAGCTGACCGTATTCGGCGTGATCACCTTCTGCGTGAGCCTGGTGAGCTCGTTCATCGCCTTCGTTATCGGCCAACAGCTGCTGCAGTCCCATGGCGTGGGCCTCGGTGCGCCACACGCGATTCGAGCGATCTTCGGAGTCGCGATCTATCTCACGCTCATCGGAGCCATGTCACTCGGCGTCGGCTTCGCCATCCGCAGCACGGCGGGCGGTATCGCCACCGTCCTCGGTATCGTGCTGGTCCTGCCTGCGCTGCAGGACATCCTGCCAACGTCGTGGCAGCCGCACACCACGCCGTATCTGCCGAGCAATGCCGGGTCGGCCCTCTACTCAGCGGTGCCGGATCCGGGCAGTCTGAGTCTATGGACCGGATTCTTCGTGCTGCTCGCCTGGGCCGTGGCCGCACTCGCCCTGGGTCTCTACCTGCTCAAGAGGAGGGACGCCTGACCACGACGCGCGTGCCCGGACGCCCAGCGAACCTCACCTCCCCCTGGGGGCGAGTGCATCGCTGGGCGGTCGCGCACCCGGTGCTCGTCGATCTGCTGCTGGTCCTGTTGCTGGAGGCCTGGGCCACCCGATTGCAGCACCGGATCGATCGGCAGGAGCTCGCCGCGGCCGTGCTCAGCCAACTGCTGATCCTCCCCCTCGCGATCCGCCGCATCTGGCCCTGGCGGCTGATGTGCTACCTGTGCGCGGTCGGCTTCGTGCAGTGGCTCCTCGGGGATGCCCTGGTGGCCGACGCGGCCCTGCTGATCGGCCTCTACACCGTCGCCGTGCACGACTCGCGCCGCCGCGCGTGGATCGCCGCGGGCATCCTCGAGGTCGGCGTCATCATGGCCTCGATCCGGTTCGCGCCGTCCGGGGACAGCGTGGCCGCCTCCCTGGTCTTCCTGACCGGTATGGTGGCCGCCGCACTGTTCGGCGGCATCACCTTGCAGGTGCGTCGGCAGTATGTCGCATCGATGGTGGAGCGCGCCGCACAGCTCGAGCGGGAGCGCGATCAGCAGCTGCGTCTGGCGGCAACCGCGGAGCGCAACCGGATCGCCCGGGAGATGCACGACGTCGTCGCACACAGCCTGTCGGTGATCATCACGCTGGCCGACGCCGCCGTCCTGGCCGACGATGCCACCGGGACCGAGCTGATGAGCCAGGTCGCCGCGACCGGTCGCACGTCGATGGCCGAGATGCGTCAGCTGCTCGGCATCCTGCGTGACGACGATGTAGCCACCGGCGCTCCGCTGACACCGCAGCCCGCCCTCGGCCAGCTGGGCCAGCTGGTGGAAGAGGTCCGGTCCGCCGGACTGCCGGTCACGCTGTCGATGTCCGGTCAGCCGCAGTCGCTCTCGCAGACACGGTCGGCCGCGGTATACCGGATCGTGCAGGAAGGGCTCACCAACGTGTTGAAGCACGCCATCGAACCGACCCGGGTGGCCGTCCACCTGAGCTGGTCCACCGACCTGTTGAAGGTCGTCATCCAGGACGACGGGCATCCTGGCGTCGGCGACGCTCCAGGGGTCGGTCACGGGGTGACCGGCATGCGGGAGCGGGCCGCGGTCTTTGGTGGCACGCTGGACTGTGGACCAAGAGCCGCGGGATGGCGCGTGGATGCGCGGCTACCTTTGGCGCAGGGCTGCCCCTCCGACCAGATCCGACTCCGTGAGCAGGACCGACCGTGACCGATGAGCAAGGCCGCGTCCGCGTCATGATCGTCGACGACCAGCCGCTGCTGCGCACCGGATTCAGGCTCATCCTGGGCGCCGACGCCCAGATCGACGTGGTCGGAGAGGCGGAGGACGGCGCGGCGGCGATCGACGAGGCCTCCCGTTGCCTGCCGGACGTCATCCTCATGGACGTGCGGATGCCCGTCATGGACGGGGTCGAGGCAACTCGCCGGATCCTTGCCACGGGAGCCGCCAGCCGCATCCTGATCCTGACGACCTTCGACCTGGACGAGTATGCCTTCGCCGGGTTGGCTGCGGGTGCGAGCGGCTTCCTCCTGAAGGACGTCCCCGCAGCGGAGCTGGTCGCCTCCATCCACGTCATCGCCGGTGGGGACGCGGTGGTGTCGCCCCGGGTGACGCGCGCCCTGCTCGATCGGTATGCGCGCGAGCTGTTGCCTGACCCGAAGGATCAACGGCCGCACGAGCTGCTGGGCAGGCTTACCCCGCGAGAGCGAGAGGTGCTGTCAACACTGGCAACCGGGCTGTCCAACGCGGAGATTGCCGAGGTGCTTGTCGTGTCCGAGGCCACCGTCAAGACGCACGTCGCCCGGCTGCTGGCCAAGCTGGAGCTGCGCGACCGGGTGCAAGCCGTGGTCTTCGCCTACCAGCACGGCATCGTCGACTGAACCGCCCAGCGACCGTTGCTCTTAGCCAGTACTCAGCCGAGGGCGACGTTGAGCGCACGCCAGTCGATGCCTTGCGGCGCTCGGGCAACCACGGTCTGCACCAGACCCAGCCGCGCCGCACGCACCGCTGGATCCTGCGCCATCACGAGCACGTCGTCGAAGAACGCCGTCAGCGGCTGCACCAGACCCCGCGCGTCAGCGAACCACTCGGGCAGCCCGTCGTTCGCGTGATCCGGAAGCGAGTCGACCTGACCGGCCAGCGCCAGCTCGGCAGGCTCGGTGAGTCTGCTCGTGTCGTATGCCGCGTCGGTGCCCGCGGGCACGATGCGGGTGATGCGCTGCACGGCCTCGACCAGCGGCGCGAAGTCGCCGTCGCCGCGCGCCGACTCGATGTCCTTCAGCGCCCGCTCGGCCTTGCCTGGTGCCGCCGCGAGCGGCTGCACCGCGGACACGAGATCCGCAGACACATTCTCGTCGCGCAGCTGCTGCGCGAAGCGCCCCTCGACGAAATCCCGTGCCGCAGAGACCGACTCGTCACTGACCTCGACACCCTGACCGCGCAGCCGCGCTGCGGCGGCGGCCAGCCCGGCATCGACGGTGACCCCGGCAAGGCTCGGCAGGCCACGCAGGATGCTCACCGCGCCGAGCGCGGCACGACGCAGCGCATACGGGTCGGAGGACCCGGTCGGCTTCGCGCCGAGCGCGAACATCGCTGCGAGCAGGTCGAACCGGTCCGCGAGCGCCAGCAGTGCGCCGGGCTTCGACTCCGGCAGCGGGTCACCCGCCGACCGGGGCGCCTCCATCTCGAGCAGCGCGGCGGCGACCTGCGGGGTCTCCCCCGCGCGAGCGGCATACTCCTTGGCCATCACTCCGGCCAGGCTGGAGAGCTCGACCACCATCTTGGCGGCCAGGTCGAACTTCGCCAGCTCCCCCGCACGCTTGAGCGTCGCCTGTTCGTCGGCGCTCAGGTCGACCGACGACGTCAGAGAGGAGGCGACGTCGGCGATCCGGTCGGAGCGGTCGGCCATCGAACCGATGCGGTGCTCGAAGGTGAGCTTGCCGATCTGCTCACGCAGGGTGTCCACCGGCACCTGCAGGTCGGCGTCGTAGAAGAATGCCGCGTCGTCGTACCGGGCGCGCAGCACCGACTCGTTGCCCAGGCGCACCAGTTCGTCATCACAGTCGCCGTTCGCCATGGTGATGAAGCGGGCCATGAGCCTGCCGACCGCGTCTCGCACCGGCAGGTAGCGCTGGTGCTTGCGCATCACGGTGGTGAGGATCTGCTCGGGGACCTTCAGGTATCTGTCGTCGAACGCGCCGATGATCCCGCGAGGGGCCTCCACCAGGTTCGTGATCTCGTCGACGAGCTCCGACTCGGCCGCAAGGTCCACGGTGCCCCCGACCGATGCGGCGAGCTCCTGTGCCGCCGCGACGACCTGCTCGCGACGAATGGCGGGGTCGAGCACCAGACCGTGGGCCTCCAGCACGCCCATCAGTTCCCCGGCCGTGGCGACGTCGACGAGCGGGACTGCGTCGGTGCGGTGGACGTAGGTCTGCCGGCCGGAACGCAGCTCGGAGACCTCCACGGGCACCACGGCGCTCCCCCACAGCGCGACCAGCCAGCGGATCGGCCGACTGAACGACAGCTGCGGGTCGCGCCAGCGCATGTTCTTGTCCGAGCGCAGCCCGGCGACGAGGTCGTGGGTGACTGCGCCGAGCACCTCGAGCGCGCCGCGACCGACCTGGTCGATCCGCACCGCCACGTGCTCTGCGCCGTCGAACTCGGCGCGCACCAGATCGGCGGGATTCACCTTCTGGCCGCGCGCGAAACCTTGCGCCGCCTTCGTCAGGTTGCCGTCGGCGTCGTAGGCCGCAGCGACCTTCGGCCCCTTGCGCAGCGTCTGCGCATCGGGCTCCTTCGGCGCTACCTGCGCGATGGTGGCGACGATGCGGCGCGGAGTCCCGACCACCCGAATGTCACCGTGCGTCAGCCGGGTCTGCGCTAGCCGCTCGGTGAGCGACGTGCGCACGTGCTCGATGGTCTGGTCGACGACGTGCGGGGGCAGCTCCTCGACGCCGATCTCCAGCGCGAAGTCCTGCGGATCGGTAGGCAGCGCGGCGGCATCGACCGGCTCCGGCTCGGGATTCGGCGGCATGACCGCCGCACCGACGAGCACCTTCGCGCCCTCGGCCTTGAGCAGCGGGAAGTCCAGCTCCTCTCGGCGCTCCACCCACAGCTTCGCAACCTCGCGCGACAGCCGCCGCATCGTCGAGAAGGCTTTGGCCCGTTCCGTGGTCGAGATGGCACCACGGGAGTCGAGCACGTTGAAGGCGTGCGAGGACTTCAGCACGTAGGTGTGCGCCGGCACGGGCAGCCGCGCGTCGACCATCCGCTGCGCCTCTGCGGTGTAGTGCTCGAAGAGATCCTGGTTCGCCTCGACGTCGGCGTCGTCGAGGTAGTACCGAGACATCTCGTACTCCTGCTGGCCGAAGGCCTCACCGTAGGTGATGCCCGGCGCATACTGCATGTCCTTGAAGTGCGTGACGCCCTGCTGCGCCATCATGATGCGCTCGATTCCATAGGTCAGCTCGACGCTCACCGGGTCGAGATTCTGGCCGCCCACCTGCTGGAAGTAGGTGAACTGGGTGACCTCCATGCCGTCCAGCCACACCTCCCAGCCCAGCCCCCACGCGCCGATCGCGGGCTGCGCCCAGTTGTCCTCGACGAACCGCACGTCGTGCGCGTGGATGTCGATGCCGATCGCCTCGAGGGACTCGAGGTAGAGCTCTTGTGGGTTGCCCGGGTCCGGCTTGAGGATCACCTGGAACTGGGTGTGCGTCTGCAGCCGGTTGGGGTTCTCGCCATACCGGGAGTCGTCCGGGCGGACCGAGGGCTCCACGTAGGCCACCCGCCAGGGCTCGGGTCCGAGCACCCGCAGGATGGTTGCGGGGTTCATCGTTCCGGCACCGACCTCCGTGTTGAACGGCTGCACGGTCATGCAGCCTCGGTCGGTCCAGAACTTCTGCAGCGTCAGCAGGGCCTCTTGCACGGTTAGCACGAGGGCAAGGCTACCCAGCCGCCGAACTCGTCGTGTCGGTGCAACCCGCCGACGGCGCCGCACGTCCTACCTACGTGATCAGGCACACACCGACTCAGGGAGGAATCAAGGTGTCCCACCATCAGATCAGGGCGGTCCAGGCGGTTCTGGCGACGGCGGCGGCGCTCGGTCTCGCCGCCTGTGGACAGGCAGCGAACGGCGCCGGCTCGAGCGGGCTACCGACCGGCACGAGCGGGACGCCCGCTCCTACCTCGGCGGGTCCCACCACCACGTCGTCGCCCGACCCATCGCACCGCATGACCGGAACCCCCGTCGGGCAAGGACCGGTGGTGTCCGAGGTCGCTGCCCGCGGGGCACTGATGCAGAAGTCGGGCTCGCTACACCCCGCAATAGTGCGGCTGGGCTCGGGCTATGAGGCCGCCACCCTCGGTCAGGGGAATGACGTGGTCTTCTGGAGCAGCACCGGCCGCACCTGGACCAGGAACGGCACCAGCACCCGACTCCCGGTCCACTCCGGCAACCACGGCCAGGTGACGGTGGCCGGCTCCTTGCTCCCGGGAGCCAAGCACGCCACCTTCGTGGTCACGGGCGCGTTTACCGGCGACGGGACCGGCGGCGCCCTCGCCTACGGCCATGGGCCGCGCGGATGGAGTCTCATCACGGCACGGCCCGACGGATCTCTCGCACCCTCCGGGCACGGCGCCGACAGGCTCGGCGAGAACGGGCTGGAGCTGAACATCTCCCTCACGCCATCGGGTCTGACGACCTACTCGATGTGGAGCCCACGCAGCTCGGCCGCCTTCGCCATGCAGACCGGCCGGCCCACCATCCGCCGGTGGAAGGCGTCCGGCAGCACCTTGCAGCTCACCGGCAGCAATGTCGTCACTGCCAACGCCACAGAGGTGACACTTCCGAACCCGTTCCCGGCGCCCCCCGGCACCTCGTCGCTGCCGGACGGCACATGGGCGGCTCGGCTGATCACGGCCAAGCAGTCCGGCAACACCATCTCGATGCGGGTCCAGCCCGAGAAGGGCCGAAACTGTATGTCGGGTGCGGGCGTGTGCTTCACGGCCGTCGGCCCGCGGGTATCCCTCACCATGGACGCCTACTCGCCGACGAGTGTGCTGGCAACGAACAGCCACGGGCAGCTGAAACATCTCACGGCGCCCGGCTGGGCCTTCACAGCTGTCGAGGACGGCGCCTCGATACCGCTGAGCACGTACTTCACGGACGGAGCGCCGTGGGTGGTGCCCGCGTCATTGGCGACCACCTCGGTGCCCAGCCCGCACGCCCTCCTTCAAGTCAGGGACGGCACGGTCACGCACGCCGACGCGATCTACACCTCGTAGCCACAAACCCCTCGGATTGGTAGTACGAACGGGACCCATACGTCCCGCTTGTACTACCAACTCGGCGGCCGGAAGGATCCGCCGCCGCCGTGCGTTGTGAAAGGCATGGTGTTTGGATTCGGTCGTTCATCGTCCATGGTCACCCGCGACGAGGCCCTGCCCGGCCGCGCGGAGCGGCCCTACCGCATACCGGAGCGGCATGCGGTGCTCGACACCCCGCTGGAGGGGCCGTGGCCGCAGGGCACACAGGTGTTCTATATCGCGATGGGGTGCTTCTGGGGCACGGAGCGCATCTTCTGGAAGCAGCCCGGCGTGGTCACGACCGCGGCGGGCTACGTCGGCGGGTTCACCCCAAACCCGACGTATGAGGAGGTGTGCAGCGGGCGGACTGGCCACACCGAGGGGGTGCTGGTCGCCTACGACCCGAGCAAGACCTCGGCGGAGCTGCTGCTCAAGGAGTTCTGGGAGAACCACGACTCCACGACCCGCAACCGCCAAGGCAACGACATGGGCACGCAGTATCGGTCGGCGATCTACTGGACCACCCCGGAGCAGGAGCAGGCTGCCACTGCCACCCGGGACGCCTTCCAGGAGGTGCTGGCGAACAACGGACTCGGGCGCATCAGCACTGAGATCCGCTCGGCGGACGAGGCCGGCCGGTTCTACTACGCCGAGGACTACCACCAGCAGTACCTGCACAAGAATCCCGGTGGCTACTGCAATCACGGCCCCAACGGGATGACGTGCCCGGTCGGGATCGTCCGCCAGGACCAGCTGCCCAGCCAGGAGTCGGTCCTGCGCGACAACGGCTGAGCCCACGGCTCCGCGACCGTCGCGGTCTGCCCTGTTACCGAGCCTCTGTCGGCAGGTGCAAGGCGAGGAAGTCCACCGTGTTCCGCCATGCGGTGGCCGAAGCCTCGGCGTGGTGAAAGACGGGATGCGGGTTGTCGAACGCATGCCCGGCACCGGGATAGGTCTCGAATCGGACGCCCTCGCGTGACACCGCGGCGCGAATCTGCTCGACGGTGTCGGCAGAGAGGTAGGCGTCGGCGAGACCGAAGTGGTGCAGGCTCGGCGCCGTGACGTCCTTCGCCCGGTCGAGCAGCCCCGGAATCGCTGAACCGTAGTAGCTCACCAGCACATCGGGGTCGCCGTCGGCAGCGACATTGAATGCCAGCCCACCACCGAAGCAGAATCCCACCACCCCCACGCTGCCGCGGACGCAGTCGTCGGCGCGCAGCGCGGCCACCGCGGCTACGCCGTCGGAGACGGCCTTGCCCCAGTCGACTCGACCGGCGACGGCGACCGCCCGGTCGAGGAAGTCCGGCCGTGACTCATCGATGTCCGCGTCATCGAGTCGCCAGTAGATCTCCGGAGCGAGGACGACGTATCCGAGGGCCGAGAGATCGGCGGCCCGCCGCTTGATGTAGTCGCTGACTCCGAAGATCTCCTGGAACAGCACGAGCCCGGGTCCCGACCCGGCCGGGGGCAGCCAGCGCCGGGCGGGCATCGCTGCGGCATCGGTGGGCACGCTGATCGATTCGCTGCTCATCCCTGCAGTCTGCCGGACCGTTCCTCGGGCGAGCGGACAAGTGGGCCAACTGCGCAAAATCGGTCAAGCACGCGGACCACCGTTCGAGGCAGGCTTGGGGCCATGGACCACGACGACCGCCTGGACACGCTTCTCCAGTTCGCGCAGCAGGCGTTGGACGATCCCGGTCTGAGCGGCGACGATCTGGCCGCCCAGGCCCACCTGTCGCGATTCCACTTCGACCGGATCGTCTCCGCTGCGGGCGGCGAGCCACCGGGGTCGCTGCGCAGACGGCTCCTGCTGGAGCGTGCCGCCTACCGGCTCGTCCACGACGCGCAGTGCATCGTGCTCGACGTCGCTGTCGAGGCGGGCTACGGCTCCCACGAGGCGTTCACCCGAGCCTTCGCCCGTGCCTACGGACGCACTCCACTGCAGACCCGCCACAACCCACCACCGACGTTTCGCGGGCTCGAGCTCGCGGCTCCCAGTGGTGTCCACTTCCAACCACCCGGGGGTCTGCGACTTCCGGCACCACGAAAGGAAACCGGCATGGACGTCATCCAACAGCTCGTCGACCACCACGTCGACTCGCTGACGGCAGTCATCGGATCAGCTCGACACCTCCCCGACGAGACCCTCGACCGAAGCATCGCCCTGTCCGTCGAAGGCATCGACGACGACCCCACCCTGCGTGGCCTGCTCAACGGCATGGTCACTCAGGAGGAGCACTGGCTGTCGGCGCTGCGCGGGGGCGACTGGCCCGACGAGTCCGACCGGTCCATCGCCGGTCTCACGCGACGGCACGAGGTGGCCGGTGCGAGCTTCCGGACGTTCGTCGCATCGGCGATCGAGGACTCGACCATGGCCGACACCTTCATCGACACCACCTGCAACGATCTGGCGACCCACACCATCGGCGGCACCATCGCCCACGTGATCACGTTCGGCGCGGTGCGCCGCACGATGGCCGTCGGCGCGCTGTGGAGCGCCGGCATCAGGGATTTCGACAGGGCCGACCCCCGGCCGTGGATCGACTCGCTCGCCGGTGCGGGCGATCAGTCCTCGGCTCGAGAGCGCAGATAGTCGCCGAAGCCGTTGATCGTGAACCCGAGCCGGCCATGACCGGTGACTCGAATGATCCCCTTGACGATCAGCCGTTCCCGGTGTTCGCTCAGGCTGCGGCTGGCGACGTGCAGCCTCGAGGCGATCTCGGCACGACTGACCGATGAGCCGCCGATATCCGCCATCGCCTGCAGGAAGGTCTGCTCCGCCGGCGTCGCGGCGTTCCACCGGGCGCGGTGCAAGGTGGCCAGGTCGGTCGCGATCACCCCTTGCGCGGTCATCGCGTTCGCAAGTGTGATCTGTCCTCCCGGGTCGGGTCGGCCGGCGGCACGCCAGGCGGCATCCCCCAGCAGTTGCAGGGTGAAGGGAAACCCCTCGGCATACTCGACCGCCGCCTGGAGGACGTCTGGTCCCCACCCCACGCCCAGCCGCTGCGCCGGGCGGACCAGGGCGGCAATCGCCGCATACTGCGACAACAGGCCGAGCGGCTGGTAGTCCCATCGCTCGGTGAAGCTGGCCGCGGCACGCAGCGCGCTGTCGGAGTTGGGTAGGCCGGCGGCGAACACGGCCGCGGGCGCGGGGCCTTGCCCGGGGAGGTGCTGCAGGTTCTGCCAGCCGTGGGCGAACGAGCTCAGCCCGCTCTGGTCGGCATCCTGGATCTCGTCGATGAACAGGACCAAGCCGCTGCGGTGCTCACGCTGCGTCGCCGCTGCGGCCTCCGCGAGGAAGGCAGTGAACTCCCCCGCTCCGGCCGGGACGGACGTCTCGGCCGTATGCGGTGCGGCGATCTCCGCTTCCGCGCGGGCGACGCCGGGCACACCGACGCCGACCTTGAAGCTGGCGCGACTCGCGAGGTCGTGCAGTTTGCGCCGGGTGGTCGGCGCCCAGCTCTCGGTCGCCGCCTCCAGCTGGGCGACCAGGTCGGCAATCAGGCTGCCGCTTCCACCGCCGGCCACCCACACGGTGACCGCGCCGCGCTGCTCGGCCATCCGCCGTACCTGCGCGAGCATCGACGTCTTGCCGACGCCGCGCGGAGCGATGTCGATGCGTGGCCGGCCGACGAACTGCCTCAGGTCGGCCATCAGGGACAGTCGCTCATCGAACTCGGCGAGCTGATGATCTCGGCCCGGCAGCTCGGACGCAATGGCCCCGGGAGTGTATGGACTCGGCTGCATATCCCCTCCCAATACTCTGTGATATCTAGATCAAAGTATCACCTGGTATCGCCCTTCAGCGAGATCGCAATTTCCCGCCCCCCTTCTCGAGATCGCACTATCCGGGCGTATTTCGCCATTTCGGGCAAGATAACGCGATGTCGCGCCAGCGTCCGGACGGATAGTGCGACGTCGACGCGGACGGGCATAGGTCGATCGTGCTCAGGCTCGATTGCGGACCGACATGGTCAGCAGCTGACCGGCGCCCTGCCGTAGGTTCGCTCCGGCCTGCGCATCGCCGGCGAGGTGCCGGGTCAGCGCCTGCTCGAACACCCCGTCGAAGGTCGCGTAGGCCATCACCTTGGACATGGTCGGCTCCCCGTCGACCAGCGCGGCATACGCCAGGACGACCCGCCAGATCATGTCCTCGAGCTGGGCGTCGAGGTCGGTCACGGTCGGTTGCAGCTTGTCCTCGAACATCGCCTGTGAGCGCATGTCGTACCAGAGCCGATGCATGGCCGTGTCCTCCATCAAGGTGGCCACCAGCGCCTCGGGGAAGAGCCCCAGCAGTTGCTCGCCGGTGGCGGCCTCAGCGACGATCTCGTCGTAGCGCGTGACGCAGTGCTCCTTGTAGCGGCGCACGCAGTAGGTGATCAGCTCGACCTTGTCGCGGAAGTAGTAGTGCAGCACCCCGTGCGAGAACGCCGTCTTCGCCGCGATCTCCCGCAGGCTGGTGTGGGCATAGCCGAGCTCGCCCAAGGTTTGCAGTGCCGCGTCGGCGAGCTCGCCACGGCGCGCCTCGAACTTGTCCACCGGCGGCCGGTCAAACCGGTCGGCCCGGACAGCCGTTGCACTGGTCACGATGTGCTTCTCCTCACTCGCCGGTCCGCGGTCGACTGGGCATGCCCGACCGCCCGCAGACAGGCATATCGCCTCCGTCGAGCATAGACGCCACCTCTTCTTGACAAGTGTCCAAGAAAACCTTGACACCTGTCAAGGCTAGGGGCAGGGTGGGCTGGATCCAGCCGTCTCGACCTCCGGCGTCACGACTGCACCCACACCCGCCGCCCGGAGATGCCAAGGAGCCCACCATGACCTCGATCGACCTGACCGGCCGCAAAGCCCTCGTCACCGGAGCCGCCCAGGGCCTCGGGGAAGGGATGGCCACGGCGCTGGCCGCAGCGGGCGCCACCGTGATGATCGCCGATGTGCAGGACTCCGGCCGGCAGACCGCCGAGGCACTCGGCGAGGGTCACGGGTTCGTCCGGCTGGACGTCACCGACGACGCGAACTGGGCCGGCGCCATCAACGAGACGGTCGAGCGTCTCGGCGGTCTCGACATCCTGGTCAACAACGCCGGGGTCGAGATCACCAGCCTGCTGACCGACGTCGAGGCCGACGACATCCGAAAGATGCTCGAGGTCAACCTGCTCGGAACCACGCTCGGCATCAAGAACGGTCTGCGGGCGATGCGCCCCGGCGGGCCCGCCGGACAAGGCGGCGCCATCATCAACGTGTCCTCGGTCGCGGCCACCATCGCGTTCCCGGGGATCGCCGTGTATTCCGCCACCAAGTCCGGGGTTGACCGGCTGACCCGGGTCGCGGCCATGGAGTCCGGCAAGCTCGGCTACGGCGTGCGGGTCAACTGCGTCTACCCCGGCCTGGTGCCGACGGCCATGGGCGCCGGACTGGCGAACGACGTGGCCGAGCTGGGGCTGTTCCCGTCCGCGGAGGCAGCGGTCGGTGCGGTCGTGGAGCTGACTCCGGCAGGCCGTCTGGGCCAGGTCGACGACATGGCCGATGCGGTCGTCTTCCTCGCCTCCGACGCCGCGAAGTTCATCACCGGCACCGGCCTGGCAGTTGACGGCGGCATGGGCATGTGACGGACCCCGCCCCGCACACCGTATCTCCGATCATCACCTCCCACCCGAAAGGCCTGAATCCTCATGGCTGACAAGAAAGTCTTCGTCTACGGAGCATCCGGATACACCGGGCGGCTCATCTGCGAGTACCTGCGCGAGTTCAATGTCCCCTTCGTCGCCGCCGGCCGCAACGAGGAGAAGCTGACCGAGTCGATGACCTCTCACGTGGCGGGCATCGAGACCGCCGACTACGAGGTGCGCACGGCCGAACACTCGGTGGAGGGACTCACCGAGCTGTTCTCCGACGCCTCGGTGGTGCTCAACACGGTCGGCCCGTTCAGCAAGTGGGGCGGGACGGTGGTAGAGGCGGCTCTGGCTGTGGGCGCGCACTACACCGACACCTCCGGTGAGCAGGACTGGCTGATCACCTGCGACGAGCAGTACGGGGCCGACTTCGCCGCCAAGGGCCTGCTGCTCAGTCCCGGAACGGCGCAGATGTACACCACCGGCGAGATCGCGGCCGAGCTCTGCCTGGAGAAGCCGGGCCTGGACACCCTCGACATCGCCGTGTTCTGGGGTGGCAGCCCGACCATTGCCTCCACCCAGACCATCCTGATCAATGCGGCCACCTCGGTCGCCAATCACCTGTTCCAGAACGCCTACGCCCCCTTCGACCCAACCCAGGGCCTGGTGCCGCTGGTCGTGCCCGGTCAGCACGAGCTGGCCCTGTCGCTCCCCTGGGGCGGCACCAGCCACCCGGTGTGGTTCCGGCATGACCCCCGCGTCGCCAACTGCAAGGCGCAGGGCGGCCTGTTCGACACCGCGCTGATGAACGGCGTGCCGCAGATCGTGGCGGCCGCCCTCGAGGCAACCAAGGACATGACCGAGGAGGACCGGGACGCGGCCCTCACGGCCACCGCCGCGCAGGTCATGGATCACATGCCGCCTCGCGAGAACCCGCGCATCAACAAGTCCCTCGACTCGGTCCATGCGTCCGGCCCGCTGGGCCGCGCACACTGCGTCATCTACGGCAACAGCAACTACAAGCAGACCGGCCTGCTGCAGGCCTACACCGCCTACTCACTGCTGCAGCAGCGGCCGCGACGCACCGGATTCGCGTCGGCCTGTCAGGCCTTCGGCCACCGTGAGCTGCTCGGCGTGATGCAATCGTTCGGTCTGGTCATGGAGCCCGTTCTCACGGTCGAGGGCTGACCCGATGCGGATCGTCGACTACCTCGACAAGGGCGCGTCGCTCCACCCTGACGCGGCCTGCCTCACCACTGATGGGTCCTCCCTGTCGTATGCGCAGGTGCAGTCCCTGTCACGGGCGATCGCCGCCGCGCTGGCCGCCCAGGGCGTCAGCGCGGGTGACAAGGTGGCGATCTTGTCATCGAACGATCCGGTCGCCTTCTCGTGTGTATTCGGCATCAGCCGAGCGGGCGCGGTCTGGTGCCCGATCAACCCACGCAACGAGGCGGCCGAGAACCGTGACCTGCTGGAACTGTCCGACTGCTCGGTGCTGATCTACCAGTCGGCGTATGCCCCACTGGTGGCGCGGATCCGAGCGGACCTGCCGCGGCTGCATACCTGGGTCTGCCTCGACGGGGCGGACGACGGGTCGCTTCGCTGGGACGACTTCATCGGCGGCGGCGTGGCCCATGCGAAGGAGGCGCCGACGGACCTGTCGGCGCCCGGGGACCTGGCGATGATCGCCGGGACCGGCGGCACGACCGGGCGCCCCAAGGGCGTGATCCTCAGCGGAACCAACCTGGAGACCATGACCGCCCTCACCCTGATGGGCTATCCCTTCCAGGGACGTCCGGTCTACCTGGCGCTCGCACCGCTCACCCATGCGGCCGGGGTGTTGTGCTTTCCGATCCTCTGCCTCGGCGGGGAGATCATCATCATGCGGGCGCCCGATGTCGACGGTTTCCTGAGCCTCGTCCCTGCGCACCGGGTGACCCACACGTTCCTCCCACCGACGCTGATCTACATGATCCTCGGCAATGAGCACCTGGACAGCACGGACCTGTCGTCGTTGCAATGCTTCTGGTATGGCGCCGCACCCATGTCGACCACCCGTCTGGAGGAGGCGCTGCGACGCATCGGGCCGGTGATGGCCCAGCTCTTCGGCCAGACCGAGGCCCCCATGATGGTGTCCATGATGCCGCCGGCCGACCACTTCCGCGCTGACGGCTCCATCGCCACCGAGCGCCTGTCCACCGCTGGCCGGCCCTCCCCCTTGGTGACGGTCGGCATCATGGACGACGACGGTCGACTCCTGGCCACCGGCGACCACGGCGAGATCGTGATCCGCTCCTCGCTGGTGACCCCCGGCTACTACAACAACGTGGAGGCCACTCGCGAGGCGTCCCGCTTCGGGTGGCACCACACCGGTGACATCGGCTTCCTCGACCGCGACGGCTTCTTGTCCATCGTCGACCGGGCCAAGGACATGATCATCACCGGTGGCTTCAACGTGTATTCCGCCGAGGTCGAGCAGGCGGTGATGCAGCACGCGGACGTGCAGGACTGCGCGGTGGTAGGGGTCCCCGACGACAAGTGGGGCGAACGGGTCGAGGCGGTCGTGCAGCCGCTGCCGGGCCGGACGCTCGACCCCACCGAGGTGATTGCCTTCGTCAAGGAGCGAATCGGGTCGGTCAAGGCGCCGAAGGCTATACACGTCTGGGCAGACCTGCCACGGTCGAAGGTCGGCAAGGTGGTCAAGCCGGACATCCGGGAGCGGCTGCGGAAGTAGCCTGCTCGCCGCCGGCGCAGGGTGCCGGCGGCGAGGGCGCACCAGGGCACGGACACAACATACGGCCGCAGAACCCTCCTTCTGCGACCGTATGAGTTCACTAATCTACTACTGCTTGTTGCGGACCCCGCGCTCGATCCGGTCACCGATGGCCTTGTCGATGCTGCGCCAGTAGTCGAATGCCCGCTGCAGCACCGGCTCGGTCACCCCGTCGAGCAGGTGACCGACCGTGTTGCTGACGAGCCGGTCCCGTGCCGCGTCATCTAGCACCTCGCGCACCAACGTGCCGGGCTGACCGAAGTCGTCGTCCTCGGCGTGCAGGGTGGCGGCGGTCCGCGCCAGGTCACCGTCCGTGTGCCAGCCGGCCGGCTCACCGAAGCGCGCGGTGTCTGCGCTCGGGCCACCCTTGGAGTTGGGTGCATAGACCGGGTCCGACACCGGGTGGATGCGCATGGCGCCGTCCTTGGAGTAGGACCGCACCGCCGCGTTCTTCGGGTAGTTGACCGGCAGCTCACGGTAGTTCGTGCCGATGCGGTGGCGGTGCGCATCCGCATACGAGAAGATCCGGGCGAGCAGCATCCGGTCCGGGCTCGGCCCGATGCCCGGCACCAGGTTGTTCGGTTCGAACGCCGCCTGCTCGATCTGGGCGTGATAGTCGGTCGGGTTGCGGTCCAAGGTCATCCGCCCGACCTCGATCAGCGGATAGTCCTTGTGCGAGATCGTCTTGGTCAGGTCGAAGGGGTTGAACCGGTAGTCCTTCGCCTCGTCGAACGGCATGACCTGCACGTGGAGCGTCCAGCTCGGGTGGTCGCCCTTGTCGATCGTGTCATAGAGATCCCGCGTGTGGTAGTCCCCGTCCTCACCGGCGAGCCGGTCGGCGTCCTCCTGCAGCAAGAACTCCACGCCCTGGTCGGTCTTGAAGTGGTACCTCACCCAGAACCGCTCACCGGCTGCATTGACCCACATGTAGGTGTGGCTCGAGTAGCCGTTCATGTGCCGCCAGCTGCGCGGGATCCCGCGGTCGCCCATCAGCCAGGTCACCTGGTGTGCGGACTCCGGTGACAGCGTCCAGAAGTCCCACTGCATGTCGTGGTCGCGCAGGTTCGTGTCCGCGCGCCGCTTCTGCGACCGGATGAAGTGCTGGAACTTCAGCGGATCGCGCATGAAGAAGACCGGCGTGTTGTTGCCGACCATGTCGTAGTTACCCTGCTCGGTGTAGAACTTCAGGGCGAAGCCGCGCGGGTCGCGCCAGGTGTCCGGACTGCCGCGCTCCCCCGCCACCGTCGAGAACCTCGCGAGCATCTCGGTCTTCTTGCCCGGCTGGAAGACGTCGGCCTTGGTGTATGCCGAGACATCACCGGTCACCTCGAAGTGGCCGAACGCTCCGCCGCCCTTGGCGTGTGGCTGCCGCTCCGGCACCCGCTCGCGGTTGAACTGCGCCATCTGCTCGATCAGGTAGGCATCGTGCAGCAGGATCGGGCCGTCCGGACCAACCGTCAAAGAGTGCTCATCGCTCTCCACCGGGATCCCGGCGTCCGTGGTCGTGAAGTTCTCGTTACTCATGCCACTCCTTCCGCAACCGAAGGGTTGACTTCAGCCGGTGATGTCGTCCTGCGTGACACCATGCCTGCAGGACAACTGGCTGCAGGTCCACCAACAGCGAAACA
This sequence comes from Leekyejoonella antrihumi, assembly GCF_007845645.1. Taxonomy (GTDB): domain Bacteria; phylum Actinomycetota; class Actinomycetes; order Actinomycetales; family Dermatophilaceae; genus Leekyejoonella; species Leekyejoonella antrihumi. The sequence goes on from NZ_VCQV01000013.1 coordinate 72,321, forward strand.
CCCAATCTGGATTCAGTCAACAGGTCGGGTGTCCAGAAGATCTCGACAGCGCTGTCAGCCGTCCGGCCCGTGACCGCCGGCTCTGATCCGCATACGTGACCTCGAATCTTGGTAGGACACAAGGAAGGTCTCGCATTCCCGGAGCCGGCCGCAGTCGCATTTCATGGCCCACCCAGGGCTAACTCATAGGTAGGCAGGGCAATCTTTGCCGGATGAGTGACGCGTCGCCGTTGAGCGGCAACCAAACAGACGCTGCCGATCACGTCGCGCGTCAGCGGCCGCGGCCACGGCCACAGCCACGAAGGAGGCTCCGGCGCAGCCGATGCGCACGTTCGTCAGCACTGACCTGACGACACCGGTCGTCACCAGCTGGCGGTACGGCGCCCCAACCGATGGCCTCTTGGTGGTCGACCAGTTCGATGGCGGTTACTGTGGGCTCATCATGGACGACTCGGGCGAGCCGGTGCTGACGTTCTGGTCGGGCACGAGCAACTCCGGGATGGCGCCCCGGTCACGCGATGACCATGTTTGATGATCACTACTACGCGGCGAGCACGACTGACGGCTCCGGCGCCGGCGAGTCTCGAGGTCTGCGGTTCGTGCTCGATGAGTCGTCCAACACGGCGAAGCTGACTGCGCTGTACGCCTACGACCGGCACCGAGCGACCGCCATGGGGAATGTGCAGGCACTGGCAAACGGCAACTCACTCGTCCGGTGGGGTACCGTTCCGGCGATCACCGAGTTCGACTCGCAAGGCGGCAATGTCGACGTCTACCTGAGCTGGAACGGAGCCACCGAGGTTGCCTCGTTGCAGGTGCGATCCGGTGTGAGCTCGGCCGCCCTCGACGACGCCGTGACCGTGGCGCGGACCGGATTCGAGACCGCGGTTCAGATCGCACCCGCCAAGGTCTTCTCGGCGCAGGCCCCCGACAAGTTCGGCAAGACCCTCGGCAACACACCAACCACCGACGCATGACCTCCTTCGTGATCACCCTGGACTCGCCGCTCGCCGCCGAAGAGTCGTGGCGGCGCGTCTTCGACCTGCGGCAGCACACGCGGATCATCCCACTGACAACGGTGCGCGGTGACGACCTCGATTCGGACCACCTACACGTAGGCAGCCGGTTCATCGGGCGGACCGGACTGGGGTTCCTGACTTTCGATGACCCGATGACGGTGGATGCCTGGAGTCCACCGAACCCCGACCGTGGTCGATGCACGTTGGTCAAGCACGGTCGCATCGTGCAAGGTCGCGTCCACGTGTCGATCGACAGAACGCCAGCGGGCTCACGGTTGAGCTGGGAGCAGGAACTCGGTCTTCCCATCCGCTGCTGGCACACCTTGCCAGGCCCGCTGTCCAGGCGGGCTATCGGTGGACGCTCCGGCGCCTCCTCCGTGACGCGCCCCGTCGGCCACCAACGGGATCGGACGATTCGGACTAAAAACACGTTTGAGAAACCCTCCGCTCGGTGGTTGACTGACGCCTCCACCTACCACAGGCAGGAGCGGAGCCACGACCACGTCATTCACCTCGGCTGGAATCGCCTACGACCGCAGCGGCCCTCGCGGCAGCAGTACGGTCGTGCTGCTGCACGCCGGTGTCGCAGACCGTCGCATGTGGGAGGCCCTTTGGACCGCGCTCACGGTCGATCTCGACGTCCTTCGGTTGGACCTGCGTGGATTCGGTGAGTCGATCACGCGACCAGCGGGCCCGTTGTGCCAGGTGGACGACGTGCTGGACACGCTCGACGAGCTCGAGGTTCGGCACGCTCACCTCGTGGGCGCCTCGCTGGGAGCCGGCGTAGCGGTCGAGGTCGCGCTCACTCGTCCGGACCTGGTCAGCTCGCTCCTGCTCAGTGCGCCCGGCGGTTCGCTCATCGCCGACCTCACCCCCCACCTGTGTGCGTTCATCGCGGCCGAACGTTCGGCGCTCGATCAGGAGGATCTCGACGGTGCCGTGGAGGCGAACCTCACCTGGTGGGTCGACGGGCCCGGACGCCGTCTTGACAACGTGGACCCGCAGGTCCGAGACCTCGTCCGGCGTATGCAGCGCCGCGCCTTCGAAGTAACGGCCGACTGGGATGACCTGCCGGAGACAGAGCTCGATCCTCCACCGTTCGAACGACTCTCGGAGATCTCGGCGCCTACCCTCGTCCTGGTCGGCGCACTCGATCTCGATGCCATCCAGGACACCGCTCACCGAGTGAGCGATGGGATCCCTGATGCCCACCGCGTCGACTGGCCCGACACCGCGCACCTGCCGTCCATGGAACGCCCAGACGACTTCGTCGCGCTCGTCCGCGATCTGGTTGCCGTCGGATAGCGGGGCCTCGATACGGCTCGCGCCTCGCGCTCACCTACTCGACCACCGGGCGACGACTCGCGCCTCGCGCTCACCTACTCGACCACCGGCGGGGGCGGCTCGCGCTGCGCTTGACTACTCGAGGCTGAGCGGCACACAGTCGGAGCCGCAGCCGGTCGCGGACTCACCCTCGTGCTCGTGTGGCCGGTGCAGCACCGCACGGGTCGGCGTCACGATGATGCCGGGCTGATCGTCGGGTTGCGCGGTTCCGTTCACGATCAGCGAGTAGCCGTCAAAGTCGGCAGGCGGCCAGACCAGCGACACCTGGGGATGCGCCCCGATATTGCCGCGACTGCGCGACCCGACCGCGTCGATCTGCAGCACTCCGGCACTCAGTCGGGGCTGGACCGCGACAGCATGTGCCTCGCCGGCGTCCGTGACCGTCATCAGGTAGGCGAAGGCGTAGCCATCCATGGCGTCCGCCAGCTCAGTTCCCGGGACTCCGCTCATAACCTGATCGTAGGTCGCCGGGCCGGCGACGCGCAGGCCGTCACCGCAAACCTGCGGCGCCGGGTCGCCGAGGCCTCCGGCGGACGCGACAGGTGACGATGCTGGGCATAGGCTGCGGCCATGTCTGCGATCGAGTTCACCGAGCACCAGATCACCGCCCACGTGCCGGAGCTGACGAATCCGACGAACCGCATCGAGGTACCGCTCAGCATCCGCGTCGACCCGCTCACGGGTCATACGTCGCGAGTGATCACCGGCACCAAGCTGGCACCGAGCGAACGCCCCGATCTCTCGGCGCTCACTGCGGATCCGCCGTTCTGCCCGTTCTGCGCCGACAAGATCGAAGCCGCCACCGGCACCTTCCCCACCGAGATCTCGGCGGACGGCCGGATCCGTCGCGGAAACGCCGTCATCGTGCCCAACGTGATGGCCTACTCGGAGTTCTCTTCGGTTGGGCTCTACGACACCGAGCGCCACTTCCTCGACCTGCCCGACCTGACCGGGCAGCGCGTCGGCAATCTGTTGTCGGCATTCGTCGACTACACGACGGCGCTGCATCGGATCCGCCCGATGTGGTCCTCGGTCAACGCGAACTACCTGCCCCCGAGCGGCAGCTCGCTGATCCACCCGCATGCGCAGTCGGCCCACGACGATATCGGCACCACGCTGCATCGCACCCTGGTGGAGCGTTCCGGCGCGTGGCAGGGCGCGGGCGCCTACTGGGATGAGCTGATCGCCCGGGAGCGGGGCGGCCCGCGGTGGGTCGGCGAGCGGGGCCGCGTCGCCTTCCTGACGCCATTCTCCCCGATCGGCTTCCACGAGACCTGGGCGGTTGTGCCGGGCTGCCCGGACATCACCGACCTGACGGAGCAGGACTGCGCCGACCTCGGAGAGGGCCTCTCACGTGTCTTCGGGGCGTACTACGCGACGAAGCTCACCTCGTTCAACTGGGCGATGTACGGCGGCGGGCCAACCCCGTCCGACCGCTACAGCCTGCTGTTGCGCGTGGTGAGTCGCAGCAACGCCGAGCCGATGTACCGCAGCGACGTCACCTACTTCGAGAAGCTGCACAACGAGGCCATGATCGACCTGTCGCCCGAGGACTGGGCCACCACGCTGCGCGCCGACTTTCCCTGACCGCGGCGACCGTTCCATCCCAGCCAGGGTATGCCGTCCGCCTCAGTGGCGGATCGACCCTGCCGGATCCTCGTCCTCGTGGGTGATCCACATCGGATCGCCGTCGGTGCCAGGCTTCGGCACCTTGAGGGTGCGCCCATGCGACTCGTCGATCACATCGTGGCGGACTCCGGCATTGAGCAGCGCCACATGCACCTGCTCCAGGTCCCCGTCGTAGTCCAACGCCGAGTCCGCCGCAACGACACCATTGTCGGCGACGTGCACCAGCACTCGACCGAGGTCTGCATCCACGTCGATCGTGCGACCGTTGGTCTCGGTCAGCCGTTTGCGGCAACCCAGGGCGACAAGGTCCTCCGCGGTCCGCGCGACGTCCGTCGAGACCCACAACTGGTGCACGACGACCGCGGGATCCGCGGTGACCGGCACGTCCGGCTGCTCCGCCTGGTCGATGGTGAACTCCAGCCCGTCCCTGCCGGTCACCCGCACCGCACGCCCGTGATCCGCGTCCCCGACCTCGACCCGCAGACCGGACGGTGCCCGGCCTCGAGCCTGCACGGCATACGCCTCGAGGTCGGCGACCTCGAAGCCCAGTGCGGTCTGCCCCTCGAACACCCCGTCATACAAACGGTGCAGCGCCAGACGCCCGGATCCACCCTGCAGCAGGGTCCACCCGTCCGACCGCGACAACACCTGCATCCCGGCTGCCCGCAGGATCGTCAGGTAGGCGTCGGTGTGCGCCGTGTGCAGGATGGGTCGCACCTGCAGCGCTGCGCTCACATGCTGATCGTTCATTTCTCCTCCTTGAGATAGCGCCGCAGTGCACGCTCCACCAGGGCCGACAGCGAGATCTCGTCATCGACGGCGCGATGCTTGACGCTCCGGATCAGCTCGGGCGGCAGGTACACGTTGAACTGCGCCTTCGGGTCTTTGTGCGGCATACCCAGATGCTAGCAATCTATCTTGCTTGCATCAAGACGTCTCGTAAGCTGGTGTCATGGAGATCTGGATCAATCCACGCTGCAGCAAGTGCAACGCCGCGACCGCCGCGCTTGATGCCGCCGGTGTCGACTACACCGTGCGCCGCTACCTCGACGACCCGCCGAGCAGGACCGAGCTGGATGAGGTGCTGGACCGCCTCGGCCTCGACCCCTGGGACATCACGCGCATCAGCGAGCCTGTCGCGAAGGAGATCGGCCTGCCGACACTCCCCCGGGATCTCGCACACCGCGACGAGTGGGTCACCGCGCTGGCCGCGCACCCCGTGCTGATCCAGCGGCCCATCATCACCGCAGACGACGGCACGACCGTGATCGGGCGCGACCCTGCCTCCCTCGACAAGGTCATCGGCTGATCCGGCCAGCCTCGGACGATCGGAGGCGGGCGTTCGAGCTCAGCCTGCCCCGCCTGCCAGGTGCTGCTCGAGGTCGCGGACCGCGGTGTCGAGCTCGCCGCGGATCTGTAGCACGAGCTCGGCATGGGCGCGCCGTAGGTCGGCGACGGTGACATCGCGGTTCTCCTTCGCGAGAGTGACCACAATGCTGCCGCCGGGCGACAGCGTTGCTTCTTCGATCTCGCCGATGTCGTCGGCGCCCTGGCTACGGCAGGCGGCGGCCACGTCACCTCGGCGCAGCCCCAGTCGGCGCAATGCGTTCGGGACGGGTTGACCATCTCGAACCAGCACGGTCGGTATGCCCTCGAACACGCGCTGCAGTCGGGGATAGCGGTTGGCGAGGCGGACCACGACGGCATTGAGGGCGACCAGCACCGCGGCGCCGAACAGGCCACCGCTGACACTGTTGTCGCTGCCGATGACGGCGTTCTGGACGACGTTGGACAGCAGCAACAGCACCACCAGGTCGAAGCTGTTGAGCTGTGCCAGGTCGCGCTTGCCGGCCAACCGCAGCAGCACGACCAGACCGCCATAGACCAGCACTGTGCGCAGCACCTTTTCGAGCAGCGGTATCTGCATCTGCCAGAGATCGTTCCAGATCACAGCATTCCTTCTTCCGGTCCACACGCGCCCAGAGTGTCGCCCACAACCCGTGGTGTTGATCGCGCCAAGGCACTCCGGCACGACGAGATCACGTCGGCCGTATCACTGAGTATCGACCTTCCCGATCGGCCGCCCTGACCGTCCGCGCACACGGAGCCGACACGGGACACCCGGCGAACAGCTTGCGCTTTCGCCCGTTTGAAATTGATTGATCATCACTCAACTTTATGGAATGTTTCTCGCTCAACTGCAGTTGGACAGGTCAAGAGGTCCGCACCAGGATCGCAAGCACCCGAGGAGCACAACATGAGCATGACCATGATCAACCAGCGCAGCGCCTTCCCCGAGTTCGACGCCCTCATCCGAGGCGCGTTCGGGCCGGGCACGGCACCCTCCACCACCGGCTTCACCCCGGCGGCCGAGGTGCGCCGCGACGGTGACGACGCCGTCGTGTCGCTGGAGGTGCCCGGCGTCGACATCGACCGGGACGTCACGGTGGAGGTCGACCGGTCGCGCCTGGTCGTCCGCGGCGAGCGCCGCCGTGAGGAGAAGGACGGGGGCGGCCTGCGCGAGATGCGCTACGGCTCGTTCCGCCGCAGCTTCTCGCTGCCGAGTCACGTGACGGCAGACGCTGTGAGCGCGACCTACGACGCCGGTCTGCTGCACATCCGCGTCACGGATGTCTACAAGGGCACCGAGCCGCAGAAGATCAGCATCGCCTCGACCGCGCCGACCGCCGCCCCGGTGCAGGCCACCGACGGCGAGCAGTCCGAGCAGGAGTAGTCACAGCGGCGTGGGGCTGCCGTGGAATCGCGCGCAATAGGCAACGCAACCACTGCAGCCCCCGCACGCCACCGACCCCTGCCGTGGAATCGCGCGCAATAGCCAACGCAACCACTGCAGCCCCCGCACGCCACCGACCCCTGCAGTGGAATCGCGCGCAATAGCCAACGCAAGCGCTGCAGCCCCCCGAGCGCGGGTGCTTACAGCGAGCGCAGCGCCTCCGCGATCGGCGCCGAGCCGTTGTTGAACTCGATCGTCTTGTCCAGCAATGCGTCCGAGCTGCCATCAACCAGCTGCACAACCTCGGCGATCACCGCGGCGACGTCCTGCCTGGTCACTTCGGACTTGTCGTCGCCCACAGTGCCCGTCGCACCGGGAATCTCGATCCTGCCGGTGCCGACATCATCGGTGAGCCGACTGGGTCCAAGGATCGTGTAGGCCTGGCCGGACCCGGCGAGGTGCTCGTCCGCGGCCGCCTTCGCCTCGGCATACGCGAAGAATGCGTCATCCTGCGGCACACCGTGGTCCGTGGAGGCGCCGAAGTAGGAGACCATCACGTAGCGGCCGACGTGCGCCTTGACGGCGGCCTGCATCGAGCGGATCGCCGCATCCCGGTCCACGGCATAGGTGCGCGCGGCACTGCCGCCGCCCGCGCCGGCCGCCCACACGAGGACGTCGCAGCCGTCCAACGCAGCGGTCATCGCCGCCACGTCGGCCTGCTCCACATCCACCAGCACGGCGGTGGCGCCGGCCCGTTGCACGTCGTCGGTCTGGCTGTCCGAGCGGATCCACGCGCTCACGTCATGGCCGGCCCGCACGAGCAGTGGGGTCAGCCGCAGCGCGATCTTGCCGTGTCCGCCGATGATGCTGATCTTTGCCATTTCCCCACCGTATGCCGTTCGGCTCGGCTGCGAGGCGGTGGACCGGCAAGGCGGTTATCCCCGCTGCGACAAGAACGTATGCAGGGCGTCCAGCCAGGCACGCGGGGCCTCAAGATGCAGGTCGTGTCCGGCCGCAGCCACAGTGATCGCGTGCACGTCCCGGCCACGGCGCAGCATCTCGTCGACCTCCGGGCCGCTCAACCGGCCTTCGGCGCCGCGCACCACGAGGGTCGGCGCGCTGACCCGCTCCCAGGCCTTCCACCAGGCGATTGCGTGCACCTGCGCCAGGGCCGCCTCCAGCACGTCGGCGTCCCACCGGGGCCAGAGCCCGTCGACCCGCACGTTCAGGCCGTCCGCCCACGCCCGAGCGACCCGGGGACTGCCGCCGAAGAACTCAGCAAACGCATCACGGTCCCCGAAGGGCACCGGCCAGCTGTGCAGCCAGCGCGCGACGGGAGCCGTGGCCTCGGGTCCGCCCCCGCCCACCCCGCCTTCGACGAGCACCAGCGACCGGATCAGGTCGGGCCGTTCGGCCGCGACGAGAAGCGCCGTATGTGCCCCCATCGACTGGCCGATGAGGTCCACCGGCCCGGCGCCGGACTCCTCGATGAGTGAGACGACGTCCTCGACGTAGGCCGCCCGCGTCACCGACGCGGGCCGGCGCGTCGACCGTCCGTGGCCGCGTTGATCCAGGGCCAGCACGCGATATCCCTGCGCACGCAGGTCGTCGAGGGTGCCCTTCCACTCCTCGACACAGCCGGCAAGTCCGTGCAGCAGCAGGGCCGTTCGCTCCCCGGCGCCCACCTCGGCATACGCCAGCTCCACCCCGTCGCGATGCATCGACCGCCAGTCCGACTCCTCCAGCACGCACCCATTGTGTCGACCCTGTCTCGCAGCCGATCGCGGGCCCTCGCATCGTGGTTGGGCCGGCGCCTCCATCCTGGCCGAGAAGCGAATTTCGTTCTAAGGTCATGGCATGAAGATGACCGATTCGCTCGAGAAGAGCTTCAACAAGCAGATCACCCTCGAATTCGAGGCGTCGATCGTCTATCGCCAGCTCGCGATCGAGATGGAGGACATGGACCTGCCAGGTATGGCGGCGTGGCTGCGCCACCAGGCGGACGAGGAGATCGTCCACGCGAACAAGTTCATCGACCACCTCAGCGACCGCGGCAACCACCCGGTCATCGGGAACGTCCCCGCCGCGAAGCTGAAGGTCACCTCGGTCCAGGACTGCTTTGCCAGCGCCCTGTCGCACGAGAGCCGGGTGTCCGAGGCGATCAGGGAGCTCTACCGCGAGGCCGACAGCGCCGGCGATCTGGACTCCCGTCCGCTGCTCACCTGGTTCCTGAGCGAGCAGGTCGAGGAGGAGGCCACGGTCGATGAGATCCTCGGTCGCATCAAGCTGATCGACAACGACGGGCCGGGTCTGCTGCGTCTCGACGACGAGATGGCCACTCGCCCTGTCGCCACCACCGAGAACACCGGCGGAGCCTGAACCCACCAGAACGGCCCGATGAAGCCGGATGGGGCAACTTGACGTGGTCGAACAAACGTTCGATCATGGATAGATGCTCCATCCGGCTTCAGCTACGGTCGCTGACCTGCACGACCTGATCGAGCGCCGCGACACCTCCCCGTCGACGGTGCGCCTGCCGGTGCACCCTGCCTTGGCCGACGCCTTTCCCACCGGGCTGGCAGCGGGCACCGTCTACTCCCTGACCGGCTCCACCACCCTTGCCCTCGCCCTGCTCGCCGGGCCGTCCCAAAACGGCTCCTGGTGCGCCATCGTCGGGCTGCCCGACCTGGGGGTCGAGGCAGCCGCCGGGTGGGGGGTCGATCTGGACCGGCTCATCCTGGTGCCCGATCCCGACGCGAACCAGTGGGTCGGCGCCGTGGCCGCCCTGGCCGAGATCACCGATGTCATCGTGGCGGCACCGAGCCGGATCACCCCGGGTGATCTCTCCCGACTCGCCGCGCGACTGCGGTCCCGGCAGACCACCTTGGTGGTGACCGGGCCCTGGCCCCGAGCGGCAACGGTGCAGGCGACCACCGTCGGCTGGGACGGGCTCGGGCAGGGTCACGGGTGCCTGCTGCGTCAGCACCTCCGCCTGGATATCACCGAACGCCACGAGCCGCGCAGCATCCACCTCACTCTTAATCCCCACCAAGCCACCCCACAAAGTTCTCCGCTCGCAGGCTCGCTCCAATACTTTGCGGGGACCCCGACAGTTCTCCCCCGTCCCTCCTCCAATACTTCGCGGGGACCCCAATGAAGACACCCCCGATGAAGACCTCAAGTCCTGCACCAGTCCGGGTGCTGCTGGTGTGGTGCCCGCAGTGGTCGATCCGCGCCGTCCGTGAGCAGGCCGCTCCGGGGGCCGCCCTCCTCCTGATCGCCAAGGGGATGGTGGTGGCCTGCTCCCCCGCGGCTGCGGCCGCCGGCGTCACCACCGGCCTACGAGTGCGGGAGGCTCAGCTGCGCTGCCCGGATGCCGCTGTGCTGCCACACGACCCGGCGGTGGAGTCACGCGAGTTCGAGCCTGTCCTTCGCGCGATCGAGGAGGTCGTGCCGGGCGTGCATACGATCCGCCCGGGGCTCGCAGCGGTCCGCGCGGGCGGTGCCCGCAGGTTCTACGGCAGCGAACATCTCGCTGCCCAGGCGATCCTGCACGGGGTCCAGGACCGCCTCGGCGGGGACCTCCGGGTCGCGGTGGCCGATGGCCTTTTCGCCGCGGAACAGGCCGCCTACACCACGACGGCCGAATCTCCTCTGGTCCTCGTCCACCCCGGTGCGTCACGCCGGTTTCTCGCCCAGCTGCCGGTCAGCACCCTTGAACGAGAAGTAGATTCGACCCGGATGCCCGGCCTGTTGCGTCGCATGGGCATTCGTAGGCTGAGCGAGCTGGCCGACCTACGCCGCGCCGAGGTCCATGCCCGATTCGGCCCCGATGGCCTACGCGCCCATCAGCTGGCCTCGGGCGAGGACGCACCCGTGCTCGACGTGCGCAGCGCACCGAAGGATCTCACCGTGCGTATCGACCTGGAGGACCACGTCACCCAGGTCGACCAGGTGACCGACCTGTGCATCGCCGGCGTCGACCGCTTTGTCCAGCACTTGATCGAGCAGGCCTTGCTGTGCCACGAGATTCGCGTGATCCTCGACCTCGAAAGCGGCGCCACAGACACCCGCGTGTGGCGCCATCCCTGGCACTTCAGCGCAGCCGACGTGCTGGACCGCGTGCGATGGCAGCTGCAGGACCTCGCCTCCGACGACGAACCGCTGACCCACGCAATCACCGGAGTGAGCGTCGTTCCGGAGTCGGTTGACCCCGCGCTTCATCACGCCACGGGATTGTGGGGCGACCGACCCGACGAGCATGTCGTGCAGGCCCTGACCGGACTGCAAAAGACCCTGGGTCGAGGCGGCGTGCTGACCTGCGCCGTGCGTGGTGGCCGACTGCTCGACGAACGCCGCGTCCTACGCCCGTGGGGTGATGCCCTCCCCACTCCACGAGAACGGCGCCTCGAGCAGCCCTGGCCGGGCAACCTGCCCGGCCCGCCGCCGGCCACCGTCTTCACGCGTGCCCGGCCGGTGTCGGTGCTCACCGAGATCGACCAGCCGGTCACGGTCTCCCCCCGCGGCGAGGTCTCCGGGGCACCGGCCTGGCTGCGGCTGCCCGAGGATCGACCGGATACCCGGCGCATCACCGCCTGGGCCGGTCCGTGGCCCGTGCAGCAGCGATGGTGGCAGGCCACCGGCCGCGGTCCGCTGGACCGCTTCCAACTGCTCGACGAGCGGGAGCAGGCCTGGTTGGTGCTGTCCGAGGCCGGCCACTGGTGGGCCGAGGCCCGCTATGACTAGACGACTCGACGCCACACCGCCCTGCGAACGATCAAAGGAGACCGCATGCGGCGAACCGCCGGGGTCCTCGCGAAGCCACCCCACGAAGTTCTCCGCTCGCGAGCTCGCTCCGATACTTCGCGGGGACCCCGATGGTTACCCCACGAAGTTCTCCGAAGGGTATGGCCGTGGGTTGGAGTAATCCCGCGATCCCGTGGTGGCAGCTGGAGCGTGCGCTCTCCACCGGGGCCAGGCCGGACGTGCGGCGGGCCTATCCCGCGGACGGCGGCGACGGCCCGGCCTTCTCCCGCAAGCGAGCGCCCTTCCATGCCGCCCGGATCGACCTCACCGAGGCCGGTCCGGCGGTCCCGTATGCCGAGCTGCACGCCCACTCGCACTACAGCTTCCTCGACGGTGCCTCCGCGCCGGAGGACCTGGCCACCGAGGCCGTTCGGCATCGGCTGCACGGCCTCGCCCTGACCGACCACAACGGCCTCTACGGCGCGGTGCGGATGGCCGAGGCCGCGCAGGAGTACGGCGGCCTGACCACCGTCTTCGGTGCCGAGCTGTCCCTCGGGCTGACCGAGCCGCAGACCGGCGTCGCCGACCCGGAGGGCACCCACCTGCTGGTCCTCGCCCGCCGACAGGAGGGCTACCGCCGACTGGCGGGTGCGCTGACCGACGGGCACCTGGCCGACGGCGCCGAGAAGGGACGCCCGGTCTACGACCTGGACGACCTCGCCGCCCGGGCCGCCGGCCACTGGATGGTGCTGACCGGGTGCCGCAAGGGCAGTGTCCGCCAGGCGCTGGAGGGCGGCGGCCCACAGGCCGCGACCCGCGAGGTCGAACGCCTGAAGGAGCTCTTCGGCCCGGACAACGTGCTGGTCGAGCTGACCGACCACGGTGACCCGACGGACAGCATCCGCAACGACCTGCTGGCATCGGTCGGGGCCACCACCGGCACACCCGTGGTGGCCACCAACGCGGTGCACTACGCCACCCCTGACCGTTTCCCCCTGTCGACCGCGCTGGCTGCCGTGCGCTCCAGGCGCAGCCTGGACGACCTGGAGGGTTGGCTGCCCGGCGCCCCGACCGCATACATCCGCAGCGGGGCCGAGATGGCGACCCGACTCGGCCGGTTCCCCGGTGCGGTCGAGCGCACCGTCGACATCGCCGACGACCTCGGCTTCGCCCTGCGCGCTGCCACCCCGCACCTGCCGCGGCAGGAGGTGCCCGCCGGGCATACCCCGATGAGCTGGCTGCGTGAGCTCACCTGGCGTGGCGCCGCAGTGCGCTATCCACAGCTGCCGCAGCAGACCCGTGCCCGTCTGGAGAAGGAGCTGCGGGTCATCGAGGCGAAGGACTTCGCCGGCTACTTCCTCATCGTCCATGACATCGTGCAGTTCTCGAAGAGTCGCGGGATCCTCTGCCAGGGAAGGGGATCGGCGGCGGCCTCCGCCGTCTGCTACGTTCTGGGCATCACCGTCATCGATCCCCTTTTCTACCGCCTGCCGTTCGAGCGGTTCCTCTCCGAGCTGCGCGCGGAGGCCCCCGACATCGACGTCGACTTCGACTCCGGCCGGCGGGAGGAGGTCATCCAGTACGTCTACTCTCGCTACGGTCGCCGCAACGCCGCACAGGTTGCCAACGTCATCACCTACCGGCCCAAGAACGCCTTGCGCGACATGGCAAAGGCGCTCGGTCACAGCCAGGGACAGCAGGATGCCTGGTCCCGGCAGGTCGAGCGGTGGGGCGCCGACATCAGCAGCCACGACCACGACATACCCCAGGAGGTCATCGACCTGGCAAGCCAGGTGCTGACCTTTCCCCGACACCTGGGCATCCACTCCGGGGGCATGGTCCTCACCGATCGGCCCGTCGGCGAGGTCTGCCCGATCGAACATGCCCGGATGACCGATCGCACTGTGCTGCAGTGGGACAAGGACGACTGCGCGTGGATGGGGCTGGTGAAGTTCGATCTGCTGGGGCTCGGGATGCTCTCGGCGATGCAGCAGACCTTCGACCTGGTGCACGACCGGCTCGGCGTCACCTGGCGGATCGAGACGATCCCCAAGGGCGAGCCCGGGGTCTACGACATGCTGTGCCGGGCCGACTCGATCGGTGTCTTCCAGGTCGAAAGTCGCGCCCAGATCGGCACCCTGCCCCGGCTGAAACCGCGCAGCTTCTATGACCTGGCGATCGAGATCGCACTGATCCGACCGGGACCCATCCAAGGTGGCGCAGTGCACCCCTACATCCGCCGCCGCTCCGGCGAGGAACCCGTCACCTATGTGCATCCACTGGTCGAGGACGTGCTCGCGCGCACTCTCGGGGTGCCGCTCTTCCAGGAGCAGCTGATGCAGATGGCCACGAGTGTCGGGTCCTGCAGCCCCGCCGACGCCGACCTGCTGCGCCGCGCCATGGGCTCCAAGCGGGGGGTCGAGCGCATCGACCGACTGCGCGACAAGCTGTATGCCGGGATGGCCGCGAACGGCATACCGCGGGACACCGCTGATGAGCTCTACGCCAAGATCGAGGCCTTCGCCAACTTCGGCTTCGCCGAGTCGCATGCGCTCAGCTTCGCCGTGCTGGTCTATGCCAGCTCCTGGCTCAAGCTGCACTACCCGGCCGCCTTCCTCGCCGGTCTGCTGCGCTCCCAGCCGATGGGCTTCTACTCGCCGCAGACCCTGGTGGGAGATGCCCGCCGCCACGGAGTCACGGTGCTGCCACCAGACCTGTCCCGCTCCCCCGCTCAGGCCGGCCTCGAGCCACTCGGTTCGACAGCGCATTCCGGTGGGCTGCCGGACTGCCTGCACGATCACCCTGAGGACCAGATCGGCCCCTTCGACCCCGGCCACCCCGACGACAGCGCGCAGCACCGCCGGGACAGCGCGTATGCCGTGCGGCTCGGACTGGCCGACATCACCTCCATCGGTGCCGACACTGCGACGCGGATCGTCACCGAGCGCGATCAGCACGGCCGCTACCGGGATGTGACCGACCTGGCCCGGCGCACTGCCTTGAGCACACAGGAGCTGGAGGCGCTTTCGACATCCGGAGCCCTCGACGGCATCGCCGGCTCACGCCGTGAGGCACTGTGGCAGTCGGGCGACGCCGCTCGGGTCCGGCCCGGCCAGCTGGACCTGCAGATGCCCTACCAGCCACCGCTGCTGCCACTGATGACATCCGGCGACGTGCTCGCCCACGACCTGCAGTCCACCGGGATCAGCACCCAGGACCACCCAATGCGCTACTCCCGGGCCGCGGTCACCGCGCAGGGCGCGCTGCCCATCGAGACCCTGCGCACCGCAGAGTCCGGACGGCGCATCCTGGTCGCCGGTGTGGTGACCCACCGGCAGCGGCCGGCAACCGCCGGCGGCATCACCTTCGTCAACCTCGAGGACGAGACCGGGCTGATCAACATCATCGTCAGTCGCGGTGTCTGGCACCGCTATCGCAAGATCGCCCGGTCCGCGCCGGCCATGGTGGTGCGCGGCATCGTCGAGCGCTCACCGGACAATGTCATCAATGTCCTCGCCGACCGCCTCGAACGACTGACGATCAACGTGCACACCCGGTCCCGTGACTTCCAGTGACACCTCACCGAGAGGCATACTTCACCTCTGAGGGGCATACCTCATTGGTATGCCCCTCAGTATTCTTGTATGCCTCTCGGCGGGAGGCAGTCAGCCGCGCGGGATGTTGCGGATGTTGGATCGCGCCATCGAAACGGCTTCTCCCGCACCGCCGTTCAGCACGATCTTGCTGATCGCGGTCGCAAAGCCGAACACCTGGTCCGAGCTGATCTTCGGCGGGATCGACAGGGCGTGCGGGTTCGTAACGATGTCGACCAGGGACGGTCCGTCGAAGGCCAGGGCGTCGGCCATCGCGCCTTCGAGCTGACGCGGATCGGTGACTCGCACGGCGTGCCAGCCCATGGCCTGCGCGATCGCGGCGTAGTCGGTCTCCGGCACATCCACCCCGAAGTCCGGCAGCTTGTCGACCAGCATCTCCAGCTTGACCATGCCGAGAGTGGAGTTGTTGAACAACGCGACCGTGATGGGCAGGTCGTAGGCCTTGACCGTCAGCATGTCGCCGAGCAGCATCGACAAC
The DNA here is from genome assembly GCF_007845645.1 of Leekyejoonella antrihumi. GTDB lineage: Bacteria > Actinomycetota > Actinomycetes > Actinomycetales > Dermatophilaceae > Leekyejoonella > Leekyejoonella antrihumi. The sequence goes on from NZ_VCQV01000013.1 coordinate 87,885, forward strand.
CCGCCGTCACCGCATACCGACACCACCTGCCGGTCCGGGTAGGCGAGCTGGGCGCCGATCGCCTGTGGGAGCGCGTTGGCCATCGAACCGTGCAGGAAGGAACCGATCAGCCGGCGGGTGCCGAGCGGGTTGATGTAGCGCGCGGTCCACACGTTGCACATGCCGGTGTCGGCGGTGAAGATCGCGTCGGGTGCTGCGACGCCGTCGAGGATGGATGCCGCGAACTCCGGATGGATCGGCTTCTTCGTCTCGACGTTCTTGGTGTAGGCGCCGACCGCCTTGTTCATCAGCTTGTCGTGCTTCTTCATCGTGCGCTCGAGGAACTTGCGGTTCGCCTTGCGCTGCACCAGTGGGAGGAGAGCCTGCAGCGTAGGACGCACCTCGCCGTGGATCGGCAGGTCCACCTCGGTGCGCCGCCCCAGGACCTCCGGCCGGGCATCGACCTGCGCGGTGCGCACCTCGGGCAGGAACTGGTCATAGGGAAAGTCGGTGCCGAGCATGAGCAGCAGGTCCGCTCCCTCGATGCCATCGGCCGCCGCGCCGTAGCCGAGCAGTCCCGTCATCCCGACGTCATACGGATTGTCGTACTGGATGAAGTCCTTGCCGCGCAGCGAGTGACCGACCGGTGCGCCGATCAGCTCCGCGAGCTCGATCACCTTGTCGTGCGCACCCTTGACTCCGATGCCGGCAAAGATCGCGACCTTCTCTGCCTCGTTGATGGCGTCGGCGAGCGCACGGATCGTGTCGGTGTCGGGCACGATCTGCCCGGGCCGGACCGGTTGGTAGGCCCTCGGCTCACCGACCGCCGACTCGTCCGCGATGTCACCGGGCAGCGTGACCACGGCAACCCCGCGCAGGCCCAGCGCGTGCTTGATCGCACCGTGGATGACCCGTGGCGACTGCCCGGGGGTGCTGATCAGCTCGGAGTAGACGGAGCACTCGGTGAAGATCCGATCCGGATGCGTCTCCTGGAAGTAGTCCTGCCCGATCTGTGCACTGGGGATGTGGCTCGCGATCGCCAGCACGGGCGCGCCCGAGCGGTTCGCGTCATACAGTCCGTTGATCAGGTGCAGGTTGCCCGGGCCGCACGAGCCCGCGCATACTGCCAGCTCACCGGTGAGCTGCGCATCCGCGGACGCCGCGAACGCCGCCGTCTCCTCGTGACGCACGTGGACCCAGTCGATACCCCCGTGCTTCGAGCCGCCGGTCTTGCGAACCGCATCGACGATCGGATTCAGGCTGTCCCCGACAATGCCGTAGATGCGACGTACGCCCGCGTCCTGCAGCTGTTTCACGATCTGTTCGGCGAGTTTCATGCCACGTCCTTTGCTCGGCTCGAATCCGTGGCCCTTACGGTAGCCCGCCGCTCGCGCTCCACGTCACCATCACCCGATGCCGGCGGGGCGACCCGGGTGAAAGAATGCTCACCGTTCGACCGTCGCGCAAGGAGGATGATGACCGTCGCACCGACCCAACCGGCACCAGCCCGGTCCCGCCGATTGGCCGTGCTCATCGTGCTCGGCGGGCTGAGCGCATTCGGACCGTTGTCGATCGACATGTACCTGCCGTCGCTGCCCCGCATCACCGGCGACCTGTCGACCGGTGACACCCAGGTGCAGCTCACGCTCACCGGCTGCCTGGCCGGGCTGGCACTGGGTCAGGCGCTGGCCGGGCCGCTGTCCGACACCCTCGGGCGGCGGCGACCCCTCCTGATCAGCCTTGTCGGGTATGCCGTCGCATCCGTCCTGTGCGCGATCGCCCAGTCGGTCTACCTGCTGATCGCCATGCGGGTCCTGCAGGGACTGGCGGGAGCCGCGGGCATCGTCATCGCTCGTGCAGTGATCCGTGACCTGCGCGAGGGCCCTGCCCTGGCCCGACTCTTCGCCATGGTGATGATGGTCAACGGGATCGCGCCCATTCTCGCGCCGATCATCGGCGCCCAGGTGCTGCGATTCGGCTCGTGGCGCTGGGTGTTCATCATCCTCACGGTGCTGGGGGTGCTGCTGCTGGCGGCCGTGGTCGCCTGGCTGCCGGAGTCGCTACCCGTCGGTCGACGGCACGCCGGCAGCATCACGCACACGATGCGCACCTTCGGGCGCCTCTCCAAGGACCGCGCATTCGTGGGCTACCTGTTGTCAATCGGGCTCAGCTTCGGTGCGATGTTCGCCTACATCTCCGCGTCACCCTTCGTGCTGCAGGACATGCACGACCTCAGTCCCCAGCAGTTCAGCCTGGTCTTCGGCGCCAACGCGGTCGGCATCGTGGGCTGCTCGCAACTGAGCGGCCTCCTGGTCGGCCGGGTCCGCGCGGGGACGCTATTGCACCTCGGCGCGCTGCTCCAGTCCTGTGGTGGGGTCGGCGTGCTGCTGCTGATCTCGCGCGGCCCGCTCTGGGCAATCCTGGGTGCGCTGTTCGTCTCGGTCGCGACGATCGGGCTGATCCTGCCGAACGCGAGCGCCCTCGCCCTCGCCGAGCACGGTGCCCAGGCCGGCACGGCCTCCGCCATGCTCGGCACCTTCCAGTTCGCGGTCGGCGCCCTCGCTCCGGTGCTCATGCGGATCGGCGGGATGAGCCAGGACCTCGGGATGGGTGTCGTAATGGCCGCGCTGGCGCTCGGCTCGCTCGTGGCGTGCGTGACACTGACCCGTGGCCACACTGAGTTGTGCACTTTCGCTCCAAAGGCGCAGCTGTAGCTGCGCCCTTGGAGCGTAAGTGCACATCTGGGCGGGGGTGACTTGCCGTAGGTTGGAACCATGCCTCGATCCATCGCCACCAACACCCCGGCCGACCTGGACGCCCTGCTGGAGTTCGTGCGCCCACGCCACCGCATGCTGCTGGCCACCGTGCGCGCCGATGACCGCCCTCAGATGTCTCCGCTCAGCGGCGGGGTCGATGCGCAGGGCAGGATCGTCATGGCCACCTACCCGAGGCGCGCGAAGACGCGCAACGCCGAACGCATCCCGCACGTCTCCGTCGTGGTCCTGTCGGATGAGTGGAACGGCCCATGGGTGCAGGTCGATGGTGATGCGCAGGTGCTGCACATGCCGCATGCGGAGGACGCGCTCGTCGACTACTTCCGCAGCATCTCCGGCGAGCACCCGAACTGGCAGGAGTACCGCGAGGCCATGCGCGTGCAGGACAAGTCGCTCATCCGGATCACCCCGACCCGGTGGAGTCCGATCGCCACCGGTGGCTTCCCGGCGGAGGTTGCGGCCCGCCTGGATCGGGCCGATCAGTAGCAACCAGAACGCGGAATGCCGGCGTCAGTACGAGTCGTGGGCACAGCTCCCGCTCGAGGAGGACCCGCATACCTCGCCGTGACCAGAGGCCGGGACGTCGAGTGCAGGATTGCGATCGAAGAACCCGAAGGGGCGCAGGCTGAACCCTGCCTTGTCCGACGGCATGACCGGCCAGTCCTCCGGCCGGGTGATGTGGTGGATCCCGAAGACGTACCAGAGAACCACGTCGGTGTCCTCGATCGAGCGGTTCCGCGCGGTCCACGCCGGTAGGCCCTCATCCGTGACGCTCTGGTTGACGAACTCACCGCAGGGCCACCGCTCGGCGGGGTCATACGGCGTCACCCACAGCGTGTGCCCGATCACCTTGGCGCGCTGGAGCACTGGCGACGCCTCGTCGAACATCGCCGGGAAGGTCGACGTCGGCGAAAGGGTGTATGCCGTGGGCGCACCGAACGCGTTCGTCCGCTTCGTGCTGGCCACTCGCCAGGTTCGGCGCGTCGCCCAGTTGCCGTCCTGCTTGCCCTCGGACTCCGTGCGCAGCGGGGTCGAGCGCACCCGCAGCGCAAGGCCGCTCGGGTTGTCCGGCCCCATCGGCAACGGCTCGCAGTCGTCGGCGTAGACCGTGTTGGCCTCCCCGTCGACGTCCAGGTCGAGCCGCGCCACCAGGAAGTGCTGGTGGTATGGCGCGTAGGTGCGTTCCCCGACGAGCGTCCCGTGCTGCGTGCTGGCACCCTCGTCGAGATGGGACACCACCATGATGCCAGTGGCCCGCGCCTCGAAGTCGACCGTGCCGTCCTGGTAGATGCTCCAGTAGAGCAGGTACTCGTAGTTGGCAACGGTGACGTGCGAGGAGATCGTCAGCCGCCGGGATCGGCGCACCTCCGCGCCGGCCACCTCGTCCACGTGCTTCCACAGCACGCGGTCGTCCTCCTCGTGGATGCAGATCGCGTTCGGGATCACGCGGGGCCTGCCATGGCTGTCGTGCACGACCGCGTCGAGGTAGCGGATCTCGCCGAGGCAGTCGCAACCCAGAGAGAGCGAGGTGGTCATGAATCCGAGCCCCCACTCTCCGACGTCGAACGCCGTCCGCGCCTGGTGGTCGCTGGCCGGATCCCGATACGGGACAACCATCTCAGCGATCGACAGCCGGTGCGCGATCGGACGATCCCGCCCGTCTTCGGCGTAGCTCAGGGTGTGCAGCACCAGTCCCTCGCGGTAGTTGAACCCGACTCGCACGGACCATTTCTGCCACCGCAGCAGGTTCCCTTCGAGCGTGAATGACGGACCGTCGGGCTGGTTCACCTCCAGCGGGCGCACATCCGTGCGCTCGGTCTGACCCGGCACCAGGTCTGGAAGGTACTCTCCCATCACCTCGGGCGGCGGGCTCTGCGGGACGTTGTCATGGATCTCCAGCAGCTCCATCGCATTCAGGTCCACGACACAGTGCAGACCGTCGACCGGGTTGGCGTAGGGGTTGGAGCGGGGACTGGTCCGGAACCACGTGTCGGTCCACGCCACCCGCCGGCCCTGATACCGCTCCGGCACCAGGAAACCGCCGTAGGTCCACGCGTCCATGTAGACGAGGTCCAGGTCGGTGATCCCCCGGGCGTGCAGAGCCGCGACCACCTCCGGGTGCAGCCGCAGCATCTGGTCGCACTCGCTCGCCTCGTCCATCGTGATGTTTGCCTGGCGGCCAGGTTGCTCGTCGAATGAGCGCACCGCACCCCCGCCCGACAGCTCGACGATCGCGACGTAGGTTGCGCCGTCGCTGCGGTTGAAGCAAACCACTCGCGCGCTTCGTTGCCAGCCGGCTCGCGGATCCCACTCCCGCAGCTGCACCTTCGTCGGTTCAACCAGCTCGATTGACGCAAATCGCCAGCCCTCCCCCACTCCGCGACGTTCGCGGAGCACCGCGACCGCGAGCTCGATCTCCGCCTCGCTCAGTGGGTCGAGTGGATGCTCCGGTCCGTCACGGCTGGTCTCAGGCTTGTCCGACATCGGGATCTCCTGCTCTCAGGCCTTCTTGCGGCGGCCGGCGATCACGCTGTAGGCCGCGAGCGCCAGACCGAAGACGAAGATGAGGGTGCCCATGACGTTGACCTGCGCCGGAATGCCCAGCCGGGATGCGCCATACACCCATAGGGGGAAGGTGACCGTCTGGCCGGCGTTGAAGCTGGTGGTCACGAAGTCGTCGATCGACAGGGCGAACGACAGCAACGCTCCCGCCATGATGCCGGGCATGATCATCGGCAGGGTGACCTTCCGGAAGGCCACCATCGGCGTCGCACCCAGGTCCAGCGCCGCCTCCTTGAGCGAAGAGTCCAGTCCGGCCACCCGCGCCTGAACCGTCACGGCTACGAACGGGATACAGAACATGATGTGCGCCAGCAGGATCGTCACGTAGCCGCGCGGGATATTCAGCGTCAGAAACAGTGACAGCAGCGACGTGCCGAGCACCAGCTCCGGCGTGGCGATCTGCGCGAATACGACCAGGCTGAGCGGCCCCTTGCCCCGGAATCGGTATCGCCCCAGCGCGAGCCCCAGCGCACCACCGATCGCCACGGACACGATCGTGACGATGATGGCAATGGTGATCGAGTTGACCAGCGCATCGGTCAGCCCACCGATCGAGAAGAGCTCCCGGTACCACTTCAGGGTGAAGCCCTGAAAGCTGATGTTGTAGCGGCCCTTCGTGTTGTTGAACCCGAAGAGAATCATCACAAAGATCGGCAGGCAGAGATAGAGCAGTACGGCCCAGGTGTAGACCGGAAGGATGTAGTAGGTCCACCGCCGCTTCGGACGCCGGTAGCGTTCGTCCGCCGCCGAGTTGGCCTTGGACATCGTCGTTGTCATAGCGCGGCCGCCTCCATCACGTCCTTGGTGCCGAGGGCTCTGGCGTATACGAAGATGCCGATCAGCAGCACGCCCATCAGGGTGAACGACAGGGCCGACGCACCCGCGTAGTCGTTGTTCGTCAGATACAACGTGTAGATGACGTTGCCGATCATCGTGGTCTTCGCGCCGCCCAAGAGCTGGGCGTTGACAAAGTCGGATGCAACGGGGACGAACGTCATCAGCACGCCGGCGAAGATGCCGGGCACCGTCAACGGGAAGACAACCCGCAACAGGGCCTGAAACTTGCTGGCATACAGGTCATTCGCCGCTTCCATCAGCCGCGAATCAAGTCGCTCGATGGACACATAGAGTGGCAGCACCATGAACGGCAAGTAGTTGTAGGTGAGTCCGCATATCACCGCGACCGGTGTCGCGAGCAGGTGGAAGCCCGAGCCGACCAGATGCAGGTTCTTCAAAGTGCCCAGCACGAACCCGTTGTCGGCGAGGATGAACTGCCACTGCAGCGTCCGGATCACGAACGACACGAAGAAGGGCAGCAGGATGATCAGCAGATAGCTCGACTTGTTGCGCCCCCCTCGCATCGCGATCCAGTAGGCCATCGGGTAGGCGAGCACGATAGTCAGCACGGTGACGATCACCGCATACATGATCGATCGGATGAACTGGTCGTGATAGAGGCTGATCGTGTGACCGTAGGTCGCGAAGTGGAACGTCTGCGTAAAGCCGTGGATGAAGTCGCCGGTCATGAGCGACAGCGACAGCAGGTAGATCATCGGGACGACGAAGAAGATCGCCAACCACAGACCACCGGGAAGGGCGAGCCAGTATCCGGTGAGCCTGCCGAAGCGTCGACGGAATCCGCCTGCGGCCAGGCGGGATGCGTCGTCGGCGTGCACCCTGCTCATCGTCGGGCTCCCGTGCGTGCCGCCTGCCGGACGGTCATGACTCGTACACCGGCTCGAAGATCAGGTTCCATACCGGCACCTCCTCCGGGGTCAGGGTCGCGTAGCGGTAGAGCTTGGACTCCATCGCCTTGGTGGGGAAGACGAGCGGACTGTCCGCGATCTGCTCCAGGGACGTCCGGTCGGCCTTGGCCGTGGCGGCCTTCGCGTCGTCGAGGATGTACTTCTTCGCGCCCGGCACCGGCGTGAAGTAGTTGACGTACTCGGCGATCATGGCCGCGATCTTGGGGTCGTAGACGAAATTCATCAGCTTCATGGCTGACACCGGGTTCTGCGAGTAGAGCGGGATGCACAGGTTGTCCGTCCACACGACCGCTCCCTGCTCGGGGACCACGAACTTCAAGTCCAGCCCGGGAGTGGACGCATTGGCCTGGAAGATGTCACCCGACCACGCCATCGTGATCCACAGGTCGCCCTTCGACAGCGGCGCGATGTAGTCCTGCTGGTAGTACGCCCGCACCAGCCCCTCGTCACGCTGCTGAGTGAGCCTCTTCGCGGCGCGGCGCCAGTCGGCCTCGGTGGACTTCGCCGGATCCACGCCAATGCCGACGAGAGCGAGATTCGGCAGGTCCTGATTGTCGGCCATCATCCCGACCTTGCCCTTGAATGCCGGGTCGAACAGGTCGTCGAAGCTGGTGATCGGACGCTTGACATACTTGGGGTTGTACGCGATTCCGGTCATCCCGGACTGCCACGGCACGGTGAACTTGTTGCCCGGGTCGAACGTCGGGTTCTTCGCCGTCGCATCGGCATACCTGAAGAAGTTCGGGATCATCGCGTGATCGAGCGGAATGACGTAGTTCAGCTCCGTCATCTGGGTCAGGTAGATGCCGTTGGTCAAGACCATCAGGTCGTAGCCGGTGGACTGGTGGGAGGCGAGCACCGGCCGGATGGACCCGACGAACGAGTCCATGTCCTGGATGACCTCCTGGTAGTTGACCTGTATCCCGGTCTCCTTGGTGAACTCCTGCAGTGAGGGGTGCACCGTCTTGCCCTTGACGGTCGCCGTGTCGATATAGAGCGGCCACTGCGCCCAGTCGAGATACTTCGTCGGCTTTTGGTGGCTCCAGTAGTCCGACGGCGCCGCCTTCGCCCGGGCACCGGCGACACCGCAACCGGCGAGCAGCCCGGTGCCGGCGAGCAGGCCGGCCGCGCGCAGCATGTCGCGCCGGCTGTAGCGGCGCTGCATGGAGCCGCGCAGGATCGAGGGGTCGCGGGGGTAGGGCGGGTCAGCCGGCGTCATCGGCGGCACCGCCCTCGGTGGCAGCGGCGGGTTCGTCCACCAGCTGAAGCGAGTGCTGCGGCCGCCAGGTCAACCAGACGGTGTCTCCGCGCTGCGCGGTGGACTCACTGGTCGAGTGGTTCTGCTCGAGGACGGTCAGCATCTCGCCACCGTTCAGGCGCACCTCGTAGGTGTTCGACGTGCCGAGATAGACCATCTCCGCCACGGTGCCGGTCACCGCGCACCGCTCGTCGTCGGCCGCCGGCTCATCGCGGGAGAGGACGATCTTCTCCGGGCGGACGCTGACGGCGATCCGGTCGCCGACCGCGGAACGATCCGTGGGGACGAGCACCCTGCCGTCCGCGCCGGCGTCGATCACCGCAATGCCTCGATCAACACCGGTGACCTTGCCCTCCATGATGTTCGACGTCCCGAGGAAGCCCGCGACAAACCGGGTCGCCGGCCGCTCGTAGAGCTCGTGCGGGGTGCCGACCTGCTCCAGCAGTCCGCCGTTCATCACGACCAGCCGATCGCTCATCGTCAGGGCCTCACCCTGATCGTGGGTAACGAAGACGAAGGTGATCCCGACCTCCCGTTGAATCCGTTTCAGCTCCACCTGCATGGCCTGGCGCAGCTTGAGGTCGAGAGCTGCGAGAGGCTCATCTAGCAGCAGCGCTCGGGGCCGGTTCACCAGGGCTCGGGCCAGCGCGACACGCTGCTGCTGTCCACCCGACAGCTGCTGCGGCCGCCGATCCCCGCGTTCCCCCAGGCCGACGATCTCCAACATCTCGCCCACCCGCTGACGGATCTCCTGCTTGTCGACGCGCTTGCGCTCCAGGCCGAACGAGACGTTCTCGGCGACGGTCATGTGCGGGAAGAGCGCGTAGCTCTGGAAGACCGTGTTGACGTCACGCTTGTACGGCGGGACGCCGACCATGTTCTGACCGTGCAGCAGGATCTCCCCCGCTGTCGGCTCCTCGAACCCGGCGATCATCCGCAGGGTGGTCGTCTTGCCGCATCCGGACGGTCCAAGGAGGCTGAAGAACTCCCCATCCTGGATCGCCAGGTCGAGGCTCCGGACGGCACTAAATGTCTCGGCCTTCGAATAGAAGGTCTTCTCGACGCCGCGCAGGTCGATCGCAGCGGCGGCAACACCCTGCCCGGCCTCGCGCCGTTCCTGTTCGGTTTGGCTGGTCATCTGTCGGCTCCCATCGAGTCGTGGCCATCGTTGAGATGGATGCTGGGTGCCACCTAAGGAGTGGCGGTGCGGTAAGCCGTCGTCATGGCGGGTCTCCGGCGGTCGTCCTGACGTGAGCACACTGGGAATCGGTGCTCGCTAGATGCGATCCTGACAGAATCCCACGAGCACGACAAGGGATTCAGTGGATTTTTTTTCAAATTGCCACTAAATCAGTCGCAAGGCAGAGTTGAGTCCGCGCCGAGAGCGGCCAGGAACCGCATCCAGTCTGCCCCCAAAGCAACGAACCGCGCCAGGGTCCACCGATCCCTGGCCTGGATGCATCGATCAGCGACCAAATCGGGATCAAACCGGGCACACACAACGAAATCAGTCGCGCATTCCTTGCCAATGCCGGCGGCATGGGCCACCATCGCAGGGTGACCTCCTCCCAGTCCTCGCGCGCCGCACATGGCCGGCGCGGCTCCGACAAACGTGGCGCCGGCGCACGTGCTCGGACGCCGATCGGTCTCGACGATGCGTCCAAGGCGATCATCGAGCACCTTCAGGCCGACGGACGCCGCTCGTACGCCACCATTGCCAGGAGTGTCGGGCTCTCGGAGGCGGCCGTGCGCCAGCGAGCCCAGAAGATGATCGATGCCGAGATCATGCAGATCGTCGCAGTCACCGATCCCGTCCAGGTGGGCTTCGACCGTCAGGCGATGGTCGGTATCCGTGCCGACGGAGACCTCGAGGAGATCGCCACGCGGTTGTCCGAGATGCCGGAGGTCGACTACGTCGTGACGACCGCGGGATCTTTCGACCTGCTGGTGGAGGTGGTCTGCCAGGACGACCAGGAGCTGCTCGACCTGGTTGCTCACCGGATCCGCACTCTGCCCGGCGTTTCCGTCACCGAGACCTTCGTCTATCTGAAGCTGAACAAGCAGCACTACAACTGGGGCACCAGGTGAGCCGGCCGCCGTCCCCCGCGCGACACCCATCCCCAGCATGACCACTCAACCGCTCTGGTGGGACGCGGTCTCCGCGACCGTACGCCCGCCACTCGTCGAGGATGCAGACGTCGATGTCTGCATCGTGGGAGGCGGGTTCACCGGGTTGTGGTCTGCCTACTACCTGCTGCAGGCCGACCCTTCACTGTCGGTGCTCGTCCTCGAGTCCGAGCACGTCGGCTTCGGCGCCAGTGGCCGCAACGGCGGCTGGGTGTCCGCGCTGTACCCCGCACCACCCGAGGTCCTCGCACGCACGCACGGGGATGCCGCGGCACGCGACCAGTACGCCGCGCTGCGTGAAAGTGTGCACGAGGTGGATCGGGTTGTGCAGACCGAGGGCATCGACTGCGGGTTCCGGCAGGGCGGCACGGTCGTCGTTGCGCGTAACCGCGCCCAGCGGGAGCGAGCACGGGCGGAGGTGCAGCACTCGACCCACTGGGGCATCGGGACGCAGTGGCTGGAGCAGTCCGAGGCAACGCATCGACTGGCCGCAGCCGGCGTCCTTGGCGCCACCTACAACCCGCACTGCGCACGCATTCATCCGGTCCGCCTCGTCCGCGGCATCGCGGCCGCCGTCGAACGGCTCGGCGGCCGAATCGCCGAACACACCACGGCGACACGGATTCAGGACCGAACGGTCCACACGACCCTCGGTCCCCTGGTGCGCGCGCATCACGTCATCCGAGCCACGGAGGCCTGGACCGCGCGCCTGCCGGACTTCGCCCGCCAGGTTGCACCGGTGTATTCACTGGTGGTTGCGACCGAGGCGCTGTCCCCAGGTCAGTGGGAGCAGATCGGTCTCGCGGACGCCGAGACCTTCAGCGAGCACCGCAATGTCATCGTCTACGGCCAGCGCAGCGTCGACGACCGGCTGGTGTTCGGCGGTCGAGGTGCTCCCTATCACTTCAGGTCGGGCATCCGGCCGGAGTTTGACCGGAACGAAAAGGTTTTCGATACTCTACGGCGTTCTTTGCGAGAGCTTCTGCCGGGCCTGGACGACGTCCGATTCACTCACGCGTGGGGTGGTCCGTTGGGCATCCCGCGTGACTGGCAGCCGAGCGTCGGGTACGACCCGGCAACCGGGCTCGGCTGGGCGGGCGGCTATGTCGGCGACGGGGTAGCCCTGTCCAACCTCGCCGGCCGCACCGTCGCCGAGCTCGCCACCGGTCGCATCACCGCGATCTCGTCGCTGCCGTGGGTGCAGCACCTGTCGCGACCCTGGGAACCGGAGCCGTTGCGCTGGCTCGGGATCAACGCCGGCCTGCAGATCGCCTCGCTCGCCGACCGCGAGGAGCACCTGACCGGTCGACCGGCGAGGCTCGGCCGCCTACTCAGCCTGCTGACAAACCACTGACGGCCACGAGCGAGATCCACCGCTCTAGAACGTCATCGAAACTCGGCGATACCCTCCCTGCCGTCGTACTCCAGGCCGTACTTGCCGATCAGACCCCAGCAGTCCGGCCGTGAGCCATCGGTGTCCGTGACGCCGTAGGCATCGGACAGCTGCCGCGATGTGGCCACGGTGCCCGCGAACCGGTCCGCCCGCGGATCAGCCGCCAGTGCTGCCACTCCCCTGGCGAGGTAGGTCGGCGACTCGGAGATCCCGAAGCCCGGGACGGTGGCAAGTGCGTCTCGCCAGGTCGCCTCCGTGACCGCGAAGTGCTCCAACATGTTCTCCGAACGGAGCCATCCCGGTGTCACACCGAGTGCGACGACCCGCCGGTCCCGCAGTTCATAGTGCAGGCCCTTGACGATGCGATCGACGTTCGCCTTGACCAGGTCGTAGTAGAAACCCACGCCGGGACGCACGTTGGCGTTGAACGCGCTGGTGCCGTCTGTGACCTCGATGAGCAGACCGCGATCTCCGCGCAGAATGAGTGGGATCGCCTTGGCACTGGTGATCAGGTGGGTATCCACTCCCATCCGCAGCATCCGCAGTCCACCGGCCAGATCGTGCTCCCACAGCGGATGCCCCCAGTCTGCATACCGGTCGCCACCGAAGATGTCATTGACCAGGATGTCGAGCCGGCCGTGATCACGGTCGATGCGCTCGACCAGACCGGCGACAGCATCGGGATCCTCGTGATCGACCCGCAATGCGCACCCGGCGCCGACCTGGTCGATGAGGTCGCCGGTCTCTTCGATGGTCTCCGGCCGGTCGATCTCCGACCGACCGGCCTGGCGACTGCTTCGGCCAGTCGCATACACGTGCGCCCCTGCACGGGCCAGCTCGACAGCGATCGCGCGGCCCGCTCCGCGGGTGGCTCCGGCAACGAGCGCAACCTTCCCATACAGTGCCCTATCTTCAGCCATGTCCGTCCTCCTTCTGGGTCGACCAACCTGACAGCAACGCATCGAGGTCGGTCGAAAGGCGTTCAATGAGAGAGCCTTCAGGGTGCACCGACCATGCAAGGCAGCCGCCCTCCATCGCGGTCGAGACGATTCGCGCGAGTTGAGCGGGCGCGGTCCTGTCGACGAGCTGTCCGGCGTTGACGGCAGCCTGCGCGTGACCCTCGAGGTGGCGACGAACGTGACCCCATCCGACATGCAGCCAGCCGCACATCTCGTCGTTCTGCAGATCGATCGCTAATGCCGCGAGCTGCTTTGACGCCGTCAGCGGGTTGTCCAGGTCGTGGTAGCTGTGCAGCGCCACGGCACGCAGTCGCTGCATGGGCGAGTCGATCCCGCGGACCGCCGCCGTCAGTTCGCCGTCCAAGGAGACGACCCACCGCTGCGAGAGCCGCAGGAAGAGCCGCTCCTTCGATCCGAATCGCTTGATATAGGTCGCCGCCGACACCCCGGCGGCCTCCGCCGCCTTGCCGAGAGTGAACCGGGACGGGCCCTCGGTCATCAGGACTCGATCGGCTGCATCGAGCAACTCATCGTCGGAGGTCGCTTCCGGCCGCGCCATCTCCGCCACCTCCGTATGACGTCTCAGCTCCTGACACAATAAGTGAATGCCGGTTTACTAATTGTGTCAACCGATGGTTCGAACCGAACTTCACATAACCCTTGCTGTATATAACTTACAACTGATATAAAATTTGCATGAACGCCTTTGAGATCCTGGGTGACCCGGTGCGACGCCGGATCGTCGAGCTGCTGGCCGACGGGGAGATTCCTGCCGGCGCGGTGACCGAGGTCATCGGCACCGAGTTCGGCATCTCCCAACCGGCGGTGTCGGCGCAGCTCAGGGTCCTTCGTGAGGCCGGTTTCGCCGCCGTGCGCCCGCAGGGGGCCCGGCGTCTCTACGCCATTCGGCCGGACGCATTCGACGAGGTCGATGCCTGGCTCACCACGAACCGCCGGCGGTGGACGCAGTCCCTCGACGCGCTCGACACCGAGATCGCCCGTGGCCGGTCACGCCGCGAGCAGGGAGGAAAGCCATGATCGACGACGTGCAGGACCCGATCCAGCGGGTCCTTGGGGGCACACCCGACCAGCCGTCTCTGACCTTCGAACGCCGATTCCGCACAACCCCGGCCGACCTCTGGGAGGCGATCACCGACCCGGAACGGCTATCTCGATGGTTCGGCCGACTGGATACGGCCGTCCCCCAACGAGTCGGCGACAGGTTCGGCATCCACCTCGGCGACGACGAGGACCACGCGGTCGGCGTCATCACCGCCTGCCGCCCGCCCGAGCACCTGGCCTATGAGTGGGCCTGGCAGGGCGAACGCACCAGCCTGGTCGACGTCACGCTCACGGCCGGCGACGGGCACACGACGCTGCTCCTGACTCACCGGCTGACCGAACGGGATCATGCGGTCGAGTACGGCGGCGGCTGGGAGGAGTTGCTGGGCTCACTGGCCAACCAGCTCTCCCCCGCCACCAGGTCGGATCACGACGCGGCCACCACGGAGGCCGAAGGAAACCGGCAGTGGTCGCAGCTGCTCGAACTACGAGACACGGCAGCCGATCTGCGCCTCACGCGCACGCTGCCCGCCATCGAAGACGACGTATGGCGCGCGCTCACCACCCGCGAGGGTCTCGCCGCCTGGTGGTGGCCCAGTCTCGGCACGACCTACGAGCTGGCCACGCACGTCGGTGGCCACTACCGGTTCACCGCCGGGCAAGCCGGTTTTGCGGTGCACGGCACCTACCTCGAGATCGATGAGGGCCGGCACCTTGCCTGCTCGTGGATCTGGCAGGACGCTGACGGCGACCGCCCGGTCGACCGGGTGGACATTACACTCTCACCAACTGACGAAGGGTCCGGCACGAACCTCGAAGTGTGGCATCGCGGCCCGTGGACCGACCGCAGCCAGGTCGAGAACTACCGTCTCGGCTGGACCTCGACACTCGACGCGCTGACGAGCAGACTGGCCGCGCCGCAGGTCAACCGGTAACCGCAGGCTCTTCTACCGCGAGAGATCCACCGTTCCACCGACAGGAGTCGAGCGCCACCGGCCCGCGCCAGGGCCCGGCATACCCGCAAAGTCGCGGTATGCCGGGCCGACGAGTCGTGTTCACGTGACGGCACGGCCGATCAGTCGTGTTGTGCTCCCTGGCGTTGAATCTCCTCGGAGATCCGCTTGATCCGCCGGAGCCGGGCGTCCCAGGCGTTGCTCACGGCGTGCAGCTGTGCGACGGCTCGGGCAAACTGCGCGTCATCGATCCGGTAGCGCCGCTCGCGGCCTGCAGTGACGCCGTGGACCAGACCGGCACGGTCGAGGACGCCGAGATGCTTGGCGACCGCCTGCCGCGTGACCGGCAGCTGCTCGCTCAGCGAGGTGGCCGTGCCGAGCCCGGTCGCGAGCAGCAGGTCGAGCATCCTTCGGCGGGTCGGATCCCCGATCGCCGACCACAGGTCGTCCTCGATGTCCCCGGTCGCCAGGGCACTCATGACCGGACGTCCAGCGCCGCGACGCACGGTGCCAACCGCGGCAGGAAGTAGTCCCAGCCATTGAGGTGGTCGTTGTACTGCTCCTCGAGGACGGCGGCTTCCCAGCCCATCTCGCGGAAGCCGGTCTCGTTGAACCTGAGAAGTGTCCCATCGCCGGCTGCGGTCAGCTCAAAGGTCACCAGCAGCGAGTTACCCTCCGCTGCAGTCTCGTCGGCCGGTTGGGTCCAGCGGAAGGCGAACCGCCAGGGCGGCTGCACGTCGACAACGCTCAGTGCGACGGCCTGTCCGCCGCCCTCGGCATCGCCGAACACGATCTCGCCTACCGCACCCGGCACCGCCTCGTAGCGGGCGTCGTCCGGCCACCACTTCTTGACGTGCTCCGGGCGACTCACCACCTCGAACACGATGTCTGGCGTGGCGTCGATGTACATCTCCCGCTCGATCGTGCCGAACTCCATGATTCCTCCGAACTCATCACGCAACCTTTTATTGCTCCTCACCGTACACCGCGAGTCGACGATGCGCAACCATTAGTTGCACAGATGCCCGCGAGTCCCTCTGAAATGACGGAAGTGACACCCTTGAGGTATGGCGAACCAGCTCGCGAACTCCACCAGTCCCTACCTCCTCCAGCACCAGGACAACCCGGTCGACTGGTGGGAGTGGTGCGATGACGCCTTTGCCGAGGCGAGACGACGAGGCGTGCCGGTGTTCCTCTCGATCGGGTATGCCGCGTGCCACTGGTGCCACGTCATGGCCCACCAGTCGTTCGAGGACGAGACCGTGGCGGCCGCGATCAACGCGGACTTCGTGGCAATCAAGGTGGACCGAGAGGAACGGCCGGACATCGACGCGGTCTACATGAACGCGACCACCGCGATGACCGGACAGGGCGGCTGGCCGATGACCTGTCTGCTGACACCGGCTGGCGAGCCGTTCTTCGCCGGCACCTACCTTCCGAAGCCGCAGCTGCTCGGGCTTCTGCAGGCCGCGCACCAGACCTGGACCGAGCAGCAGAGCACGGTGCTCGACTCGGCGAGCCACATCGTGCAGCAGTTGCAGGACATCGGATCCACGACCGCCGCGGCCACCACGTTCGACGCCGCCCAGCTGGACCACGCGGTGGCCCGGCTGCAGACGACCTACGACAGCGTCAACGGCGGGTTCGGCACATCACCGAAGTTCCCACCGTCCATGGTGCTCGAGCTGCTGCTGCGGCAGTACGCGCGCACCGGCGCGGCCGGAGCGCTCGAGATGGTAGAGGGCACCTGCGAAGCCATGGCACGCGGCGGGATCTACGACCAGCTCGCCGGCGGCTTCGCGCGGTACTCCGTCGACGCCGGCTGGGTCGTGCCGCACTTCGAGAAGATGCTCTATGACAACGCCCAGCTGCTGCGGGTTTACGCCCACTGGTGGCGAGTGTCCGGCTCTGCCCTGGCCGCCCGAATTGCCCGGGAGACAGCAGACTTCATCCGTGTGCAGCTCGGCACCGCAGAGGGCGGCTTCGCCTCGGCGCTCGACGCGGACACCGACGGTGTCGAAGGTCTGACCTACGCGTGGACGCCGAGCCAGCTGCGGGAGGTGCTTGGCGACGAGGAGGGCGCACGCGCCGCCGATCTGCTGTCGGTCACGCCGGAGGGCTCCTTCGAGCACGGGTCCTCGACCCTGCAGCTGCGCACCGACCCCGACGACCCCGCCTGGTGGCAGGGCGTGCGCACGCGCCTGCTGGGCGCGCGAGACCAGCGCCCGCAGCCCGCTCGCGACGACAAGGTCGTCACCTCCTGGAACGGTCTTGCCGTCGCCGCTCTCGCAGATGCCGGCACGATCCTCGACGAGCCGCAGTGGGTCGCCGATGCGGTGCGATGTGCCACCTTCCTGATGGAGCATCACCTGGCCGGGGGGCGTCTTCGCCGCACCTCACGCGACGGTCGGATCGGTTCGGCTGCAGGCGTCTCCGACGATTACGGCAACCTTGCCGAGGGTCTGCTTGCACTGCATCAGGCGACCGCTGACCCGTCCTGGCTCGGCGCCGCACAGGGCCTGCTCGACACCGCAATCGAGCACTTCATCGCCGACGACGGCGGGTTCTTCGACACGGCCGATGACGCCGAGGAGCTCTTCTCCCGCCCGCGCGGCCGCGGCGACAACGCGGAGCCGTCGGGCACCGCGGCCCTCGCCGGCGCCCTGCTCACCTGCAGCGCCCTGACCGGTGACACCCGCTACCGCGACGTCGCTGACCGCGCACTGGCAGCGATGACCCACACCGCCGATCGTGACCCTCGGTTTGCCGGGTGGGGCCTGGCAGTCGCCGAGGCCTCGATCGTCGGCCCCCTGCAGGTGGCGATCGTCGGGGACGCCACTGGCGGGCTCACCCGCGTCGCCACGGGGTCGTCCTCCCCCGGCCTCGTCCTGGTCAGCGGCATGCCGGACGCCGACGGGGTGCCGCTGCTCGCCGAGCGTCCACTGGCAGGCGGCGAGCCCACGGCATACGTCTGCCGAGGATTCGTCTGTGATGCACCGGTCACCGATCCGGAGGCACTCGCCGACCAGCTCAGTCTCCCCTGAAACCTGACACCGCCCTCGGAGGGGGTTAGGTGGCCAGGTTCAGGAGGCGGGCACCGTTGTGCCAGAGCACGTCGCGCATCCAGTCGTCACCGAGGTCCAGCCGGGCCAGCGCCTCCAGCTGATGCGCATAGGCATACGGAATGTTGGGAAAGTCGCTCCCGAGGATCACCTTGTCCTGCAGGTCGGGCAGCCGCTCGACATAGGAGCTGGGCATCGACGACCTGGCTTCGGTGAAGTCCGTCCCGCACATGGTCGTGTCCAGACGCACGTTCGGATACTTCTGCGCCAGGTCGGCAAACTCATGGTACTCAGGCATCCCCAGGTGCGCGACGACCAGCGTCAGCAATGGGAAGCGTGCCAGCACGTCGCCAATCCGCGCCGCACCGGTGAACTCACCTGGCAGCGGTGCGGATCCGGCGTGAATCACGATTGGCATACCGGCATCGGACAGAGCCCCCCAAGCCGGGTCGAGCAGCGGGTCGTTCGGTGCGAACCGGCCAACCTGCACGTGCACCTTGAAAAGCCGCGCCCCGTCGGCGACGGCCTGCGCGACGTAGTCGCCCACCCCCTCCTCGGGATAGAGCGTGCCGCAGTGGATGGCGTCCGGCACCCGCTGGGCGAACTCCGCGCACCAGGCGTTGAGCCACTGCGCCATGCCGGGCTTGTGGGGGTACGCCAGCGCCGGGATCGCCTTGAGTCCGAAGCCCCGCAAGATGTCCAGCCGGGCCTGCTCATCGAGCCGGTACTCGATCGGCCACTCCTGGCCGTAGTGCTCACCGGCGTCGTCGAAGTAGGCCCACACCTTGCGCAGCATCGGTTCGGGCAGGAAGTGCACATGGATGTCCGCGAGCCCGGGCAGACCGAGAGCGTCGACGTATGCCGGGATGTCTGCGTCCGTCAGAGGTCCGGGCGTGGTCTGTGCGGGCCGGGGGCTGAGAGTCACGTTCCGACTCTATCCAGCACACTAGGCCTATGACACAGCGCGAGACCCTCACCTGGGAACTGTTCGGCACGGCGAGCCGGGAGCTCGCCCAGACCATCGCCGACGACGGCTACCAGCCGGACCTGATCATGTCGATCGCGCGCGGCGGCCTGATCCCAGCCGGTGCAATCAGCTATGCACTCGGCATCAAGAACGTGCACGTCATGAACGTCGAGTTCTACACGGGGATCGACGAGCGGCTCCCGATGCCGGTGATGCTCCCGCCGGTCCCCCAACCGGTCGACCTGTCCGGCGCGACCGTGCTGGTCATCGACGATGTCGCGGACACCGGCGGCACCCTCGAGCTGGTGCGCAAGTTCTGCGCGGACAAGGTCCAGGAGACCCGCTGCGCCGTCATCTACGAGAAGTCGCACTCGATCATCAAGTCCGACTACGTCTGGCGGCGCACCGACCAGTGGATCGACTTCCCCTGGTCCAGCCGGCCGCAGATCACCGTCGAGCGTTAGTCGGCGCTCTGCGGTCGGACGAACGGGAACGCCAGCGTGGCCCGGATGCTCGCCCCCGTGAGCATCATGATCAGGCGGTCGACCCCGATGCCCAGACCGCCGGTGGGCGGCATCGCCAGCTCCAGCGCCTCCAGGAACGGCTCATCGACCTGCATCGCCTCCAGGTCGCCGGCGGCAGCGGCCATCGACTGCGCGACCAGCCGCCGACGCTGCTCCACCGGATCGGTCAGCTCGCTGTAGGCCGTTCCGATCTCGGCGCCGAACGCGACCAGGTCCCAGCGTTCGGCCAGTCGCGGATCACGACGATGAGGTCGGGTCAGTGGCGAGGTCTCCACCGGAAAGTCGGTGTAGAAGGTCGGAAACACCGTCTGCTTCTCGACGAGGGCGTCGTAAAGCTCGGTGACCAGGAATCCACCGCTCGACCCGGTCGGCACGGCGACACCGTGCGTACGGCATACGGCCGCGACCTCGTCCCGCGTGGAGGCGGAGGTCAGCGGTGTGCCGGAGGCACGGGAGACCGCATCGTGCACGGTCAGCACCGGCCACGGCGGCGTGAGGTCGACCGTCTCACCGCCGGGCCGACGAGCGACGGCACTCCCGTTGACGGCGGTCGCGACCCGCAGGATCACCTCGCGAGTCAACTCCCGCATGGTGGTGTAGTCCCCGTAGGCGGCGTACGCCTCCAGCGCGGTGAACTCGGGGTTGTGCGTCGCGTCGACCCCCTCGTTGCGGAAGTTCCGGCCGATCTCGAACACCCGCTGCATACCGCCGACGGCCAGCCGTTTGAGATAGAGCTCCGGAGCGATGCGCAGGAACAGGTCCATGCTGTAGGCATTGATGTGCGTCTGGAACGGCCGTGCGGTGGCGCCGCCGTGCACCGCCTGCAACATGGGCGTCTCGACCTCGCAGAACTCGTGGTCCTGCATCGCCTCGCGCAGCGCGCGGACCCCGCGGGACCGGCTCTGCAGCAGGTGCATCGCCCCCTGATTCATGACCAGGTCGAGACTGCGGTGCCTGACTCGACTCTCCTCGCTGAGCGTCGCGTGCAGATCGGGCATCGGAGTCAGACACTTGGCGGCCATCTGCCACGACGTCATGAGCACCGACAGCTCGCCACGCCGTGACACCGTAACCGGCCCCGTCACGCTGACCAGGTCACCGAGGTCGACGACGCTCCGCCACCTGGCACGCTCCTCGCAGGGCGTGTCCGCCATCGTCACCATCACCTGGATGCGTGCCTTCTCGTCCTGCAGCACCGCAAAACACACCCCCCCGAAGTCGCGCAGAGCCCGCACCCGCCCGCACACGGACACCACGTCGTCGGTGCGCTCCCCCGGGGACAGGTCCGGATGCACCGCGCGCACAGCCGCCACGCGGTCGGTGCGAGCGACCTTCGCGGGGTAGGCCGATCGGTGCTCCTCCTCGAGCTGGCGCAGCTTGGCGCGGCGCACCCGCTGCTGCTCGCTGAGGATCGGAGCAGGAGCCATCGGCATCAACAGCTCGTCCTCCTGCTGCAGCACCCGCTGCACGAAGTCGGGCTCGGGACGCGGTCGCTGCACCTCCTCCGGACGTGGTCCGACGAGCAATCGCGGACCGAGCATCGGGACGAAACCTTCGGCCACGCCCATCGCGAGGCCGGCACGCGGCACGGTCAGGGCGGCGTCGTAGCACAGCAGCCGCGGCACCCACTCCGGCCGGTACTTCTCATTGCTGCGATAGAGCGTCTCGAGCTGGTAGAACCGCGAAGCGAAGGACAGCAGCGAGTCGGTCACCTTGGTGACCGGCCCGGCGCCGACCTGGTCCGCATTGTTGAACACGTTGCGGAAGACCGCGAAGTTCAACGACACCCGGCGTATGCCGTGCTCCGGCCCGAGCTCGATCAGCTTTGCCACCAGGTATTCGTTCAGCCCGTTCTCGGCATCCCGGTCCCTCCGCATGAGGTCGAGCGAGACGCCGCGCACGCCCCACGGCACAAAGGACAGAAAGCCGCGAATCGTCCCACTGGCGTCATGTGCCGTGACGAGCACACATCGCCCGTCGGCCGGGTCGCCGAGCCGGTTCAGGGCCATCGAGAAGCCTCGCTCCGCCTCGTTGCCACGCCACCGGTCGGCCAACTGTTCGATCATCCTCAGCTCCTCGGGCGACAGCTCGTGGTGCCTGCGCACCCGGCAGCTGTACCCCGCCCGGCTGATCCGTGACACCGCTTGACGCACGGGCCGCATGGTGCGTCCACTCAGGCTGAATGAGTCGACGTCGATAATGGCCTCATCGCCCAACGGGAACGCCTTCAGACCGGCCGCGACGTAGCGCTTGGTGCCCTCCTCGCTGGAGGACAGCACCGCGGCGTACAGCCCCTGGGTCCGGCACTGCTGCAACCAGGCCTGCACCGCGGCCGACCACGAGCTCGGTAGGCCGATCGGGTCCGCACTCGCGACACTGACCGAGCCCTCGACCCGGTAGGTCACCGCCGCCCGACCATCCGGCGCGAAGATCACCGCCTTGTCCCGCCGCGTGGCGAAGTAGCCCAACGAGTCGTGCTCACCGTGCTCCAGCAGGAGTCGTCGGACCGCCAATTCCTCCTGCGTGGACTGCGCCGCACGGCCCCGGCCGGACCGCCAGAACACCAGTAGTGCCAGCACCAGGGCGGCCGTCGACATGACGCCGGCCAGTCCATAGATCCAGCCATGACCAAGGTCTCCGGTGAAGCCGGGGGTGCCCACCGGAGTCGAGACACCGAGCGTCGAGCGCGCGGCCCACACAACCTTCTCCCGGACGCCCTTCAACTGCCCCGGGAGCGAAAAAACGAGGAGCACGGTGATGCTCAACGAAAGGGCAAGCCCGCTGAGCAGCACGCCCAACGCCGCCACCCGACTGCCCGGTGTGAGCCTGGCCGGGAAGGCGCTGCGGCTGCGAACGACCAGGACGAGCAGCACCAGTCCCACGATCAACGACACCAGGTTGAAGCCGACACCGTTGCGGAAGATGGCGTACTCGTGGGAGAACCCTCGAAGCGGCAGATCACTGACGGCATCGGGCTCCTGGAACGCCTGGCCCAGAACCGCCAACACGTCCAAGATGTTCAAGGCGATGAGCACCACGACCACGGTGTGCGCCGCCCGCAGCCGACGGCGCACCGCGCCGGTGAGCACCAGCATCAGGCACACCACGAACAGGCTGGGCTCGGATGGCACGTTCAGCACACCCAGCAGGTCGGCCACCATTTCGACACCGTCGAAACCGCGTAGCGGAATACTGATCAGCGACCACACGGCGCCGAGCAGGAGCAGTCGCCCGACCCAAACCGCCACCTGCTCGCGCCACGAGCTCCTCGGAGCCGAGCGGGCCGGCGCGCCCCCATAGGGCGTAATCGAACCTTGTAAGGCTCTCGGCGTAAGTCGCATACGCATATGCTCCCATAAACAAAGATTGGAGGCCGTTCCCGGTATTACCCGGGAACGGCCTCCAACTTCTTTTAATGTTAGTCCGGCAGTGTCCTACTCTCCCACACCCTGTCGAGTGCAGTACCATCGGCGCTGAAGGGCTTAGCTTCCGGGTTCGGAATGTGACCGGGCGTTTCCCACTTCGCTATAACC
>NZ_VCQV01000130.1 GCF_007845645.1 Leekyejoonella antrihumi
GCCTGCGTCTTTCACGGGTTGAGGTGTGACGCGCGGTCGGGGGACGTGAAAGTGCCTGTGCTGTAAGAGATACTTGGGTTTGCGACAACTCAGGATCTCTACAGGACAGGCACTTTCAAGGTGAAGAGTAGCAAGCCGGGTCGGCGGGTCAAGGTCAGCGCGGACGGAACGGGTGTGGTCTCGCATGCTGGGGTCGGGATGTTGCGAGACCTTGCGGACGACACGGGCCTGACCGATCGCCTCACTCGGGGTCTGCTGGATACCTACCGTGGTGTTCCGGTGCACGCTCCCGGGCGCGTGTTCACGGACTTGGCGGTCGCGGTCGCCGATGGTGCGGACGCGATCAGTGGGATCGAGGTGCTGACCGATCGACAGGAGCTCTTCGGGCCGGTCGCGTCGATGCCGACGGCGTGGCGGGTGCTCGACCGGATCGACGAGGAGCACCTTGACGTGGTGCGGGCTGCTCGTGCCGCCGCGCGGGAACGGGCGTGGGGTGCCGGCGCGGCGCCGGATATCAGCCAGGAGCTACGGCTGGACTTCGACGCGACGGTCACGATCGCGCACTCGGAGAAGCAGAACGCGGCCGCGACGTGGAAACGCACCTTCGGGTTCCACCCGTTGTTGTGTTTCTTGGACCGGCCGGAGATCGCCTCCGGTGAGGCGCTGGCCGGGCTGCTGCGCAGGGGCAACGCCGGCTCGAACACTGCCGCGGACCACATCGAAGTTCTGCACATGGCGCTGGCCGGCCTGCCGGAGTACGCCCGGCCACGGCCCGGCGACCCGAACTCGCCTCGGGTGCTGGCCCGTTCGGACTCGGCCGGTGCGACGCACGATTTCGCGGCCGAGTGCGTCCGGCAGGGTCTGGAGTTCTCCTTCGGGTTCCCCGTCGACGCCAGGGTTCAGAACATCGTGGACGTGATCCCGGAGGAGTGCTGGCACCCTGCCTGGGACGGTGATGACCTGCGGGAGGGGGCGTGGGTCGCCGAGGCCACCGGAACGATCGATCTGGGCTCCTGGCCGCCAGGGTCGAGGCTGATCCTGCGGAAGGAGCGCCCGCATCCGGGTGCGCAGTTGCGGTTCACCGACGTTGACGGGCACCGGATCACGGCGTTCTTGACGAACACCCCACTCGGGGTTGTCCCTGGCCAGGCCGCTGGCCTCGAGCTGCGTCACCGGCAGCATGCCCGGGTCGAGGACCGGATCCGGCAGGCCAAGGCC
>NZ_VCQV01000131.1 GCF_007845645.1 Leekyejoonella antrihumi
TGGGCGGGGATGACCGCACTGATCAACGCGCTGCCGCAGTGCACCACCCGGCTCGGCTTCGCCAACCCGACCCTGTACTCGGTCGCCGCACACGCCGGCCTCGGCGGGTTCCACGACATCACCGTAGGCTCCAACGCCTACCTCCCCCAGGCCAACGGTCACTACCCGGCCACCACCGGCTACGACCTGGCCACCGGGATCGGCACACCCAGCGCGACCACGCTCGTGGCCCACACCTGCCAACCGGCCACCCAGCTGCACCCACTCACCCCGGTCCGGCTGCTGGACACCCGCAACGGCACCGGCGGCACGACCGGGCCGGTCGCATCCGGCCACACGATCACCCTCAAGGTCCGCGGCGTCGGCGGGGTGCCATCCACCGCGACGTCGGTCGTGCTCAACCTGACCGTCACCGCACCCACGGGGACCGGCTTCCTGACGGCCTACCCGTACGGTGAGACACGCCCGACCTCCTCCAACCTGAACTTCACCCCGGGCGTGACCCGCGCCAACCTGGCCGTCGTGCCGATCGGATCCAACGGCGACATCAGCCTCTACAACGGGTCCACCGGCTCGATCCAGCTGATCGCGGATGCCTTCGGCTACAACAGCACCACCACCGGCAGCACGTTCACCACCACCTCACCGGTACGAGTGCTCGACACACGGACGGGAACCGGCGCGCACGGACCCGTCACCGCGGGAGCCACCGTGAACCTGCAAGTCACCGGACAACACGGGGTACCCGTCGGAGCCACCGCGGTCGTGCTCAACGTCACCGTCACCGCCCCAACACGCAGCGGCTTCCTGACAGCATGGCCCAGCGGCACCAGCCAGCCACCAGTGTCCAACCTCAACTACGTCGCCGGCGAGACGATCCCCAACCTGGTCGTCGTGCCCATCGGCTCGAACGGCAAGGTCAGCATCCGCAACTCCTCCACCGGCACCGTGCAGATCATCGCCGACCAGTTCGGCTACTACACCCCCACAGCCGCCACAACCCTCACCGCGACGACACCCACCCGGCTACTCGACACCCGGAGCGGCACCGGCGCGCCCAAGGCGGCGGTCGGCCCACGGCACACCCTCAAGGTGAAGGTCTCCGGCGTCGGCGGGATCCCGACCGGGATCAAGGCCATCGTGCTCAACGTCACCGAGACCGCACCGACCCAGGCGGGCTACGTGACCGTCTACCCGGACGGCATCACCCG
>NZ_VCQV01000132.1 GCF_007845645.1 Leekyejoonella antrihumi
CAACGCGCGGCGGGCCCGTTCGAGGGCTTCCTGGCGGGTGTGGCCGGTGATGATGAGCTTGCCGAGCAGGGAGTCGAACGCGCCGCCGATGACGTCGCCCTCCACGACGCCGGAGTCGACGCGGACGCCGGGGCCGGACGGGGCCCGGAAGCAGGTCACGGTGCCGGGCGCGGGCAGGAAACCCCGGCCCGGGTCCTCGCCGTTGAGGCGGAACTCGATGGAGTGCGCGTGCGGGACCGGGTCGGTGTAGCCCAACGGTTCGCCCTGGGCGATGCGGAACTGCTCGCGGACCAGGTCGATGCCGGTGACCTCCTCGGAGACCGGGTGCTCGACCTGCAGGCGGGTGTTGACCTCCAGGAAGGAGATGACCCCGTCCTGGCCGATCAGGAACTCGCAGGTGCCCGCCCCGACATACCCCGCCTCGGCCAGGATCGCCTTGGACGCCCGCAGCAGCTCGGCGTGCTGCTCGTCGGTCAGGAACGGCGCCGGCGCCTCCTCGACGAGCTTCTGGTTGCGCCGCTGCAGGGAGCAGTCGCGGGTCGAGATGACCACGACGGTGCCGTGCTGGTCGGCGACGCACTGGGTCTCCACGTGCCGTGGCTTGTCCAAGAACCGCTCGACGAAGCACTCGCCGCGCCCGAACGCCGTGACCGCCTCGCGGACCGCCGAGTCGTACAGCTCGGGGATCTCCTCCATCGTGCGGGCGACCTTCAGGCCGCGGCCGCCGCCGCCGTAGGCCGCCTTGATCGCGACCGGCAGGCCGTGCTCCGTGGCGAATTCCAGCACCTCGTCGGACCCGCCGACCGGTTCCTTGGTGCCCGGCACCAGTGGTGCGCCGGCCTTGGTGGCGATGTGGCGGGCCTTGACCTTGTCGCCGAGCGAGTCGATCGCCGCCGGGGGCGGGCCGATCCAGATCAGTCCGGCATCCAGCACCGCCTGCGCGAACTGCGCATTCTCGGACAGGAAGCCGTATCCGGGGTGCACACCGTCGGCGCCGGCCTGCTTCGCGATCTCCAGCAGCTTGTCCTGCACCAGGTAGGACTCGCCCGGGGTGCTGCCGCCCAGGGCGTAGGCCTCATCGGCCACCTTGACGTGCAGCGCGTCCCGGTCGGGCTCGGCATACACGGCCACCGACCCGATCCCGGCATCCTTGCAGGCACGAGCGACACGGACAGCAATCTCGCCACGATTGGCGATCAGGACCTTG
>NZ_VCQV01000133.1 GCF_007845645.1 Leekyejoonella antrihumi
CTAGTGGCGTGTCGTTTTAATTAGTTTATGGTTTGATGGGATAGTTAGGCATGGCCAACCATGCTGCTCCCGCTCTGAAACTGCATCCAGGTGACCGGGCGGAGCTGGTTCGGTGGCAACGCTGTTCGTCGATGCGTGCTGGTTTGGTGGTGCGGGCGCAGATCATCTTGTTGGCCGCGGATGGGGTGGCGAATCAACGGATTATGGAGCAGGTCGGTGTCTCTCGCCCCACGGTCAACAAGTGGCGGGCCCGGTACGAGGCTGAAGGGATTAAGGGGTTGGCGGACGCGGACCGGCCGGGTCGGCCCGCGACGGTAGATCAGTCACGGATCATCGCGGCCACGCTACGCAAACCGCCGAAGAAGCTGGGCGTGACGCACTGGTCCTCCCGGCTTCTCGGCACCAGGCTCGGGTTGCATCACTCGGTGGTCGCCGCGGCGTGGAAGTCCTACGGGGTCCAACCCTGGCGGGCCGAGACGTTCAAGTTCTCCACCGACCCGCAGCTGGAGGCCAAGGTCACCGACGTGGTCGGGCTGTACCTGGCACCACCGGAGAACGCGGTCGTGCTCTGCGTGGACGAAAAATCCCAGATCCAAGCCCTGGACCGCACCCGACCCGTGCTTCCGATCGCGCCGGGACACGCCGAGCAACGCACCCACGACTACATCCGGCACGGCACCACGACCTTGTTCGCGGCACTGGAGGTCGCCACCGGGCAGGTCACCGGGATCTGCAAGGACCGACACCGGCACCAGGAGTTCCTGACCTTCCTCAAACACGTCGCCCGCGCCTACCCCGACCAGCAGCTGCACCTGGTGATGGACAACTACGCCACCCACAAGAAGCAAGAAGTGCGCGACTGGTTGGAGTGCAACCCACGCATCCACATCCACTTCACCCCGACCTCCGGGTCCTGGCTGAACCTGGTCGAGGTCTGGTTCGGCATCATCGACCGGCAAGCCATCAAACGCGGCGCGTTTCCCTCCGTGCGGGACCTGGTCGGCAAAATCCGCCAGTTCATCAACGGCTGGAACGACCGCAAACACCCCTTCATCTGGACCAAGACCCCCGAGGAAATCATGGACAAGATCAACCGCAAGCGAACTTTAACGACGAGCCACTAG
>NZ_VCQV01000134.1 GCF_007845645.1 Leekyejoonella antrihumi
CGGTCAAGGCCAAGCCGTCCGACCTGCTAGCCGCGGACAGGGCCGCGATGCTGGCGTTACCGCCGGTGCCGCCCGCCCTCGGGTGGGTCAACCGTGTCCGGCTCGGCCGGGACTACTACGTGCGCATCGACTCATCCGATTACTCGGTCGACCCGTCGCTGATCAGCCGGCTGGTCGACGTGCACGCCGACCTGTCTCGGGTCCGAGTGTGCCGCGATGGGCGGCCGGTCGCCTCCCACGACCGGGTATGGGCACGCGGCATGACGATCACCGACCCCGCGCACGTGGCCACCGCTAAGACGCTGCGGCAGCAATACCAACAACCCCGACCACCAACAGTTCCCGACGACGAGCTGTTGGTGCGCGACCTAGCCGAATACGACCACGCGTTCGGCCTCACCAGTGGCACCGTCAGCGAGCCCGTCGGTGATCTGAGCGACGGCCTGGCCGCCCCGGGTGGGGAGGTGGCCTGATGAGCACCGCGAAGAAACAGGCCGCTGCGACCACTGAGGCGCTCAAGCAGGTCACCTATCTGGCGTCGGCGTTGAAGGCACCCCGAGTCACCGAAGCCGCCGCGAGGTTGGCCGATCACGCCAGGGATGCGGGGTGGACCCACGAGGAGTACCTCGCCGCGGTCCTGGACCGTGAAGTCGCCGCCCGCAACGCCTCCGGTGCGCAATTACGCATCCGGGCCGCCGGGTTCGCCGCGCGTAAAACGTTGGAGGAGTTCGACTGGGACGCCCAACCGGGCGTCCGGCAGCAAGTCGCGGCCCTGGCTTCGGGCGGGTTTCTGACCGAGGCCCGCAACGTGGTGTTGCTCGGGCCACCAGGCACCGGCAAAACGCACCTGGCCACCGGCCTGGGTATCGCCGCCGCGCACCACGGGCATCGGGTGTTGTTCGCGACCGCGATCGACTGGGTCACCCGACTGACTGATGCTCACCGCGCAGGCCGGCTGCCTCAGGAACTGGCCCGGTTGCGCCGGTACGGGCTGATCATCGTCGATCTATGCCGACACCGCGACTATGCCGAGGCTTGAGGTTTTGCCGGTGCAATCACGCGTTGTCGCGGTCGGTGTCCTCGGCATAGTTACAGGCTCTCGAGGAATGCGAGTACCTTGTCC
>NZ_VCQV01000135.1 GCF_007845645.1 Leekyejoonella antrihumi
GTCGCCTCGAGCACTTACGCGGGTCCGCCCTCGGGTTCCGAAACCTGACCCACTATGTCGCGCGATCCCTCCTGGAGTCCGGAGGATTCAGACCCCGACTACACCCTCGTTTCTGAAGAGCCCATAAAGAGATTGAGACAGTTTAATCGAGAGCCTCGTGCGCTGACCTATTTCACTTCGCGACTTGTCTCCACGATAGACGTAGTAGAGGACACACTTTCTGAAGAATTCGGTGTATCGATCCGAATTAAAGACGGCGCATACATTCGAGCCCACATCAATGATAACGACGCGACTCAGTTCGCGTTTGAGAAGTATTTGCGGTCCGAGGTCACCTTCTTGGCTCACGTAGGTGCCTCGACAATTATCCCACCGACCATTAATGTCACGTCACCCGCTGTTTTTGTGTTTCTCCGTCAGGAAGTCGACAAGCTGGACGGAGACCTATCTCTTGTAAATTCAGTCACGGACAGTCTTTGCTTATGGGCACTGGAGGGCACAGACCCAGACGCCGAACGCTTCATGTCAGCCGAGGATGTAAGGACAAAGATTCTGGAGCAGGTGCCGTCGGCGCAAACGATCATTCGGGAAAAGGTTGACAAACGCCTCGAGGCCATGTCTATGAAGGACTATCCGGGTGGCCGGCAGGTCAAGTGGCATCGTCGCGAGAAGATGTTTGTGCTCCCCCACGAGACTAGAACGCGAATCACAGCCGAAAACCATAGCGACGAGGCGCTCCGTGTGAGAGTTTTGCGAAGCTTGGCTGACCGATCCAATTCAATCGGCGTTGACTCAGAGGAACAAGCGGAACGGGTTGCTGCAATGGCTCTGCGGGCCCTGCAGCAGACCTTTGAGTCGGAGGGCCTAGAGTTCTCGCACTTTGTCACTAGTGAGGAAGAATCGGAGTATCCGCAGATCGGCGATGCAGTGCGCGAGGTAGCGCATGCGATGGCTCAAGGGGCCGAGGATCCCACAGTCATCACAACTCAAGTGGCTCTTCAGACCTGTGGTGGGGGTAGGTGCTCGTCGTGGGTGAGTCCGCCGCCGATCAGGAGCATGCGTAGTCGGTAGTTGTCGCGGTTGCGGAAGCCGCGGGCGATGCGCCGTTGCAGCTC
>NZ_VCQV01000136.1 GCF_007845645.1 Leekyejoonella antrihumi
GCTGGGTCACGCGCTGGAAGCCGGCGCTGAATGTCTTCGCTACTACGTTCGAGGGCCGCTGGCCAACAGCCGAAAAGTACTGAAAACAGTGAGGATCAAAAACACCAAAATTCTGACAGTCCTGGGTGCCACGTCCGCGCGGATCGCGGCAGATGGAAGGCCGCTGTGGATGCTCAGGGGCGGTAGATGTCTCCGCGGTGGCCGATGGCCAGGACCGTCACAGTTCTGGTCTGATCGTCGATCCTGTAGAGGATTCGATACGTGCCTCGCCGGGCGCTGTGCCGGTCTGCCAAGGGTGGGCGGAGCTGTTTCCCGACGCGCTGCGGGTTCTCGAGCAACGGGCCGGTGATGAATTCGAACGGGGCGGCAGCAACGGCTTCGGGGAGTTCTTCGGTGAGGTGACGGCGCGCCGAGGAGACAATTTGCAGCTGGTAGCGCGGATCGTTCACGCCGAGGTCCGGCGTGAACGCATCGCCGCCTCGAGGTCTTCTTGGGTCTCGACCCGGCCAGCGGCCAGGTCGGCCTCGGCGGCGGCAAGCTGCGTCATCAGGTCCTGATCGCCCAGGACGGCGATGGTCTCTTCGAGCATGGCCAGGTCGTCAGGGGAGAGCAGGACGGCCGAGGGCTGGCCGTGCACGGTGACGGTGACTCGTTCGTGGTGTTTGCTGACTCGGCTGACGACATCGGAGAGGTGTGCCTTGGCGTCTGCCAGTGGGATGCTCGTCATGGTCACAAGTATGACTAGAACACAGATAGGTGTCCAGTGGCGCAACCCTCGCTGGTTGCGGCAAATCCGGTAAACGCCTCACGCTGATGATCGGACGTCGGTCCGGTGGCCAGCCGATCACTCGATCTGTCGTGACGCGCCTGAAAGGCCCCGCCTCGAACTAGCCCCGACCTGTTCGGGTCAGCACCATCACCCCTCGCAGACTTGCCCGAGCAGGGATAGCCTGCGCACACGGCGGCTCACGCGCAGTCCCGTTGTCGACGGCTAGCCCGGATCTTGCATAGGTCTGGCGTGTGAGGTGGGTGTCGGCGTCTGCCGTCTTGCTGGTGCTCATTTTGGCGTGAGGGTGTGACAGGGGGCCGCGATGTCGCTCGTGGTGGGCGTCGGC
>NZ_VCQV01000137.1 GCF_007845645.1 Leekyejoonella antrihumi
GGTATAAGGAGTTGGTGGCTGCGGGCACGGGCGGGTTGTCGGTGGCGTTCGATCTGCCGACGCAGATGGGGTATGACTCGGATGCGGCGATCGCGCATGGTGAGGTCGGCAAGGTCGGGGTGGCGATCGACTCGTTGGATGACATGCAGGTGTTGTTTGATGGGTTGCCGTTGGACCAGGTGTCCACGAGTATGACGATCAACGCGCCGGCGTCGACGTTGTTGTTGTTGTATCAGCTGACCGCGCGGGCGCAGGGGATCGGGCCGGAGAGGCTGACCGGCACGATCCAGAACGATGTGCTCAAGGAGTACATCGCGCGGGGGACGTATATCTACCCGCCGCGGGAGTCGTTGCGGTTGATCAGTGACATTTTTTCGTACTGTCAGGGCGAGTTGCCGCGGTGGAACACGATCTCGATCAGTGGGTATCACATGGCCGAGGCGGGTGCCACGCCGGTGCAGGAGGTCGCGTTCACCCTGGCGAACGCGAAGGAGTATGTGCGGGCGGCGGTGGCTGCGGGGTTGGCGGTGGATGATTTCGCGCCGCGGTTGTCGTTCTTCTTCGTCGCGCGCACGACGCTGTTGGAGGAGGTCGCGAAGTTTCGTGCGGCGCGGCGGATGTGGGCGCGGATCATGCGGGAGGAGTTCGGGGCGAGGAATCCGAAGTCGTTGATGCTGCGGTTTCACACGCAGACGGCGGGGGTGCAGCTGACGGCTCAGCAGCCGGAGGTCAACATGGTTCGGGTCGCGTTGCAGGGGTTGGGCGCGGTGCTGGGTGGGACGCAGTCGTTGCATACGAACTCGTTTGATGAGGCGATCGCGTTGCCGACGACGAAGGCGGCCCGGTTGGCGTTGCGCACCCAGCAGGTCATCGCGTTCGAGAGTGATGTGACCAAGACGGTCGACCCGTTCGCGGGGTCGTATCTGATGGAGTCGTTGACCGATGACCTGGAGGAGGCGGCGTTGGCGTTGATGGGTCAGGTCGAGGACAAGGGTGGTGCGGTGCGGGCGATCGAGGAGGGTTTCCAAAAGGGTGAGATCGAGCGGTCCGCGTATCAGATTGCGTTGGAGATCGATGGGGGT
>NZ_VCQV01000138.1 GCF_007845645.1 Leekyejoonella antrihumi
GGTGATGTCGTGGAACCCGCCGAGGCCGGCGTGTGCGGCGACCGAGTACAGGGTCGGGTTGGCGAAGCCGAGCCGGGTGGTGCACTGCGGCAGCGCGTTGATCAGTGCGGTCATCCCCGCCCACAAGGGTGCCGCGGCGCTGGTGCCGCCGATGAGCTCCCATCCCCCGTTGACCGCGTTGTAGATGTAGTAGCCGCTCTCGGGGTCACCATCGGCGGAGATGTCGGGCACTTCCCGGCAGTAGCCCGACGCCGCGCCGCACGGGGTCTTGCTGGAGTAGGGGTTGATGACTCCCGGCACCTTGCTGGTGGACTGGTAGGTCGGCATCGGCCACACGGTCGAGATGCCGCCCCCGCCCGCACCGGCACCGAGCGCCGCCTCGTCCCAGGTCGTCTCGCCAGGGGGTGGGCCTTGCGTGTTGAGCGTGGTGCCGCCGACCCCGGTGACGTATGGCTGGCTGGCCGGGTCGTCCACCGCCAGCTCCGTCTCCGATGGGAAGTTTGCCGAGTAGCAGCCGGTCGAGCCGTCGTCGCCCGCCGCGGCGTAGATGCTCTGACCCTGCGCCGCGGCCTGCTGGAAGACGGTGTTCTCCGCCGAGAACTCCGCGGAGGGGCTGTCCTGCTCACAGAGCCCCCAGGAGGTGGAGATCGTCTTGGCGACGTCGTCGGTGACCATCTTCGAGTAGGCGGGCAACAGACCCACTCCGTTGTTGGGCGCGCTGTAGACCCAGATCGTCGAGCGCGGGGCGAACCCGGCAATGTTCTCGATGTCCAGGGCTGCTTCCCCGCTCTGGCCGCCGGTGGCGCCCCCGTCGATCGCGACCGTCTTCACGGATGCGGAGGTGTGGTAGCAGGACTGGTAGGTGCTGATGTCGCTCGGCGTGTAGGGCTCCAGCTCCAGCACGGCCACCGTCTGCCCGGCGCCGAGGTCACCCTGCGCGTACAGCGGACTCATCTGGTAGCTGCTCGCCAGCTGGTTGGCCAGCCAGCCGGCGCCGCCGTAGTTGTTGCGCGCGTCCTGCACCGCCGTGCAGGGAGCCGGACCG
>NZ_VCQV01000139.1 GCF_007845645.1 Leekyejoonella antrihumi
GGGGGGCAGTGTCCGGTCGTGCATGGGCGCGGTCTGCACCCGACCGAGGGAGAGCGTAGTTCCGGTTGGTGGCCGGGTCGGCTTAATCTGAAGTTGCTCGCGCGTAATCCTGCGGTGGCCAACCCGCTCGGTGAGGATTTTGATTACGCGAAGGCGTTCAATAGCCTGGATCTGCCCGCGGTGAAGCGGGACATCACCCAGGTGCTGACCACGTCGCAGGATTGGTGGCCCGCGGATTTCGGCCATTATGGCCCGTTGGTGGTGCGGATGGCGTGGCATGCTGCGGGCACGTACCGCATTGAGGATGGCCGCGGTGGTGCGGGCGCGGGTCAGCAGCGGTTCTCGCCGTTGAACAGTTGGCCGGACAATGTGTTGTTGGACCGGGCTCGGCGGGTGTTGTGGCCGGTCAAGCAGAAGTACGGGTCGAGCCTCTCGTGGGGTGACTTGATGGTGCTGGCCGGGAACGTTGCGATGGAGTCGATGGGTTTCACGACCTTCGGTTTCGGTGGCGGCCGGGTCGATGAGTGGGAGCCCGACGAGTCCGTGTATTGGGGGCCGGAGACGACCTGGCTCGGTGACCAGCGCTACCACGGTGACCGTGAGTTGGAGAAGCCGTTCGCGGCGACCCAGATGGGCCTGATCTACGTCAACCCGGAGGGCCCGAACGGTGTGCCCGATCCGTTGGGTGCGGCGCGGGATACTCGCGAGACGTTTAAGCAGATGGCGATGAACGACGAGGAGACCGTCGCGCTGATCGCCGGTGGACATACCTTCGGCAAGACGCACGGCGCGGCGGATCCGGAGAAGTATGTGGGTGCGGAGCCGGAGGCTGCGGGTCTGGAGCAGATGGGTCTGGGCTGGAAGGGCAGTTACGGGACCGGTCATGGCCGGGACACGATCGGCAGTGGTCTGGAGGTCACCTGGACGAACACGCCGACGACGTGGGACAACAGTTTCTTTGAGATCTTGTTCGGTTACGAGTGGGAGTTGACCAAGTCCCCGGCGGGTGCCTACCAGTGGCAGGCCAAGGACGGGGCCGG
>NZ_VCQV01000014.1 GCF_007845645.1 Leekyejoonella antrihumi
CTTGAAAGTGCCTGTCCTGTAGAGATCCTGAGTTGTCGCAAACCCAAGTATCTCTTACAGCACAGGCACTTTCACGTCCCCCGACCGCGCGTCACACCTCAACCCGTGAAAGACGCAGGCTAGTGCTCCCAGGCGATCGCGAGTCGGTCCACGATCTCCGCGACGCGCTCCGGAGAGGTTGCGAGGTTGACCCGGACGTGACCGTCGCCGCCGGGCCCCCACGGGCGGTGGTCCACCCACACCCGGCCCTTGTCGAGAGCGGTCTCGCCCGGCGAAGGCAGCCCGTAGGCTCGCGCGTCGAGCCAGGCGAGGTAGGTCGCCTCCAGCGGGCGCATCCGCGCACGCGGCAGTTTCTCCTGCACCAGCCGCGCAAACAGCCGGCGGTTGCCGTCCAGAGTGGCGATCACCTCATCCAGCCACGGACCGCCCTGCTCGTAAGCCGCCCGCCCGGCCACGGTGCCGAGCGCGGACTGCCCAGGGTGAAGGGGATGGGCTCGCACCCGCGCGGCCTGCGCTGCTGAGCTGCATACGATCTGGGCGCACTTGAGGCCGGGAATGTTCCAGGCCTTCGTGGCCGAGGTCAGCGTCACCACCGGAGCGCCCGGGCTGGCGACCCGGGCGTAGGGGATGTGACTGGAACCCGGCAGAGTCAGGGGCGCGTGGATCTCGTCGGCAATGACCATCGCGCCGTGTGCCTCGATGACGTCGCGCAGGGCTTCGAGCTCGCTCCGGCCGAATGACCGACCCCACGGGTTGTGCGGGCTGCACAGGAGAAGCGTGCGGGCACCCGCCCGCAGAGCGGCGTCGATGGCCTCGAGGTTGTGCTCGGCCACCGCAGCATCCGGGTCCAGCGGCGCGGGGATGATCTTGCGGCCGGTGTGGCCGATGACCGTCAGGAAGGGTGGGTAGGCCGGTGTGGGAACCACAACAGGCCCATCCTCGGCCAGCGTGTCGAGGACACGGGCGACGGCATCGACGACGTCTCCGGCCAGCACCACCCGCTCAGCCTCCACCTGCCAACCCCAGCGGCTGGCGGCAAAGGCGGCGAACGACTCGGCAACCCCGCACTGTTCATCGGGCGGGCCGTAACCGAGCCGGCCCTGGTCAACCGCGGTGTGCAGCGCCGTGGTTATCGGCTCGGCGACCGCGAAGTCCATCTCGGCCACCCAGGCCGGCAGCACGTCGGCCGCTGCCAGTGCCCATTTGACGCAGCCACTGGCGCGCAGCTGCGCATCGGTCCGGTCATGCAGCAAGGTCATGCCGTCCATCATGCCGGTTGGACCACGACGGTCGCCTGGCGGACGGGACCGCACGGCGCGTGAGCCGTGTGCCAGGCTGAAGAAATGTCACTGGTCACTGCCGACGACGTCGATCGAGCCGCCGCGCGGCTGAGGGACGCGGTGCGCGTCACCCCACTCGAACCCAGTCGGCGGCTCTCCGCGCTGACCGGGCTGGACGTCTGGCTCAAGCGCGAGGACCAGCAGCCGGTGCGCTCCTACAAGCTGCGCGGTGCCTACAACCTGCTTGCCCAGCTCACACCCGAGGAAGCCGCACGCGGCGCGGTCTGTGCGAGTGCCGGCAACCACGCCCAGGGCGTCGCCTATGCCGCGGCGGCGCTCGGCATACGGGCACGAATCTATCTGCCGCGCACCACGCCTCACCAAAAGCGCGATCGGGTGCGCTCACTTGGCGCCGATGCCGTCGAGATGATCATCGACGGCGACACGTATGACGATGCCGCGGCCGCCGCCAAGCGGGACGCGGCGCGCACGGGGGCAGTGGTGGTGCCGGCGTTCGACGACCCGCGCACCATCGCCGGCCAGGGCACCGTGGCCCGGGAGATCGTCGAGCAGCTGGGCCGGGTTCCGGATGCGCTGGCGGTGCCGGTCGGTGGCGGCGGGCTCATCTCCGGCGCGCTGACCTGGCTCGGGGAGCGGCATCCGCAGGTCCGAGTCATTGGCGCCGAGCCACTGGGCGCCGCGGGTATGAAAGCCGCGGTCGCCTCGGGGGGGCCGGTCACGCTGGAGGAGCTGGACCTCTTCGTCGACGGTGCCGCGGTGCGCCGAGTCGGCGATGCGACCTACGCCGTCGTGCAGCAGCGCGGTCCCGAGCTGTGCGAGGTCCCTGCGGGGCTGATCTGCTGCGAGATGCTCGACCTGTACCAGTCCGACGGGATCATCGCCGAACCGGCGGGAGCGCTGGCCCTCGCGGCGCTTCGGCAGGGCCTGGACCTGCCCGCCGGATCCACCGTGGTGTGCGTGCTTTCCGGTGGCAACAACGATGTGAGCCGGTATGCCGACATTGTCGAGCGCGCCCTCGTGCACGAGGGGCTGAAGCACTACTTTCTGGTGGAGTTCGCGCAGGAGCCGGGCGCCCTGCGGCAGTTCCTCGATGAGGTGCTCGGGCCGGATGACGACATCACCCGATTCGAATACGTCAAGCGCAACAACCGCGAGCTCGGTCCGGCCCTGGTGGGCATCGAGCTCGGGTCACCGGATGACCTGGCGCCGTTGCTGGCGCGGATGAAGGCTGCGCCGCCGCAGATCACCCGGGTCTATCCGGACAGCCCGCTCTTCCAGTTCCTGATGTGACCGGGCCGGGTCAGGCGGCGTCGGCCTTGGGGGCGGCTGTCTTGAAGCGCAGTGGCACGGGTGCCGCCTTGCGAGGGCGCGGCGCGAACTTCGCGGCCAGGTGGTTGGGCAGCGACAACCGGATGACCTTCATCCACGCCGAGCCGACCTGCCTGGGCAGCGATCCGCTGGTGTAAGTCAAGCCGTAGCGGTTGAAGATGTCGCGGATCTGCGGCGCGATCTCCTGGTAGCGGTTGCTCGGCAGGTCGGGGAACAGATGGTGCTCGATCTGGTAGCTGAGGTTGCCGGTCGCGATGTGCATGGCGCGCGAGCCGTTGATGTTCGCCGAGCCGAGCATCTGCCGCAGGTACCACTCGCCCCGGGTCTCCCCGTCGATGGACTTGCGCGTGAACGTCTCGACACCCTCGGGGAAGTGGCCACACATGATGACCGAGTGCGTCCACAGGTTCCGGGTCAGGTTGGACAGGTAGTTGGCAAGCAGCGTCTGCTTCCAGGACCCGGTGGGTGCCGCGAGCAGCGGGTGCACCACATAGTCCTTGGTCATCTGCTGGCGGATCTTGACGCCGACCTTCTTCAGGTCGCGCTGGAAGATCTCCTTGTTCTTCTTGCCCTTGAAGTACTTGCCGATCTCGAGATCGTAGGCCGCGATGCCGTACTCGAAGAAGCAGGCATTGACGAAGTTCCACACCGGCTGCCCGAGGTAGAACGGCGACCACCGCTGGTCCTCGTCGACGCGCATGATGCCGTAACCCAGGTCGTTGTCCCGACCGAGCACGTTGGTGTAGGTGTGGTGGAGTTCATTGTGCGAGTGCTTCCACAGCGACGCCGGCGAGGCGTTGTCCCACTCCCAGGTGGTTGAGTGGATCTTCGGGTCCCGCATCCAGTCCCACTGGCCGTGCATGACATTGTGCCCGATCTCCATGTTTTCCAGGATCTTCGAGACGGACAGGCCGACGGTGCCCACGACGAACGCCGGCTTCCAGCGGGAGGCGAGCAGCACCGCGCGGCTGCCCATCTCCAGGCCGCGCTGCACCTTGATGACCCGTCGGATGTATGCCGCGTCGCTCGACCCGCGGGTCGAGATCACCTGGTCGCGGATCGCGTCGAGCTCGACACCGAGCCGCTCGATGTCCTGATCGCTCAGGTGCGCGATCGGGTTGTGTTCCTTCTTCTGCAGGGCAGTCATGGTGTGGTCCTTTCGTTGGGCCGAAAGTCGTTGGTGGCTAAAGGTCTAGGTCGCAGCGTCCAGCCGCGGAGGAGATGCAGGTCTGGATGAGCACGCCGTCGCCGGGCGACGCGGTCGTCACTTCGCCGGTGCGCAGGTCGCGGACCGCGCCCTCCCGCAGCGGCAGCACGCACCCGTAGCAGATCCCCATCCGGCAACCGGAGGGCATGATCACGCCCTCGTCCTCGGCGACGTCGAGAATGGGCCGGGCGCCGTCACATTCGAGTTCGCGGTCGAGGCCGGTGAAGTACACCGTGCCGCCCTCGCCGGGCTCCGTCAGCGCGGGACGGAAGCGTTCGCTGTGCAGCTGATGGACCAGGCCGGCCTCGTGCCAGTGCGCCTCGAGCGCCTCCAGCATCCCCGCGGGCCCACAGGCGAAGGTCTCCCGATCGCGCCAGTCGGGCACCAGGGCGTCCAGCTCGGCGGGGTTCAGCATCCCATCGGTGTCGGTATGCCGTTGCAGCAGACGGACATGGCCGCCGGCGGCAAGATCGCGCAGCTCATCGGCGAAGATCACGTCCTCGGGTCGCGGCGCAGAGTGCAGTAGCACGACATCATCGAGGTCGGTGGCGGCATGTCGCAGGATGCCCATGACTGGCGTGATCCCGCTGCCGCCGGTGAGCAGCAACATCTTCGCCGGGAGAACCTTGGGCAGCACGAACTCACCGTCGGCCTGCTCCATCTGGATGACCTGCCCCGGTCGCAGGATACGCACCAGGTGCGTGCTCACGGTCCCGCCGGTGATCGCCTTGACGGTGATGGAGATGCAGCCGTCGGTGCGCGGGCCGGACGTGATCGAGTAGGCGCGCCACATGCGCACGCCGTCGATGTCGACACCAATGCGGGTGTACTGCCCGGGCCGGTGATCGCGCCAGGTGCGGCCGGGCCGGATCAGCACGGTCATGGCGTCGGAGGTCTCCCGCTCGAGGGCAACGACCCGGCCGCGCAGGTGCGTGCGCGAGCGCAGCGGGTTGAAGAGGTCGACGTAGTCCTCGGGCAGCAGCGGGGTGGTGGCTGCCCGGGCGATCCGGAAGGCGTGGTGACGCCAGGCCGGGACTCGGTCTTCCTGGGTCGGCGGGGTCATATCTCCATCATGCTGTCTCAAGGGTCTAATATCTTGACCGTAC
Source organism: Leekyejoonella antrihumi (assembly GCF_007845645.1). Classification (GTDB taxonomy): domain Bacteria; phylum Actinomycetota; class Actinomycetes; order Actinomycetales; family Dermatophilaceae; genus Leekyejoonella; species Leekyejoonella antrihumi. The sequence continues at coordinate 4,944 of NZ_VCQV01000014.1, forward strand.
GCGGTGAACCTCTTCCACTCGGTTGTGCGGAGCGAACAAAATGAGCGATGTTTCGGCGGATGGCGGCCCGGATATCCCGCGTAGCGTCCTCACCGAGTTGACGCGGCAGTTGCCGGAAGTCGCAGAACGCTGCGTCGCTGCCATTATCGACGAGGTGCCCAGCTATGCGCGAGCCCTGCGTGGTGAGATGGCCGACACGATCGAGAGGTCCGTCCAGGTGGCCCTCGGTGGGTTCCTGCGAATGGCGGCCGGCAGTGCCCGTGGTGCGAGGTCGACCCCGATGCGCCCGGCGCTGGACGGGGCGTACGCGCTTGGACGGGGCGAGGCGCGCAGTGGCCGGTCGATGAACTCGCTGCTCGCGGCATATCGGGTCGGGGCTCGCGTGGCCTGGCGCGAGATGGCCGCCACGACCGTGGACGCCGGGGTCGATGCCCGCAACCTCGGCCGGTTCGCAGAGCTGGTCTTTGCCTATATCGACGGGTTGTCCGCGGCGAGCGTCTCGGGGCACGCGGACGAGCTCGCGGCGAGCGGGCGCGTGCAGGAGCGGCGCCGTGAACGTCTCGCGGCCGCCCTGATTGCGGGGCAGGGCGAGGAGGAGCTGCTCATTCTCGCGCGGCGCGCCAAGTGGTCGCCGCCGGTGCATCTCACGGCCGTGCTGCTGCCGGAGCCGGAAGCGGGCGCGGTGCTCACCCGGCTCGGCTCGCGGTGCCTGCGCGCGGCCGACGAGCAGGGCGAATCCGGCGAACCGGAGATCGCCACCCTGTTGGTGCCGGATGCGGACGGCCCCGGCCGGGTGCACCTGCTGCGCACGCTGCGCAGCCAGGGGGCGTATGTCGGGCCGGCCCGGCCATGGGTCCGGGTCAGCGAGTCACACGGCCGGGCGCGGCGGGCTCATGACCTGGCGCTGGCAGGTGGCCGGTCGTCTCCCGTCGACACCGAGCTGCACCTGCCCGAGCTGGTGCTGCGGGCGGATGGCACGGCATACGCCGATCTGCGCGAGCGGGCACTGGAACCGCTGGCGGATCTCACGCCCGCCACCATCGCCCGGCTGAGCGAGACGCTCGGCTCCTGGCTGCTGCACCAGGGCCGGCGGGATGCCGTGGCCGCCGACCTGCACGTGCATGCGCAGACCGTGCGCTACCGGATGGGGCAGATCCGTGAGCTCTTCGGGGACCGCCTGGACGACCCGGACCGGGTGCTCGAGCTGGTTCTGGCACTCGGATGCGAAAATGCCAGTCCCGCTTGACCCTGGACCTGCCTGAAGGTTGGCGCTGTTCGTATGCACGAATCGCGTTGACGGCCATGGCGGTTGGTCCTCCGCCGCGCCTACCCAACCAGCGGGTTACCGGGAGGTCGGAGCGGAAGGCTGGTTGTCGATCCGCTTCATGGGGCGCAGCGGGACGGGCTGATGCGGTGTCAGGTGCGCCAGACGACGCTGCCGCATGAGTAGTTGCTGGGTCGTGGACCTGACGACGCGGGACGATTGAGGCATAAATGTCTCCCTTGATCGGGGGCACTGAGCTCGCCTACGGCGATGCCCGGGCCGGTTTGGGTGGGGGATCACTCGGTAGAACGGAGGGCCCCTCCGATTAATTCCCGTGGCGCCAAGAAAACTTCCGCGGGGTGTCAAAACCACTGGCCCCGCGTGCGCGACTCGACCAGGATGAAGGCATGTCCGAACGTCGCTATCCCGACCTGTGGCTCGACCCTGCCGACGACCCGCGACAGCAGGCGTCCATCGATGACGGCAGCGAGCTCGGGGTGCTGACCGACTACCTGCGCGTCTACCGGATGACGCTTGAGCTCAAGTGCGCGGATCTGACCGCCGAGCAGCTCGCGCGGCGGGCGGTGCCGCCCTCGAGCATGTCGCTGCTCGGCCTGATCCGGCATCTGGCAGACGTCGAGCGCACCTGGTTTCGTCAGCGTATGGCGGGCGAGGACGCGCCCCGTCGCTTCCGGCGGGCGGACGACCGGGACGCGGACTGGAACGACGCGGCGGCGGACGATGCGATGGTCGACGAGGCGTGGCGGGCCTGGAGCGAGGAGGTCGCCTACGCGCAGGCCTACGTCGAACGGGCGCCGAACCTGGAGGTCGTCGGGCACTGGGAGGACCAGTCGATCTCGTTGCGAGAGCTGCTGGTGCACATGATCGAGGAGTACGCGCGCCACCTGGGGCATGCCGACCTGCTGCGCGAGTGCATCGACGGCCGCACCGGCCAGTAGCCCCAGCGAGTTGTGCACTTTGGTTCAAAAGGCGCAGCTGTAGGTGCGCCTTTCGATCGAAAGTGCACAGATGGGCGGGGTGGAGGGTGCGGGAGGGTGCGTCGGTTGGTGCAGGAGATTTGCGTGTGCATCAATCTGGCCGAGCAGCCCGCGCAGTGCCAGAGTGAGGGAGGACGGCCGGTTGGCCGGCCTCGCGCGATGAAGCAGGTGACTGATGAGGATTGGCGTCCCGAAAGAGATCAAGAACACCGAGTTTCGAGTGGCGATCACGCCGCCCGGGGTGCACGAGCTGACCACGCACGGGCACGACGTGTGCGTCGAGCGTGGTGCAGGCGTCGGGTCCTCGATCCCGGATCACGAGTATGCCGATGCCGGGGCGAAGATTCTCGAGTCCGCCGATGAGGTGTGGCAGTCCGCAGAGCTGATCCTCAAGGTGAAGGAGCCGATCGAGCAGGAGTACCCACGGATGCGCGAGGGGCAGGTGCTCTTCACCTATCTGCACCTGGCCGCCAACGAGCGTCTGACTCGCGAGCTGCTGGACCGCAAGATCACCGCGATCGCCTACGAGACCGTGCAGACCTCCGACGGCGGGCTGCCGCTGCTCGCGCCGATGAGCGAGGTCGCCGGGCGGCTCGCCGTCCAGGTCGGCGCCTACCACCTGATGCGCTCCGGTGGCGGTCGCGGCATCCTGCTCGGTGGGGTTTCCGGCGTGCACGCCGCGAAGGTCGTCGTGATCGGCGCCGGCACCTCGGGCATGAACGCGGCCGCGATCGCCCTGGGGATGCAGGCCGAGGTGCTGGTGCTCGACAAGGACATCGACAAGCTCCGGTCGGCCGACCGGATCTATCAGGGCCACCTGCAGACGATCGCGTCCAACGCCTACCAGGTGCAGGCCGCGGTGTGCGATGCAGACCTCGTGGTCGGCGCCGTCCTGGTGCCCGGTGCGAAGGCGCCGATGGTGGTCTCGCACGACTTGGTCGCCCGGATGAAGCCGGGCTCAGTGCTCGTCGACATCGCCATCGACCAGGGCGGCTGTTTCGAGGACTCCCACCCGACCACCCACGTCGACCCGACGTTCACCGTGGAGCAGTCGATCTTCTACTGTGTCGCGAATATGCCTGGTGCGGTTCCGCATACGTCCACCTATGCGCTGACCAACGTCACCCTGCCGTATGCCGAGGAGCTGGCCGACCAGGGCTGGCGGCAGGCGCTGCGCGACGACCCGGTCCTTGCGCTCGGCCTCAGCACCCATGACGGCCGACTGGTCAATGCGGCCGTCGCCGGTGCGCTCGGCCTCGACCACACGCCGCTGGAGACTGCACTTTCCTGACCGGCCAGAAGATAACCAGTTGACCTCAAGTGCACCTGAGGTGCCAGGATCTTCCACATGCTTGAGCGCCTTGGTCTGCCCGACGTGTCCCGGCACCGCCGGTTCATCACGTCGATGGCCGTGGATGCTGTGGGCACCGGGGTTTTCATGCCGGTGTCCGTGCTCTACTTCCTCGCGACCACCTCCTTGAGCCTGCCCCAGGTGGGGCTGGCGCTGTCCGTGGCCGCTGCGGTCGCCGTGCCCGCGGTGCTTGTGGTCGGGCACGTGGTGGACAAGGTCGGAGCCAAACAGGTGCTCCTGGCGGCCAATGCGATCGAGGCAGCGGGCTTCGCCGGGTACCTCGTCGCGCACAGCTATGCAGCCGTGCAGGGCGTGACGATCGTGGTGGCGATCGGCCAGGCGGCCTTCTGGTCGTCCTACTCACCGATGGTTGCCGCGATCACTCTCCCGGGGGAGCGCGAGCTGTGGTTCGGCTTCATCGGTGCCCTGCGCAATGTCGGGTTCGCTGCCGGTGGCCTCCTCGCCGGCCTGGCCATCAGCATCGGCACGACCACGGCATACCGAGCGATGGTTGCCGCGAACGTGTTGTCCTACCTGCTCGCGCTGGTCCTGCTGAGTACCGTGCGTGCGCACAAGGCGCCGGCGCCGCCCGTCGACGAGCGGCACGTGGGATGGGCACAGATCATCCGCGATCGGCCCTACTACCTGCTCGTCCTGTCCAATCTCGCCTACGCCCTGTGCAGCATCGCGCTCAACTACGTCATGCCGGTGTATGCCGTGGAGACCCTCCACCTGCCGGGCTGGGTCACCGGCACGATCTTCACGATCAACACGGTGCTGGTCGGGTTCGGGCAGAGCTTCGCGGTGCGCAAGATGCGTGGACATGTGCGCTGGCGGATCATCGGTGTCGCCAACCTCGGATTTGCCGCGGGCTTCATGCTGATGGCGCTGGCCGGCCATCTTGCGGTGGCACCCGCCGTCACCGTGATGCTGGTCGCGGTCGGCATCTACACCGTGGGCGAGGTGCTCGCCGGGCCGGTCCTGACAACGATCGCGACCGACAGTCGGCCGGACCACCTGCGCGGTCGCTACATGAGCGTCTATCAACTGTCGTGGACCGTTGCGTCGATCATCGCGCCGGTGACGTTCTCCTGGCTGCTTGCGCAAGGACGTTCGCCGGTGTGGGTGGTCCTGATCGTGGTGACGGTGATCGGCACGGTCCTTGCGCGGATCATGTCCGATCACCTGCCGCTGGCCGACCAGCCGGTGACCAACAGCGCGGACGTCGAGATGGCCGCGCAGACGTAGGGCGGGAGACCGGCATACCGCCGTCGTCGCACTCTTCCGGGAACACGCTGCACCGCGGTCGAAGGCGGACGTGGCGTAGTTGGTTTGAGTCGTCGGACGCAGCCGACGGCCAGGGCGCTTGCCTGTGCGAGTCGAGGCTCGGGCGAGGTCACCCGGTGGCGGGATACCCGGGTGGCGCGCCAGGCCCGTGGATGCGCGGGTCGTCTGGTGACAGCGGCTTGGAGGGCATCCTGCCGGGGATCAGGTTCCAGATGACCTCACGGTCGCTGATGAACGGTAGGTAGCCCTTGTTGTGCACAATGTGATGGTGTCTCGAGCACAAGAGAGTCCCATTGGACAACTCGCTCGCGCCGCCCACCCACCACGGCACGGCGTGGTGGACCTCGCACCATGGCACCGGCCGGCCCTCCCCCGCCTCGCTTCGCTCCGTACGGGAGGTGCCCCCATTCCCGGGAAGGTGCATCCACCGGTGTCGCGGTGGGCGACTGCGGATCGAATGGCTGCCGTGAATGGTCGAGATGCGCGCCCCACGTCTAGTGGCTGGGACCTGGTGCCCAGAACCACGGGAACCAGTTGCGCGTCGCAGGCGAGTTGCCGGGCGGTGCCTGGGTCCAGCACGTCCCCGACGGCTGTGGTTGCCAAGGCAGTGGACACGACCACACCGATGAGCACTGAGAGTGGGATCGTGACATAGCACTTGGTGGGCGCGGAGCCGGAGAGCTCGCCGTCCCCGACTCGCAGCCCGGCACTGATCAGCTCCATCAGTGCGTCGGCGCGGCGCTTGCCCGCACTGTGTAGGTCGGGCTCCGCCGCGCCGGTCTCGAGGTTGATGCCGCCCTGGGGTGCGGCGAGCGCTTCCACGGCTGCCTTGAAGATCGCGGCGTGCGCAGGGGACAGCTCACCTTCGAGCCGCGTCAACCCGGTCGCAAGCTCACTCCAGCGCAGCGACTCCAACTTCGAGAGCTTCTCCTCATTCTTGGTGTCCTCGTCCCCACCGAAAACCGCCACGATCCGCTTGGGCAGCTCACGCAGTTCTTGCTGGAGCTGTCATGCCCGACGGCCAGGTAGTAACCCAAGAGCTCCTCCCGGGAAGCGTTCGGCAACGCGGCCTGAGCCTGGTCGACCTCACGGACCGCCACGGCCACCGCCCGCGCACTGACATCCCGGCAGCCAGGGCTGCCCGCAGGCATGCGTTCTTCGGTTCGTTGATGATCGACGCCGCCGTCGCGATGCGGGAGGCCTGTCCGGGCACCCTCGTCTAGCTCGTCGGCTCCGAGTTGGCGCGACGCCGCCGCCAGCCGGGACGGGACCGGGGCGAGGTACCTCAGCTCGGCCAGTGCCGCGGGACCGGCCCCCGGGCTTGAGCAACCCGTTCGGAGTGCCCGGGGTGACGCCGGCCCCACCCAACGCCTTCGCGCCGTCGGAGGTCGACTGATAGATCGACAGGTCCACTGGGTTCACATCGGCATCCAGTGCCGCTCGCGCAGCCTCCCGGTATGCCGCGCGCAGCGCCGCGTCCACCTGCTCGTCAGAAGCTCCCGGCCAGGCCGAAATCGGAGGCTCGGTGCACCCTGCCTCGTCATCCGGCGGTCGCCTTGATGCCGCCGACCGGGCGCCGTCATCACCGGCGGGAGGCTTCTTCCGCCGGAACGCATCGCCCTTCTCGAACTCCAAAATTTATCATACAAGTGTTCGAAGAATTGGTCAAGCACAGTCCGACTGTTCGCCAACTGAGCCGTGCGCAGCACAACAACGACGCTGCGTCACTCCGCCAGAATGACGCAGCAAGTAGGATGCGCGATCGGATGGCCTGACCTACGCCGCCAACCTGGCATCAACCCGGTTCCGCTCGCGGATCAGTTGATGATCTCGCCGCGCTCATCCGCGCGGATTGGCGCCAGTCGCTCGTGCCATGCCTGCAGCGCCTCAGGGGTCTGCCGTGTCCAGTCCGCCACTTCGCCGACGACCCTGAGTGGTTCCGTGCTGCGGTAGGACCGGGTCGGATTGCCGGGGAACTTCTTGTCGGTCACGTTCGGGTCGTCCTCGAACGCCCCAGTGGGCTCGACGATGTACACCCGCGCAGCACCTTTGCCCGCCGCGAGCTCCGCGGCGAGTCCGGCACCGTCGGGCAGCGCGGTGAAGTAGATGTGGTTCATCACCACGTCGGGCCGGTAGTTCGACCTGAAACCCGCCGTGAGGAGATCACCCACCCGCAGATCGGCCTTCGTGCCGTGGAAGAACGGCCCACCACCCAGCACGTCACTCACCACCACAGCCTAGATCCACTTGAACCTCACGGTCCGGAAACCCGCGCCCAGTAGCGATGTCGAGGAACGCTTCGCGCCCGAGGCGTCCGTCCGCCGCGTTCGGGCGTCAAGCACACCCCGCCCGGGTGTGCGAGTCATTTCGTCTATCCGAGTGATGCGCTTGCCGCTCGGAGATCGTGCAGCGCCGCCAGCGTGTACGGGGCGAGGTCATCGGTAGCCGCACCGCTACCTTCGGACCACTCGGCGAAGCCGCGTTTGAACGCGAGGACGCCCATCTCGGCGGCGAGATGCGCGACCGGGTCGGGCACGCCGCGAGCCGCCAGTGCGTCAGTCATGGCGGCTGCGAGGCCGACGTTCTTCAGGATGGCGCGCTCTTGAAGCTCGGTGCTGGCAGCGACGGCCGCACTGATCCGGGGACCGAGCTCACGGTTGATCGGGCCCATTTCGGTGGAAGCTCGCTCGAGGCCGGCCGCGACCGCCGCCAACGGAGTGGCCCCTTCGGCCGCCTCGGCGATGCCCTCGGCCAACAAGCGGCTCAGCGTCTCCTGACCAGCGGCGAGGAGCTCGCGCTTATCGCGAAAGTGTCTGAAGAAGGTACTTTTCGTGAGGCCGGCGCGCTCGGCGATCTGCGCAACAGTGGTGCCGTCGTATCCCTGTTCGGTGAATAGGTCGAGGGCAGCGAGAACGATCCGCTCGCGCGCCCCTGGTTCCCATCGTGCCATGACGCACATATTACGTGATGGGATACTTGTCCCATCACGTGCTAAGTTGATGGGACTATTATCCCATCACTGTAGGCGGGTCCCATGCATGTCTTCATCACCGGCGGTACCGGCCTCATCGGCACCGCCGTCGTCGCAGAGCTCCTTGGCAACGGCCACACCGTTCTCGCACTCGCCCGCTCCGACAGGTCTGCACATGCTGTCGAAGCAGCAGGAGGTGCGGCGATCCGCGGCGACCTCGCCGACCTGGACGTCCTGCGCGCAGGCGCCACACAGTCCGACGGTGTCATCCACCTCGCCTTTGCCAACAACTTCACCAGCCCCGAAGTGCTCGCGCAGGCGATTGCCGAGGAGACCTCCGCCCTCACCACCCTGGGTGGGGTCCTGCTTGGCAGCGATCGCCCCCTGGTCACCGTCTCCGGCACGCCGTGGGTGCCAGGCCGTCCATCCACCGAGGCCGACCCGTTGTCCACCGACGGCCCAGTCGGCGGCCGCGGCCGCACCGTGACCGAGATCCTGGAGTTGGCTACGCGCGGGGTCCGAGCCACTGCAGTGCGACTGCCGCGCACGGTCCACAACAACGGTGACGGCGGGTTCGCCGGCCTGCTAACCCAGATCGCTCGCCAAACAGGCAGGTCCGGCTACCCCGGCGACGGAACCCAGCGCTGGCCCGCCGTCCACGCGCTCGACGCCGCAGTGCTGTTCCGGCTCGCACTGGAGTCCGCGCCCGCCGGCAGCTCATGGCACGCGGTAGATGACGAGGGCGAAACAGTCCGGGACATCGCGGAAGTCATCGGACGTCGACTCGGCCTACCGGTCGAGCCTGTACCCACGGAATCGTTCGGACCGCTTGGTCAGATCTTCGCCACGGACCAACCCTCTTCGAGCGCAGCCACTCGAGAAGGACTCGGCTGGCAGCCGACGCACCCGAACCTGCTGCGGGACCTGGAGAACATCGAGCCCTGACCCGCAGCTCACCCGAGAACCCGCTGCTACCTCAATCCGTCGCATCGAAGGACGCCGACGCCGACGCCGCCTCGCCTACGGGCGTCCTACACTCAATGCCACCGCCACGACCTGGTCCACTTGGATCCCGACGGATTTGCGAACCACGTTCTTCAGCGGGAGCAGGTAGCTGCCGTCCTTGGGGAACAGCGCCGTCGTGAACTCGGTCCCGCCGATGCGCACCATCACCGGCACCTGGCCCCAGTACTCGATGCCCGTGGCGGCTAACTTGATGTCCGCAGTCTCTCCTTCCGGGATGGCGACGAAGTAGAACGGCGCAGGTCCGCGCCACTCGACGACCTGACCCTCGAACTGGAAGTCCATCAGCTCCATACGCCTCAGTATCGCCAATTGCCTGTCGGCGGGCGGGGCGCACGTGTCGTATGACCCAGTCCTGGATGGCAGTCTTGCCTTATGACCACGATCAAGATCAACGCAATCACTGTCCCCGCCGGTTCGGGCGATGAGCTGGCTCATCGATTCGCTGCCCGAGCTGGTGCGGTCGACGGCGCCGATGGCTTCGAAGGTTTCGAGCTGCTCCGCCCTACCGACGATAGGGAACAGTGGCTGGTCATCACCCGCTGGCGCGACGAGGAGTCATTCCAGGCCTGGGTCAGGTCCCCCGAGTTCGCCGATGGTCACCGGTCTGCCGTTGAGCGGGCAGGTGGTGAAGCACAGGGCCCCGTTTCCACCCACAGTGAGGTGTGGAACTACGAGGTGGCGGGTGGCTCGGGGGCAACGCCCGGCGGACAGTGACCACGGCCTGGTCCACGCGGCCTTTCTGATCTCCACCCTGCGACTCTCCACCCGCGACGGCCAGGCTCATTCGAGAGGCTGCCAGGAATGGTGAGCCCGTCGCGGTTGCATCCTGAGGGGCAGAGTGAATACTCAGTCCTGTGAGCCTGCCAACGACAGTCGAGGGCGTCATTGCCCGGATGCGCGCGATCGACGCGGCGCTTCCGGTTGATGACGGGGTCGCGGTGTTCAACCGGATGTACCTCACGGTGACCGAGAGCATCGCCGAGATCCTTGCGAAACCGGCCGGTAGCAGCGCTTTTCTGAGCCCGAAGGTCATGGCCGACCTCGACGTGACATTCGCGAACCTGTGGCTCGCGGCATACGAGGCAGACGCGGTGCGGCGAACTGTGCCGACCGAATGGCGACCGCTGTTCGAGCTGCGCGGCCGCGGACGGCTGCCGGTCCAGTATGCGATCGCGGGGATGAACACCCACATTGAGCACGACCTTCCGGTCGCGGTGATCGCCACGTGCACGGCGCACAGCATGGACCCCAGCAACCTGCACCACGACTACGAGGCGGTGAACGCGGTCCTCGCCCAGGCCGAGGCCCCGATCCGGCGGTCCTTCCTGGATGGGCTGGAACGTCAGGTGGACGACCGCGTCGGCCCCGTCGCCCACCTGATCAGCGCGTGGGACATCGACAAGGCGCGGGACATCTCCTGGGTGACGGCCGAGACTCTCTGGGAGCTGCGCCGGGTGGAGTTCCTGCGAGACAGATTCCTCGACGGACTCGCGGACACCGTCGGCATGGCCACGAGGGTGCTTCTCACTCCGATCCCCTGAAGCTCACGGGGTCCCACCCACGACGACGCTGCAAATGCAGGAGCAGTCAGACGGCCGCACGCGGCATACATCGGGGACGTGCCGCGCCGGTGCGGGAGCCAGGTCGTAGGGTCGTCAGCATGGAGTTTCGAAACCTTGGTAATAGCGGACTGCGCATCTCAGAGCTTGCCTACGGCAACTGGCTGACCCACGGATCGCAGGTGGAGCAGGAGCAGGCGCTCGCCTGTGTGCGCGCCGCGCTCGACGAGGGCATCTCGACGTTCGACACCGCCGACGTCTATGCCAACACGAAGGCCGAGTCGGTGCTCGGTGAGGCACTGAAGGGTGAGCGCCGCGAGTCACTGGAGATCTTCACGAAGGTCTACTTTCCGACCGGCCCGGGTGGCAAGAACGACCACGGCCTGTCTCGCAAGCACATTCGGGAGTCGATCGAGGGATCACTTCGGCGCCTCGGCACCGACCACGTCGACCTCTACCAGGCGCACCGCTTCGACCACAGCACGCCGCTCGAGGAGACGATGGAGGCCTTCGCCGACGTCGTCCGGGCGGGCAAGGCGCACTACATCGGTGCGTCGGAGTGGACCGCCGACCAGCTCCGTCGGGGCCACGTGCTGGCGCGTGAGCTGCGCATCCCGTTCGTCTCCAACCAGCCGCAGTACAGCATGCTCTGGCGAGTCATCGAGTCCGAGGTCGTCCCGGCCAGCAAGGAGCTGGGCATCGGTCAGATCGTCTGGTCGCCGATCGCCCAGGGCGTGTTGACCGGCAAGTACAAGCCCGGCCAGGCACCGCCGGCCGGCTCGCGCGCCACCGACGACAAGGGTGGCGCCAACATGATCGGCGACCTGATGAAGGACGACATCCTGGAGCGCGTCGCGCTGCTCGAGCCGATCGCCAAGGAGGCCGGGCTCTCGATGGCGCAGCTCGCGGTCGCCTGGGTGCTGCAGAACGACAACGTGTCCGCGGCGATCCTCGGGGCGTCCCGTCCGGAGCAGGTCAAGGAGAACGCGAAGGCCGTCGGGGTCAAGCTCGAAGCCGACCTACTCGCCAAGATCGACGAGGCGCTGGAGCCCGTCGTGCAGCGCGACCCGTCCCTGACGAAGTCACCGCAGCGCTCTCAGCTGGAGAAGCGCGGCTGAGCGTAGCGCTGCGGGTCACCGGGTCTCGATACGCCTCGCCCAGGGGCTCGGCTACTCGACCAGCGCGAGTGGGCGAGGGTCACCGGGTTTCGACGCGGCTCGCGCTGCGCGCTCACCGGCTCACCCACCGCCGCTGGTTGAGTTGGCACTCGACCAGCGGTGAGTGGTTGAGCCGGCACTCGACCAGACACGCTGATCGAGACCCGGTGAGCGCCGCCGTAGAGATGCCGAGCGATCAGGTGGCGGGTGACCAGGTCGGCGCCCACTCGCGCTCGGCGTACTCCCGGGACAGTCGCCACCCGTGGGTGCGACGATCACGCGTCCTGACATCGGTGCAGTGCCGCTGCCTCGCTCCGCATCTGGCCCCTTTGAACGATGCACATCTGGACCTTGCAGCTGCAGGCGCAGTGAATCACAGTTACTTCAAAGCAGGCTGGGAATTGCTTAAAGACAGACTGGGCCCGCCATTACGAAGCGTTGCGGTGGACCGGCAGAGGTTTCTCAAGACGTATGGCGCGCCCGAGGAGGTTCGATGGCCCTGCAAAGCAAAACTGCGCGAGCCGCCGGGAGCAGATTTCCGGACGGAGGCGGCCCCGCCAAGCGAAGCGGTCGAGAGCGGCGACAGTCCGTGGGCAATCTTTCGATCACCGCGGCGGTCATTATTGGCATCATCGTCGTGTGGTGGATCATCACCGCGGCTAAACTGGTGCAGCCGCTTTTTGTGCCATCGCCGGCCGCCACGTGGCAGGCATTTACGCGAACACTTTTCGATGGCTATCAAGGTCATTCGCTAATCATTCAACTTCTGATCAGCGTTCGCCGGGTTCTCATAGCCTTCGCGCTGGCTAGCATCCTCGCGGTGCCCTTGGGAATCCTGGTCGGCGCGAACCAACGGTTGCGAGCCGCCCTTGACCCCTTGGTCAACTTCTACCGGGTGCTACCACCGTTGGCCTACTACACCATTCTGGTGATCTGGCTCGGGATCGGCGAGACGTCCAAGGTTGCGTTGCTGTTTCTGGCCGGGTTCGCGCCGATCTTCATCGCAGTTGTCGACGCCATACGTGGAGTGCCGACCGACCGCGTCGATGCTGCGCGATCTTTGGGCGCATCCAAATCCCAGGTACTGCGCGCAATTATCCTGCCGTCACTGCTTCCAGCGACCTTCACCGGAATGCGTGTAGCGCTGGGATTCACCTACACGACCGTGGTCGCCGCCGAAATGGTGGCGGCAAACTCGGGTATTGGTTGGATGGTCCTTGATGCCAGCAGATACCTCAAAAGTGACGTCATCTTCATGGGAATCATCGTCATGGGGATTACTGGAGTGATTCTCGACAGCGCCATAAAGTACACCTCCCGCAAGGTTGTTCCTTGGCAAGGCAAGGGCTGAGCGCGCATGACGCAGCTCAAAAATCTATGGACCATCGAAGGGAACTTGATATGAATCACCTCGGGAACCGCCGCCTTGGCCGAGTTCGTAGAGCTCTCCCGCTGGGCGCGGGACTAGTGGCCCTGACGCTGGTTGCCGCCTGCGGGAGTAGTGGCGGGAGCTCCAAGGGAGCATCCGGTGGCGACACCACCCTTCGTATTGCGTATCAGGTGATTCCCAACGGTGCACCGATTGTCAAGCACGAGAAGTGGCTGGAGAAGAACCTCAAGGGCGTCAAGGTCGAGTGGACCCAGTTCGATGCGGCGCAGGATGTCGTCCGGGCGATGGCATCCGGGGCGGTGGATGTCGGCCTTGTTGGATCGACAGGAGTGTCGACAGCCGTCGCCAAGGGTCTGGGCTTCGAGGTCCCTTGGATCTATGACATCGAGGGCGACAACGAGGCGCTTGTTGTCAAGAAGGACAAGGGCATCAACTCGGTTGCCGACCTCGCCGGCAAGACGATCGCCACACCCTTCGGATCCACCACGCAATACAGCCTGATCGCGGCGCTGAAGGACGCGGGCGTCTACGGGAAGGTCAAAGTCCTTGACATGAAGCCGCCCGAGGCGCTTGCGGCATGGACCCGCGGCGACATTGTCGGCTCATACATCTGGGAGCCCACCTTGGCGAAGATGAAGGACAACGGCGGCAAGGTGATCATCTCGAGCAAGCAGCTGTCAAAGAAGGGTGTGGTGACGGCCGATCTCGCGATCGTGGCGAAGTCGTTCGCCAAGAAGAACCCGGACGTGGTCTCTGGCTGGCTCAAGCAGGAAGACCGGGCAGTGAAGATGATCAAGTCCGATCCGAAGGGCGCTGCAAAGATCGTTGCGGATGAGTTTCAGATCACCGAGGCCGATGCGTCCTCGCAGATGAAGGAATTGGTGTTCCTCACCGGCAAGGAGCAGCTCGGCAGCGAGTACCTCGGACCGGACGGCAAGCCCGGCGCCCTGGCCAGCACCCTGGACAAGACCTGTGATTTCCTCAAGTCGCAGACCCTTATCCCAAGCTGCCCGGCGGCGTCGACGTTCAAGGACGCGGTAAACGGAACGTATCTGAGCAAAGTGTCCAACAATTGATGGGGAATGCGATGAGGATGCGTAAGGGTGTCACTTTGGACGAGGTGCCCTCTTCCGATAGGAGGGCCGGGTCTGCCTCGGAGGCGCATGCGGTTGCGGTCAACGGCGTCAGCCACTGGTACGAGACCAAAGACGTCCGCGTGCACGCGCTCGACGAGGTTGACCTGCGGATCGACCCCGGTGAGTTTGTGTGCATCGTTGGTGCATCGGGTTGTGGCAAGACCACGCTGCTGCAGATGCTTGCCGGGTTCCTCGTCCCCACAGAGGGAGAGATCACCATCGGGAAGGATCCCATTACCGGTCCCAACCGCGCTCGCGGCGTCGTGTTCCAACGGCCCACCCTGTTTCCGTGGCTCTCGGTGGCCCAGAATGTGTCGTTCGGCCCTCGCATGGCCGGGGAGAAGAAGGAGTCCTATAGCGAACGAGTGGACAACTATCTCGACATGATGGGGTTGTCAGAATTTCGCGACCGTGCGCCGTACGAGCTGTCCGGAGGCATGCAACAGCGTGCGGCGATTGCTCGGGTCCTGGCAAATGACCCGGAAGTCATCCTGATGGATGAACCTTTCGGAGCTCTCGACGCGCTGACACGCGAAACGCTTCAAGAAGAGTTGCTCCGCTTGTGGCGCACCACCCACAAGTCCATTATGTTCATCACCCACAGCGTCGAGGAAGCGGTCTTTCTCGGAACGCGGGTGGTTGTGATGAGCCCGCGGCCCGGGCGCATCGTTCACCAGAAGGACGTGCGCATGGACCTTGCCGGTGACAATGGCGAACCCTCGTTCCAGGTGGCACGTGCGAACGTCGAGTTCAATCGAGCGCGGCAAGAGATCGATGACTACATCCACGGGCTACACGTCTGAGAAGCGCGGCTGAGCTTAGCGCGCTGCGGGTCACCAGGTTTCGACGCGGCTCGCGCTGCGCGCTCACCGGCTCAACCAGCGGCGGTCGGTGTGTGTGCGATCACGTGGTTGGTGACCACGTCGGCGCCCACTCACGTACGACGTCGGCGAGCACCTCGCCCGAACCCGGCGCCGCGATGAGCACGATCCGGGAGGCGTGGTCTGTCGAGGACCATGACCCGCCGTCCTCCCAGGACTGCCGCCGCCCGACCGCATGCACGATGGTGCGCCGGTCGGGTGAGTCGGTGGTGCGCAGCACCCCCTTGCATCGCACGACGGCCTCGGGGAGGTTGTCCAGTCGAGCACCGAACGCCTCACGATCGACGAGGTCGGCACAGGTGAGTAAGGCCGTTGCGTGATCTGGGTGCGGTTGATGATGCTCGGGCGCGGCGGTGTCGGGTCGGCCCGGTGCGATGTCCAGCAGGACAGCGGGATCGAGGCCGTGCAGCGGGAGCACCGGAATGCCGGGCACTGTGGTGTGCAGCCAGGCCCCCACCGCGTCGGTCTGCTCGGCATCGACCAGATCGGTCTTGGTCAGGAGCAGCAGGTCTGCCGAATGCAGCTGATGCATAACGGTGTCCGCGACCCACTTCCCGTGGGCGCGGTCCTGGATGGTCTCGACGTCGGCGCACACCAGCACTCCACCGCGGCGAAAACCCGGATGGTCGCCCCACGCGGCCACCGGGCCGGGGTCGCCGACTCCGCTGACCTCGATCAGCACCTGCTGCGGAGCTGGGGTCATCGCGGCAATCTGTGACATGACGGCCGGCATTCCTCCCGAGAGGTCGCAGCAGATGCAGCCGTTGGCCAGCTCGAGGGTGTTCCCGTCGCGAGACCGGATCAGCTCGGCATCGATGTTGACTGCCCCGAAGTCGTTGACCACCACCACGATCCGTTCACCCGAGGCGCGAGCGAGGATCCGGTTGATCAGCGTGGTCTTGCCTGCGCCGAGGTAGCCGCCCAACACCGTCACTGGGACGGTGCTGGGCGGCTCAAGGGGTCCTTCGGGCGTCACGAAACTCAGTCGCCGGATCCGGCAGGGAAGTGCCTGCCGCCCACGACGGACCCGTGCACCGGCACGTCTCGCAGGCCGACGGCGTCGGCCTCGAACGGGTCCTGCCCGAGGATCGCGAAGTCTGCATACTTCCCGGCCTCGATCGAACCGACCTCGTGATCCATCTTCAGAGTGTATGCCGCGCCGATCGTCATGGCGTGCAGCGCTTCTGGGACACTGATCCGCTCGTATTCGCCGAGCACCCGACCGCTCGGAGTCAGGCGCGCTGCGGCATGGCTGGCCGTCGCGAGCGCATCCAACGGCGTCACCGGCGTGTCGCAGTGGAAGGTGATCGGGACACCGCAGCGCAGTGCCGTCGCGGCGGCGTTCATCCGGGCCGCGCGATCCGGGCCGAGGATGATGTCGTGGTGCTGGTCGCCCCAGTGCCAGGTGTGGTTGGAGAAGATGTTCGCGCACATGCCGAGCACTGCCATCCGTCGGTACTGCGCCGCCGTGGACAGCTGGGAGTGGGTCACGGTGTGCCGGTGGTTCCAGCGCGGGTGGGCCTCCAGGGCGTCCTCGACGGTGTCCAGGAACAGCTCGGTCGCCTCGTCGCCGTTGCAGTGCGCATGCACCGTCAGGCCGGCGGCGTGGTACTGCCCGAACAGCTCGGCGAACTGCTCGGGCGGGATGACCCAGATCCCCTTCCGGTCGTCGGGCAGGTAGCCGGGTGACTGCAGCCGGCCGGTGAATCCTTGGTTCGACCCGTCCAGGATGAACTTGACGTTGCCGAAGCGCAGCTTGTCGCTGTTGCCGCGGCGCAGCTCATGCAGTCGCCGGACCGCGGCGGGCACGTCCATCGCGCCGCCGAATCCGCCACCCATGTGGAAGATCGAGATGCGGGCCGGGAAGTCCTCGTCATCGACGACCCCGTGCAGCCACTGCGGGTAGCCGTCCTCCAGCAGCTGGGTGTTGCCCAGATCCACCAGCGTGGTCACGCCGTGGTTGCGGGCGTCCGCGCCGAACAGCTTGATCCCCGAGGCGTCGCGCTTCGCGGCACGCAGGTCGAGGGTGGATGGTGCGCTGCCGATCAGAGCCATCGCGGCGGGTTCGCGCATCTCGCCGGTGGGCTCGCCGGACCCGTCCTTGACAACCCCCTCGACGGCAGTGTCGCGGGTGATGCCGTCCAGCTTCAGGGCCACGCTGTTCACCGTCATCACGTGCCCGCTCTGGTGGGTGATGCCGATCGGCCGGGTGCTCGACACCTGGTCCAGGTGACGCCGGTCCAGCCGGTCGCCGGGGAAGAAGATGGGGTCCAGGCCCCAGGCGCACAACGGGGCGGTCGGATCGTCGAGCGCGGCGTCCGCCTCCTTGAGTCGTGCGATGACCGCCTCGATGCTGTCGCAACCCGGCCAGCGCGTGCCTCCCGGATCGGTCCGCTCGCTGTGGCCGACGTAGGTCCACTGCCACATCGCGCCCGACCCCATGTGCGTGTGCGCCTCGACGAACCCGGGAAAGATCACCGCGTCGGCATACCGGTCGTCGATGTGAGCCGGGCCGTAGGCCTTGAGCTCCTCCAGCGTCCCGACGGCCCGGATCCGGTCCCCGCGGACCGCAACGGCCTGCGCGGTCGGCCGCGCCGGGTCCATGGTGCGCACCAGCCGGGCGGGGTAGATGGTCAGAGTGGGTTCAGCGGTCATGCGACGGATTCCTTCGGTTTGGCGGGATGGATCGGTTAGGCGGTGGCGTCGACGGAGGTGGTATTCGGCGTCTCGGGTACTTCCTGCGCCGCGTGGACCTCGGCCGTCGTGAGCAGTCGGATCGGGTCCACCGACGGCTTCTTGGACAGGATGCTGCCGATGATCGTCACGACGACATTGACGCCCAGGCTGACCATGCCGCTGTTGACGCCACCCATCGTGGGTGCCCACTCGTACAGAACGATGCCCATCGCGATCCCGGCCACCATCCCGCAACAGATGGGTATGGGTCGCAGGCCCTTGAAGAACAGGACGCCGATCCAGCAGGGGATCAGCTGGGCGAAGAACACGTACATGAGGGTGAGGACCGTCAGCATCAGCGTTGAGCCGGTCAAGGTGATCGCCGCCGCAACGATGATGAAGGCACCGATGACCACGGTCGTGATACGACGCTGTCGTGAAACTGCCACATTCGGCACGACATTGCGAGTCACGACGCCACCGAGGGACAGTGCGGTCACGGCCAGGACGAGGATTCCGGAGAGCCCGGCCGCGGCTGCGACGATGCCCAGCAGCCAGTCCGGCAGAAGCTCCCTGGAGATGACCATGAAGATCGTGTTCGGGGTCTTGGATCCCTTGTTGTGCGACACCCCGTAGTAGGTCGCGAAGATCAAGAACGGATAGATGAGCATGTACATCGGCATCCACACGGTGGACGACTTGACTGCTCTCTCGGACTTCGCGGGGAAGACATAGCTGGAGCTCAGGCCGAGGTAGAACGTCACGGCCTGCATGACGATCGTGGTCAGCGCGAAGACGATGACCGGACCGCCGGTCATGGTCACCAGCCCGTGCGGGACCGTGGCGGAATGGAACGTGGCCCCCGTGCCCCCGCTGTGGCTCAGGGCCAGTGCACCGATGACCACGATCGCCGCGATCATCAGGCTGTCCTTGAGAATGGAGACGAACGCGGGTGACCGGATCCCGGAGACGGACACGTAGATGAAGGCGATGATCGCGGCGAGGATCACAGCGGTGACCTTGGTCAGATGCACGCCGATGCTCGTCAGCACGACCTGCAGGCCGATGAACTGATACTGCCCCCACGGAATGAGCCCGACCAGCATCACCAGGCAGGTGATCAGCTCCAGCGGACGGCTCTTGAAGTGCCTGCCGAAGACATCCGGCAGCGTCATCGCACCGTACTTCTTGCCCGCCCGCCAGACCATCGGAGCGACGAAGTAGCCGACCGGGTACGCCAGCAGGATGTAGCCCAGGAACCACACGCCGTAGCTGGCACCCTTGGCGTAGATGCCGGAGGGTAGGCCGATCATGGTGCCGATGCTGTAGACCTCGCCGACGGCCAGGAAGTACACCAGCCAGGCGGGAAACGATCGGCCGCCGACGAGGAACTCACCGATGCCGGAGTTCGTGTGGCCCTTGCGTGCCCAGACGGACACGCCCACCGAGATGGCCAGAATGGCAAAGAAGATCACTGCGACGATCATGAGGACACCACATCCGAGGGGTAGGCCTGGCGGTCAAAGAAGTGCCAGCTGATCCACAGGCACAGACTGGTCAACGGGAACCACAGGAAGATCCAGAAGAACAGCAGTGGGATGCCGAAGACGAAGACGGAGGTGTCGGCGAACGCGACGATCCCGCCCAGGACGGCGATGACGGGGATTCCCAGGCCGATGAGGAGACTGGGCCAACTTCTGATCATGTGCTGCCTCTCGAAGGGGGCGGAGTCGGCCAAGGTGGCGGCCGGGGGCGAAGCGGTCCGAAACCGCATGATCCGAGACAGTCAACAACCGGCGGGTCTCGGAGCCGAGCATCCGGATGCATATATAGAAGAACGTTATTGTGCAGCATGCACCCGGCGGCGGGACGGCGGCTAGGGCCAGTTTCTGCACGGACGGAGGGTCCAGATGCCCCGACCGTGCCTACCTGGTAGTAGCTGCCATGGTGAGCGACATACTTGCCTTCGGACTCGAGCGCGGGAGATGCACGGTGACCACAAACACCAACTGGGCAGGCAACATCACCTACGGCGCAAGCACGTTCGCCCGGCCGCGCAGCCTTGACGAGCTGCGCCACGTCGTGACCGGCGGTCGCCGGGTGCGGCCCCTCGGCTCGAGGCACTCGTTCAACACCATTGCCGACACGGACGGTGTGCTGATCTCGACCGTCGGCCTTCCGGGAGACATCCAGATCGACACCGCTGCGCGCCAGGTCAGCGTTGGTGGGGGTGTGACGTATGGCGTGCTGGCACCAGTCCTGCAGGCCCAGGGCTGGGCGCTCGCGAACCTCGCGTCGCTGCCGCACATCTCGGTGGCCGGTGCGGTGTCCACCGGCACGCACGGCTCCGGCGACGGCAACCAGTCGCTTGCGGCCGCGGTGGCGGGCATCGATCTGATGGGGCCGGACGGAGTCATCCGCACACTGAGCCGAGGCGACGCGGACTTCGTCGGCAGCGTGGTCGGGCTCGGCGCCCTCGGGATCATTACCCGGCTGGTGCTCGACATCGAGCCGACCTTCGACCTGTGGCAGGCGGTCTACACCGGCATGCCCTGGTCCACCGTGCTGGACGACTACGACGCCATCACGCGAGATCACTACAGCGTCAGCATCTTCACGACCTGGCAGCACGACGAGGTCGACCAGGTGTGGCTGAAGGACCGGGACGGAGCGCCCCCTGCGGAGCTGCTCGGAGCCACGCGGTCCGGCATACCGCTGCACATGCTGCGGGACGCGGACACCGCAGCGATCACCGACCAGACCGGCGACCGCGGACCCTGGGCGCAGCGACTTCCGCACTTTCGACTGGAGTTCACTCCGAGCCGCGGCGAGGAGCTGCAGAGCGAGTACCTCGTGCCGCGTGCCGTCGCCCGGGATGCACTCCAGGCGCTGCGCGTGCTCGGCTCCAGCATGCGCGAGGTGTTGCAGGTGGCGGAGATTCGTTCGATCGCGGCCGATGACCTGTGGCTCAGCCCGGCCTACGGCGCCGACGTGGTTGCTGTGCACTTCACCTGGTTGCGTGAGCCTGCAGCCGTCGAGAGTGTGCTGCACCCGATCGAGGACGCCCTGCTGCCGATGGGGGCGCGCCCACACTGGGGGAAGGTTTTTGTGGCACACGCCGAGCAGCTGGCGCGGTCCTATCCACGGTGGCGCGACTTCGCCGAGCTGCGAGAACGTGTCGACCCACAGCATGTATTCGGCAACGCGTGGCTCGACCGCATACTGCCGGGCTAGATCCCAGTCTTTGTCCGGCGGTGCGCGGGCGCCCGGCTATCCGCGCAGTAGCGTGAGCAGGTCGCGGATGCCGGAGTGCATCGACGCCGGCTCCGTATCGTGCACGACGAGGGAGTGTTGGTAGTACGGGCTCAGGTCAAGTCCGAGACCGAGGGCTGCAACGGCGAATCCTGGCTGCTGGCCGACCTGCTCGACCACCTCGCTGAGATGCTGCCCGAGATAGTGCTCGTCGGTGACCAGGGCGGTGGATCGCTCGGACGGGCTGCCGTCCGACAGCACCACGATCAGGTGCCGGTCGGTGTCGAGCGAGGCCGCACGGCCGGCGGCCCACTGCAGGGCCTCCCCGTCCACGCCCTCCTTGTAGGTCTCGTTCGCCAGAATCGCCCCGAACGAGTCCCGGCTCCGGCGCCAGGTGCTCTGTGCATCCTTGATCACCAGGTGGCGTAGCGCGGCCAGCCGCCCGGGCTGGGTGGGACGTCCGCAGCGCTCCCACTCCTTGCGGGCGGGGCCGCCCTGCCATGTCGTGGTGGTGAAGCCGAGCACCTCGTGCACGACCCCCGCCTGGTCGAGAGCGCGAGAGACCAGGTCGACGAGCGTCGCAACCCACTCCCGATGGGCGCGCATGGACCCCGACAGGTCGAGGAGCAGGGTGACACTTACTGCGGGTGCCACCCGTTGCATCGGCAGGCGGAAGACGCGGTGATCGCGCGGGCTGGTGATCACGCCGGAGAGCCGACGCGGATCGATGACGCCCTGCTCCTCGTGGTCCGACCAGGTGGGTGCCTGCGGTGCGGACAGCAGGGTCCGCAACCGGCGCGCGAGGACCGGAGTGGCAACCGCACTCTCGCGCACCAGCGCGTCGAGCTCGACGCGGTGCCGGCGCAGCACGTCGGCTCGCGCGACGGTGCTCGCGGGTTCGGTCCGGTCGTAGGAGCGGGTGAAGACGTGGTAACGGTCGGCGCTGCCGTCTCGCACCCTGCTTCGCCCCGTGGTGGCGACCGTGGTCGCCTGGTCACCCTCGAATCCCACCAGCAGCGAGAACCCCGCGCTCGAGACGCCGTCTTCGGTATCGGTGTCGGAGTCGGTCTCCGGGTCTTGGTGCTGTTCAAGGCGTTCGGTGACCGTGAGGCAGACCCGCCGTGCGCATTCGCCATAGGCCCGCTGGTCCTCGGTGAGCCGTCGCAGTGCTCGCAGGTCGCTGCCGATTTCGCCGGCCAGACCCCAGCGGGTCGACTCGACGAGGTCGGCCAGGTCGTCCTCGATGGGTGACCCCAGCACGTGGACGCGTGCGGTGAGGTCGATCGCGAGCACGTGCAGGCCACGCTCGGTCTCGGTGAGACCGTGGGTGACGAACTGGCGCACGAAGGACTTGTGGCGCCTGGCCAGGTTGCGGCGCGCCCCGGCGAGCGCCTTCGGCACCAGCGCCTCGACTCGCACCTGCTCCAGCACAGCGAACACCAGCGCTGCGGTGCCCGCCCCGGCCGGCGACTGCTCGGCATACAGCCTCGGATCGGTGAAGGTGAGCCGACCGGCGACGCCGTCGGCTGCGCCACGGAAGTCGCTCCAGGTGTCTTCCTCCGCTCGCGGGTGCAGCTGCGGCGCAGGCATGGCCAGACGGGTGTCGGCGTCGTACCAGTGGCGACCTCGCCGCCGGACCCCCGGGAGCCCGGTGAGCGCGTGGACGCAGGCCAGCGACAGCTCGTCGGCGCGCTGAGTGAGCCGGGCCCGCTCTAGCGCCGGCAGCTCGGCCGGTGCGACCGGGGTGCTCATCAGGCCGTGCGCGGCACGAGGGTCGGGCCGTGGCCGGCGGGCGAGCTCTGGTGCGGGATGGCGAGCTCGGCGTCGAAGCAGCGCTGGTAGAGCTCCTCGATGACCGGGTACTCCGCCTCGTCGCACTTGCCGAGGAAGGAGAGGCGGAATGCCGTTGACACGTCGCCGAAGAGCTCGAGGTTCTCGGCCCAGCTGATGACCGTGCGGGGGGACATCACCGTGGACAGGTCGCCGGCCTGGAAGGCGGCGCGGGTCAGGCGGGCGAGCTGCACCATCTGCGCCAGCTGTTCGGGACGCCCGGCCATCTGTGGCACCTGCGCGGTGACCACGGCCGTCTCTGCCTCCTGGCTGAGGCTGGACAGGGAGGCGACGATGTTCCATCGGTCCAGCTGGGCGTGGTTCAGCTGGTGCGTGCCGTGATAGAGCCCGTTGAGGTTGCCCAGGCCGACGGTGTTGCTGGTGCCGAAGAGTCGGAAGCCGTTGTGCGGCTTGATCACCCGGTTCTGCTCAAGGAGAGTCAGGTGCCCGTTGCGCTCGAGCAGCCGCTGGATCACAAACATGACGTCCGGCCGGCCCGCGTCGTATTCGTCGAGCACCAGGGCCATCGGGCGCTGCAGGGCCCACGGCAGGATGCCTTCGGTGAACCGGGTGACCTGCTGGCCCTCCTCCAACACGATGGAGTCGTGACCGATCAGGTCGAGGCGAGAAAGGTGCCCGTCGAGGTTGATCCGCACGCAGGGCCAGTTGAGGCGCGCGGCGACCTGCTCGATGTGGGTGGACTTGCCCGTGCCGTGCATGCCTTGCACCAGGACCCTTCGATCACGGGCGAATCCGGCGAGCAGGGCCAGCGTGACCTCGCTGTCGAACCGGTAGGCCGGGTCGATCTCGGGCACGAACTCGTCGGGTTCGCTGAACGCCGGGACGCGAAAATGGCTACGCACGCCAAAGGTCTCGTGGACGTCGACGTAAGTGTCCGGGGTGCGAGCGTCATTCGTGAGTGGAGAACTGTGTGGGGTGGTCATGCCGGGGTCCTCGCAAAGTATCGGAGCGAGCCTGCGAGTGGAGAACTTTGTGGGGTGGTCATGCCGGGGTCCTCGCAAAGTATCGGAGCGAGCCTGCGAGTGGAGAACTTTGTGGGGTGGTCATGCTGAGGTTTCCTGTTCGGTGGAGACCGATCCTTCGTGCTCGACCTCTGCGAGAGCAGCGGCCGCTTCACGAAGAGCGGGGAGGACGTCGTCGGCGTTGTCGGCAGACATCCGAAGGGCCGGTGCCTGCGCCGCCACGCACAGGTTGCTGCGACCGTGCTCGGCGGGCACCAGGACCGCGAAGCAGACCAGTCCGGGCAGGTACTCCTCGTCGTCCAGGGCATACCCACGCTCGCGGGTTCGGTCCAGCTCGGCCTCGAGGGCCTCGAGGCCGGTGATGGTCGCCTCGGTGTGCGATGAGAGCGGAGCGTGCGCCAGCAGCTTGTGCCGCTGGGAGACCGGCAGCTGCGACAGGATCATCTTGCCGCTGGCGGAGGCGTGCACCGGCACCCGCGATCCGGCGTGCAGATAGAAGCGGAGGGGTTCGGACGTCTCCACCCGGTCGAGGTAGACGACCTCGTTGCCGGAGAGGGCCGTGACGTTGCAGCTCTCGCCCACCTGGTCGACCAGGTGCTTGAGGATCGCGTGCCGTGCGCCGTGTTGCGTCGCGTTGATGAGGATGTTCTCGGCGAGCCGGCGCAGCCGGACACCGGTGCCATAGAGCCGCCCGTCGTTCTGGCGCACCAGGAAGCCGCCGGACTCGAGCTGGCCCAGCATGCGGTGCACGGTCGGCTTGGGCAGCCCGGTCTCGGCGACGAGCCCCTGCAGGGAGACGAACTCGTCCTTGGAGCAGATCAGCTCCAGCAGCGCGAAGAGGCGCAGGGTGGGGGTGTCGCCGTCGATGTTCGACAGTGCAGTGAGGTCGTCATGGCTCGCGGACATAAGAGCACACTAGGGCAATATCTCTAACTTTGGAACTCCGCGTCTCGAAAACGTTGACTCTCGCGCGCGGAGTCTCTATGGTCTAGTCAGTTTGAGATTTCGATTAACGACGTGCTCAACAGTAATTTTCGAAATGGTGTGCGGCCAGGAGCCAAGCGCCCCACCTTCTGACCGATCGGAGCAGCGATGACTGACACCACCTCCACGCCTGATGGGCGGACCGTTGCCAAGGGTGTGCAGCGGATGACCCCGTCCGAGGCGTTTGTCGAGACCCTTGTGGCCAACGGCATCACCGACATCTTCGGCATCATGGGCTCGGCCTTCATGGATGCCATGGACATTTTCGCCCCGGCCGGGATCCGACTGATCCCCGTCGTGCATGAGCAGGGCGCGGGCCACATGGCCGACGGCTATGCGCGGGCCACCGGCCGGCACGGTGTCTGCATCGGCCAGAACGGTCCCGGCATCTCCAACTGTGTCACCGCGATTGCGGCGGCGTTCTGGGCCCACAGCCCGGTCGTGATGATCACCCCGGAGACCGGCTCCAAGGGGATCGGCCTGGGCGGCTTCCAGGAGGCACACCAGCTGCCGATGTTCCAGGAGTTCACCAAGTACCAGGCGCACGTCAACAACCCCACCCGGATGGCTGAGCTGACCGCCCGGGCCTTCGACCGTGCCAAGAGCGACCTGGGCCCCACCCAGCTGAACATCCCGCGCGACTTCTTCTACGGCGAGTGCGAGACCGAGATCTCGATGCCGCAGGTCCTCGACCGTGGACCCGGCGGCGAGGCCAGCCTGAAGGCGGCGGCCGATCTGCTGGCGACGGCCCAGTTCCCGGTGATTGTCTCCGGTGGCGGCGTCGTGCAGGGTGACGCCTTCGACGAGTGCATCGCGCTTGCCGAGCGCCTGGGCGCACCCGTGGTCAACAGCTACCAGCACAACGACAGCTTTCCCGCGAGCCACCCGCTGTGGGCCGGACCGCTGGGCTACCAGGGCTCCAAGGCGGGCATGGAGCTGATCAGCCAGGCGGATGTCGTGCTCGCGCTCGGCACCCGGCTCGGCCCGTTCGGCACGCTGCCGCAGTACGGCCTGGACTACTGGCCGAAGAACGCGCAGATCATCCAGGTCGACGCGGACAGCACGATGCTCGGACTGGTCAAGAAGATCAGCGTGGGCATCTGCGGTGACGCCAAGGCGGCGGCGGCCGACCTGACCCGCCGGCTGGAGGGGCGCGAGCTGGCATGTGACACCACCAAGGACACCCGCGCTGAGACGATCCGCCAGGCGAAGGAGACCTGGGAGACCGAGCTCGACGGCTGGCTGCACGAGAAGGACGAGTACAGCCTCGACATGATCGAGGAAGCCAAGGGCGAGGAGGGCAACTGGCTCAGCCCGCGGCAGGTGCTGCGCGAGCTGGAGAAGGCCATGCCCGAGCACGTGATGGTCTCCACCGACATCGGCAACATCAACTCGGTGGCGCACTCCTACCTGCGTTTCGAGGAGCCGCGTTCCTTCTTCGCACCGATGAGCTTCGGCAACTGCGGTTACGCGCTGCCCACGATCATCGGCGCCAAGGCGGCAGCCCCGCATCGTCCGGCCGTCGCCTACGCCGGCGACGGCGCATGGTCGATGAGCATGGTCGAGGTCATGACCGCGGCTCGCCACCACATCCCGGTGACGGCAGTGGTCTTCCACAACCGTCAGTGGGGCGCGGAGAAGAAGAACCAGGTGGACTTCTACAACCGCCGTTTCGTTGCCGGCGAGCTGGAGAACCCCAGCTTCGCGGACCTCGCGAAGGACATGGGCGCCACCGGCGTGCGGGTCGACCAGCTGGACCAGGTCGGCCCGGCCCTGAAGGCCGCGATCGACGCCCAGATGAACGAGGGCAGGACCACGGTCATCGAGATCATGTGTACCCGCGAGCTGGGCGACCCGTTCCGCCGCGATGCGCTGAACAAGCCGGTGCGGCTGCTGGAGAAGTACACCGACTACGTCTGATCCACACCACACCCTCCGTGCGACGGCACGATTCACCCCGCCTACCAACTGGTCAGGCGGGGTGAATCGCGCCGTCGGCAGACCAAAGCCGGGGGTAGGTGCCGCTGGAGGGGCGGGCTCCCCAGCGCAATTGACAATATTTCTGTCTACGAACTATTTTGTAACAAACAAATATTTCGTGAAATTGGAGTCGGTCTGTGTCGATAGCACCGGTGTTGAATACGGTCGCCGTGCTGGGGCACGAGCGAGCTCGTCCGGACTGGGTGCGCCGCCGGAGCAATGCCTGGTGGTTCGCGGTCGGTACCGTGTGCTTCGGCGCATTCATGGGGCAGCTCGACGCGAGCATCGTCACGCTGACATATGGGTCGCTGGGTCGTCAGTTCGGTGCGTCGCTCGCCGGGATCCAGTGGGTGTCACTGTCCTACCTGATCGTCCTTGCGGCCCTGCTGGTCCCGTTGGGCCGGCTGTCCGACGCCCATGGCCGCAAGCTCTTCTACCTCTACGGGTTCGCCGTGTTCACTCTGGCCTCGGTGGCCTGTGGTCTGGCCTGGTCGCTGACCTCGCTGATCGCTTTCCGAGTCCTGCAGGCAGTCGGCGCGGGGCTGCTGCAGGCCAACAGCGTGGCACTGGTGGTGACCAGCGCGCCGCGAGCCAAGATGCGCACGGCGCTGGGTGTGCAGGCGGGCGCGCAGGCACTCGGGCTCGCGCTCGGACCGACCGTCGGCGGCCTGCTGGTCTCGACCATCGGCTGGCGGTGGGTCTTCGGCATCAACGCGCCGGTCGGGGTGCTCGGCGTCCTCGCCGGCATCTACTTCCTGCCCCGCACCCGGGCTCGACACCCTGGCCACCAGTTCGACTGGTCCGGCGTCGTGCTGCTCGCCACCGTGACCACCGCGGTGCTGATGGCACTGTCGGTCTTCTCCGGGCTGCCCTGGCCGGCCTGGACCGCATTCGTTCTGCTCGCCGCCGCGCTGGCCTGCGCCGCCCTGATGATCCGCCGGCAGAGCAGGGTCACTGAGCCACTGGTGGCCACCGCGGTCCTGAAGACTCCCGGCCTGCTGATCAACCTGGCCGGCGCGCTGTTCGGGTATCTCGTGCTGTTCGGGCCCCTGGTCCTGGTGCCCGTCGCGTTCGAGGCCCAGTCCCGGTCCGCGTTCTCCGCCGGCCTGGTCCTGACCGCCCTCCCCGTCGGGTTCGCCCTGGCCGCGCTGGGCCTGGACAAGGCGCTGCCACGCCACTGGTCCAACGCGAGGCGAGCCGTGGTCGGGGCGCTGCTGTGCGCGACCTCCCTCGCCGCGATGCTGACCGCACCGGGCGACCAGGTCATGCTGCCGGTCACCCTCGCGTTCCTGGGCCTCGGACTGGGCATCTTCACCCCGGCCAACAACGCGCTCGTGATGGGCAGGCTGGCGTCCGACTCCTCCGGCACCGGCGGCGGGCTGATCAACATGGGCCGCTCCGTCGGCACCGCCCTCGGCGTCGCCCTGGTCACCATCACCTGGCAGCTGACCGACACCCTCTCCGACCCCGCCCGCTTCCGGGCCGTCGTCCTGGTCCTGCTGGTCGTTGCCCTCGCCACGATCGCCACCAGCGGTGGACGGCAACGGTTAGAGTCCGAGCATGCCGCCTGAGCAGCCCGCGCCCCCAGCGACCGCACCCGTGCCCAGCCAGGTGCACAGCCTGACCGAGGTCGTCACCCGGCTCCGAAGGGCGCTGCGAGCCACCGTGCGCACCGACTACCCCTGGGAACAGCTGCCGATGGCACAGGTCGAGCTCCTACAGGTCCTGGCCAACGAGTCACCCATGCGCGTGCGCGACATCGCGACCAGCCGCCGGCTGGCCTCCAGCACCGTCAGCACCCTGATCACCCAGCTGATGGCAGCCGGCCTGGTCCAGCGAGCGGTCGACCCCGACGACCGGCGGGTTGCCGCAGTCAGCCTGACCGCAGCGGGCACCGCCCAGCTGGAGTCGTGGATCGAGGCAAACGAGCGGCACATCAACCTCGCACTGGAGTCGCTCCCCGCCGCACAGCAGAGAGCGATCCAGAACGCGCTACCCGCACTTGACCGGCTTGCCGATTTGCTCGACCAGCCCCCGGCCGACGCGTAGGAGCGACCTGCATCGGTCAGCGCAGCTGGCGACGCGCGCCCTCGCCGAGGATCCGCATGCCGTCCCTGATGGACCGCAGCGGGATCGCCGCATAGCCGAGCCGAAGATGGTTGCGTGGTGGCGGATCTGCGTAGTAGTAGATGTCACCGCGTTCGAGGAGCACTCCTTGTGCCTCCAGCTCGTGGCTGAGGCCGGGCGCGTCGAGCCGCGGTGGTCCGGTCACCCACAGGCTCATGCCGCCGGGCGGGAAGTCGGTGGGATGCCAGGGCAGGAACTCCTCCGCGGCGGCGGTGATCGCCTCCCAGCGCTCCTTGAGCCGGCCGCGCTGCCGTCGCAGGGAGCGGTGGTAGTCGCCGCTCTCGATGAGTAACGCCATGGCGCGCTGCTGGTGGCCCGAAGGATGCCGCAGGACGTACCGCCGCAGCTGGCGCAGCTCACGGACGAGCGGCTCCGGGCCGACGAGATAGCCGAGCCGCAGGCCGGGCGACAGGAACTTGGAGAAGGTGCCGAGGTAGACCACGTCACCGGTCTCATCGAGGGCCTTGAGCGCCGGCGTCGGACTGCCCTGGTAGCGGAACTCGCTGTCGTAGTCATCCTCGATGAGAATGGTACCGGCCCGAGATGCTTTGCTCAGCAGATCGATTCGCCGTTCCATCGCCATCGTCACGTTGGTCGGGTGGTGATGGCTCGGCGTGACCATCATCAGGTCGGTCCCGGTCAGGTCCTCGGGTGGTCGCACGCCTCGTTCGTCCACGGGCACGCCATACACACGGGCTCCCGAGCGTCGGAAGATGTGCCGGGCATCCAGGTATCCCGGATCCTCGAGCGCGACGGTCGACCTGGAGTTCAGCAGCAAGGTGGCGAGCAGATCCATGCCTTGCTGGGATCCCACGGTGATCATGATCTGGGCCGGGTCGACGTGGATGCCGCGAGAGGGCAGCAGCTGACGCCTGATCTGGTCGACCAGCATCGGGTCGTCGTCACCCACGCTGTCGCGCAGGCTGGCATACGCATGCGGCTTGTAGAGCGCGTCGCGCAGGCAGCGGACCCAGTCGCGCGCCGGGAAACCGTCGATGTCCACCTGCCCGGCAACGAACGGATAGGCGTAGGTGTGCCAGTCGGGCCACTTCTCGACGTGCGGCAGGTCCGCGTCGGGGAAGCTCCGAATCCGCTTGTCCCACTGGATCTGGGGCGCCGGCGTGCTCGGCTGGTGGGCGCGGGCTGCTTCCATCTCCGAGTTGACGAATAGGCCCTTGCGCTCCCGGCCCTGGATCAGTCCTTCGGCGATCAGCTCCTCGTAGGCCAGTGTGACGGTGTTGCGAGAGACGCTGAGCTCCTCGGCGAGCTCGCGCGAGCTCGGGAGGCGGTGCGACAGGTCGAAGGTCCCGGTCGCGATGCCGCGTTCGATACCGCGGCGGACCTGACGGTAGATCGGCTCCGAGGACTCGCGGTCGATGCTGATGAGCGTGCGAGGCATGGCTCCTCCATCGGTTCGAAGTCGGCGCGAAAGCCCCAGCAGCCCAGCGGGATCGCCAGCAATCCCGTGCTCATGCTGGGACGCCCGACCTGGACTGGACACGCACCAGGTCTGCGCCTCTTGACAGTACCAGCATCTGGCTCCCTCGATCGGGTCTCATCTGGTTCTGGCGAGGTGCCAGAAAGAGATGGATGCTCGACATATCTGCACCTACGCAACCATCGAAGGAGTCCGGCCATGGAGACCCAGCAGCTACGCGATCGTGCGCGCAAGCACCTTGTTCAGCACTTCACCCGTAGCGACACGGTAGGCGGTGACTTCCCGATCTTCGTGTCCGGCGACGGTTGCTACCTGACCGACAGCGATGGCAATCGCCACCTGGACGGGCTGGCGGGGCTGTTCTGCGTGAACATGGGCCATGGTCGCAAGGACATCGCCGCGGCCGCGGCCGCGCAGTTCGAGCAACTGGCCTATGCAAGCAACTGGGGTATGGCGCACCCGGCCGCGATCGATGCGGCAAGCCTCATCGCCGAGCTTGCTCCCGAAGGCCTGGACACGACCTTCTTCGTCAACTCCGGTTCGGAGGCAGTCGAGTCGGCAATCAAGTTCGTCCGGCAGTACCACCAGGCCCAGGGGCAGCCGGAGCGCACCAAGATCATCAGCCGGAACATGGCCTACCACGGCACGACGCTGGGCGCCCTTGCCGTCACCCAGCTGCCGAATATCAAGAAGCAGTTCGGCCCCCTGATGCCCGGGACGTTCGCTGCGCCGAACACGCTTGGCTACGTGGGGGACTGCGGGCCCGCCGAGGACCTCGACTGCGTCAAGGGGTTCGAGGAGATCATCGAGCGCGAGGGTGCGGACACGATCGCTGCGATCTTCGCCGAGCCCGTGCAGAACGGTCGCGGCGCACTGGTTGCGCCCGATGGCTACTGGCAGGCGCTGCGCGACCTCTGTGACAAGCACGGGATCCTGCTGGTGTCCGATGAGGTCATCTGCTCCTTCGGTCGCCTGGGTCACTGGTTCGGCGCCGGATTCACCGGTGTGACACCGGACCTGATCACCTTCGCCAAGGGGTCGACCTCCGGCTACGCGCCGCTGGGCGGCGTCATCATCCGCACGGATCTGCTGGAACGCCTCTATGAGTCGCCCACTGGTGGAGCATTCACCCACGGCGCGACGTGGGGTGGCCACCCGATCTCGACGGCCGTTGCGACCGCGAACATCTCGGCGATGCGGGACGAGAAGGTGCTGGACAACGTGCTGGCGAACGGGCCACGAGTCATGCAGTCGCTGCAGGCCCTGAAGTCGGAGCACCGCAGCGTCAAGGACGTGCGAGGCGCCGGATACTTCTACTGCGTCGAGATGATGGCGGACCGGGATGCCGGTCGAGACTTCACCGACCAGGAGGCGCTCACGGTGCTGCGCAAGGTGCTGCCCGAGTCCTTCGCCAGCACGGGTGTGCTGCTGCGTGGCGATGACCGTGGCGCGACCAACCTGATGATCTCGCCGCCGCTCGTCGCCGGCGAGAAGGAGCTGGACGTCCTGCTGCACGGCGTCGACCAGATCCTGACGAACGTCGAGAAGGCGATCGTCTAGTCCGTCGCATGACCCGGGCACGGCTGGGCAGCCGTGCCCGGGCGCACCAGCAGAACTCGCGAACGAAGGAGCGCCACTGTGCCGAGCACGCTCAATGAGCTGTGGTCCGAGCGGATCGCCGATGCCTACGGAATGGGTTCTCCCCGCGTGGTGCTGGCTGAAGGCGACGACCCGCGGGTGCGTGCCGCATGCGAGTCGCTGATCGACGCGGGTGTCACGCCGATCCTGCTGGGCAAAGCGGTCGGCGCGCTGCCGTCCGACGTCGACTACCGATCGATGGAGCAGGCGGCGAACGCACCGGTCCGCGCCGTGCTGAGTCAGGTGGCACAGCGGCGCAACTGGGATGAGCAGCGGCTCGCAGCGTGCCTGTCGGATCCGTTGTACGTCGCGGCAGCGATGGTGCGTGCGGGCACGGCGGATGCCGCAGTGGGCGGTGCGACCTGCTCGAGTAGCGAGGTGATTCGGGCGGCCCTGCAGGTCATCGGTCTGCAGGAGTCGGCGTCTCTGCTGTCCAGCTGTTTCCTGATGGAGCTGTCCGACGCGAGCCGCCTGGCCTTCGCCGACTGCGCCGTGGTGCCCAGCCCCGATGCGGACGGACTGGCGGAGATCGCGATCGGCACGTCGGGCACCTTCGCGACCTTGACTGGCACGACGCCGGCCGTCGCGATGCTGTCGTTCAGCACTCACGGCAGCGCCTCGCACCAGGACGTCGACCTGGTGCGGGAGGCGACCTCGCTGGTCCACGACCGGCGCAGCGATCTGTGCATCGACGGCGACCTACAGTTCGACGCCGCATTCGTGGACACTGTGGGCCGGACGAAGGCACCTCAGTCGGACGTCGCCGGGCATGCCAACGTCTTCGTCTTCCCCAACCTGGCGGCCGGCAACATCGGCTACAAGATCGCCCAGCGCATCGGCGGAGCTCGCGCCTACGGGCCAATCCTGCAAGGCTTGCGGGCACCGATGAATGACCTGTCCCGCGGTTGCGACGCGGAGGACGTCGTCAGCGTTGCGCTGATCAGCGCCCTGCAGGCGTCGGCAGCCGCGCAGCTGGTCCCGGCCGAAAGTCACCAGAGCGCATAACCGTTGGAGGCAGCCGAGCCGACCTCAGCGGCCCGGCCGCGGGCGGATGGCCGGCTCGGGTCAGCTGGTGTGGCTGCTGACCAGGTGAGCGTAGACCACGACGTTGTCCAGGTAGTGGCCCCAGGCGCGGTCGAACTGGCCGGCGCATGTGATCAGTCGAAGTCCGGCGTGATTGATGTTGCCGTAGACCTTTTGGGTCGGGAAGTGGTTCTTGGGGTACTTCTCCAGACTGTCGACCCGGAAGGTGGCCACGGTGTGGTCGGCCAGTGTGACCTGGACCGTGTTTCCGGGCTTGAGCTGACCGAGGCGGAAGAAGATGGAGGGCCCGTCGGCGGCCGAGTCGATGTGGCCGACGATGACCGAGGGTCCGACCTGTCCGGGCGTCGGGGAGCCGGTGTACCAGCCCGGAGGCACGCCGCCGGTTGCCGGGGGGATGCCGATCGCGCCGGTGCTGTTGGTGCCGTATCCGGCGAGGTGGGCGTGCTTGATGCCGATCGCGGGGATGCTCAGCGCCACTGGCTTCGATCGCGGCAGTACCGGGCCAACCACTGGTGGCGTGGACGGGCTCGCCGAGGAACCGGAGGATGCGGATGGCCGGGCGCCGGGCGTGCCGGGGACCGTGGGTGCGGGCAGGTTCCCTTCGGCGGCCGGGTTCGCGGCGGACGCCGCGGGTGAGGCAGCATGCACCTGCGCCCGGGAGGCGACGATCACCAGGATGATCGCCGCGGCCAGTAGCGCCGCGGCTACCGCGGTCATCAGATGACGACCGCGGTAGCCGAGTTGCTTTGTACTCATGAAGGACCTAGTTCCTGATCAGATCCTGCTCAGTGCTGCTTGGCGTAGCGGCGACGGATTTCGAAGACCGCGCCCGCGCCCAGCAGCAGTGCGCCGGCCCCGTAGTACAGGCCGAGGTCCTGGGTTCCGGAGGTGGACCCGCCACCGGTCTGCACCCCACCGGAGGGCATCGTGTTCATCTGCGAGGCCACCAGCTTGCCGCACAGGGTCGGCGCGGTGCCGATCAGTGCGAGCTTCTTGGTCGCGCCGGGCAGTGTCACGCCCAGGGAGTTCGCCGTGGTCAGCGAGGCCTTGGGTGCGTTGGCCGGGTTCAGCCCGTGCACCACGATGACGGCCTTGTTGTTCTTGATCGCCGTCATGGTGGTCTGGTTCATCGTGAAGGTGCGCTTGTAGGTGAAGTTCGCGCCGCTGGGTGCGACGGTCACGTCGGTGGCCGCGGACGCGCCGGTGCTGCCCTTGACCGACAAGGTGGTGCCGATCATCCCGTAGGCGGGCTGGCCCTCTACGGTGCTGATCACGCCGTCGCCGTTGGTGTCGGCGGAGGCGGTCGGGCAGGAGTCCTGGCCGTTGATGTGGATGTGCTGCACGTGCGGGAACGGTGCGCCGGCGAACGCGACGGGGATACCCAGCGCGGTCAGAGTCTTCTTGTCGGTCGGCAGGGTGGCGGCTAGGCCGGACACGTGCTCGGTGACCGTGGCCTGGTTGCCGTTCAAGGTCAGCATGAGCTGCCCGGAGACTGCGCCGGCCGGAGCGTTCGGGGACACCGCGGCCAGGTTCGCCTGGTAGCTGGTCCCGCCCGAGCCGGCGGCGTGCGCAGCCGGAGCTCCGGCGCCGAGTGCGGCAACACAGGCTGCGACTGGCAGGGCCGACAGCAATAGCTTCTTCTTCTGCATGACTAGCTTCTTTCTCCCTCGGACGCCGACAGGGCGATTGCACCGCCGGCTGCTTGGCACACCCGGGCATGTCAGGCGTCCCGATGCGCATTGCTCCGCCGCCGCCGCGAGATCAAACCCGCGGTGGTGGCAGTGTTCACCGGCCCTTGCTCACGGTTCCCGTTGATCCAGGTTGATCCGTGACCTCGCAGCCACGGATCAACCCAGAGGGAGATCGTCAAGCCGACGAACATGAGTAGTTCGTCGCCCACTCGCCGGCGGATTGGTACTTCCGCGAACGACTTTTCCCAGGAGGGCAGAACGGTCCGATGCGCTGGACGCAGGGGGACGGGCTACTCCGCTGCCTCCAGCAGCTGCGCGAGGTGTATTCCGCGCCGCTGGGTCAGGTCGGCCAGCTGCGTCCTGCAGGAGAAGCCGTCGGCAAGGATCGTGTCGTCCGCACCCATCGACCGGACCGCGGGGAGCAGATCGTGCTCTGCGACCTTCACGGACACGTCGTAGTGGCCCAGCTCCACCCCGAAGTTGCCGGCCAGGCCGCAGCAGCCGCCCAGCCGGGTCACCTCCGCACCCGCGCGGCGAAGCAGCTCGGCGTCCTTGGACCAGCCCATCACCGCGTGGTGATGGCAGTGCGGCTGGGCCACGACCCGGCGTCCGGTCAGGTCCGGCGGTTCCCATCCCGGCGTGCCGGACAGCAGTTCGGCCACCGTGAGCACCCGGCGGCTGACCGCGGTCGCCTCGGGGCCGGTGACAAGCTCTGTCAGCTCGTGGCGCAGCACCGCGGTGCACGACGGCTCCATGCCGACGATGGGCAGTCCGGCGGCTGCCGGGGCGATCAGCTGCGCCACGGTGGCCGCCAGGATGCGCTGCGCGGCGTCCAGCTGGCCGGTGGAGATCCAGGTCAGGCCGCAGCACGCCGCCTCGGGTGTCGTGACCGGCTCATATCCGGCATCTCGCAGCACCGAGACGGTTGCTTGACCGACCTCGGGGGAGAAGTGGTCGGTGAACGTGTCGACCATCAGCAGCACCTGCCGTCCGTGGATCGCATCCGGGTCGAACGGCCGGACACCATTGCGTGCAGCCCACTGTCGAAAGCTCACCGGCGCGAACTGCGGTAAGGAGCGACGCGGGTCCACGCCCGCGGCCTTCTTCAGCAACGGGATCCTGTCACCGACCCGAAGCACAACGTTCGCGAACCGTGGGAGCTGGCCGGCGAGGCGCGCCCACCGGGGCAGTCGACCGAGCACGTAGTGGGACCGCGGCCGGATCCGACCGCGGTAAGACTGGTGCAGCACCTCGGACTTGTAGGCCGCCATGTCCGTCCCGGTCGGGCAGTCCGAGGCGCAGCCCTTGCAGGAGAGGCACAGATCGAGAGCCTCGTGCACCTCCGGCGCACGCCAACCACCTTGCACGAGTGTGCCATTGATCATCTCCTGCAGCACTCGGGCGCGGCCTCGTGTCGAGTTCTTCTCCTCGCCCGTCGCCAGGTAGGACGGGCACATGACTCCACCGGTCGCGGTGTTGTCCGCGCGGCACTTGCCGACACCGGTGCAGCGATGGACGGCCTGACTCAGGTCGCCGCCGTCCTTCGTCCAGGAGAAGGCCAGCTGCCGCGGTGGGACCGGCGGTGCGGGAAAGCGAAGGTCTGCATCCAGCGGCGCGGGATCGACCAGCACCCCGGGGTTGAGCAGGTCCCGCGGGTCGCAGATGCGCTTGACCTCGCCGAAGAGGCGAAGCGCTTCGGCGGGGTACATCAGGGGCAGGAGCTCGCTCCGGGCTCGCCCGTCACCGTGCTCACCGGACAAGGAACCGCCGTATCGTGACACCAGCTTCGCGGCGTCGATCATGAACGCCCGCAGCACCTGCGACCCGTCGGGTCGATCCATTGGCAGGTCGAGGCGGACATGCATGCAACCGTCTCCGAAGTGTCCGAAGGGTGAGGCCGTCAGCCCGAACTCGTTCAGCAGGAGGTCGAAGTCCCGCAAATAGGAGCCGAGCGACTCGGGGGGAACGGCGGCATCCTCCCAACCCGCATGCGCCGGCCTGCCGGCGGGTGACCGTCCGGCAAGTCCCGCGCCATCCGCCCGGATTCGCCAAAGAGCGGCCGCCTCGCCGGGGTCGCTCACGATCCGGGTCTGCAGGGCCCCCGCCCCGCTGTCCGCCGCTAGAGCCTGCGCCCGCTCGGCGACCTCGCCGGCCGCGCCACCAGTGAGCTCCACGAACAGCCACGCCGCCCCGGACGGCAGGACGGGCACCGCGTCGGCGCCGCGGCGCTCGCGGACGACGTCGACGAGTCGGGCGTCGAGTCCTTCACACGCAGTTGGTCGGTGCCGCAGGATCATCGGCGCGGCGTCTCCGGCGGAGGCGATGTCGGCATAGCCGAGCGCCACCATGACCCGGTACGCGGGGTCACGCACCAGCCGGACCGTCGCCTCGGTGATCAGCCCGAGGGTGCCCTCGGTGCCAACCAGGAACCGCGCGAGGTCGAAGCCGCGCTCCGGCAGGAGATGTTCCATGCTGTAGCCGGACACCTGGCGGCCGAAGCGCCCGAACGACGTGCGCATGGTCTCCAGGTTCTGGGCGACCAGATCGTGCAGGGCACGACCTTCGACGTCGACCGGCCGCTTGCCGCGCGCGCCGGGCTGCACCGCGGTCAGGTCGAACATGGTCCCGGTCCCGAAGACACCTTTGAGCCGCTCCACGTTGTCGACCGTCCGCCCGTAGCCCAGGGTCCGCGACCCGCAGGCGTTGTTGCCCACCATTCCACCGATGGTGCAGCGCGTGGACGTGGAGGGGTCGGGGCCGAACCGCAGGCCGTGCTGCGCCGCCGCATCCTGCAAGGTGGCCTGCACGCAGCCGGGCTGGACCACGGCCAGGCCGGCCGCTGGGTCGATCTCAAGGACGCGGTTCAGGTGGCGCGACAGGTCGAGCACGAGCCCGGCACCCACGGCGTTGCCGGCCACCGAGGTGCCGGCACCGCGCGCGGTGACCGGCACGCCGAGTTCGCCGGCCACGTGGAATGCGGCGACGACTTCCTCGGACGTGCGGGGAAATGCCACCCCTTGTGGGGGAATCCGATACAGCGAGGCATCGGAGGAATAGGCGGCCGCTGTGGTGGTGTCGTCCGCGACCTGTGAGACGCCGGCAGCGCGGAGTCGAGAGAGGAGTTCAGTCACGTGTAACATGTTACTCATGGTCAATCACGCGAGTGCAACCCTTGCCGAAGAGGTGGCGGCCCAGGTCCGGTCCTGGATCCGGGACGGGACGCTGCTGCGCGATGAGCTGTACTCGGTCCAGCAGCTGGCAGATCGCTTCGAGGTGTCCCGTAGCCCGGTGCGTGAGGGGTTGCTCGCCCTGGCGGAGTCAGGTCTGATCGAGTTCACTCGGAACCGTGGATTTCGTATCGTGGTGCCCGGCGCACGCGACGTGGCCGAGATCTTCGCGCTGCGCCTGGCGCTGGAACCGGCCGCGGCGCGGCGCGCGGCGGCCGTCCGCAGCGTGGCAGGCGTCGACCGGTTGACCGACGCCGTGGACGGGATGACCCGTGCCGCCGGCCAGGACGATTCAGCCGCATTCGCTCAGCACGACCAGGCGTTGCACCACGAGATCATGCGGATCGCCGGCAATGGCCGCGCAACGGCGGTCATCGAGGAGCTTCGCGACGTGACCCGAGCCCTGGGGCCCTCGACAATGGGCCGCTCACGCTCACTGACCGACATACTCGGTGAACATCAGCCATTCGTGGATGCCATCGTGGCGGGAAATGCCGCACGCGCCGAGATGTCGATGCACCGGCACCTGGTCGCGACCGGGCGGCTGCTGGTGCAGCAGTGCTGGGAGGACGGGGACAGCGCGGCCTTTGAGGTGTGGGAGGACGTCGTCGACGAGGACAGGTGACTCAGTGACTCAGTGGCTCAAGGAGGTGTCGTCCGGCACGACGTGCGACACCTCGGCGGCTGTGTCGATCACCAGAGGCCCGAGGGCTGCCACCCGGTCGCGGCGCATCCGCACAGCGGGGGCCTGCAGCACGATCGCCGCGTGGGCATGTCCGGACTCGTCCAGCACCGGTGCACCCACGCATCGCACGCCCTCGACGTTCTCCTCCACGTCCACCGCGTAGCCGCGCCCGCGGATCTCCTCCAGCTGCTGGATCAGTTGACCCCGGGTCGCCAGGGTCCCGGGCGCGACGGGGTCAAGCCGCTCCGGCAAGGCCTGCA
The DNA here is from genome assembly GCF_007845645.1 of Leekyejoonella antrihumi. Lineage (GTDB taxonomy): Bacteria > Actinomycetota > Actinomycetes > Actinomycetales > Dermatophilaceae > Leekyejoonella > Leekyejoonella antrihumi. The sequence goes on from NZ_VCQV01000014.1 coordinate 43,779, forward strand.
GGTAGCCCTCCGGCGCCTCGCCGAAGGCAAGAATCACCTTGCCCGACGCGGTGCTGTAGAGCGGGAACCGTGCGCCGATGGTCTGCTCGAACCGCAGGGGGAGGGTCGACTGCACCCGCAGCAGCACGACCGACTCCGGCCCCTCGCGGATGCTCAGGTTCACCGACTCCTTGGTCTGGCGTGCCAGCTCGCGCATGGCGGGCAGGGCCTTGTCCAGTCCCAGCACGCGCTGCGCGGCCTGGCCGAGCAGCGCGGTGCGGGCGCCCAGGTGGTAGGCGTCCGTGACGGGATTTCGTCGGATCATTCCCTCGGCCGCGAGCGCCTTGGCCATCCGGCTCGTCGTTCCCGCGGTCAGGCCGGTCTGGCCGGCCAGCTGCGTGATGGTCAGCTCGTCGTGCTCGGAGAGGGCCAGCAGCAGGCCCAGCGCGCGCTGGATCGCCTGAGTGCCGCCGGGATGGGCTGGCGAGGGCTTGGCCGAGGTCATGACCCCGAGCCTACTGAAAATGACATGCGACGAACTCTTGTGAGGCACCTCACATATCTATAGTGTGGCGGTAATCACCACATTATGGAGGACGATATGCAGACCATGAACGAGTCCGTGTTCACCTGGGCGGCGCCGCCGCTCAAGTTCGGCGTCGGCGCGCTCGACGAGATCGGCGCTGAGGTTGGCTCCCGCAAGGCACGGTCCGCGCTCGTGCTGACCGACAAGGGTGTCGCGGAGACCGGCATACCGGCCCGCGTGCGCGCATCGCTGGAGGCCGTCGGCATCGAAACGGAGGTCTACGACCGCGTCGGTGTGGAGCCCACCGACGACTCGATCGCCGAGGCGGTCGAGTTCGCCCGGGCGCGCGACTGGGACTGCTTCGTGGCGGTCGGCGGCGGATCGTCGATCGACACGGCGAAGGCCGTGAATCTGCTGACGACGCACGACGGTGACCTGCTGGACTACATCACCCCGCCGATCGGTCAGGGACGGGTGCCCACGAACCCCCTCAAGCCGTTGATCGCGGTGCCGACCACCGCTGGCACCGGGTCGGAGTCGACGACGATCTGTGTGGTCGACCTGCTCTCCATGCACCTGAAGGCCGGAGTCAGCCACCCCGCGCTGCGGCCGGTCCTGGCGATCGTGGACCCCACCACCACGATCAGCTTGCCGACGGAGGTCACTGCCGCGAGCGGTATGGATGTGCTGTCCCACGCTCTGGAGAGCTACACGAGTGTGCGGTTCGACGCGAAGCCCGCCACGGCCGACCCGATGGCGCGCCCGGCGTTCTGCGGGGCCAACCCGATCAGTGACGTCTGGTGCGAGATGGCGCTCAAGCTGGTAGGTGCAAACCTGCGGCGAGCCGTCATGAACGGCCGCGACCTCGAGGCTCGCACGCAGATGGCGCTGGCATCGACCTACGCCGGAACGGGTTTCGGCAATGCCGGCACCCACCTGCCGCACGCGAACGCCTACCCGATCGCCGGCGCCGTCAAGGGCTACAAGGCCGCCGGCTACCCGGAGATGCCGATGGTTCCGCACGGGCAGGCCGTCTCGGTCACGGCGCCGCAGGTCTTCAACTGGACCTATCCGGGCGACCCGGAGCGCCACCTTCGGGCGGCGGAGTTGCTGTCCGGGCGCACGTTCACCACCGTCGACGGGGCCGAGGCGTTGGCCGGCACCCTTCGCGACCTGATGTCCGATATCGGGATCCCCACCAGCCTGAGCACGTTCGGCTACGTCGAGTCCGACATCGATCTTCTTGTCGCCGGTGCGATGAAGCAGAGTCGTCAGCTCTCGGTCGTCCCACGTCCGGTCACCGCCGAAGCACTCGGCGACATCTTCCGGGCATCCTTCTGAGGAGCTGACATGGCTGATCTCGGCACGACCAAGTCAGTGGACAAGCCGCCGGACCGGCGACAGCTGCGCACGGTGCTGCTGTCCTGCGTCATGGGGACGACCATCGAGTGGTACGACTTCTTCCTCTACGGAGTGGCCGCGGGTCTGATCTTCAACAAGCAGTACTTCCCCAGCCATGACCCGGTGGTGGGCACCCTGCTCGCCTTCGCGACCTTCGCGGTCGGTTTCGTCGCGCGGCCGATCGGCGGCCTGATCTTCGGTCACATCGGTGACAAGGTCGGCCGCAAGAAGAGCATGGTCATGACGATGATGATCATGGGCGTCGCAACCTTCCTGATCGGCTGCATCCCCACCTATGCCACGATCGGCGTAGCAGCCCCGATCATCCTGGTGGTGCTGCGGGTGTTCCAGGGACTTGCCGTGGGTGGCGAGTGGGGCGGCGCGGTGCTGATGTCCGTCGAGTACGCGCCGAAGGGGCGGCGCACCCTCTTCGGGTCCGTGCCACAGATGGGCCTTGCCGTCGGGTTGATGCTCGGCACCGGAATCTTCGCGTTCATCGGCGCGATCATGAGCGACTCCTCCTACACGGCCTGGGGCTGGCGCATCACCTTCTGGCTGAGCCTGCTGCTGGTAGTCGTCGGGATGATGATCCGGCTCAAGGTGATGGAGTCCCCGGCCTTCATCAAGCTGGAGGAGCGCCAGGAGCGCTCGCAGATCCCGGCGCGAGACCTGGTGGCCAGTCCCACCAACCGTCGGAACCTGTGGCTTGGCATGGGTGCTCGCTGGGTCGAGGGCGTGGCGTTCAACGCCTGGGCCGTGTTCTCGATCTCCTATGCCTCGGGCACCCTGCATCTGAAAAGTGGGCCCGCTCTCATCTCGGTCATGATCGGAGCCGCTGCCCTGCTCGTCTTCATCCCGGTCTGGGGCTACCTCGGTGACCGGTTCACCAGCAGGCGGACGTATCTGCTCGGAGTGGTTCTCGCGACGATCGCTCCGTTCATTGCCTTCCCCCTCATCAACACGGGCAACGCGGTGCTGCTCGGCGTGGGCATCGTGCTGGCACTGGGGATTCTCTACCCCGTGCTGTATGCCCCGGAAGCCGCGTTCTTCGCGGACCTCTTCCCGGTGAACGTTCGCTACACCGGCATCTCCGTCGTGTACCAGATGTCGGGCATCGTGGCCTCGGGTCTGACACCGCTGGTCCTGACGTTCCTGCTGGATCGAGCAGGTGGCGGGGTGTCGTTGATCATCGGCTACTTCGTGATCACCGGCGTCATCAGCGCGGTGTGCACGCTGATGATTCGTCCGCAGTCGCCGGCCCGAACCAAGCGCACCCGGATCGAATCGGCACTGACCGTGTAGGCCGGTCCCCGGCATCGACGTCGCAGTATTCCGCCCGAAGTCGCGAAATACGCCCGGATAATGACATCTCGAGGGCGCGAAGGTGGGCTGCACGTGACGGGACCGGACTATGCGGTGCGGCGGGCGTGGCGGATGAGCCAGAAGGTGCTGAACAGCGGTCCGCCGACCGTGATGATCAGGAGCACGATGATCAGGATCGTCGACCAGATGCCGGGCCCGCCGGTGGTGGTGCATTGCTGCACGACCGTGGCGGCGCTGGATGGGGTCGGCGCCGACACGGAACCGCAACTGGCGTCTTCGGTCGTGCTGGCGAAGAAGGTAGCCCCGCCGCCCAGCAGCACCGGGGCGAACAGGCCGCCGGGCACCAGTAGGGTGCCGATGAGCTTGTCCCTGGTGCGCCAGGCGGTCGAGGTCCACAGCAGCACCACGCCGACGAGCCAGCCAACGAACGGCACGACGACCCCGCCGACGAGCAGCAGCACGATCGCGATGACATCGCGGGCCGCGATCCGCGACCTGTCTGGCGGCAGCTCCGCGCGGGCCGCCTCGGCGATCTCGGTGGGTGTGCCGAGGTGATCCAGAATGGTGGCGATCACCGCCGGCGACTGCTCGGGCGCGTCGGCCAACGCCGCGTCGATGTGTGCGCTGATGTCGCGGAGGATCTCCCGGCGGCGAGCACGCGGTAGGTCGTGCAGCGCCCGATCCAGTTCGTCCAGGTAGTGGTGCACGCTGGGTGCGGTCAGATTCGACATGGTCACTGCTCCTCGGTCAGCACGCGGTCCACCGCGTCCCGGAAGATGCCCCACTGGTCGGTGAAATGCCGGACCGCGGCGTCACCGCGACGGGTCCGACGGTAGTAGCGCCGCGGAGGACCGGATGCGGACTCCCGCCAGGTCGACTCGACCATCCCGTCTCGGCGCAGCCGGGCCAGCAGTGGATAGACGGTGCCCTCGCTCGTGACCAGTACGCCGTCGGCGCCCAGCTCGGCGATCAGATCCCCGGCATACCGCTCACCGCCGTGCAGCGCCGCCAGCACGCAGAACTCCAACGTTCCCCGCCGCAGGTGAGTGAGCAGCTGCCCCGCTTCCATGTGTCACATAGTACTAGGTGACACCTACTCGTCAAGCCCGCGAGACGGGCCGCCCGCGCCATGGCCACCGACCGGCAACGCATGGCGGGTACCGCTCGGCCTTGACGGGTGTCCGGCCCCGAACACCATTGCCGGTCGCATGCCGCCGCCGCGAACCCGGCGCCGGACGGTGCCGGCTATACGGTGGACCGGGTAGGCCAGGATCCCGATGATGGTGGGTTGTTCGCCGCGGATCTCCATACACAGAGTCAGAGACATCTCAGGGCCGGTTTCGGCGGCGGAATCGGCACGGATCGGGAGACCGCGCAATGACCACAGCACACAGAGTCGACGAGATCGTGCCGTCCGGCATCAGGGCCCTGATGATGATGGCGGCGCAGGCGGAGCGCAGGGGCGCCAGCGTGATCCACATGGAGGTGGGCCAACCATACTTCGACACGCCCGCCCACATCAGATCGGCTGTCGCCGAACGGCTGGGCTCACACCTGCCCGGCTACACCCCCAACATCGGGCTCCTCAGCTTGCGCGAGGCAGTGGCGCGCAGAGTCGCCGAGCGAAACTCGATCTCGGTCTCCGTCGACAACGTGTGCATCACCTCCGGCGCCGTCATGGGAGTGGCGCTCGCGGTCCAGGCGTTGGTGAACCCCACCGACGAAGTGCTCGTGCCCGACCCCGGGTGGCCGAACTATCGTTCTGCGGTGACGGTGGCCGGGGGCACGGCAGTGAGCTATGCCCTCGAAGCATCCCGAGGCTTCTCGATCGACGTTTCCGCACTGGAGCGACTGATCACGGACCGCACCAAGCTGATCGTGGTGAACTCACCGTCGAACCCCACCGGCGCGGTCTTCGACGCACAGGCCATGCGGGACCTGTCCGACCTGGCCGAACAACGGGGCATCTACCTCCTGTCGGACGAGATCTACGAGGACCTCGTCTTCGAGGGCCGCCATCACTCCATTGTGCAGTTCGGGCTCACCGACCATGTCCTCATGCTGTCCGGGGTGTCCAAGTCGTATGCCATGACGGGCTGGCGGCTGGGCTGGCTGGTGGCCGGTGAACCAGTCATCCAGGCGGCCGCCAAGCTCGTCGAACCACTCACCTCGTGCCCGGTGACCGTATCCCAAGTCGCGGCCGAGGTGGCGCTGACCGGTCCGCAGGACTGCGTCGAGTCGATGCGGGGCAGCTATGCCCAGACGCTCAGGGTCGTGGTCGATCTGCTCGGCCCCACCGGTCTGCTGGCCGTCGAGCCCCAGGGGGCGTTCTACGTGCTGGTCGACATCAGCAGCTCCGGGCGCAGCTCTGCCGAGTTCGCCGAAAGCCTGCTCGCCGCCCAGGGTGTAGCGGTGGCCCCGGGATCGACCTTCGGGCCCTTGTCCGATCGATACGTGCGGCTGTCCACCGCGCTGCCCGCGGACGCCGCCGCCGAGGGGTGCCGGCGAATCCTGGCTCACCTGGACGACCTCAGGCGCTCCGCGTAGCGGTGCCTCAGAGGGTGGCCTCAGGCCGCTTGTGGTGCCGCATCAGGCTTGTCCTCCGTGTGGCCGTGGTCTTCAGGTCGCTCGGCGACATCAGCGCGAGGGCGGGATCGTCGAGCGGGTTCGAGGCTCCGACCTTGACCGCAGCAGGAGGCACGGACACGGCCGGTGATGCCTCGGGTGAGGTCCCACCCCCAGTCGGGGTCTCACCGCCGCGCCCGCGGCGCTGCATACGCACCTTGATCTCGTAGGCGATCAGCGTCACCACCAGGGTGACGATGCTGAGCCAGAACTCGTTGCGCGTGTTGGGGTCGAACGCCATCGCGAGGATAATGGCCGCCATGGCGGCAATCGTCGCGTAGGACAGGCCGGGGAAAAGCCACATCTTCAGGGTCAGCGAGCCGGGGTCCTCGCGCTCCAGTCGGCGCCGCAGCACCACCTGCGACATGGCGATGGCGAGATAGACAAAGAGCGCGACCGCGCCATACGAGTTGACCAGGAAGTTGAAGACCAGATCCGGCGAGGTGTAGGCAGCGATGACGGACACGTAGCCGACCGTGGTCCCGGCGATGATCGCCTTGCGCGGCACCCCGGACTTGGACAGGCGGGTGAAGAACTTCGGCGCATCGCCGTTCCGGGTCAGGGCGAAGAGCATCCGCGATGACGTGTAGAGCGACGAGTTCAGGCAGGAGAGCACCGCGGTCAGGACGATGATGTTCATGATCGTCTCGACGCCGGGCACGTTCAGCTGGCCCAGCACTGCTGCATACGGACTGACACTGACGTTCTTGGCGTTCCAGTACTGCACCGACACGACGACGAAGATCGAGCCGACGTAGAAGGTCATCACGCGCAGGACGATCGTCTTCATGGCCCGGGCGACCGCGGCCTTCGGCTCGGCCGACTCCGCGGCGGCGATCGTGACGATCTCGGCGCCGGTGTAGAACGCGATGCAGGGCACGACGGCCGCCAGCACAGCGCCCCAGCCCATCGGGGTGAACCCGCCGTGCGCGACGAGCTTGGACAGACCCGGCTCGGAGTGCGGCCACAAGCCGGTCAGGTAGAGCACGCCGGCAGCCAGGAAGAGGGTGATCGCGATGACCTTGATCGAGGAGAACCAGTACTCGAACTCGCCGTAACTGCGGGCCGAGACCATGTTGGTGCCCGTCAGGACGACCAGGAGCCCGAAGCTGAGCACCCAGAGCGGCACGCTCGGGACCCAGAGTTGCAGGATGCGCCCGCCCGCCACGGCCTCGACCGCGACGACAATGACGAAGAAGTACCAGTAGAGCCAGCCCACGGTGAAACCGGCGCGATCCCCCATGGCCTGCCGGGCATAGACGTAGAAGGAACCGAGCGCGGGACGGGCCACCGCCATCTCCGACAGCATCCGCATGACGAGCACCATGATCACTCCGCCGACGGCGAACGAGACGACGGCTCCTGGCCCGGCCGACTGGATGACCACGCCACTGCCGACGAAGAGACCCGCGCCGATCACTCCGCCCAGGGCGATCAGATTCATGTGGCGCTGTTTGAGCCCTTTGCCGAGCCCGGACTCCTCAGCCGATTCGATCTCGTCCGTGTGCATGTGCCCTCCGTGCTGGTCGACGACCCGCGCTCGTTCGCGCGTTGTAGGTGATGTGATTCCCCTCACGTCGGGGCCTCAGGCAACCGTAGAACCCGATGGCTGGCATTCTGAGTGCCAGTTTCACGTCGCTTGAGGGAGCCAGCAGTAGCGGTGCGCGCTGTGGATCGTTCGCACGGCGAGTGCGCAATTGCACGGGCGGGAACCGGGTAGTATTTACTACATCGAGTCGTATTTACTGAAGGACTCCACGGTGAGTTCAAGGAGATGCTGATGGAGCAGGGCATGCTGGCCGCCGCGCTGGAGCGCGAACATCACGAGATCGACGGTGGCATCGAGACCTTCGTCGCGGCGATGTCGGAGGAAGGCCTCGACACGTCGCCCCTCACCGCTGCCATGGAGGGACTGCGGCGGCACATCTACCTCGAGGAGGAGTTCGTCTTCCCGGCGCTGCGCGCCGGCGGGATGGTCGCCCCGGTCTTTGTGATGCTGCGGGAGCACGGGCAGCTGTGGGCGACCCTCGATCTGCTTGCCATGCAACTGAAAGAGGACCCCAGGTCCAGTGTGGTTTACGAACTGTGTGACCAGCTGCTCGGTCAGTTGGATGCGCACAACACGAAGGAGGAGCCGATCATCTACCCGCAGGTGGATGCCGCCCTCGACGACGCCACGACCGCACGGCTGACCGACTTCCTGGACTCGGGGAGTATGCCGGATGGTTGGGTGTGCGAGCGCACCGGCGCCTGAGCTCGACCTCCGTCTCGCACCCGTCCAGCATCTGACACACCTGGAGCACGCCATGCCCCACGCCGCCCGCGCGATCCTGCTCGGCCTTTTCACGCTCTCGTCGGCGATCTGGGTCGGTGGTTATGTCGCCATCGCCGTGGTGGCAAGAGTCGCAGTGACCACCCTGAACGCCCCCGCGAAAGTGGCCTTCTTCCGGGCGCTGGGTCGCACCTATGGCGTGGTCGCCAGTGTGGCCCTGGTCGTGATGCTGGGGACCGGCGCCGGCCTGATGACGCAGATCCACTGGGGCGGGACGGCATACGCCACCGCCGGCCTTGCCGTCCTGCTCGTGGTGGTGACCGTCGTGGGCGTGGCGCAGGCGCGCCGGATGACCCGCCTGCGACGCGCACTGCTCGATCGCCCGACCGATGAAGCCCTGGCCGCCCGTATCGACCGCGACGCGCGGGCGGCCGCCTGGTTGCGGGCGCTGATCGGCCTGCTCACGCTGGTGCTGATCGCCCTGGGTTCCGCGCTCGCCGGCTGAGATCTGCGCCGCCGACCCGCTCCGAACTGGATCTTGGGCCGAATGCGGGGTAGGAATGAAGCGACCGTTTGCTCAACAGCAAGGAGCGCAGAAGCATGGGCATCAAGGAAAACCTCTCGAACCTCATGAACAAGGGCAAGGGCAAGGCCCAGGAGTCCGCCGGCAAGGCGACCGGTGACCGGGACCAGGAAGCACAGGGGCGGGCAACGCAGACCGAGGCCGGCGTGAAGCAGGCCGGAGAGAACCTCAAGGACGGCGACATCAAGGGTGCCGCCAACGAGGCCAAGGACGCGTTCGACAACTAGTTCGCAGCGCACCGGCATACCCGGCGCGGAGGCGGTGGCCACCCAGGTGGTCACCGCTTTGCTGTCCTACGGGCGAGACTGTGCAAGGCTGCGGGTATGCAGCCGCGCTATCCCTATGCTGAACTCGCCGAGGTGCCGCAGGACATCCGCGAGATCATCCTCGAGGTCCAGGAGAAGTCAGGTTTCATCCCGAACGTGTTCCTGCTGCTGGCTCGTCGGCCGGCGGAGTTCCGTGCGTTCTTCGCCTACCACGACGCGTTGATGGGGCGAGAGGAGTCACACCTGAGCAAGGGCGATCGCGAGATGATCGTGACCAGCATCTCCGGGGCCAACAGCTGCACCTACTGCGTCGTCGCGCACGGTGCGCTGCTGCGGATCTATGAGAAGAAGGCGTTGGTCGCCGATCAGGTCGCCACCAACTTCCGGACGGCGGACATCACCGCACGGCAGCGCGTCATGCTGGAGTTCGCGCACAAGGTCAACGCTTCCAGTGACGAGGTCGACGACGCCGACTTTGCGGCCCTACGCGCGCATGGCTTCGACAACGAGGACGCCTGGGACATCGCGTCGATCACCGCGTTCTTCGGGCTGAGCAACAGGGTCGCGAGCACGACCAGACTGATGCCGAACGTCGAGTTCTACCTGATGGGGCGGGTGCCGAGACAGAAGTAGCCCACGGTCGGCCGCCCGGTGGGTCAGGTGGAGGGCAGGCGCTTGTCCACGGCGTTGACGAGCGTGTTCTGCAGGCTGGCCGGCACCGTGGCCGCGATGTCCTCGAAGGTCACCCGTGCCCGGACGGTGCCGCGCGAAAGATAGGTCGGCTGCAGGTACAGGGTTGCCGTGTGCCCGTTGGCGCTCAGCTTGATCGATGCCCCGATCGAGCCCTCCACGCTGGCCGGCTGGCCCGCTGCTGGGCCCCTGGTGGCCGTGACCGCAATGTCCCCGATCGAGCCGCCCGCAGGGGGCGCTGTCCTTCAGTTGCGTGCGCATCGCCGTCGCGAGGCAGGTTTGCAGCTTCTTGGGGTTGTTGAATGCGTCTCGATGCTGGGTGATCGGGTCGTCGGACGTGAAGCTGTCGGCACCTGAGGAGATGGGCGCGTGGCCCTTGTTGAAGTCGTCCGACGTGGCTGTCCCGACCTTGTCGGCGGAAGTGTCCTTCAGGCCGATGCAGGTGTCGACCGCCGCACCCGAAGTCGGGTCGTCGCTTTCGGTGTTGGTGGCTGGCTCCCACCCGCTCGGCAGGTCGGAGTCGACAAGCAGCATCGTCTTCAGCGCGGCCCGATGCGGTGCACCCGCAGACTCTGGTGACGCCGAGGCCGGTGACGTGTCGCTGACGGACGGTGCCGAGCCCGCTGCCGATGCCGCAGCCGAGTTCGACGTAGGGGCAGCGGGTTTGGTTGCTCCACTCGGAGCGCCGCCGGAGCATCCGCAGAGGGCGACGGTGGCCAAGATCGTGGTGACAGCGCAAGGGCGCGAGGTCGCCGATCCAGGTTGCTCACAGAAAAACCGTACCTGGCAGTAAATCCGGCGATCTGTTCAAGCTCTGAGCCCCCACCCACGCCTCATCTGTGGTTATCTTCAAAAGGCGGCAATGACGCCGCCAAACCGAGATCACCGAGCACTTCAAGGAGTGAGCATGGGCTTCGAGGACGAGAACCAGCAGAACAACGACAACGGTCAGGGCGGCCAGCAGGGTGGCGACTCCGGCGGCTTCGGTGGTGGCGGTGACCAGGGCGGCCAGCAGGGTGGCGGTCAGGGTGGCGACTCCGGTGGCTTCGGTGGTGGCGGTGACCAGGGCGGCCAGCAGGGCGGCGGCGGTGACCAGGGCGGCCAGCAGGGCGGCGGTGGTGACCAGGGCGGCCAGCAGGGCGGCGGTGGTGACCAGGGCGGCCAGCAGGGCGGCGGTGGTGACCAGGGCGGCCAGCAGGGCGGCGACTCCGGTGGCTTCGGTGGTGGCGGTGACCAGGGCGGCCAGCAGGGCGGCGGTGGTGACCAGGGCGGCGACCAGGGCGACAACGAAGGCGGCGGCTTCTAAGCTGCCTGCTTGCAGCAGCGGCCGGTGCGGACACTGTTCGCGCCGGCCGTTTGCCGCGCCGTCCCTACAGGCGAGTTGCCGGCCTGCGGACTGGCCGGATTACGGCACGGCGGAGCACAATGAGGAAGTAGTCAACAAATCAACTATTGCGGTGGCCACACCGTTGGAGGCGTCATGAAGTTCCGTAACCTACCCACGCGAGTCGCGACCGGCGCCTACATTCTGCATTCCGGATTGAGCAAATGGGATGGCGACGAGGAACAGGCTCAGGGCTTGCACGGGATGGCGGCGGGCGCCTACCCCTTCCTGCGCAGCATGAAGCCGACAACCTTCCTCAAGGCTTTGTCGGTGGGTGAGATGGTGACCGGCGTCCTTCTGCTGACGCCGCTGGTCCCGGCAAAGATCGCCGGCGCAGCGCTGACCGGATTCTCCGGCGGCCTGGTCGGCATGTATGCGCGCACACCGGCCCTGCGCGAGCCGGGCAGCATGTGGCCGAGCCAGCAGGGCACCGCCATCAGCAAGGACGTCTGGATGCTCGGCATCGGAACCGGGCTGCTGATCGACGCGCTGGGCCGCAGACGAGGCGACTGACGTCGATCCGCCAGGGCGCCCTGACCGGCGACCCGGGCCGTCAGCCGATGGGGGCGTCGTCGACAATGGCGTGATGCGACTCATCACGGCCAATGTCAATGGCATTCGGGCGGCGGCTCGCCGTGGGGGACTGGAGTGGCTCGCCGCGCAGAACGCCGATGCGATCGCCGTGCAGGAGGTTCGCGCGAGCGACGAGCAATTGGCCAAGGCGCTGGCCGGGACCGAGCTGACCACCTGGAACCTCGCGCATGCCCCCTCGGATGTCGCCGGGCGGGCCGGCGTTGCGGTGCTGAGCCCGCACCCGGTCACCGCGCGCGAGTCCGGCCTGCACGACCACGAGCGCGGCGGGCGCTGGCTGGAAGCAGTCGTCGAGCCGGAGGGCGGTCACTCGGTGACGGTCGTGTCCGCATACGTCCACACCGGCGAGGCGGGCACCGCCAAGCAGCAGGAGAAGTATGCGTTCCTGGAGGCGATCACCGCCCGGCTTGCGCTGCTCAAGGAGCACGAGTCTGTCGTGCTGACCGGTGACCTCAACATCTGCCATCGCGACCTGGACCTGAAGAACTGGAAGGGCAACCGCGGCAAGGCGGGGTTCCTGCCGCAGGAGCAGGCCCACCTGTCCGGCTGGTTCGACGACGGCTGGGTGGACGTGCTGCGCACGCAGGCGGGGGAGGTCGACGGCCCCTACACCTGGTGGTCCTGGCGTGGAAAGGCCTTCGACAACGACGCCGGTTGGCGCATCGATTACCAGATCGCCACGCCCGACCTGGCCGTCGGCGTGCGGCAGGCGTGGGTCGGGCGAGCGGCGACCTACGCGCATCGATGGAGTGATCACGCGGCCGTCGTGGTCGACTACGACCTGCCCTGACTCACCTTCCGCGACACCTCCCTCCAATCGGGCAGGGGTAGCGGCCGATGCTGACTAGCGGCGGAGCCTGATCGGATTCGGCAGCCTCGCGGCGACCTTGCCCAGCGTCCCGTCGCTGGTGCCGAACTGGTTCGCCCGCCCGTGCAGCGCGGTGATCAGCTGGGTGAAGGCGGAGTCCTCCTTGACCCCCCGCTGGAACGTCGTGACATTCAGCACCGCCCGCATGCGCTTCTGGGCGATCGCCTTGGGGTTGGTGAACTCCTTCAGTCCGTCTTCACCGTGGATGCGCCCGAACCCGGAGTCGCCGACCCCGCCGAACGGCAGGGCGGGGATGCCGGCGAACGTGATCACGCCGTTGACGGCTGTCATTCCGGACCGCAGCCGCCGCGCCAGCTCCATGCCGCGGGCCTTGGAGAACACGGTCGATCCCAGGCCATAGCTCGTCGCATTGGCCAGCTCGATCGCCTCGTCCATTGACGACACGCGCGCCACCGTGACCGTTGGGCCGAACGTCTCCTCGGTGACGGCGCTCGAGTCCTCCGGCACGTCGACCAGCACCGTCGGCTGGATGTAGCGGTCCGTGACCGAGTCCAGACCGCCGACCACGGCTCGACCACCGCGCGCCAACGCGTCCGAGATGTGCCGTCGGATCACCTCCGGCTGGGTGCCCAGCGTCATCGGGCCGTATGCCGTGTCCGCCCCATCGTGGCTGTGCACCTCACGTGCCAGCTCGCTCAGCCGGGCGAGGAAGTCGTCATACACCTGCGCGTGCACATAGACCCGTTCCACGCCGATGCAGGTCTGGCCGGCGTTGGAGAACGCGCCCCATACGGCGGCGTCGGCGGCGGCCTCGACATCGGCATCGGCGTCGACGATCAGCGCGTCCTTGCCGCCGGCCTCGATGACCACTGGAGTCAGATGGTCCGCGCATGCCGCCATCACCTTCTTGCCGGTGCTTGCCGAACCGGTGAAGGCCAGCTTGTCGACGCCGCTGTGGCACAGGGCCGCGCCGGTCTCGCCGAACCCGTGCACGACCTGCAGCAGGTCGCGGCCGGGCGCGACCTCCGCGAGGCTCTCTGCAAGCCAGGTTCCCACCGCCGGGGTGAGCTCGCTCGGCTTGAAGACCACGGCATTGCCGGCCGCGAGTGCGTAACCGATCGAGCCCATCGGGGTGAAGACCGGGTAGTTCCACGGCCCGATGACGCCGACCACACCGCGCGGGAGATACTCCACGGTCGCGGACTGATTCATCATCAGCAGCCCGGATGACACCTTGTGCGGCCCGAGGATCTTCTTCGCGTGCCTGGCCGCCCAGGCCAGGTGATCCACCGCCAGCCCGATCTCGAGGACCGCGTCGGCATGCGGCTTGCCGGTCTCCTCGTGGACCACGGCGGCCAGCTGGGCCATCCGCCGGGTAATGACCCCGCGCCAGTTGTCGAGGACCTGCTGGCGGCCGTCGAAGCCGAGGTCGGCCCACCACGTCGAGGCTGTACGCGCCCGTGCGACAGCCGCATTCACTGCAGCCGCATTGTCAACAGGGTAGGTGGCCACGAGGTCCCCAGTGGCTGGATTGTGGGACTGCAGCATCTGCGTCATCGCTTCTCTCCCTCGGCTGCGCGGCCGCGCAGCAGGTCTGCTGCCTTCTCGCCGATCATGATGGTGGGTGCGTTGGTGTTGCCGCGTGGCACGACCGGCATCACGGAGGCATCGGCGACGCGGAGGCCTTCGATGCCGCGCACTCGCAGCTCGGGATCGACGACGGACTGCTCGCCCTGCCCCATCGCGCACGTGCCCACCGGGTGATACAGGGTCTGGGTGAACCGGCGAATGTGCTCGATCAGCTCCTCGTCGGAGGGATGGCTGGTCTCGGGCGCCCAGGGGCCGTCCAGCAGGTCGGCGAAGGGGCCCCGCTCGGCCATCTCGATGAGCTGAGTGCAGCCGGCAACCATGGCATCCAGGTCGGTGCCGTCGTCGTAGTAGCCGGGGTCGATGTCCGGATGCCAGGTTGGGTCGGTCGACCGCAGTCGCAGCCGGCCTCGGCTGGCGACGCTGACCAGGGTCGGTGCGACGGTCACCCTACGAATGGAAGGTTCGTGCAACCCGTTGTCGTAGAAGCCCGTTGGCGCCATGTGCACCTGAATATCGGGCGCGGGAAGTCCGTCGCGGCTGGCGAAGAATGCGCCGGCCTCGCCGACGTTGGACACCAGGGGCCCGGTGCCGGTGGCCTTTGCCCGGCCGAAGTTGAGCAGCGTGTTGAGCTCGGCCAGGTCGGTGGTGTCACGAGTGCGCCAGATCAGCGGAACGGCGGGGTGGTCGTGCAGATTCTGGCCCACCCCGGGTAGGTCGTGCACCACGACGACACCGACATCGCGCAGGTGCGCGGCCGGGCCGACCCCGGAGAGCATCAGCAGCTGAGGAGAGTTGACCGCGCCACCGCTCAGGATGACCTCGGCATTGACCTGCGCCGTGCGGTCGCGACCGCCCTGGCGATAGGCGACCCCGACGGCGCGGCCGTGGTCGATCTGGATGCGTGAGACGAGCGAGCCGGTGCGGACCGTGAGGTTCGGGCGGGTCCGGGCCGGCTGCAGGTATGCCTTGTCCACCGACCAGCGGTGCCCCTTGTGGCAGGTGACCTGATAGAGCCCGGCCCCTTCCTGACTCTCCCCGTTGAAGTCGTCGGTCGCCTTCAGGCCCGAGGCGACAGCCGACTCCACCCACGCGTGACTGAGTGGGTGCGTGTACCGCCGGTCCTCCACCTGTAGCGGGCCGGACAGGCCGTGATATGGAGCACCGAGGCGTGAGTTCGACTCGGCACGCATGAAATACGGGAGCACATCGGCATACCCCCAGTCGGTCGCTCCGTTCGCGTCCCGCCAGCCGTCGTAGTCCGCTCGGTTGCCTCGGATGTAGATCATCGCGTTCATCGAGGAGCAGCCGCCCAGTGCTCGCATCCGGGGCCAGTAGGTCGGCCGGGAGTGCAGCTGCTTCTGCTCGGAGGTCGTGTAGTTCCAGTCCCACTGGGTCTTGAAGAGGGTGGAGAAGGCGGCGGGGATGCTGATCTCGTCGGCATTCGCCTCGCCGCCGGCCTCCAGCAGCAGCACGCGGGTGCTCGGGTCCTCGGTCAGGCGCGCGGCGATCACGGCTCCGGCGCTGCCGGCGCCCACGACGACGTAGTCGAACATCTCGGGCATGGTGGACCTCCGGGTGCGTATCGGATCGTGGGCTGAGCGTATCCGCGCTGACTGTGTTCTCGGGCCATTCCGCGATGAGGATTCTGGCGTACTGCAATGGGTTCCGAGTGCAATAATTGCCATAGGTAAGGAGAGGCTCGTGGTGTCACGCGACAGCTCCGCACTCGGCGTCGAGGTCGTTGATGAGGTGTTGACTGCAACGCGCGCGCTGATCGGTCTGAGCGCGAGGTCGTTGGGGGTCCTGGGCGAAGACCTGTCGGCCGCGCAGTACCGCGCGTTGGTCGTGCTGGCCGCCAGGGGACCGCAGCGGATGGTGGATCTCGCCGAGGTGCTGCAGGTCAGCGCGTCAACGGCCGGACGGATGTCGGACCGATTGGTCCGCAAGGGTTTCGTGCGCCGCCAGCGTGCTCGAGCAGATCGCCGCATCGTGATGGTCTCCCTCAGCCGCGAGGGCCGCCGCATGCTCGATGAAGCCACCGCCGTCCGACGGGTGATGATCGGCGATGCCCTCACGGCGCTCTCCGCCACAGAACAACGGGCCGCGGCCGCCGCGCTGCGCGCCCTGTCGCGAGCGCTCGGGGAGATTCCGGACGAGGACTGGCCGTGAACGCGGTGTGGCAGTGGGCGACTCGTCGGGCGCAGCCCCGGCCCGAGCCGCGGACGGCGGCGGGATGGCTGCGGGGTAGCCGGCTCGGCCTGCTGTGCGCGGCGGCGCTCGTCGGCGTGGGCGCCGGGTTCGGCGCGGTCGCCTTTCGGTACCTCATCTTTGCCTTCACCTGGCTGGCGACAGGGCGCACCAACTTCGGTCAGCAGGGTCGGGTGGACAGCTCCCACCTGCCCTGGCTGGGCCCGGCCTTCTTCGTGCTCGTCCCGGTCGTCGGTGGCCTCTTGTACGGGCCGCTGATCTACCGCTTCGCCCGCGAGGCCCGCGGCCATGGCGTGCCCGAGGTGATGATCGCAGTAGCCGAGAACGGCGGTCGGATCCGGCCCCAGGTCAGCGGGGTGAAGGCGGTGGCCTCCGCGCTGTGCATCGGCGTGGGCGGCTCGGTGGGGCGGGAGGGCCCGATCGTGCAGATCGGCTCGGCGCTGGCGTCCTCTCTGGGCCAGTGGGTGCGTATGCCGGAGAACCGGCTGCGCGTCCTGGTGGCCTGTGGCGCGGCGGGCGGCATCTCCGCGACCTTCAATGCTCCGATCACCGGCGTGCTCTTCGGGGTCGAGCTGATCCTGCGGGAGTTCTCGATCGATGCGATCTTCACTGTGATGCTCTCGGCGATGCTCGCCGACGTGATCTCACGGGTGTTCTTCGGCTCCGCGGCCTTCCTCACCGGATTTCCGCATGACCTGGTCATCGGCCACTCCTACGACTACGTGCTGGTCGCGGGGCTCGCGGTGATTGCGGCGCTGCTCGGGCTGGCCTTCACCAAGGTGCTCTACGCGACGGAGGACCTGTGCGACCGCACGTGGGGGCAGCGTCCCGAGTGGGCACGGCCCGCCGTAGGCGGCATCCTGCTCGGGCTGTTGCTGCTGGCAGTGCCGCAGTTGTACGGCGTCGGTTATCCGGTGATGTTTCACGCCGCCGCCGGCAACTATGCGCTCTGGTTCCTGGTCGTGCTGGCGTTGGGCAAGATGCTCGCCTGCAGTGTGACCATCGGCATCGGCGGCTCCGGCGGGGTTTTCGCGCCGTCGCTGTTCATCGGCGCGACGGCCGGCATGGCTTTTGGCGACGTGGCAGGCCACCTGTTCGGGCCGGCCGCCGGATCGCCGGTGATCTACGCGATAGTCGGCATGGCTGCGGTCTTTGCGGCCGCCGCTCGGGGTCCGTTGACCGCGTTGGCCAGCGTGGTGGAGATGACCGGCGACTTCACCCTGACCCTGCCGGTGATGCTGGCCGCGGCGATCTCCACCACCATCTCCCGTGCGCTCTCACACGGCACCATCTACACCACCAAGCTGATCCGGCGCGGCACGGACATCGACCGGACAACCGCTGGGCATGCCTTCGATGCGCTCAGCGTCGCCGACGCCATGCACCCCTTCCCCGCTCCGGTCCCCGCCGATCGTCACCCAGGCTCCCGTGAGCCCACCTCGAGTGCTGTCTCGGGCCTCCCGCCGGATGCCCGGCTGTATCGGCTGCTCGGAGCGGTCACTCGCATCCGCGAGCCGCAGGCGCTGTTCTCCGACGACAGCCTCGCGCAGGTGCTGCGGCAGTTGGTCCGCTATGGCCGGGACGGCCTGCCGGTGCTGTCCACCGACGGCCACCAGTTGCAGGGTTGGGTCACCAACCAGAATGTGCTGCGAGCCGTGTCCGCCGGCCTGTTCGCCGCCGAACCCACCGCCGAACGCCGCACGGCGGAATGGGCCGACCCGCACCCGCAGGGCCCCGATCGCGACCCCGGCACCCGGCGGAGCGGCTACCGCATCGTCGAGTACACGCTTACCGAGGACACCGTTGCCGTCGGGGGCAGGCTCGAAGCAATCGACTGGCCGCCCGGGTACCTGCCGGTCTCGGTCTTGCACAGCCGCCGACTCGTCGACCCGGATCCGTCGCTCCGGTTGTTGCCCGGGGGACCGGATCAGCGTCCTGACTCCGACGCCCAGCGCGGAGCTCTCGACCGGGCTGTCCGGCGTCGACGGCCCGGTGGACTCGGGCCCGCCGAGCCTCGACGGCGAGGGGCCGTCGATGATGGACTCATCATGATCCCCGGATCCTTTGCCATGAGCATCCCGAGCCCGCCGACCAACGGCATCCACGTTGGTCCGATCGAGCTGCACTTCTACGGCCTGATGTATGTCGTCGGGATCGCCGCCGCGATCTGGCTGGCCCGGCGACGGTGGCAGGCCGCCGGCGGCGATCCTTCTCTGATCGACGAGATCGCGATCTGGTCCGTGCCCGCGGGGATCGTCGGCGGCCGCATCTACTTCGACATCACCACTCCGGCGGTGATGCCACACCACTGGTGGGGACCGTTCGCGGTCTGGGACGGCGGTCTGGGCATCTGGGGTGGGATTGCGCTGGCAGCGGTGGTGGGGCTGTGGCGAGTCCATCGGCGGGGTGCCGGCATGGGCCTGGTCATGGACGCCGTGGCGCCGTCCCTGCTGCTCGCCCAGGGCATCGGCCGGATCGGCAACTACTTCAATCAGGAGCTCTTCGGCGGTCCGACCAGCCTGCCGTGGGCGCTGCAGATCGCGCCGCGCTTTCGGCCGCCGGGGTATGCGCAGTACCCGACGTTTCACCCCACCTTCTTGTACGAGCTGATCTTCGACCTGGCGTGGGCCGGCTTCCTCATCTGGCTCGGCCGCACCGGCAGATTCCGGCCGCCCAGCCTGTTCGCCCTCTACGTCGCGGGATACTCCGCGTTCCGCATCTTCGAGGAGTCGCTGCGCATCGACTACTCCCAGCACATCCTGGGCCTGCGGCTGAACACCTTTGTCGCCAGTGGGCTGGCCCTGATCGGGATTGGGTGGTTCCTGTGGCTGCTCCGAAAGCCGCGGCCGGCTGCCTGAGGTGACCCGCGGGGTCCTTCGACGACGCAATAGGTGCGCACTGCAATAGTTGCAGTATGCTACTCGCCGTGTCTTCGAGTAGAGATCCAGTTGCGGCGGAGCTGGCGGGCGACGACGCCGCCACGATGCTCGCCGGTCAGTCCGATGTCGTCGATGCCGTGCTCGCCGCCAACCGGGTGTTCGTCGCGGTCGCGGCCGGGGCCCTGGCGGACGTCGAGCCGGAGGTCACGCTGCCCCAGTTCCGGGCTCTCGTGCTCTGCGAGATGCACGGCACGATCACCGTCGCGGAGCTCGCCGCGGCGATGGGGGTGGTGCCGTCGACCGCAACCCGGATGTGCGACCGCCTGGTGGCCAAGAAGCTGCTGGACCGTGCCACCGATGAGGTCAATCGCCGGCAGGTAAACCTGCGGCTCCGGCCGGAGGGTCGCACCCTGATCGATCAAAGCACCCGCAAGCGCACCGACGAGATCGGCCAGCTTCTCGCGGTGATCCCCCCGGAGGACCAGGCGCGTCTGACGGAGGGCCTGGCCCTTCTGGTCGAGGCCGCGCACGGTTCGGACCGCACTCGACCATCGCGTCGGCCACTGGCCGGTCGCGGAGGCAAGAACGACCAGGAGCGTGACGCATGACCGCCGTGATCCAGACCAGGCTCCGATCGTTCGGAGCCGGAGCCGGAGGGTGGATTCGGCGCACCAGCTACCTGAAGAAGTGGGTCGTGCTCGGCACGGCGATCGGGGTGATCGCGGGACTGGGCGCCGTCGTGTTCTACATGGCCCTGCAAGCGGCCGGTCACCTGCTGCTCGATGACATCGGTGGCTACGTCGTTCCCACGCCGACCGGCGAGGGTGGGGCCGCCGGAGACGGCACCCACTTCAGCCGATGGTGGGCGATTCCGCTCGTGGTCGCCCTGGGCGGTCTGATCTCAGGGTTCCTGGTCTTCAAGTTCGCTCCGGAGGCGGAGGGCCACGGGACGGACGCGGCGATCGACGCCGTGCATCGCAACCCGCGAATGATCCGCATGCGGGCCGTGGTCGTCAAGCTCATCACCTCGGCCATCACCATCGGCTCGGGTGGCTCCGGTGGCCGGGAAGGCCCGACGGCACAGATCTCGGCCGGGTTCGGGTCGTTGCTGGCCCGCACGCTAGACCTCTCCCCGGAGGAGGGACGGATCGCGGTCTCGGTCGGCATCGGCTCGGGTATCGGCGCAATCTTCGGTGCGCCCCTGGGTGGGGCGGTGCTTGCCGCGGACATCGTCTACAAGGACGACTTCGAGACCGAGGCGCTGATCCCGGGTCTGGTGACCTCGATCGTCGCGTACACCGTCTTCGGCTTCCTCGAGAGCTTCCACCCGATGTTCGGGTACGCCGCGCCCGGTTATGAGTTCCATGAGCCGATCCAGCTGGTCTGGTTCGCCATCATCGGCATCGTCGCCGGCGGGGTGGGGCTCCTCTACAGCGACACCTTCTACCGGGTGGCGGCCTTCTCGAAGAGCCTGCGCCTCAGCCCGATCGTCAAGCCGGCGATCGGTGGCCTGCTCGTCGGGCTGATGGCACTTGCGATCCCGCAGGTGCTCGGCACCGGCTACGGCTGGGTCCAGGTCTCGTTGAATCGCGAGGGGCTGCTCGGCATACCGCTGTGGGCCATCCTGCTGCTGCCGTTTGCTCGCATCCTGGCGACGTCCCTGTCCATCGGTTCCGGCGGTTCCGGTGGCATCTTCGGCCCGGGCATGGTCATCGGGGCGTTCACCGGAGGCGCCGTATGGCGGGTGCTCGAGACGTTCGCGCCGGGTGTGCCACACAGCCCGGCACCGTTCGTCATCGTCGGAATGATGGCCTGCTTCGGCGCGATCGCGCGAGCGCCTCTGGCGATCATGCTGATGGTCGCCGAGATGACCGGGAGCCTGACGATCCTGGCGCCGGCCATGGTCGCGGTCGGCCTCGCGTACCTCATCGTGCGGCACTTCGACAAGACGATCTATGTCAGCCAGCTGGCCAACCGAGAAGAGGCGCGCTCGGCCCGGCTCAAGCACGGACTGCCGTTGCTCGGCCGGGTGCAGGTGGTCGACGCAATGTCGATCCCACACCTGGTGCTGTCCGACACCTTGAAGGTGCGGGAGGCCATCGAGCAACTGCGGTCCGCGGGTGTGCCCGGGGCCCCCGTGGTCGACTCGCGGTCGCAGTTCGTCGGCACGGTCGACGTCCATGACCTCGAGGCGCTGGATGCGGCCGAGTCGACACTGACCCGGCGGGCGGACGCCGCGGCGGCCACGGTGCCGGTCGACGCGAACCTCGACCAGGCCATCGACGCCATGCCGTCGACCAGCCACTGGATCACCGTGCTGGATGAGGAGCGGCAGGTGCAGGGCATCCTCGCGTTCAGCGACATCGTGCGCGCCTACCACCGTGGTGCGCGCTCCCAGGCCCGTCAGATGTCGCGGGTGTCATCCAACGCGGGCGTCGCCGAGGTGCACGTCGGCGAGGGCTCGCCGCTGGTTGGGCACACGCTGCGCGAAGAGCTGCTGCCGGACGGGGTCATCGTCATCTCGGTGCGTCGGGAGGACGGGATGATGCTCGGGCTCGGGTCGGTCCAGATGCGCGTCGGTGACGAGGTCACGGTGCTCGTGCGACCCGACATGGAGGACGACGTTCGGAAGCTCTTCATGGGGGAAGAGGCCCTCGACGCTCGACCGGGCTGAGCGAAGCAGTGCGCGGCATGTCGCAGCTCCGTGATCCGGACCTTCGTCGCTGGGCACCCGTCGATTTCTCACGTTGCGGGCATAGTGTTCGAGCATGACTGGGAAGTCGGGGCAACTGCTGCTTGTGCTGGCGATGGTGGCCGTCATCGTCGGGGTGGACGTTCTCTTCTTTCGCAATCATCTGTGGGCCCGGCTCATGGTGAATGTCGGGATCGTGCTGGTCTTCGGCGCGTTCTATCTCAGGTTCCTCAGGCGCTGACCGGCTCGGGTTCGATTGCCGACCGTTGATCAGCCGCGGGCGCGGTAGGCGGCGGCGATGGTCTGGTGGTCGGCTCCGGTGCTCAGCAGCGCCAGCAGCAGCAGCCGCGCTTTGTAGGGGTCGAGGGATCCGGCGGGGATCAGTCCGCGTGCGATGAGGTCGGTTTCCGCGCCCGGCGCGAAGTAGGTGTGCGTGAGCACGGGGCCCGCGCCGGTTCGCGAGGCGAGCACGACCGGCATACGTTTGGCCAGCTCGCCGAGGCGTTCCACCAGCCGATCAGGCACGTGGCCCGCGCCGAACCCGGCGACCACCAGTCCGTCGCAGCCGTCCAGCGCCTCCAGTATCGTGCCGTCGTCGCCGAGGGTTGTGACAACCAGCGGCACCCGGGCGGAGACCCGTGCGGGGGCCGGGAGCGGCGGGTTTCGGGGGACCGTCGTCACCAGTCGCGGCTCACCCTCGGCGAGCCGACCCAGTGGACCGGCATTCGGCGACACGAAGGTCGAGGGGCTGGTGCTGTGCCGTTTGGCCACGAAACGGGCCGCGTGGATCTCATCGTTCAGCACGAGCAGGACACCGAGCCCGCGGAACCGGTCGTCGGCCGCTGTCTGCACCGCGGCCAGCAGGTTGGCCGCGCCATCGGGTCCGGCCAGGGTGGGACCCCGCATGGCACCGGTGAACACCACGGGACGGTCGTCGCCCCAGAAGAGATCGACGAAGTAGGCGGTCTCCTCCAACGTGTCGGTCCCCTGCACCACCACGATGCCGTCGGCCTCCGATGCGCGTGCGGTATGCAGCACCTCCAGCAGGTGGTCGAAGGTCAATGATCCGCTCGGGCAGCTGCGCAGATCGTGCACTTCCAGGTCGGCGTCCACCGCGGCCAGGCCGGGTGTTGCCGCGACGAGCTGGTCACCCAGCAGGCGAACGGTCCGGCCCTCGTGAACGGTGCTTGCGCTGATGGTGCCACCGAGGAAGAGAATGCAGATGGTGCGGCTCACGACACGACCGTATCCCGTCCGGGCCGGCATGCGCCTCCCTGAGACAGCGCCGGGGCGCGCGCCGGTAGGCTGCCAATGATCGGCACGACAACAGGCGAGCACGAGGATGCAGGGTGAGCGTAGGGGTAGTTGTCGGGCTCACGCTGGGTGGTGCCGTCGCATTCGGCGCATCCAGCGCATTGAAGCATGCGAGCGCCGCGGAGGCGCCGGATGCGCAGAGCATGCGACCCTCGCACATCGGCAGGTTCATTCGGGCCACCGTGACGCATCGGCTGTGGCTGGGTGCGGTGGTTTGCGACGTCGTCGGGCTGGTGCTGCAGATCTTTGCGTTGCACCTGGGTGCTCTGGCGCTCGTGCAACCACTGCTGGTGAGCGGCTTGGTGTTCGCCTTGATCTTTCGATGGCTCTTCGGGACCGAGTCCCTGAACCGCCGCCAGGGCCTATGGGCGTTGATTCTCACCGCCTCGTTGGCCGTCTTCTTGCTGATGTCTGCGCCGCACAGTGCGTCCGGAGGCCCGGAGCACGTCGACAAGGTCCCTGCGATCGTCGTGGGGTGCCTCGGCATCGTGATGGTCCTCGTGCTGATCGAGCTGGGCCGTCGCCAGCGGGTGCACCATCAAAAGGCCGCAGTGCTCGGCATCGCAGTCGGCATCGTGTATGCCGCGAGCGCCGCCCTCCTGAAGGCGGTCACCGATGTGGCTTCGAGCGGGTTGTTGCACATCTTCACCAGCTGGCAGCTCTACGCCTTCGTGGCCGCGGGTGCGACCGGGTTGCTGCTGAACCAGCTGGCGTTCCAGGCGGGTCCCCTCTCGGCGAGCCTGCCGGCGACGTCGACCGTGGATCCGCTGCTCAGCATCGTGATCGGCGTCGCGATCTACGACGAGCAGGTGCGGCACAGCCCCTTCGACAGCGTGGTGCTGGTGGCCGTCCTGCTGGTGGTGGGGCTGGCGGTCGTCCAGCTGGTCCGCGCCACCGAGACAGGAGACTCCACCGAGCCGCGAGTAGATCCCACCGAGAGCGGAGATGTTTCCCGCGAGCCGCGAGTTGATCCCACCGAACCGTGAGTTGAGAACCGCGAGCCGCGAGTTGATCCCGCGTCGTCACCGAGAAGTCACCTTTAGCAACCGAGAAGTCAGTTCTGGCGCCGACGCACCGTCCTACCCTGGTGGGGTGAGCGGTATCGAGTGCATCCGTGGTGACATCACCACCCAACGCGTGGACGCCATAGTCAACGCGGCGAACTCTTCGCTGCTCGGCGGTGGCGGCGTCGACGGCGCGATCCACCGCGCAGCCGGGCCGGGACTGTTGGACGAATGCCGGCGGCTGCGCGGCACGAGTCTGGCCGACGGCCTACCGGTGGGCCGCGCGGTTGCCACCGGTGGCCACGACCTGCCCGCGCGGTGGGTGATCCACACCGTGGGTCCCAACCGGCACCGCGGCGAGTCCGACCCCGCACTGCTGGCCGCCTGCTTCAGCAACAGCCTTGACGCCGCCGCGACGATCGGTGCACGCACGATCGCCTTCCCGGCAGTGAGCGCCGGTGTGTACGGATGGGACGCCGCCGAGGTCGCGCGCGTCGCCCTCGGGGCCGTGCGCCCGAGAGTGCAGGACTTCGAACTGATCCGATTCGTGCTCTTCAGCGATCGGCTGCTCAACGCATTCATTCGTGCCGCCGAAGACGCGTAGCTCCCCACGCCACTCGGAAGGTCATGCATGACTTCTCGATGGAAATTCCTGACTTCTCGGGTGCAATTGGTGACCTCTCGGGCGATCAGATGCTGCGGAACCTCGATACCGTGACCCTGCACTCGAGGAAGGGACGGCGCGATGGACGACGATGCACACGAGGACACCGGTGGCCCGGACGAGCCGTACGATGCACCCCGGGAGCGGCGGCGCCGGCGGGCGGGCACGATCTACGGCCCCGCCGACGGATACGAGCGCAGCCGAGACGAGCCGATGCGCAGCCGCCTCAAGGATGTGCTCGGCCCGCGCACGATCGGCCTGCTGATCGGCGCCATACTGGTGCAGTTCGGCTTCATCGCCTCCTACGTCGGAGCATTCCACGACCCGCAGCCGCATGCGCTGACGGTCACCGTCGTCGCCAGCCACGGCTGGCAGGGCTACGTCTCCAATGAGCTGAATGCGGTGCCGGGTAAGCCGGTGTGGGCCTACGCCTCCACCGATGAGGCGTCCGCCAAGCAGAACCTGAAGGACGGAAAACGGCAGGCGGTCTACCTCTTCAACCGCGACGGCACCAAGGACACGCTGCTGGTCAACTCGGCCGAGGGCTCGTCGATCACGGCCGCCATGGAGACGATCTTCCACCAGGTCGCGACCAAGAAGCATCGGACGCTGGCGGTGAATGACGTTGTGCCCGTGCAGAAGGGGGACGAGCGCGGTCTCACCAGCTTCTACCTCGTGGTCGGCTGGCTGGTCGGCGGCTACCTGATGGCGTCGCTGCTCGGCATCCGCAAGGGTCCGAAGGCGCGCAACTTCCGGCGGGTGCTGTGGCGGCTGTTCGGTTGTCTGGCCTACGCATGCCTCTCCGGCCTCGGTGGTGCGTGGATCGTCGGGCCACTTCTGGGCGCACTCACCGGCCACTTCTGGGCGATGGCGGGCATCGGGATGCTGCTGTCGATGTGCGCGTCGATCTTCACGATGGGGATGGAGGCCCTCTTCGGCATCATCGGGGTAGGCGTGAGCATTGTGCTCTTCGTGGTGCTGGGCAACCCGAGTGCCGGCGGTGCATTCGGCTATCAGCTGCTGCCCACCTTCTGGCGGGTGATCGGACCGTGGCTGCCCAACGGTGCAGGCGTCGACTCCGTGCGCAGCGTGGTCTATCTCGGCGGCACCGACATCCGGTTCCACCTGGCAGTGATCGCCTGGTGGCTGGTGGTCGGCCTGCTGGCGCTGCTGCTGGTCAGCAACAACACCTACTGGGGCTTCACGCAGAAGCGCCCGGTGAGCGATGACCAGCGCGAGCCCGAGGGTATGGACGCTCGGTCCTGAGCGCGCGAGCGCGGAGGCAGCGCGTGCAGTGGATTCGTCGGCTATAGCTCACGAATCCACTGCAGCTCGTCCGTGCCGTATGCCGTGTCAGTGCATGATCACGGGCGACTGCTTCTCCTCGTTCTTGGCCTTGGGCTCGGCTTTCATCGGGAGCAGGAGCGCCGGGATGACCGTGAGCGCGACCAGGATCGCGGCCACCCAGTAGGTGTCGGCGAAGGCCTTGCCGGCTTCCTGGGCGGCCGCGTCGAGGAACTGCGGTACGCCACCCAGATGCTGGATCAGCGCGGCGATCTGCGGATTGGTCTTCGCGGCCGTCGGGTCGTTGGCCAGTGCCTGGCCGGCGGCGGCGAGCGGCGAGCTCTTCAGATGGCTGGTCAGCACTGTCGACATGACGGCGACACCGACCGACGACCCCACCTGCTGGATGATGTTGATCAGTGTCGACCCTCGTGCGACCTCGCGGTGCTTCAGCGTCTTCAGTGCCGCGGTCATGATCGGCATCATGGTCGCGCCCATGCCGAGGCCCATGATGAACAGCACGGCGATCAGATAGGTGTAGGACGTCGTCGACGAGAGCTGGGTCAGCGCAAACATCCCGCCGATGATCAGCACCAGTCCTGCGGGGATGATGCGACCGATCGGGATCTTGTCGGCGAGCGCGCCGGCGATCGGCATGGTGAGCATGGCGCCGATCCCCTGCGGGGCGATCAGTAGACCGGACTGCAGTGTCGACTCACCACGCACCTGCTGGAAGTAGGTCGGCATCAGCAGCAGTCCGCCGAAGAAGGCGCAGACGAACAAGAACATCGTGACGGTCGATACGGTCAGCATCCTGTTCTTGAACAGCCGCAGATCCAGCAGCGGATGCTCGGGTCGGAAGGTGTGGAAGATGAAGGTCACGATCAGGACCAGGCCGATCAGCATGGTGATCCAGACCTTCGGCGCCGTCATGGTGCCCTCGCCGGGGATCGACGAGAGGCCATACAGGAACAGCGCAAGACCCGGCGACATCATCAGCATGCCCAGGAAGTCGAAGGACTCGGACGGCGTCGGATTGTCCTTTTCCAGGGCGAAGAATGCGTAGATGATCGCGATGACGCCGATGGGGGCGTTGATCAGGAAGATCCAGTGCCAACTGGCGTGCTCGATGAGGTAGCCGCCGAGGATGGGGCCGGCGATCGGGCCCAGCAGCATCGGCACCCCGAGGATCGCCATGAGGCGGCCGATCCGGTCGGGGCCTGCCGCGTGCGTCATGATCGTCATGCCCAGGGGCATCAACATGCCGCCGCCGAGGCCCTGCAGCACCCGGAAGACGATCAGCACCTGGATCGACCCGGCGGTCGCGCACAGGACGGACCCGCAGACGAACAGCAGCAGAGCCGTCATGTAGAGCCGCTTGGTGCCGAACCGGTCGGCGGCCCAGCCGGTCAGCGGGATGACTGTCGCCAGAGACAGGGTGTAGGCGGTGACGGTCCAGGCGACGGTGGCGTACGACACCGGGTTGCCGCCAGAGCCAAAGACGTTCTGGAAGGTCGGCAGCGCAACGTTGACGACCGTGATGTCGAGGATCGACATGATCGCGCCCAGGACGACCACCCCGGCGACTTTGAGAACCGCGCCATCGATCTTGTCGGGATATTCTCGGGTTTGCTCCGCGGACATGCGATCCTCTCGAAATGATCAGGCGAGGCAGGAGGCCATGCGTGTCCGGCAGTGCTCCTGGAAGATATCGGCGCACACTGGCGCCTTTACCAGAATACCTGTCGACGTTGGGTGATCTCCAGCGACTTCTTTGCGAGAACGTGAACGGCAACACGCCGCGATGCGTTGCTATTCCCGATCGCGGTGCACACCCCGTGCACGCATCTACTCACCTTGCAGATGCAAGTCTGTGGCACGACGGTTTCAACGTGGTTTCACGCTCCCGCGCCCCGGTCAGCGCACGAAGTCCCCGATGCGTTCCAGTGTCGCCGCCGTGGCCTGCTCGTCCCCGTCCGGGCCGTCCGTGTCGGTGAAGAGGTGACCGCGGCCGGGAGTGACCCAGTCCTCGAACGCGGCGCCGGAGGCCACCACCGCGCTACTCAGCGCCGTCACGTCGGCAAGGTCGATCCACGGGTCCTGGGCATACCGGTGGACCTGCACCGGCTGACCGGACCAGTCGCCTCGGGGGGCTGCGACTGAGTGCATCAGCAGCACCGCCCGGGCTGCGGGCCGCTTCAGGGAGAGGTTCTGGGCGAAGGCCGCTCCGAGCGAGAACCCGGCGAGCACCGTGTCGTCGGGCAGCGCCGCGAGCTGGGGCAGCAGCCGCTTCTTGAAGAGGGTGCCGGCGCCGACCTCGTCGCGGTAGGCGATTCCCTCACGTTCGGAGTCGAAGACCCGGCCGTCGTAGTAGTCCGGCGTCGTGACGTCGTGTCCTGCAGAACGCAGTTCCTCGGCGAATCGCAGGACCGATGGGCGCAGCCCGAGGGCGGAGTGCAGCAGCAGGATGTGGCTCACGGGTCCACCATCGCAGATAGCGGCCCCGGGGACCGGCCAGGTGCGGAATGATGGGGGAGACATTCGGCATACGACAAGGAGTGAACGCATGGAGACGCTCACGATCGAGGTGCGCGACGGCACGATCGACATGAGCGAGTCGTGGGTCTACGTGTGGCGGTCCAGGTCGCAGCCGGGTTCGCCGATCGTCTACGTCGGGTCGACCGGGATGCCACCGGTGCTGCGCACCTGGCTGCACCTGAATCATGAGGACCCCGACGTGGGTCGGGTGGGCCAGGGCTACCCCGACATCAATGAGGAGTCGCTGACCGTGCTCGCCTTCCGGCTCGACAACGACGTGGACCGGCAGACCGTCAAGCATGCCCTGATTGCGGCGCTGGCCCGAGACGGACGCCTCGGTCAGACCTACATCGGACCGCGTTCCGAGGACGTCCGAATGGAGCGCAAGGAGGCAGCCGTGACCGGCGAGATCCTCGCGGCCCTGCCCTCCTGAGGCGCCGAGTCACCCGAAAAGGATGGCGGCCTCGTCCCAGCGGTCGCGTGGGACGGACTTGAGCACGGTCGTGGCGTCGTGCAGGTCGACGTTCTTGATGTCGGTGCCCACCAGCGACACCATCGTGCCCCACTGCCGCGCGACGGCCGCATCCACCGACGCGGTGCCGAAACGGGTCGCCAGCACCCGGTCGTATGACGTGGGCACCCCGCCGCGCTGAAGGTGCCCGAGCGTGGCCGACCGGGTCTCGATCCCGGTGACCTCCTCGATCAGTGGTGCGAGCTGCTCACCGATCCCGCCGAGCCGGGGCCGACCGAATACGTCCAGTCCCCGCGGCGCGACCTCCCGCTCCTGCCCCTCCGGGATGAAGCCTTCCGCGACCACCACCGTCGGCGCGCGACCACGATCGCGTGCGGCCTCCACCCAGCGACAGATCTGCTGCAGCGTCACCGGCACCTCCGGGATCAGGACGGCATGGGCGCCGGCGGCGATCCCGGAGTGCAGCGCGATCCAGCCCACATGCCGGCCCATGACCTCCACCACCATGCAGCGATGGTGCGACTCGGCGGTCGTGCGGAGCCGGTCGATGGACTCGGTGGCGATCGAGACCGCGGTGTCGAACCCGAACGTGTAGTCCGTGGCGGACAGGTCGTTGTCGATCGTCTTCGGCACCCCGACGACGTTGATGCCGTCGTCGGACAGCCGCCGCGCCGCGGTCAGGGTGCCCTCGCCGCCGATCGCGATGACCGCGTCCATCTCGTGCTTCTGCATGACTTCGGCGATGCGCTGCGAGCCACCGGACTCGAACGGGTTGGTGCGCGAGGTGCCGAGGATCGTGCCGCCCTGCTTGGAGATGCCGCGGACCTCGGTCCGCTCCAGCGGCCGGATGTCGTCCTCGATGAGGCCGCGCCACCCGTCGCGGATGCCGAGGAAGGTCTCGTGATGGATGCGGTCGCCCTTGATCACAGCGCCACGGATCACGGCATTGAGGCCGGGGCAGTCTCCCCCGCTGGTCAGGATTCCGATCGTCACCTGTCAAAGCATGTCGGGTTTGCCGCAGCGGTGCTGCGGGCGGTCTCAAGGGGTGGAATGCGCCATGCTGGGCCGGTGACCGACGCGACCGCCCTGTGCCTGGCCTACCTCATCGACCCGGATGGGGCCGGCGGCCCGCGGGTGCTGCTCGGTCGCAAGCGGCAGGGGTTCGGCACCGGCAAGGTCGTGGGGCTCGGTGGCCACGTCGAAGCGGGCGAGACATCGGCGGCGGCGGCAGTGCGGGAGACGTATGAGGAGTCCGGGCTGACCGTCGCGCCCCGCGACCTGCGCACGGCGGGGCGGGTGGCGTTCCGATTCCCGGCCAACCCCGCGTGGGACATGGCGGTGGACCTCTTCGTCGTGACGCAGTGGACCGGCTCCGTGGTGGCCTCGCCCGAGCTCGATCCGGAATGGCGCCCGGTGGCCGACCTTCCGTGGGCGCAGATGTGGGACGACGCACGGATCTGGCTGCCGCACGTGCTGCGCGGTGAGCGGGTGACCGCCGACATCACGTATGACGACGCGGGCGCCCGCGTGGCCCGCGCCGACCTGCGCGTCGGCTGACCCCGCGCCCCCTCCCCGCCGAGGGGAGCACTTATCCGCCGAGTGGAGTACTTACAGCTACTCCGCTCGACGGTTACCTACTCCACTCGAGGGAGCGCTTGTCGTTTATGGTGCGACAGGAGCTGGCAGAGTTCGCACCGACGAAAGAGTGGATGCATGAGCACCATTGAATACTCGCGCAAGGGATCCGGGCCGAGCGTCGTGCTGGTGCACGGGATCGGGCACCAGCGCTCGGCCTGGGGTGAGGTCTTCGACCAGCTGGCGCAGGACTTCGACGTCATTGCAGTGGACCTGCCGGGGTTCGGCCGGTCGCCGGCGCCGACCGCGCCGCATACCTGGACGATGGACAGCTATGTCGAGCAGCTCGAGGAGCTCTTCGCCGACTTGGGGCTGGACCGCCCGCACGTCGTAGGTAACTCGCTCGGTGGCTACTTCTGCCTCCAGATGGCGGCGCGGGGCAGCGCTCGATCGGTGACGGCGTTGTCCCCGGCGGGCTTCTGGTCCCGGTTCGACCTCGCTCTGATCGCCACGAACCTGATCCCGATGAAGCTGGCCACCTACGCCCCGATGCCGGTGCTGGAGCTGTTTGCCCGCAAGGAGTCGCTGCGCAAGATCACCATGCGCGCGCTCTACGTGCACCCGGAACGGGTGACTGAGCAGGCGGCGCTGTCCGACTCGCTCAACCTGCGGCGGTCACCAGGGTTCTGGCCGTGTGTGTGGCACGGGCTGCCGTTGCGCTACATCGGTCGGCCGGTGGTGCCGACCACCATCGCCTGGGGAGACACCGACCGCATCCTGTCTCCGCGGCATGCGGACCGGGCGCGGCGAGGACTGCCGATGGTCCGGCACGCCTCCTTGCGGGCCTGCGGTCACGTGCCGATGCTGGACGATCCCGACGAGGTGTCGCGGCAGGTGCGCCAGACGATCGCCGAGGTTGATGCGCCGCACATCCTCGCGTCCTAGGGTGTGAGGGCCGGGAAGCACACTGGCACCCCTATCGACAAGGACGGGCACCATGACCAGCAGCGCTGACCACCGGTATGCCGCGCGCCTGACCTGGTCCGGGTCGACCGGAGGCGGCTACGACAGCTTCCCGCGCGAACACCACATCTCGGCCGCCGGCAAGCCGCAGGTGACGATGTCGGCCGACCCGCACTTTCGTGGTGATGCCGCGCTGGTCAACCCCGAGGAGCTGCTGGTGATGGCGGCCAGCAGCTGCCAGTTGCTCTCGTTCCTCGCGGTCGCCGCGCGGGCACGCCTCGATGTGACCTCCTACACCGACGAGGCCAGCGGTGTCATGCCCGAGGGCGGCCCGGTGATGTCGGTGACCGCGATCCACCTGCAGCCGACGATCGTGCTCGCGGAGGGCAGCCGCACCGATCGGCTGCAGCACCTGCTCGAGCTGGCGCACCAGGAGTGCTTTATCGCCAACTCGCTGCTCAGTCGGCTGATCGTCGATGCGAAGATCTTCGTCGGACAAGACCTCGTCACAACCGCGCACGTCGAGGACTGACGCCACCAGCTCGGGTCTAGTGGGTCGGTAGGCCGAGGTCGCGCCAGGCGTGGAACCCGCCTTCGACGTCGGTGAC
This sequence comes from Leekyejoonella antrihumi, assembly GCF_007845645.1. GTDB lineage: Bacteria > Actinomycetota > Actinomycetes > Actinomycetales > Dermatophilaceae > Leekyejoonella > Leekyejoonella antrihumi. The sequence goes on from NZ_VCQV01000014.1 coordinate 76,039, forward strand.
CCGCGTTCGCCCGGACCTGCGCATCGACTGGACGGCGACCAGTGAGGCGTCGCCCTCCTGGCACAGCAGAATCACCGGCGCGTCGTCCTGCGGCACGGCGAGTGCAGTGATCATCCCCCCGAGATCCGGGTGCACCTCGCCCTGTGCGGCCCGCTCGGCATCCGGGCGAAGGTCGATCAGCACCGCACGTCCATACAGCAGGTCCTGGTAGGCGGCGCGCGGGCTGAGCCGGTCGCGGACGGCCGAGCTGCGGCATACATCCGAGGCGAACAGCTGGGTCTGCCAGTGCGGATCGGCTGGGGTGGCGACCTGGGTCATGCGAAGTCCCCGGGGAGCGCGGGCGGCCCGCTCGACCGATTCCTACGAGAAGTGATGGAATACATAACTAAAGATTAAGTATGGCGTGTGGGTGCCCGTGAGCCCCGTCCCAGGATGTGGGCATCGTGATCGGTGCGGCCCATCGACGGACCGGCCTGCCGTTCTCCGCGCGGCCACCGTGACATGCTCGTGGCCATGACCGCAGATGCACCAGTGACGCTACTGATCCTCGGTGCCGGGGGAGACCTCACGCACCGGCTGTTGCTGCCGGGCCTCGCAAGCCTGCTCCAGGTGGAGCCGGACCGCCAGGTCCACGTGATCGGGGCCGATCGGGTGGAGATGACCGACGGCCAGTGGCGCGCCCGCCTGCGGGAGTCCTTCGGCACGGTGAAGACACCGCCGAAAATCACCAGCGCGGTGGCGAAGTCGTCGCACTACGTGCGCACCGACCTGCTCGACTCGAATGCGCTGAAAGCGCTGCTGGACGGGGTCAAGGGTCCGCTGGTGATCTACTTCGCGTTGCCGCCGGCGGTGTCGATCAAGGTGTGCGCCCTGCTGGCCGACCTGGACCTGCCCGACCCGACCCGACTGGCGCTGGAGAAGCCGTTCGGCACGGACGAGGCGTCCGCGCACGCCTTCAACGAGCAGCTGCACAAGGTCGTCCCCGAGAGCCAGATCTTCCGGGTCGACCACTTCCTCGGACGCTCGACGGTGCTCAACCTCATCGGCTTGCGCTTTGCGAACCGGATCATGCAACCGATCTGGAGCGCGGAGCACATCGAGCGGGTCGAGATCGTCTACGACGAGGACCTGGCGCTCGAGGGCCGCGCCGGTTACTACGACAGGGCGGGTGCGTTGCAGGACATGCTGCAAAGTCACCTGCTGCAGGCGATGGCGGTCTTTGCGATGGAGCCACTCGCGACGGTCGAGCCCAACGAGCTGCACGACCTGAAGGCCCAGGTGCTGCGGGCCACCCGCGTATGGGGTAACTCGCCCAGGCGTTCCACCCGCCGGGCCCGCTACACGGCCGGGCGGACGGGAGATCGGCGGGTGCCGGCCTACGTCAAGGAGAAGGACGTCGACCCGGACCGAATGACCGAGACGCTTGCGCAGGTCACCGTCGAGATCCGCAACAACCGCTGGCAGGGCGTGCCGTTCACGCTGCGCAGCGGCAAGGCGATGGCCGAGCCGCGCAAGCAGATCGTGGCCTACTTCCGTGAGGTGCCGCACGTGCCGGCGGGGTTCAATGGTGTCGCGGCTGCAGACAAGATGATCATCAACCTGACGCCGGGCGCCGTGTCGCTGGCTCTGACGATGAATGCCGAGGGCGACCCGCTCGACCTCGAGCAGAAGGTGCTGCGTGCTGAGCTTGCCGATGGGCGGATGCAGCCCTACGGCGAGGTGATTCGCGAGATCTTGGATGGCAACCCGCTGCTGACGGTGCGCGGTGACACGGCTGAATCATGCTGGCGCATCATGGATCCGGTGCTGAAGGCGTGGAGGTCGGGGCGGGTGCCGATGGAGGAGTATTCCGCCGGCTCGCAAGGTCCGGATGGCTGGCTTGCCGAGGACTGACAGGGCGCGACCGTCCCGGCCGGCTCAGAGACGGCCGAGCGCCTGCATTCCCACGCTCACCGAGCAGTGCGCGAACGCATCCGCGAGCGTGATGTCCCCGCGCGTCATCCGGATGAACGCGTCCCAGCCGACCGGTGTGCCGGTGATGAGGCGGTGAAAGAGACCCGGATGCTTCTCGAAGGCATCCAGCGATCGGCGACCCGCGGACATCTCCGCGAGCAGTGTCGGTGCGATCGACCGCCGGTAGGACCGCCCCACCTCGAAGGGGGTGAGCGCCCCGCTGGCTCCCCGTGCGGCAGCCGCGCCGGCCGCAGTGCCGGAGCGGACGGCATACGAGATGCCCTCACGGGTCCACGGCTCGAGCAGGCCGGCCGCATCTCCGGCGAGCAGCACGCGGCCGCAGGACAGTGGTGATCCCGATGCCCGGCAGCGGGTGAGGTGACCCGAGTTCTTGACCTCGCGAAGGCCGTCGAGTCCATACGCGGTGAGCAGTCCACTCAGGTAGCGGCGGGTTGCCTCCGGGTTGCCCTTGCGATGGATGACGCCGACGGTCAGGGTGTCCGCCTTGGGGAAGACCCAGCCGTAGGAGCCGGGTTCGCAGCCCCAGTCGATATGCACCCGCTGGCGCCACTGATCGCCCGGTGGTCGTTCGAGCTCGACCTCGAGGCCGAGATCCACCTGCCGCATCGTGGCCCCGACGTGCCGGGCGATGCGGCTGGTCGACCCGTCGGCACCGATGACATAGCGGGCCGTGATGGGTCCGGCGCCGGTGGCCAGCTCGATGTGGTCGTCGTGCTCGGTCAGGCCGGTGACGGGGGTGCCGAGCATCGACGCGGCGCCGGCGCGGCAGGCACAGGCCAGCAGTGCGGCATCCAGCTCGGTGCGACTGATCAGGGTGAGGATGCGTTTGTCGCTTTCCCGCCAGCGTTGCCTGCGCCCCCGCAGGCTGAACGAGGCGGCGGTGATCTCCTGCTGCACCGGCAGATTCAGCTCGGGAGGCAGATGCGCCAGGGTGACACCGATCAGCCCGCCACCGCAGGTCTTGTATCGGGGGAACTGCGACCGGTCGACGACCAGTGTCTTCGCACCCGCTTGGGCTGCGGCCCGAGCCGCCATGCTTCCGGCCGGTCCGGCGCCCACGACGGCCACGTCATATTTCGCAGGCGCCGGGTTGTGCATAGTCTGTGATGCTAGTCATCCGCGAGAGGGACGACCGAAGCGGGTGGAAGGATGAAGGCGGTGCGGCCGACAGGTCGACCCTTGCGAGAATCCGGCGACACGTTCGCTGGCCGGATATGTGACTGGCGGGTAACTTAGGGGAAGATGCCAGCATCCGGGACAAGAGAAGGTAGGCGTATGGCGCAACTGAAGGACCACTACGACGTGCTGGTGGTCGGCGCCGGGCTGTCCGGGATCAACGCCGGTTACCGACTGCAGACGATGTGTCCCGACAAGGACTACGCCATCATCGAGGCGCGCAGCGCGCTGGGCGGCACCTGGGACCTGTTTCGCTACCCGGGAATCCGCTCCGACTCCGACATGTACACCCTCGGGTTTTCCTTCGAGCCGTGGACCGGCGACAAGTCCATCGCCGACGGAGCCGACATCCTGGCCTACCTCGAGGACACCGCGCACAAGTACGGCATCGACGAGCGCATCGTGTATGAGACCAAGCTGGTCGAGGCCGCCTGGTCCAGTGCGGACGCTCGGTGGACGCTGACCCTGCAGACACCGGACGGGTCGTGTACGGTGACCGCCGACTACACCTACCTGTGCTCCGGCTACTACAACTACGACCAGGGCTACACCCCCGACTTCGACGGCACCGACGACTTCACCGGGCAGATCGTGCACCCGCAGTTCTGGCCGGAAGGCCTTGACGCCATCGGCAAGCGGGTCGTCGTCATCGGGTCCGGCGCCACGGCCATGACGCTGGTGCCCGCGCTCGCCGACGGCGGCGCCCAGGTGACGATGCTGCAGCGATCACCCACCTACGTGATCAGCCTGCCGGCCGAGGACGCCGTCGCCCTGGCGCTGCGCAGACGCCTCGGCCCGCAGCGTGCCTACGACATCACCCGGTGGAAGAACGTCCTCACCTCCCTGGCGTTCTACCAGTTCTGTCAGCGCGCACCGAAGGCCGCCAGCCGGGTGATCCGCAAGGGCGTCATGGCCCAGCTCAAGGACACCGGCATCGACGAACGGCACTTCACCCCCCGCTACAAGCCGTGGGACCAGCGACTGTGTGTCGTGCCGGGTGGCGACATCTTCAAGGCGCTGCGCTCCGGTGACGTGCAGATCGTCACCGACACCATCGACCGGTTCGTGCCCGAAGGGGTGCGGACCACCTCCGGCCAGGTCCTGCCCGCCGACATCGTGATCACCGCGACCGGGCTCAACATGCTGGCGGCCGGCGGCGCCACGATCACGGTGGACGACAAGGAGGTCGACCTCGGCAGCCGTTACATCTACCGGGGCCTGATGCTGGAGGGTGTGCCGAATGCTGCCATGTGCATCGGCTACACGAACGCCTCATGGACTCTGCGATCCGATCTGTCCACCCGGTACTTCTGCAAGTTCATCAACCACGTCAGCGAATCCGGTTACGCCTACGGCTATCCCACGGCCCATCGCACGATGGCCGCCCATCCGGCACTCGATCTGACGTCGGGGTATGTGCAGCGTTCTCTCGCCGACTTCCCCAAGCAGGGCGACCGTCGGCCATGGTTCCTGCGGCAGAACTACGTGCTCGACAGGCGGGACACCAGGGCCGCCGACGTCACTCAAGACATGACCTTCGCCTCACCCCACGAAGTTCTCCCTCGTGCCTCGCTCGACACTTCGCGGGCATCCCGGAAGGCGCAGGACGAGGATTTGGCAGGGTGAGTCCTTTACGAGTGGCACTGTCCTCATACCGCTCCAAGCCGCACTCCGGCGGCCAGGGCGTCTACATCCGAAACCTCTCCCGGGAGCTGGTCGCGCTCGGCCACCACGTCGAGGTGTTCAGTGGGCCGCCCTACCCCGAGCTGGATGACGGGGTGCTGCTGACCAAGCTGCCCAGCCTCGACCTCTACCGGCCCGAAGATCCGTTCCGGCGGCCCGGCATACGCGAGTTCCGTTCGGGCATCGACATGCTCGAGTTCGCCACGATGTGCAGCGCGGGGTTCCCCGAGCCACGCACCTTCAGCCTGCGACTGTCGCGGATGCTGCGCCACCGCATTGCCGACTTCGACATCCTGCACGACAATCAGACGCTCGGACCTGGCATCCTGGACCTCGAGCGCCGGGGTATGCCGTTGCTCACGACGATCCACCACCCGATCACCAGGGACCGACGGCTCGAGCTCGCCGCTGCGCAGGGCTGGCAGCGACTGACCAAGCGTCGCTGGTACGGATTCGTGCAGATGCAGCGGCGAGTCGCCGCTCGCAGCGCCCACCTGCTCACCGTGTCGGAGCGGTCGGCCGGTGACATCGCCGCCGACTTCGCCGTGCCACGCGAGCGGCTGCGCATCGTCCCGGTCGGGGTGGATGTCGATCGGTTCCGTCCGAGCGACGTCCCGCGGGTGCCCGGCCGGCTGGTCACGATCGCCAGTGCCGATGTGCCGCTCAAGGGCCTGTCGGTCCTGGTGAGTGCGCTCACACATCTCGACCCCGCCCTCTGGAGTGAGCTGGTGGTCGTGGGCACGCCGAGCGACACGACCAGCAAGGCGCTGGCCGAGGCCGGTCTGCTGGACCGCGTCCAGTTCCGCTCGGGCCTGACCGAGGACGACCTCGCAGCACTGCTGGCATCAGCACAAGTGCACCTGGTTCCTTCGCTGTACGAAGGGTTTTCGCTGCCGGCGGTCGAGGCGATGTCCTGCGGCACACCCGTGGTCGCCTCGGATGTGGGTGCGCTGCCGGAGCTGGTGAAGGGGGGCGCCGGTGAGCTCGTGCCGGCCGGTGATCCGATAGCGCTCGCGGCCGCAGCGCAGCGACTGCTGCGCACGCCCGGGCAGCGTGCCCGGATGGGAGCGGTGGGCCGGCAACGCGCAATGGACACGTACAGTTGGCGATCCGTGGCCACCGCGACGGCCGAGATCTACACCGAGGTCATCGCAGCTACCCGTACGATGCCAGCGGGGCCCCCACGAAGTACCGAGCGGAGCCTGCGGAGTGAGGACTTCGTGGGGCGAGAGGAGCACACGTCATGATCACTGTCGATTTCGACACCTTCACGATCGAGCCCGGGATGACGGTGCTCGACGTGGGATGCGGGCAGGGCAGGCACTCGTTCGAGGCCTACCGCCGCGGAGCCCACGTCACGGCATTCGACATGAATGAGACAGACCTCGCCGACGTGAAGTCGATGTTCGTGGCCATGGACGTCGAGGGCCAGGTGCCCGTGGATGCCACCGCCGATGTGCGACACGGCGACGCGCGGGACATGCCCTTCAAGACCGGCAGTTTCGACCGGGTGATTGCCTCAGAGATCCTCGAGCACATCCACGAGGACGAGACAGCGATGCAGGAGATCGCCCGTGTCGTCAAGCCCGGCGGCCTCGTCGCCGTCACGGTGCCGCGCTGGTGGCCCGAGCAGATCTGCTGGAAGCTGTCCGACGCCTACCACGAGGTGGAAGGCGGTCACGTGCGGATCTACCAGGGGTCGCAGCTGATCGAGCGACTCGAGCGCACCGGCCTCGAGGTCATCGGCCAGCACCATGCGCACGCGTTGCATGCCCCCTACTGGTGGCTGAAGTGCGCGGTCGGGCCGGACAACAACAACTTTGCCACGCGGGCCTACCACCGCCTGCTGGTCTGGGACATGATGAAGGCACCGGCGGTCACCCGGCTGGCCGAGCGCAGCCTCAACCCGCTGATCGGCAAGAGCTTCGTCGTCTACCTGCGCAAGCCGGTCTCATGAGCCCACGCACCGCTGAACGTCTTGACCTGCCAGGCATCCTCAGTGCCGAACAGGCCCGCCGCACAGGCGACTTCATCGCCTCCCAGCAGCAGGTCGATGGGTCGATCCCCTGGTATGCCGGTGCCCAGTTGGATCACTGGGATCACATCGAGGCGGCGATGGGCCTGACCGTTGTCGGTCGGTATGCCGAGGCGCAGCGGGCCTTCGACTGGTCGGCGGCGGCACAGCGTCCGGATGGGTCCTGGCCGATGGTCATGCGCGGCGGCAGCATCGAAAATGCGTGTGCCGACACCAACCAGAGCGCCTACCTCGCCGTCGGGCTGTGGCACTTCCATCAGGTCACCGGTCGCACGCAGGTGCTGGCCCGCCTGTGGCCGGCCGTGGAGCGGGCGCTGAACTTCGTGGTGCGCACCCAGCGCCCGGACGGTGCGTTGGCCTGGGCGGTCACGCCCGATGGTCGTCCTGACGCCTTCGCCCTGCTGACCGGGAGCGCCAGTGCTGCGCAGTCTCTGGAGTGCGGTCTGCAGATCGCCGCCGCGCTCGGCCACGACCGCCCGCGGTGGCGCTGGGCACGAACCCGGCTGGCGCAGGCGCTGGCCGACCCATCCGCATACGACAGGGTGTTCGCCGATCGGGCACGGTTCTCCATGGACTGGTACTACCCGATGCTGACCGGAGTGCTGCGCGGTGAGGCGGCCCAGGTGCGGTTGCGGGAGTCATGGGACGCGTTCGTCTGGCCCGGCCACGGAGTGCGCTGCGTGAGCGATCAGCCGTGGGTCACGGCCGCGGAGTCTGCCGAGTTGGTGGCCGCCCTGGACGCCATGGGGGACTCGGACCGGGCGCTGGTGGTGCTGGCGGACCTGCAGTCGCTGCGCGACGAGGACTCGGGCGGATATTGGACCGGCCGCAACGTCGTCAACGACGTCGTCTGGCCGCGGGAGCAAACGGCCTGGTCCGCGGCGGCGGTGCTGCTCGCGGTCGATGCGCTCACCGGTTCAACTGGTGGATCGCCGCTCTTCGCAGACGCCGGATCGTGCGACGATGAGCTCCCCGAGGTGAGCGACGGAGCGGCAAGCTGATGGCACTATCCGAGCACCTGGCCAAGGTCGTAGCCGAGACCCCTGGCTTCATGCCGGTGGACGAGGGCGAGGCACTGCACGAGGCGGCCCTGCGGGCGAATCCCGGCACCTGGCTGGAGATCGGCACCTACTGCGGCAAGTCGACGCTGCTGCTCGGTGACGCGGCGCGTCGCGTGGGTGCGCAGCTGGTCACCGTCGACCACCACCACGGGTCCGAGGAGAACCAACCGGGGTGGGAGTGGCACGACGAGTCGCTGGTGGACGACCGCACCGGCAAGCTCGACACCCTGCCGCGGTTCCGCCCGGTCCTCGACGAGCTGGAGGACTGCTGCTCGGCGGTGGTCGCCCGCACGGAAGTCGTGGCGCAGTGGTGGAGCTCGCCGATCGAGCTGCTCTTCCTTGACGGCAACCACACCGAACCGATTGCGCTGCACGACTACCGGTCATTCGCGCGGCATCTGACCCCCGGCGCGCTGCTGATCGTGCACGACGTCTTTCCCAACCCCGATGACGGGGGTCAGGCACCCTGGCATGTGGTCGAGTCCGCCATGCACAGCGGTGGGTTCGGGCAGGTTTCGGTGCACGGTTCGCTGCGGGTGCTGCGCCGGCTCTCGTTCGACGCCTTCACCACCGCCTGACCTGCGCGGGCTCGCTGGAGTGTCACCGACCGCTCGCAGGCCACCCCTGGGCGGGGTCGTAGGCCCTACCTCATGACGCGGGAAGACACCGCAACCCGGTGGTCCGGACTGAACTGCCCGGCTCAGTTCTGCGAGGCGTCGCCCTGCTGCTCTTCCTCGGCGATCTTGGCGTGGATCTCGTCCATCGGCAGCTCCCGCACCTGCTTGATCAGGTCGGTCAGCATCGGCTCGGGCATCGCGCCCGCCTGAGCAAACACCATCACGCCCTCACGGAACGCCATGATCGTGGGAATCGAGCTGATATTGAGGGCCTGGCCAAGTTCGTGCTCGGCGTCGGTGTCCACCTTGGCGAACACGATGTCGTTGTGCTGCTGCGACGCCGACTCGAAGACGGGGGCGAACTGTTTGCACGGACCGCACCAGTCGGCCCAGAAGTCGACCAGCACGATGTCGTTGTCCGTGACAGTGCTGGTGAAGGTGTCGGTGGTCAATGCCTGGGTGGCCACATCTGCTCCTAGCGTTGAGGTCATAGGCGACAACGTCTGGAGCCGGTAAAGATTCCCGGCGGTGCGCCGATTACTTTCGGGGCGCGTTCCACATAGCAAGATCACAGCCAAACCATTTGATGACGCCAGCCTCCCGTGTTCAACTACGGGCATGTCTTCGAAAGCCACGTATCTGCGAATGCGCGCCATCACGCGCCCTCGCACGTGGCATCGCTGCCTCGTCTGAGCGCACGCATCACCTGCGCGCACCCCGGCAGCATCCTTTCGACTTCCTCTTCATCGGAGACGCACCTCATGAGCACCACCCCATCGGTCGGCATCAGAAGCTTCACCCGAGATCAGCTGATCCGGATGGCTCAGCTGTTTGCCGGAGACCCCGATCTCACCCGGCTGATCGACACCACGGCGACCGAGCGCACGCGCCATGAGCTGGCCTCGACGCCGCACCTGGAGGTCTGGGTGATGACGTGGCCACCGGGCGTCAGCACGGGGTGGCACGACCACGGCGACGTCGCCGGTGCCTACGTGGTGCTGTCGGGCGCGTTCCGTGAGTCGGCGTGGTCGGGCGGCGCGGTGCACTCGCGTGAGCTGTCCGCGGGCGACGAGCGCTCCTTCGCGGCCGGGCACTTGCACGATCTGGCCAATGTGGGTGACGGCTTCGGCTTGACGATCCACGCCTACTCACCGGCGCTGACGCAGATGACGCCATATGAATGGGTGGATGGGAAGCCGGTGCCGATCGCGCTCTGACGACGCGAGCCACCGCATACGAAGCGGCGCCCACGTGACCCGGTCACGGGGGCGCCGCTTTGATGTCGTCGGGACAGTCGGACGGGGCGGAGGCCGTCACGCGCGACGTCGGTCGGAACCCTCCCACTTTTCGTTGATCATGTTCAGCCGCAGCTCCTGCAGATACTGCTGCTCCTGCCACTGGTTGCGCAGGACTCCGGCGAATCGGACTGCGAGGTTCTTACGGGTCCTGGGGTGCTGTGTCGTCTTCATGACCTCAATGATCCATCAATCAACTAGTTAGCACAAGTCAAGATTGCTGTATGTATATGTAGCAATGCTGTATGGTTATATCATGCTCGACACCAACAGATTGCGGGTCTTCCGGGCCGTGGTTGCCAGCGGTTCGGTGGGTGCTGCGGCCACCCATCTGGGCTACACCCCGTCCGCCATCAGCCAGCAGATCGCCGCGCTGCAACGCGAGACGGGGCTGACTCTCTTCGAGAAGTCCGGGCGCGGGATCACCGCGACCGCGACCGGTCGGGTGCTGGCTGCCGAGAGCGACGAGCTGATGGGCAATCTCTCCCGCCTGTCCGCCCTGGTCGATGATCTGCGGGACGGCCGGTCGATCGGTCTGTCGATCGGTTGCTTCGCCTCCGCCGGGCAGATCTGGATGCCGCCGGTGGCCAAGGCGCTGCGTGAGGAGTTCCCCGACGCGCTGGTCACCTTCAACCTGAACGAGCTGGGCGAACCGTCCCTGGGGCATCGTCCCGAGATCGACGTGCGGACCGAGGCGATCGACGGTCCGGTGATGACCCTGCCGGGGCACGAGCGACATGTGCTCCACGAGGAGTCCTACTACCTGGTCATGCCGCGCGATCATGCGCTGAGCGATCGAGAGGAGATCCCGTTGTCGTCCATTGCCCAGGAGCCCTGGGTCGACAACGACAGGTCGGACAGCACATGCAGCAAGATCGTCGCCAGGGCGTGCCGCGCGGCCGGCTTCTCGCCCCGGTATGTCGCACGATGCGAAGATCACTACACCGCCATTGCGATGGTTGGCGCCGGCGTCGGCGTCACCGTGCTGCCGCGGCTGCCGTTGGTGCGTGTCACCGAGGACGTGACCTTCGCCCGGCTGGTCGAGCCGGAACCTCGCCGGCGGATCGTGGCGATTGTGCGGGATGGGGTGCGGTCCTCGCCTGTCGCCGCACGGGCCCTCGAGCTGCTTGATCACGCGGCCGCGCAGCAGCACGACACCGGCCGCGTGCGGGTGGGCGACTGATCCATCGACCGAGCCCGGACGGGCAGCGTGTCGGCCGTGATCCCTGGTTAGGCTTCGGGCATGTCGAACCTGATCAGTTGCAAGGTGGCCGACGGCGTGGCGGATGTGCGTCTCAATCGCCCGGACAAGCTCAACGGTCTGACGATGGACATGCTTCGCGGCCTGGCGAGCACGGCGCGCGAGCTGCGCGGTGACCGGAGCCTACGCGCCGTCATCATCTCCGGCGAGGGTGAGTCATTTTGTGCCGGGCTGGACTTCGCGTCCGTATCGAGCAGTCCGTCGCAGATTCCCCTCGGCATGATCCCGATGCCGTGGCGAGGCACCAATGCGTTCCAGGAGGCGTGCTGGGCCTGGCGTCGCGTGCCGGCTCCGGTCATTGCCGCGGTGCACGGGCACTGCTTCGGCGGCGGCCTGCAGATTGCGATGGCCGCGGACTTCCGGATGACCACGTCCGACGCGAAGTGGTCCGTGCTGGAAGGCAAGTGGGGGCTGATTCCGGACATGACCGGCATCCGGTCGCTCGCGGAGCAGATCGGCATGGAAGCGGCCAAACGGCTCACCATGACTGCGGAGACCATCTCGGGCGAGCGCGCGCACGAGCTCGGCCTGGCGGGCACGCTGAGCAGCGACCCCCGGGCCGACGCGCGCGAGCTCGCGGACCAGCTGGCGCTGCGCTCCCCGGACGCGGTCGCGGCCGCCAAACGTCTCTTCAACTCGCGGTGGAACTCCAGCCCGCGTCGCACCTTCGCGCGCGAGCGGCTGGAGCAGGTCTTCCTGCTGGCATCCCGCAATGCGAAGGTCGCGCGAACCGCCGGGCTGAAGAAGCAGGTGCCGGTCTTCGGACCTCGCGCCCACTAGCCCCGGGGTGAGCTCCGCATCCTCGAGAAGCGAGACCTCGCCGCTGTCTCGCGCGGTCCACAGAAACGGTCGCACCAACCTATTGAAAGAAACCTTTCGATAGGTTTAGTATCGCAACATGTCTTTCGATGGACGGCGACTACGCACCGCCGGTGAGCTCAAGGCCCTGGCGCACCCGCTGCGCATGGATATCATCGAGCAGCTCTCGATCAACGGCGCGATGACCGCCAGTGAGCTCGGCGACGCACTCGATGAGACCCCGGCGAACTGCTCGTGGCACCTGCGCAAGCTCGCGGAGCACAAGTTCGTCGAGGAGACGCACGATGGTCATGGGCGACGCAGGCCATGGCAGATGACGAGGATCGGCGTGAGCTTCCACGCACTCGATGCTGACGAGCCGGGTGCTGCGGTCTTCAACAGGACTGCCCGCGCGTTGCAGTCCCTCATGGTGGAGCGAGAGGTCGCACGGTTCGAGCACAATGCTCAGGCGGAGGACGACTGGGACCTGGGCGCATCGCAGTCCGCGACCTACCTCACGCGTGAGGAGGCAGCGTCGCTGGCGGGGCGGATCCTGGAGTTGCTGATGGAGCATCGTGGCCGGCTGACCGGCGACGAGCCCGTGCCCGAGGGGGCCAGCCTGGTCTACATGCTCAGCCTGCTGAGCGCCGACACGGGAGCCGAATGATGAAAACTGCGTTCGCGATCCCAGCTTTCCGCAGACTCTTCGTCGCTCTTGCGGCCACGATGGTCGCCGACTCGGTGCTGATGTTGACCTTCGGCATCTGGGTCAAGTCCTTGACCGGTTCGAGTGGCGCCGCGGGGCTGACACTCTTCTGGGTCGCCGTGCCGTCGGCGGTGGCCCCAGCACTTGGCTGGGTGGTCGACCAGTTCCCCCGGCGGGCCTTTCTGCTCGCTGGATACCCACTTGCCGCAATGTCGTTGCTCCCACTGGCCCTCGTTCATGGGCCCGATCGAGTGTGGATCATCTACACCGTCGCCTGCGCGTATGGTGTCGCCCTGGTCATGCTTCCAGGCGCGGTCACCGGGCTGCTAAAGCTGATCGTCCCGGAGGAGACGCTGGTCCACGCGAACGCCTCGACCAGCAGCTTCCGTGAAGGGATGCGGCTCTTCGGCCCACTCGGAGGGGCCACGCTCTACGCGGCATTCGGAATGGACGCAGTGGTGATCCTGGTCCTCTGCGCGTATGCCGTGGCAGTGGTCGCGATGCTCACGCTCCGTGTCGAGGGCGATGCAGTCCAACCGCCGGAAATGCACTGGCGCATGGAGTTTGTCGCCGGTCTCGCGCATGTGCACCGTGACAAGGTGCTCTGGTATCCGCTCCTCGGCATCGCGGGGACGATCTTCGCCTTCGGGTTCATCGAGTCGCTGATCTATGCGATCGCCGACGCGTTTGGTAAACCGCCGACCTTTGTGGCGGTGATCGTGACTGTGCAAGGTGTCGGGGCACTGGCCGGTGGTCTCACGTCCGGCATGATCATCACGCGCATCGGCCATATCCCCGCCATCGTGATGTCGCTGTTTCTCTTTGTGATCTCGCTCGCCATGATGGCGGCTGCGCCGAACATCCTGGTCATTCTGGCCGGTGCGATCCCCGTCGGCTTCGGGCTGCCGGTGCTGGTCGTCTCGATCAACACCCTGATCCAGGTGCGCACGCCGAACCGGCTGATGGCACGCGTCTCCACCACCAGTGATGCACTGGTGGGCATCCCGCAGATCATCGCGCTCGCCGTCGGCGCCGGCCTGGTGTCGATCGTGCCATTCCGGTTCATGCTGACGGGGATGGCGCTGATCATGCTGGCCATCGCCGTGCTCCTCGGGCTCTGGGCCTGCCGGCCCGCGACGCACACCCTGATCGCCACCAAACTCACCCCCGAGAAGTCACCAACAGCACCCGAGAAGTCACCAACAGCACCCGAGAAGTCACAAATCACCCCCGAGAAGTCACCAACAGCACCCGAGAAGTCACAAATCACCTCCGAGAAGCGAGTTGTTTCCACCGAACCGTGAGTTGAGTGCACGTGAGAAGCGACGTGTGTCCCTTCGCAGCGGGAGTTCAGGGGTGCAGGTCGAGCGCAGCCACGATCGCCGGCCAAGCCAGGCGGCCCAGGTGTGCGTTCGCCTCGGGCGTGCCACCGCGGGCCATCCGAGCGCCGGCGACCACCTCGCTCTCGCCGGGAAGGGTGACCCGATGTCCGGCACTGCGATCCGTGATGACGGTGGTCGGCAGGCCATGCTCTGCTCGCCGATCGGAGCACGCGGCAGCGAACTGCACCGAGGGCCAGACCTGATCGTCCCCACCCGCCACCAGCACGACCGAACCGGCGATTCGCTCAACCGGGATCGTCGCAGCCGGAACGCAATCGGCATACGTCCTCAGGCTCTGCCGGTAGCACTCGGCGTATGCCGGTGGGTCGCTGTCCGGCTCCCACCTCTCGTCGAACGGGACGTATGCCGTGGGCTTGCCGCCCAGTGTCCACTGCGATGTCTGCCGGGTCGGCTGGTGGCTCGTGTCCACGCCGGCCCAGACGACGCTGCTGGGCGCGAAGCCGATCGTGGCGGTCACGCGCCGATCGTGTGCGGAGGTGAGCAGGGCGGCTTCGGCGCCGAATGACAGCCCAACCACTGCGAGCCGGTCGCACATCGGCGCCAAACGGTCCAGTGCGCCGAAGAACAGCTCCAGCGGCACCTCATACGGCTCGGGCTGTAGGCCCGGACCGTCGAACCAGCGGATCGCCATGGCCGTCGCACCGTGCGCCGCCAGCACCCGCGCGCGGCCGTGATCGATGCGACCGCTCGATCCGCCGAGCACAAGCACTCCGCACCCACCCGGTTCAGCGGGATGGACAAGGAGTCCTTCGGGGTCGCGCAACGTCTCTTCCACGCGCTCAATCTAGCGACCGGCGACCGCATGCAGGTGACTTCTCGAGTGCAGATGGTGACTTCTCGGGTGCTATTTGTGACCTCTCGGAGGGATGGGAGGATGTGCCCGTGGACTTCTACTCGGCCTATCACCAAGGCTTCGCGCGCATCGCTGCGTGCACCGTGCCCACCTCGATCGCGGACCCGCACACGAATGCCGTGATGGTCGTCGAGCAGCTGCAGCAGTGCCATGACGACGGGGTGGCCGTGGCGGTGTTTCCAGAGCTGTGCCTGAGTGGGTATGCGATCGACGATCTGCTGCTGCAGGCTGTGCTCCTGGATGCGGTGGAGGAGGCGATAGCGACCGTAGCCGAGGCGACACAGACGCTGCGTCCACTGGTGCTCGTCGGCGCACCGATACGCCGCGGCCATCGCGTGTTCAACTGCGCCGTTGCTATTCACCGAGGTGAGGTGCTCGGCGTAGCCCCCAAGTCGCTGATCCCCAACTACCGCGAGTTCTATGAGAAGCGGTATTTCGCCGCCGGAGACGACCAGCAGGGGCAGACCATTGCACTGTGCGGCGCGACCGTGCCGTTCGGACCCGACCTGCTCTTCGAGGCAGTGGACCTCGCCGGGCTGACCGTGCATGCCGAGATCTGCGAGGACATGTGGGTGCCGATCCCCCCGAGCTCAGTGGCTGCGCTCGCCGGAGCAACCGTGTTGGCGAACCTCTCTGGCAGCCCGATCACCGTGGGACGAGCGAGTGTCAGGCACACGCTGTGCCAGGCACAGTCTGCGCGCTGTCTCGCCGCCTACGTGTATGCCGCGGCCGGCCCGGGCGAGTCGACCACGGATCTGTCCTGGGACGGCATGACGATGGTCTACGAGTGCGGGGGACTGCTCGGGGAGACTGCACGATTCCCCGATGGTCCGCGCCGCACCGTTGTCGACGTCGATCTCGACCGCATCCGACAGGACCGATTGCGGGATGGGTCGCTCGACGACAACGCCCGCACGAACGCGGCGACAGCGCAGTCCTTCCGCACTGTCGGGTTCCGGGTCGACCCACCGATCGGTGACATCGGCCTGCTGCGCAAGGTCGACCGGTTCCCGTTTGTGCCAGAGAATCCCGATCAGCTCGCCCAGGACTGTTTCGAGGCCTACAACATCCAGGTCTCCGGGCTGGTGCAGCGACTACGAGCCATCGGTCAGCCCAAGATCGTCATCGGGGTGTCCGGTGGCCTCGACTCCACACACGCGCTGATCGTCGCGACCCGGGCCATGGAGGTGCTGGGCCGCTCCCACCGGGACATCCTCGCCTATACCATGCCCGGCTTCGGCACCGGCGACAAGACCAAGTCGTATGCCACCCGGCTGGCCGAGGCACTGGGAGTCACCTTCGAGGAGCTGGACATTCGGCCTGCGGCAATGCAGATGTTGAAAGACATGGACCACCCGTTCGCGCATGGCGAGAAGGTCTACGACATCACCTTCGAGAACGTGCAGGCCGGTCTGCGCACCGACTACCTCTTCCGGATCGCCAACAATGAGAACGGCATTGTTCTTGGCACCGGCGATCTGTCGGAGCTCGCGCTGGGCTGGTGCACCTACGGTGTGGGCGACCAGATGTCTCACTACAACGTCAACTCCGGGATCCCGAAGACGTTGATACAGCATCTGATCCGCTGGGTTGTCGAGTCGGAGCTCTTCCACGGCTCGGTGCTGGACACTCTTGAGGACATCGTGGATGAAGAGATCACCCCAGAGCTGATCCCGGCGGACGCCGAAGGGCAGACGCAGTCGACCGAGGCCAAGGTCGGCCCCTACGCGTTGCAGGACTTCAACCTTTTCCACGTGTTGCGTCAAGGCTTCCGGCCGAGCAAGATTGCCTTCCTGAGCTATCACGCGTGGCGCGATGCGGCGGTGGGAGACTGGCCGGCGGGCTACCCAGAGTCCAAGCGAACGGCCTACGACCTGGCGGAGATTCGCGGGTGGCTGGAGCTCTTCATCAGGCGATTCTTCGGATTCAGCCAGTTCAAACGGTCCGCAATGCCCAACGGCCCCAAGGTGGTGGCTGGCGGCTCACTCTCGCCGAGGGGCGACTGGCGTGCGCCGTCCGACGGGAACGCGGCAGCCTGGCTCGTCGAGCTCGAGCGCGAGATGCCGAAGGACTGAGCTGGCAGGCTGGCCGAAAACGGAAGTGCGCACACCCTGCGGCCCGGGTATGCGCACTCTCGCGATGATCAGAGGTACTGCACGACGTCCTCGTGCTCCAGGCGCGGCAGTCGGTCGAACCACGGGTCGGTGCCGGGGTGGCCGATGTTGACGACCAGCACGGACGCGAGTCGGCCGTCGGCGAAGAACTCGCGGTCCAGGGTCTCGCGGTCGAACCCGCCCATCGGGCCGGCGGCCAGTCCCTGGGCTCGCACGGCGAGCAGGAAGTAGCCGACCTGAAGTGCAGAGTTGAAGGTGCTGACCTGGTCTCGGCCGGCAGCGTCGTCCTCGAAGGCCTCGCGCATCTGGGCGCGGGCGGGGAAGACCGTGGGGATGTGCTCGTGGAAACGGGTGTCGCGCGCGAGGATGGCCACGGCCGGCGCAGACGCCGTCTTGTCCTTGTTGCCGTCGGCCAGGTGCGGGAGCAGGCGGGCCTTGCCCTCCGGCGTGCGCACGTAGACCACGCGCAGCGGCTGGAAGTTGGCCGCGGTCGGGGGCCATTGGGCCAGGTCCCAGATGCCGGCAAGTTCGTCATCGGTGACGGGGGTGGAGTCGAACGTGTTGGCGGTGCGTGCCTGCGTGAACAGCATGGCGCGGCCGGCCTCGTCGAGTCGTTCCATCTGACGCGTGGATGTGATGGTGGTCACAGCACTTCCTTTCCAAGGGTAACTAGCAAGAACAATGCTACTTCTAAAATAGGAGTAACGCCATTTCGGCAAGCGGTCGCGTAGGATTGGCCCTGTGGAGAGTTGTGACCAGACGCATGAGCCGCGGATGTGTGACGCGGCGCTCAAGCGTGCCTTCACCTTCCTCGGCAAGCGCTGGAACGGCATCATCCTGGCCACGCTGCAGGCTGGACCCGCCGGGTTCACCGAGCTGCGGCGGGCCGTCAGTGGGATCAGTGACTCGGTGCTTGCAGACCGGCTGGCCGAGCTGGTGGCCGTCGGCCTGGTGCAGCGGGTCGTCACGGAAGGCCCGCCGGTCTCCGTGCACTACAACCTGACCGAGCGCGGTCGCGCACTGCTGCCGACCCTGGAGGAGCTCACCACCTGGGCCGAGGCCAACCTGCCGGTCTGACCCGCCTACCTCTGGCACCCACCCGCAGGCGTATGCCGCGTGGCACCGTCGCCGGGCAGCTGTCCACATTCGGGCGGGACGACTTCGCGACTGTCGGCGGGTCGCGTTACGGTCGATCAGTGACGACGTCTCCCGGTTTCAGCGTTCAGGGGGCAGACTGGCTGCGCCATGTGACGGATGAGGCGATCGAGGACCAGGTCGGCACCGGGAGCCTCCAGCGGGCCCGGCAGTACGCGCGCTCCGGGATGGTCGAGTCGATCAACACCGGCGACCGCGGGCGGATGCTGCTGGCCACCGTGTCCGGCAGCAGATCCCGGCCCTACACCAGCATGGTGACCCTCGCCTCAGACGCGACGACGCCGCAGTGGGTCTCGCGCTGCTCCTGCCCGATGGCGGTGGACTGCAAGCATGTGGCCGCCCTGCTGCTGGTTGCCCGTGAGCACGTGGGGGGTGAGCTCGACGGGGTGTCCGATGAGCTGGCCTGGCGCAAGTTCGTGGGTGCGTTGCTCGAGGACATCGACGGGGCGGGTCCCGCCGGCGCCGCGCGGCTGGGCCTGCGTTTCGTGGTGAAGCAGGGGCACGGTTTCCGCGTCGACAGTCTGCCCCAGCCGCAGATCGAGCTGATGGCCTGCAAGATGAACCGCACCGGTCGCTGGGGCGTCAAGCAGATGTGGGACGAGGCGCGCGTCGCGGGGTACGGCTACAGCCGCGAAGACCTCGATCGGTCCCAGGCCAGCGCGATCAGTGCGCTGCAGCAGGTGCTGGGCAGCAGCGCCGAGTTCATGACCTACGGCAGGAGTCGGATGTTGCAGGAGTCCGGTCCGGCCGTCTGGGACGCGCTGCGGGCCGTCCGGGACTCCGGCGTCGAGCTGCTGCCCGGCGTCAACGAGCCGGGCGAGGTGCGGCTGCTGGACCGCCGGCTGCGGCCGCAGGTGGAGTTCACCACCGCGCCGGACGGCACGGTCCGCGGCGGGGTGCATCTGGGCCTGGACACCGACGGCGACCTGGTGATGATCGGCGACCCCGTGCATGGCGTGGCTGTGGTCGACGACTCGGGCATCGCGCTGATCGGCTTCGACCGCCCGGCCTCGGCAATGACGTCGGCCCTGCTGCGGCACGGTGACCTCACGATCCCGGCGCAGGATGCCGACGAGTTCCTCGACCTCTACTACCCGCGCCTCGCGCGGCTGATGCCCGACGCGCAGGCCGACGATGCCGCGACGACCGGCCGGGTCCAGCTGCAGCTGACACTGGTTTCCCCGCAGGAGCACACGGTGCAGGTC
This sequence comes from Leekyejoonella antrihumi, assembly GCF_007845645.1. Lineage (GTDB taxonomy): Bacteria > Actinomycetota > Actinomycetes > Actinomycetales > Dermatophilaceae > Leekyejoonella > Leekyejoonella antrihumi. Next base: position 95,375 of record NZ_VCQV01000014.1, read on the forward strand.
ACCGCCCACATGCTGTATGCCGGGCGGCACCAGCAGCCGGTCTCGCTCGACTATCTGGACCGCACCCGTGACCGGGTCGCCGAGCGCGAGCTGGTCGAGCGGCTGGAGCCGGCGCTGCACGAGGCCGGCCTGCTGGAGATGGTCGGCGGGCTGGGCTGGTGGCCGGCCAGTGAGCGCACCGTCTCCGGCTGGCAGGCCGTCCGGCTGCTGCAGGTGGTCGAGGAGCTGAGGCGCTCCGATGACGTGCGAGTCGAGATCAAGGGCGAGCTGCCGGCCTTCGAGCAGAGTGAGGCCACCCCGTTGATCGAGGTCGGCACCGCCGACGGTGACGACCCGGACTGGTTCGACCTGCATGTCAGCGTGACGCTCGACGGCGAGGAGGTGCCCTTCGAGCCGTTGTTCCACGCCCTGGTGCGCGGCGAAGAGGTCATGCTGCTGGACTCAGGCACCTGGTTCTCGCTGGACCACCCCGCCCTGGTGCGGCTGCGCGAGCTCATCCGGGAGGCGCGCGAGATCGCCGACCGGGAGTCCGATGGCTTGCGGATCAACCGGTTCCACCTGGGCCTGTGGGAGGAGCTGGTCGACCTGGGCATCGTCGGTCAGCAGAGCAGCACCTGGGAGCGAGCGGTGGGGCGGCTCGCCGACATCGACGAGTTCAGCGCCCCGCCGGTGCCGGCCGGCTTGCAGGCGACGCTTCGCCCCTACCAGCTCGAGGGCTACTCCTGGCTGTCCGCGCTCTGGGACTGCGGTCTCGGCGGGATCCTCGCGGACGACATGGGTCTCGGCAAGACCGTGCAGGCGCTCGCCGCGCTGGTCCGCGCCCACGAGGCCGGTGAGCTGGACCGTCCGGTGCTCGTGGTGGCGCCCTCCTCGGTGGTCGGCACCTGGGTGAACGAGGCGGCCAAGTTCGCACCCGGCATACCCGTCACGGCTCTGACCCAGACCAGCCGCAAGCGTGGCACCTCCGTCAGCGAGGCGGCCGACGATGCCCGGATCGTCGTCACCTCGTACGCCGTGCTGCGCCTGGACGCCGACGCGTTCCGGCAGGTCGACTGGCGGGGTCTGCTGCTGGACGAGGCGCAGTCCGTCAAGAACCACCAGTCGAAGACCTTCCAGGCGGCCAAGCGGATCGGTGCACCGTTCACGTTGGCGATCACCGGCACCCCGCTGGAGAACTCGCTGATGGACCTGTGGTCGCTGCTGTCGCTGTCCGCGCCCGGTCTCTATCCGAAGCCCGACGTCTTCGGCCAGGCCTATCGCAGGCCGATCGAGAACGGCAGCGCGCCCGAGCTGTTGGACCAGCTGCGTCGGCGGATTCGGCCGCTGATGCTGCGACGCACCAAGGACCAGGTGGCAACGGACCTGCCGGACAAGCAGATCCAGCGTCTCGACGTGTCGATGACGCCACGGCACGACCAGGCCTACCGGCGTCAGCTGCAGCGTGAGCGGCAGCGGGTGCTCGGCCTGCTGGAGGATGTCGACGGCAACCGGGTGGCGATCCTCGCGTCACTGACCCGGCTGCGGCAGCTGGCGCTGGACCCCCGGTTGGTCGACGACGACTACTCCGCGACCGAGCGTTCGGCGAAGCTGACGGTGCTGGTCGAGCAGCTGACCGAGCTGGCGCAGGAGGGGCACCGCGCGCTGGTCTTCAGCCAGTTCACCTCCTACCTTCGGCTGGCCGAGCAGGCGCTTGCCCAGGCCGGGGTGACCACGGCCTACCTCGACGGGTCGACCCGCAAGCGGCAGCAGGTGATCGACGGGTTCAAGTCCGGTGACCAGACCGCCTTCCTGATCTCGCTCAAGGCCGGCGGGGTCGGGCTGACCCTGACCGAGGCGGACTACGTCTTCGTGCTGGACCCGTGGTGGAACCCCGCCGCCGAGGCGCAGGCGATCGATCGCGCGCACCGCATCGGCCAGGACAAGCCGGTCACCGTCTATCGGCTGGTGTCGCGCGACACGATCGAGGAGAAGGTGGTCGCCCTGCAGGAGCGCAAGCGGGACCTGTTCACCCGCGTCGTCGACGAGGGCGGCGCGCTCTCGGGCGCGATCACCGCGGCCGACATCCGGGCGCTCTTCGACTGATGGCCGGATTGGTTACCCGTCAGTATGGCGCTGAGGCTCCCGGGTCCGTAGGGTCGGTGACATGAAGAATCCGTTTCAATCAGAACCCAAGTCGTACGCCGGCGCACGCACCCTGGTCACCGGAGGCTGCTCCGGGCTCGGGCTGGAGCTGAGCCGGTTGCTGGTCGCCGACGGCGCGAAGGTGCTGGTCGTCGACCAGCATGTGCAGGCGCCGGAGGGCACGCTGCCGGCCGGTGTCGCCTACCGCCAGGTGGATGTGCGCTCCGACGAGCAGTGGGACGAGACGCGGCACTGGGTCGAGAGCAACTGGGGTGGGCTGGACCTGTTGGTCAATAACGCGGGCGTTGCGGCCGGTGGCCGGATCGATGTGCTGTCGATGGACGACTGGAAGTGGATCATCGACATCAACCTGCTCGGGGTCGTGCGCGGCTGTCGCACCTTCGTGCCGCTGATGAAGGAGGCCGGGTCGGGCCACATCGTGAACACGGCGTCGCTCGCCGGGTTGGTGCACGCCCCGTCGATGTCGTCCTACAACGCGGTCAAGGCGGGCGTCGTTGCGGTGTCGGAGACGCTGCGGCACGAACTCGCGCCGTGGCAGATCGACGTGTCGGTGATCTGCCCGTCGTTCTTCCGCACCAACCTTGCGCAGTCGCTGCAGGGCAAGGACGTCGAGATGGAGCAGGCCGCCGTCGACCTGATCAACAAGGCGCCGCGCTCTGCCGAGCAGGTGGCGCGTGCGGCATACGCCGGCATGCGGACCCGCCGGTTCATCATCCTCACGGACCCGGACGGGCGGATCGCCTACCGCGCCAAGCGTTATGTGCACCCGGTCTATGAGCGGGCGATGATGGCGAGCGGCAAGCGCGTCGCGAAGGGCAAGCCGGCCACGCCTGCGGTGCTGGACAAGCTGCAGCAGCTCGGCAGCCGGAAGAAGTAGCGCTCCGAGCCGAGCGCGGCCCGGAGCGGCCACCGAGCGCAGGACGCTGCTCAGCCCAGGTTCCGGCGCGCGAGCACGTCACCGATTCGACTGAGGTCGGCGGCGAGCTGTGCCTGCTCGGCCACCGAACCGATGTCGTGAACGTCGATCGTGCGGATGTCCTCACTCTGCCGGATCCGCAACCGGCTGACGGGGGACTGAGTTGCCGCAGCAAGGTGCTCGTTGGTGAGCTGCACCCGCAGCGGATCGAGCGTTGCGAGCCGGGGGAGCAAGCGCGCGCGCACCGGGTCAGGGTCCCACAACGGGTCAGCGGGTCGGCCGAGCTGGGACAGTAGGGTATCGGCGACCGCAGCCACGGCCGGCAGTTGCCGGGTTGCTCCACGGAGCTGCTCCTTCAAGAAGGCCACGATGCAGCCGAGCCGGGCATCGTCCAGCCCGTCGACCCGCTCGGGTGTCCCCTCGAGGCTGGCCTCGACTGTCGCGTCCGCCGGTTGCCGCCCTCCGATTTCACCGGACTCACGACACCGCACCTGCACTTCCACAGCAAAGTTGCTGGATCCGAGGGAGTTCTCAAGCGTCAGCTGGGCACCGTTTGTGACGACCGACACGGTCTCCTTGGAGGCAAGCGGCAGCCAGCTGTCCGCCAGTGAGGTTACCTCGTACAGCCATGCGTTGGTGTAGGTCTCGACGACAATCTCCTTGTTGACACCATCCGGCACGAGTACCCCGCTGATCATCCACTCGAAGCGGGGCGCGATGAAGCCGATCGCAGTCGCCGTGACCCGCTGACGCTGCCGCTCCAGCGAGATGGTGAACGGAAACTGTCTTGGTTCGCAGTGCGGGAGCGGGAACATCTTGGTTCCGCTCCGGTGCGGCACGGACTCGAGGACCTCCGCGTCGGCGGCAGCGAGTGACACGTGTCGTGCCTGAACCTGTGCGGCGGTGACCCGCGGGGGTGTCGCGACTCTGGGCACCTTCGGGGTGTAGCCGACACGGAAGAAGGAGTAGATCGGTCTCGGCGTTGCCGAGCCGTCCTCGAAGACATTGATGTTGTGCCGCACGACATTCCGATGGGCGACATCGCCGTCGTCGAACGTCATACTGACCTCATCGCAACCGGTTTCGCTGCCAGGGGTGTTCGGGTCGTAGACCTGCAGGGTGACCTGGTGCGCATGGGCCTCGTAGGCGTAGACGAGCACCTGGTGACACTTGCCGACATCCCAGGGGAGTAATGACTTGACTGTCTGCAGCGTCAGCAGGGCCGGCCGTCCGGCGTCGATGTCTGCACGTACCAACGGCCACTCCTGATGCGCCATCACCGCCGCGCGACCCGCCGCGAGTCCGAGCACCGACAGCACGTTCTCGTCGGTGTCCGGGTACAGCGGGTTCATGAGCTTGAGAAGCAGCGTGACGTTTTCGACGGAGAAGGTGTCGAAGAGTCGGTCGACGAGGTGAAGGAAGAGCGGGTCCTGCTCACCGGCCGGCGGGTTGACGGTGCCAGGGATCTGCATGCCGGCGGCGAAGTAGTCGGCGGCAGCAAGGCACATCCCGCCACACAGGCCGTTGGCTGCCGTGCCGTACTTGAAGTCCAGAATCGAGCCCCGCAGCGGTGGCAGCGAGTAGGGAACGTCGGGCCACGAGTTGGTGAACTTGAACGCGTCACGGCTGGGCAGGAAGTCGGTCGCCACGCGCCCGGCATCACGCAGGTAGAAATGTGCCACACCGTGGTTGCCCTGCGTCACGGTGAAGAACGCGTAGTGTCCGATGTCCGTGTTGGTGTTGCAGCCGGTCGAGCCCTTGAAGGGGTTGTCCCAGTGCACGTAGAGCGTGTTCCCTGGGTAACCGCCGATCTGGTAGGTCGTACGAGCTTCCGTTCCGGTCATGAACCCAGCGGACTGGGAGCCCATCGTCGCGGTCGAGAACGGTGCGATCGACTCAGGTGGGCGTCGAGCGCCCCACTTGCCGCCGGGCACGTTGTCGGACATTCGCGTCAGCGTCGCCGATGTCTCGTTGTGGATGAAGACCTGCATCGATATCGTGGGCATCTTCCCGATCTCCTGAGTCGTCGGTCTCGCGCCCTCGGCCAGGGCGTTCGACTGACCACCACGATCCGCGGTCGAAGCGGATAGAACATCCCCCAGACGGGGGAGTGCGGGACGGCCCGGGTTACGGACCTAGTGGTTGCGCAAGGTCGCTTCTCCTGCGATGGCGGCGCTCGCGAACGGGTCATGGGGCGGTGAGGGCCACCACACAGTGAGCCCTTAGGGCGGCCCGGCAGGGTCCGCTGTTATGAATACGTTGCCGGTGCAAGCGTTGTCTCAGGCGGCCAGTGGCTCCTCGCCCGCCCCGCGCGAGAAGACGTCGAGGGCGAGCAGTTTCTGGCGTGGCCACCTCGAGGATCCGGCGTGGGGCAGGCCGGCGCTACTGGGCCTGCTGGCACTGACCGGCATCGCCTACTTCTACAACCTGACTGCCAGTGGTTGGGCCAACGACTTCTATTCCGCTGCGGTGCAGGCGGGTTCAAGCAACTGGGAGGCGTTTTTCTTCGGCTCGTCCGACGCCGCGAACTCCATCACGGTCGACAAGCCGCCGGCCGCCCTCTGGATCATGGCCCTGTCGGTGCGGGCCTTCGGGCTCAGCGCGTTCAGCATCCTGATGCCGCAGGTCCTGATGGGCATCGCGACCGTCGGGGTGCTGTATGCCGCGGTGCGTCGCTACTTCGGGGTCCAGGCCGGGCTGATTGCCGGGGTGGTGCTCGCGCTGACACCGGTGGCTGCGCTGATGTTCCGCTTCAACAACCCCGATGCGCTGCTCGTGCTGCTGATGACCCTTGCGGCGTACGCGACCTTGCGGGCGACCGAGTCGGGCAGGTTGAGCTGGATGATCGGCGCGGGCGTGGCGCTTGGTCTGGGCTTCCTCACCAAGACGCTGCAGGTCGCGCTGGTGGTGCCGTTCCTCGGGATCGGATTCCTCATCGCGGCCCGCGGCACGTTGCGCCGCCGCATCGTCGGGGCCGTGGTCGGTGTCGTGGCCCTGGTGCTCTCGGCCGGCTGGTGGGTTGCGCTCGTGCAGCTGATCCCCGCGGACAAGCGGCCGTACATCGGTGGCAGCCAGAGCAACTCGTTCCTTCAGCTGACCTTCGGGTACAACGGTTTCGGGCGCATCACCGGCAATGAGACCGGCTCGGTGGGCGGCGGAGGTGGTGGCGGCAACTCCGGCGGCATGTGGGGCCAGACCGGCATCGCCAGGATGTTCGGGTCGGAGTTCGGCGGTCAGATCTCGTGGCTGATCCCAACGGCCCTGGTCCTGCTGGCCGTCGGCCTCGTCCTGCGGGGGCGTCGCCCGCGCACCGACCTGCGCCGAGCGGCATACCTGATGTGGGGTGGCTGGCTCCTGGTCACCGCACTCACCTTCTCCTTCATGTCGGGGATCATCCACCCGTACTACGCGGTGGCGCTGGCGCCGGCCGTCGCCGCGCTCGTCGGCATGGGCTCGGTCGAGGCGTGGGAGCATCGTCACAGCTCGGTCGGGGCCATCGCACTTGCTGTGGCGACCGCGGTGGCCGCGACCTGGTCCTTCGTCCTGCTGAGTCGCACGACGGCCTACGGTGACTGGCTGCGGATCAGCGTGCTGGCGATAGGGCTGTCGGCTGCGCTCTTGCTGCTGGCGATTCGGTGGGTGCACCGCAAGGCCGTGGCCGTGATCGTCGGGGCGGCGCTTGCCAGCGGCCTCGCCGGGCCGGCGGCCTACACCGTCACCACCGTGAGCGAAGGGCACTCGGGGTCGATCGTCTCGGCCGGTCCGAGCGCCGGCGGCGGGGCCGGCATGGGCGGCGGTATGCCGGGGCGCGCGGGCGCGGGCCGTCCCGGTGGTAGTGCCGCGGGTGGTGGTGCAGCCCGGGCGGCGCGTCGTGGGCCGACCGGGGCGACGGGCAACGGGCCCGGCACCACTCAGGGTCGCGGCGCTCGAAGTTTCGGCGGTGGCGGCCTGCTCGGCGGCACGACACCGAGCGCGAAGGTGATCGCGGCGCTGCGCAAGGATGCGTCGAAATACACCTGGGTGGCGGCGGCGATAGGCAGCCAGACGGCAGCGAGTCTGCAGCTGGGAGTCCAGCGGCCGGTCATGCCGATCGGTGGCTTCAACGGGAGCGACCCGTCGCCGACGCTCCCCCAGTTCAAGGCCTACGTGGCGGCGGGCAAGATCCACTACTTCGCCGCGAGCAGCGGGATGGGTGGCTCGCAGATGGGCGGGTCACATGCGGCGGGCCAGATCACCTCATGGGTGGAGTCGCACTTCACGAAGGTCACGATCGGTTCGATGACGTTCTACGACCTGACTTCGCCCACCAGTTGACCGATCCCGCCGAGTGGAGCACCGATGTCCTGCGACATAACACCTCGAGTGGAGCGCCTACATCTACTCCACTCGACCGTTATTTGCGCCACTCGGCGGGGTGCGGTCGGCCCAGTCCAGCAGAGTCTCCAGGCCGTGGGCTCGCTCGTCGATCGTGGAGTGCAGGTCGCCGAGGCGGGCGAACCGTTTGGGCACCGTGGCGATCGTGAAGTCCTCCGGATCGATGTCGGGGAGCTCGTCCCAGGTGATCGGCGTGGAGACGGTCCCGCGCGGGTTGCCGCGCACGGAGTAGGCACTTGCAATGGTGTGGTCGCGGCTGTTCTGGTTGTAGTCGACGAAGCAGGCTGTGGGGTCGCGGTCCTTGCGCCACCAGGCGGTCGTGACCTCCTGGGGCGCGCGTCGCTCCACCTCGTGCGCGAAGGCCAGCGCGGCACGGCGCACGTCCTCGAACCCCCACCGCGGTCCGATTCGGACGTAGATGTGCAGGCCGGACCCACCTGACGTCTTGGGGTATCCGGTGATGTCCAGTTCGTCGAGCACCTCGTGGCAGAGCTGCGCACAGCGTCGGACCCGGTCGAACGGGCAGTCCGGCATCGGGTCGAGGTCGATGCGCCACTCATCCGGACGCTCGGTGTCCTGGCGCCGGGAGTTCCAGGGGTGGAACTCGACGGTCGACATCTGCACGGCCCAGATCACCGTTGCCAGCTCGGTGACGCAGACCTCGTCGGCGGTGCGGTTGTAGCGCGGGAAGTGGATCGGCACGGTCTCCAGCCAGGGCGGTGCGCCGCCCGGGATGCGCTTCTGGTGCACCTTCTGCCCGGTCACCCCGGTCGGGTAGCGGTGCAGCATGCACGGCCGGTCGCGCAGCGCGCGCACGATCCCGTCGCCGACCGCCAGGTAGTAGTGCGCGAGGTCCAACTTGGTCTCGCCGCGCTCGGGGAAGTAGACCCGGTCCGGGTGCGAGATGCGCACGGTGCGCTCGCCGACGGTCAGGGTCTCCGCCGGCGCCGAGCCGCTCGTGGACGCCACCTGCTCAACCTACTGCCTAAGCCGTGATGGCGTTCCTGCCCGATTTCGGGCAAGAAGTTGCCATGGGGCGGCGGAAGGGCGCAGGATGCGGGAGTGCCAGACCCCGATCTCGTGCAGCGCATCGCGGACTCCACCGGGCTCAGTCTGCCGGAGGCGTCTCGGGTGGTTGACGACGTTCTCACCTGGCACCGGGAGCCGGTTGCCGACTACGTGCGTCGCCGGCACCTGCACCTGAAGACCTACGGCATGCGGAACGCGGCGATCTTCGAGCAGATCGCCGCCGAGCTGGCGGAGCGCACAGTGGCAGCGCCGCCACTGTCCGCGCGCCAGCTGCGCAGGATCGTCTACGGCTGAGGAGGCCACCAGATGTGCGGAATCGTGGGATACATCGGGCAGTCGCAGGCTGCTCCTATCTTGATCGAGGGCCTGACCCAGCTGGAGTATCGCGGCTACGACTCGGCGGGTGTCGCGGTGATCACGAGCAAGGGTCCCAGGGTGGTGCGCGCGGTAGGCCGCGTGCGTGACCTCGAGGCGGCCATGCCCAAGACGCTGCGCGGCACGACCGGCATCGGGCACACCCGGTGGGCCACGCACGGCCCGGCGACCCTGGAGAACGCCCACCCGCATGCCAGTGAAGATGGCCGGATCCTGGTGGTGCACAACGGCATCATCGACAATGCCGCAGACCTGCGTGCGCAGCTGTCCTCGGCAGGGGTGCGGCTCACCTCCGACACCGACACCGAGGTCATCGCTCACCTCGTCTCGCGGTCGACCGCGGGCTCGTTGGAGGACAGGGTTATCGACGTGCTGACCCGACTGACCGGCACCTATGCAATCGCCGTCGTCGATGCGGATGCGCCCGACCGGATTGTGGTGGCTCGTCAGGGGTCGCCGTTGATCCTGGGCGTAGGCGAGCACGAGATGTTCGTGGGGTCCGACGCGTCGGCGCTCGTGCGGCATACGTCGTCGATCGTGCACCTGGACGACGGCGAGATGGCGGCGATCACCGCCGACGGGTTCCGCACCTTCACGATGGACCGGCGTGAGACCGGCAAGGTGCCCGAGCGGGTGGCGCTCGATGCGGCCGACCTGGAGATCGGCGGGCACGACACTTATCTGCACAAGGAGATCTTCGAGCAGCCGGAGTCGTTGGCCCGTATGCTGTCCGGCCGACTCGACGAGCGGTTCGCCACAGCCCGTCTCGACGGCCTGGGGATCGACCCGCGCGAGCTGCGAGGATTCAAGCGGGTCAAGGCAATCGGCTGCGGATCGGCCTACTACGTCGGCCAGATGGGCGCCTCGATGATCGAGGATCTCGCCCGGATCCCCGCGGACGCCGAGGCCGCCTCGGAGTTCCGTTATCGCAACCCGATCATCGAGCCCGACACCCTCTATGTGGCGGTCAGCCAGTCGGGGGAGACCGCCGACACCCTGTTTGCCGTGCGCGAGATCCAGCGCAAGGGTGGCCGCGTCGTCGGACTGGTCAACGTGGTCGGGTCGACGATCGCCCGACAGTGCGACGGCGGCATCTATCTGCACGCCGGGCCCGAGATCAGTGTCGCCTCGACCAAGGTGCTGACCCACATGGCGGTGGGGTTCGCCATGCTGGCCCTCACCCTCGGCCGGGTCCGTGACCTGTCGTATGCCGACGGGGCACGCATCATCGCCGGGCTCAAGAGCCTGCCCGAGCAGGTGCAGCAGGTCCTGGACACCGATGACGAGATCGCTGGCGCCGCAGCCTCGTTGGTCGGCGCCGAGAGCCTCTTCTTCGTCGGCCGCGTGCGCGGCTACCCCGTTGCACGGGAGGGTGCGCAGAAGCTGAAGGAGATCACCTACCAGCATGCCGAGGCCTACCAGACCAGCGAGCTCAAGCACGGCCCGCTCGCGCTGATCAGCACGTCGATGCCGACGGTGGCGGTCGTGCCGAACGACGAGCTTGTCGATCGCAATATCGGCGCGCTGCAGGAGATCTCGGCGCGAGGCGGGCGGGTCTTGGCTCTCACCCATGAGGGCGTCAACCTGGACGGGCTCGACGTGCAGCGCATCAACGTGCCGGACGGTGAGGTCGAGCTGCAGGTGGTGCTGCTCACCGTGGCGCTGCAGCTGCTCGCCTACCACGTGGCAACCCAGCTCGGCCGCGACATCGACCGCCCACGCAACCTGGCGAAGTCGGTCACCGTCGAGTAGGCGCCATGACTCCTTCCAAAGTGTGCACACTCGGGCAGGCGCTGCAATCCTCCCGCGCGGGCGGCATACGGTGGAGATATGACCTCCACTGACATCCGTTTCTACTTCGACCCGGTGTGCCCGTTCTGCTGGCTGACGAGCAAGTGGATCCGGATGGTGCAGGTCGAGCGGGACCTCACCGTGGACTGGCGGTTCATCTCGCTGCGTCTGATCAACTCGCACATCGACTACGACGCGCACTTCCCGCCGGAGTACGAGGCCGGGCACACCGCCGGCTTACGGCTGCTCCGGGTAGCCGCCAGGGCGCGCGCCGAGCACGGGCGCGCCGCAATGGACCCGCTGCAGGCGGCCTTCGGGAAGCATATCTTTGACACTCCACCGCCCACCGATGTCGCAGGTGAGCAGGAGAACCGCGAGCGGCGCGGCACGCGGGCGTTCGTCGAGCCGATCCTGCGGGAGGCCGGTCTGCCCCTCGACCTGGCCGACGCCCTGGGCGACGAGTCCTGGGACGCCGAGATCCGTGCGGACGGCGACGAGGCGCTGGCGCTGACAGGCAAGGACGTCGGCACCCCGATCATCCACTTCGAGCCGCCGGAGGGGGTCGCGTTCTTCGGCCCGGTGATCAGCCGGCTGCCCGAGCAGGAGCACGCCGGCGAGCTGTGGGACCACGTGGTCGGCCTGGCTCGGTTCCCCGGGTTCGCCGAGCTGAAGCGCAGTATGCGGGAGCAGCCGCAGCTGGTCGGGTTCGGTGTGGAGACCGGCACCATTGGCAAGCAAGAAGACTGGCACGCGGGCAGTCGCCGACAGCACAAGTGAGGAACCGATGAGCGAAACTCCAGTGCACACCCATGAGCAGTCGATCGTCGTCGAGGCAACGCCGGAGGCGCTCTACGACCTGGTCAGCGACATCGCCCGGACGGGAGAGTGGAGCCCGGTCTGCACGTGGTGCCGGTGGGACGACGCGGCACAGGCGGGTCAGGTCGGCGCCGGGTTCACTGGCCACAATGAGCTGCCAGATCGCACCTGGGACACCAAGTCCCGGGTTGTTGCAGCCGATCGTGGCCGGGAGTTCGCCTGGGTCGTGGGCGGCAGCTTCGCGCGATGGGGCTTCTCATTTGCGCCGGACGGTGCGGCCACCAGGCTGACCGAGAGCTGGCAGTTCCTGCCGGGTGGGATCGCCATGTTTGGTGAGAAGTATGGCGACCAGGCGGCGGCGGAGATCGACGAGCGCATCCGACTGGCGCACGACGGGATTCCGCGAACGCTCGCGGCAATCAAGCGGGTCGCCGAGACCGCCTGACCTACCGGGGCACGGGATGCGGCAGGATCCGACCCGTCCCATGCTGGCTATAACGGTTCGGATCCGACGGCAGCCTCATGGCGACACCGGGGATGTCGGCACGCGGTCCCAGACTCGACAGGTCGGTGATGGGTACCCACTGGGCGAAGCCGGCGTGCCGCCTGCCTCGCTGGTCCCAAGGTCCCCGCCGATGATGGTCGCGCCGAGGATGAATCGCTGAGAGCGCGTCGGATGCTCATCGGCGTTGCGTGGAACAGTGAAGTGGTGGTTCGCGAGGATCGGGCCGACAGCCACACGGAAATCTGCCTCCTTGAATACCTCTCGGATGACGGCATCCGTGATGGGCTTGTCGAACACCCCTGGCATGCGCCAACCCGGCTCGGAATGGCCGCCACGGTTGAACCAGGTCAGCAGGATCTGGTCTTCTGCATTGTCAGTAGTGCGTAAGGGCTATGCGGGCGTCGTATTCGGTGGAGTGCGCGTGGCGACGCTACAGCGCGGTCGGGCGCCGCAGACGATGTCCTCGTCGGGCCGAGCGTCACTTGCGGCGGAAGGACGCATTGACCCCGCAACGGGGCGACGATTCGAGTTTGCCGAGGCGACGGCTCGGGGCAGCGATCACTGACGCCGCTTGAAGGTCGCTTCGAACGCCACCTCACCACTTAGTTCTGCGACGAACGCGACCTTGCCCGACGCGGTGAGTGACAGTTTCGCCGTGACCGAGTCCAGCACGTACTTGCTCTTCTGGTTCGGCTCTGAATCTGCAGTGAAAATCGCCTCGACAGCCTGAAACGCCTTCTTCCAGCTATCGAGAAACTCTGCTGGGTCAACCCTCGCGGCCCTGCGCTTCCATAGGTCCAGCACCTTCGACTGAAGTTCCACCTCATCGGCATTGCCGAAGGAATCGGATTGACCGTAACCCTCTCCTGGGTTGTCCTCGGCTTGGAGCATTGGTGGCGCGGCCACCCAAACCTCGATGTCAGGCTGACTGGCCTGTGTGGTCATGGATAAAACTCCAATCCGGATGCTGTTTCTAGCTGATGGCACGTTTGGGCATAACCAGTTGCGGGCGGGGCTGACTGGAGTCCAGGTGGCACGTAGCCCTCCAGGATGGGCCGCAAGACGCCGAGATACATACCCGCTGGCTCTCTCAGCGTGTCGTCGACGATGAACGCTCCGGAGTCACCGGGTAGGCCTGTCCAGTCAATACTGAATCTGACAGGAAACAGGATGCTGCCTAAGACGCCAAGGTTCATGTCAGTGTCGACAACCGTCACGTTGATGTGGTGGCCTCGGCTGGCCGAAAGAACTAACGGCTGACCCGCCACCACCGGCCACGATGCTCTTGAAGGAGCGCGGGCTGGCGGTGGCATCGTGCTCGATACGACAACAGCGTCGATACACCCACCGTAGGCATCGATGACCCTTCCAGTACCACCGTCATCAAATGCAACCCTGGCACTGATGGGATCGACTGCGTGTCGCGGCACCAGCCAACCCTCTCTGTGCCGCGAATGAGACTTCACCCAGCAAGAAGCCCGAGCTTGAGTCGGCGCTGTCACGTGCGGGGCTGTGCGCCAATGCTCCTCGAGAACCGTGTACCGGACCACTACTGGAAGGGAGACGTCGTCGACACTCATCGAAAACCTTGATCTGCCGACATCGTCAGGGTCCTGTACGAATCCTTCATTGTCCGGCACCTCTGCATACACGATCACACCGAAGGCGCCGTCTAACTCCTCGATGAAGCCAGCAGCGATGCGACTGACAAATGGGATTCCTGATAATTGTTCTCGAAGTTGCGGGAGGGCAGCAGCTATGCGGTTGCTCCACAACCAGACGTCGCCGAGATCACCATTCCCACGCTCCTCGAGGCGTCTCAAGCCGATCTGGGCTCCGTCATCGAAACCATAGCCAGGGCGCGGGACGTTTCCTAACCACTCCCTGTCGAAGTCCGCCATGTCTGGCCTCGATTCCGCCCTGTGACCGGCAGTCGAAGAGTCCCTGACAGATATCTTGCTCGCGGCCAGCTCCGCTGTCTAGACCGTGTGGAGTGATCCGCTCGTGAGTGGTCGGAGGTGAGTCATTCGGGCGGGTCCGGCATCGTCGAGTGGTCGTTCAGACGCCGGCGACATAGGCGGTGAGGAAGTGGACGCCGTGGCGGTCGAGGTTGCCGCGGGCGCGGTCGTAGTGCTCGGTGGTACGCGGGTCGGCGTGCCGAGCCAAGATCTGCGCGTCACGTAGCGGGACTCCGGCATCGAGGGCGTTGGTGATCGCCGCGTGGCGCAGCGAGTGCGGGCTGATGTGCCGCGGGATCGCGGCGGCACGAGCGATGCGGATAACCATCCGGTACACATCTCGCCGGTCAACCGGTTTCCCGGACAGTGGCCGCAGGATCAGAGGCCCGGTGGTGCGCTGCCCCCGGCAGCTCTCCAGGACACGCAGCACCGGGACGGTCAGCGGCATGGTTGCGGGTTTGTTGCCCTTGCCGACCAGGTGCAGCACTGTGTTTTGTCAATTGGATGTCGGCCGTTTGAGCGCTAATTTTCCGGCCAGTTGAGCGGGGTTTCCTGCCGTTTGAGCGTTACGACTAGAACGGCGGGTTTTTGGGGTCGTCCGGGTGGGTGG
>NZ_VCQV01000015.1 GCF_007845645.1 Leekyejoonella antrihumi
CTCACCGCACCCAACCTGGTGCTCGTGCCCGTCTCGTCCACCGGATACATCGACCTCTACAACGGATCAACAGGCTCGGTCCACCTGATCGCCGACTGCTTCGGCTACTACCACTGACCCAGGGCGCATCCCGGCCGGCGGCTGCCCAGGTCAGCCAAGTCGACCGATCAGCTCGGTAGCCACGACGTCCGGGGTCAGTCCGATCTCGCTGCGCTGCACTGGTTCTGAGACCCTCGTCGACATCGGCGAGGACGATCTCGACCGGCTCGTCGCTCCGCATGCCGAACTCCACGCGCGCGAAGGTCATCACGCCGCGCATGGGGCGGTCGTCGGCCACCTCAACGAGGGCGGAGATCCTCTCGAGCTCCACCAGCCCTTCGGACAGATTGCCGGCTCCTGCACGACCGCCAGTACCGGTGTGCCGGAGGTGATCTCGGTGAGCTCGGCGTAGGCCTCGCGAAGGTTGGAGGCTTGCCTGAGTCTGGACCACATTGTCGTGCTCAGGCCGGAACGGTCACCGTCGGCCGGTTCGAGGATGTTGAGCTGACGCAGCCGGTCGGCGACCCCGAGCCGTGTCGCGGCCGCTCGCACATCGCACCGATCACGGGTTCGACTGCCTCCACATAGAACTCACGCCCGAGGATGGATGCGCCCTCGCAGAAGGCCCGCTCCGCGGGAGCGAGCCGGCCGAGGGTCGCCTCGAAGAGGGCGTGCACCGATACCGGCAGCTCGGTGCCGTCGCACAGACACTGCACAGCACCTCGAAGACCTGCGGGTTGCCGTCGCTGAGGGTGATCAGGGTGTCCACCGAGACGTCGGCGCGTCGGCCCTCCCGCGCCGCGATCTCCTCGATCTCCTTCATCCGCTCCTTGGCCATCTCGTGCAGCTCGTCGCGCCTCATCGGCTCGAGGTCCTCGACGCGGGACTGGCGACCGCGGCTCCACATCGGTCGCCGCGGCCTGCTAGTCGTCGCCCAACTGGCCGAGCAGCTTGGCGAGCGGGCCGTCGGTGGCCAGCGGCTGCGCGCTGCCCCGCAGCACCCGCAGGCCGTCTCGGCCGGCCAGGAAGTGGCTCGCCAGGCGGTGCTTTCCGATGCCGGGCTCCCCACGAGGGTGAGGAACCAGCCCTGTCCACGCTTCGCGGTGCGATCGGCGATGGTCGCGAGGTCGGCGAGCTCGGCGGCCCGCCCGGCGAAGGCGGTGCGGTGCACGGCCGTCGTGGCCCCGTGTCGTCGGTGAGCCGATAGACCTGCTGCGGCACTGTCTTACCGTTGTGCAGCATCGGACCGACGGACTGCAGTGGCACCGCGCTGCGACAAGGGCGGCGAGCGTGTCGCCGACGTAGGTCTCCCCCGGGCCGGCGGCTGCCTCCAGCCGGGCGGCGACGTTGACGGGGTCGCCGGTCACCGAGAACTGGCCGTCGGGCCGGTGGGTGACAAACACCTCACCCTGGTTGACGCCGATCCGCACCTTGAGCCCCTGGCCCAGCTGCGCGCGCATCCGGCCGGACAGCTCGGCCACTCGTTCATGGATGCGCCCGGCGGAGCGCACCGCCCGCAGGGCGTCGTCCTCGCGGCTGACCGGCACTCCGAAGACCGCCACCACCGCATCCCCGATGACCTTCTCGACGGTGCCGCCATGGGACCAGACCACCTTGGAGACCGCGTCGAAGTAGCGCGACAGGTTGGCCCGCAGGGCTCCGGGTTGACCGACTCCCCCAGCGATGTCGACCCGACGATGTCGACGAAGAGGATCTCCACGTGCTTGCGCACCGGCGCCGCGCTGCCCGCCCTGCGCGATCGCGGCACCACCGTTGGAGCAGAACCACGCCGCTTGCACCACCTCAGCGCCACACCGCACACCACCACAGCGACCGCGGTAGTCGAGAGTGGCAGGTGTCCCGGCGTATACGGTGTGGTCGACGTAGGCCGGTCGCGCTCCCGTCGGGGGTGACCGAACCGTGACCTACTGACCAGTACTCGGATAGGCATCCATCTTCGGACAGGAACCGCGCCATTCTGGGGCCAGACTTGTTGTCGGTCGGGGCGCCCCAATGCACAAAAACCGTATTCAGGTGACAAACCCGCTGCTATCGTGCTTGGGGCTCACCCGTCACATCTGCACCACGTTGGAGGATATCCGCACATGGCCACCCCACTTATCCGGGCCCTCCGCCGCATTGATCTCTTTTCTACCCTCAGCGATGAGGCAACGGAGTTGATCGTTGGGTCAGGGGCCACCATCAGTACCCCGCCCGGAGCAGCCGTGATCACCGAGGGCGCACCCGACAGCGGACTGCGAGTTGTGCTGGAAGGCAGCAGGTCGGTCAGTGCCGGCGGCAATGGCCGCGGCACCGTTGATGGTGAATACGTCGGCGAGCTCTCGATGATTGACGGCGAACCGCGGTCGGCCAGTCTCGCAGCCGGCCCCGAGGGCGTGACGACATTTGCCCTGCCATCTATGGCTTTCGCACCGACTCTCATGGGGCACCCAGAGATCGCCGAGGCTTTGCTCAAGACGCTATGCTTGCGCCTGCGCAAAGTCGAGGCCGCCACAGTGGGGCACTGACGAGCAAGCCAAACGGCGCAATGCGCATCCGCTCTCATCGAGACGAGATGGGACAACCGGGGGCTCGTCCGGCCTGGACCAGGCAGACGAGATCAATCAGGAGAGGCTAATCCGTGGATCTGCAGACTTACTTGAGGATCTTCCAGAAACGTTGGAGGGCCGTCCTCGCGGTGCTTGTCGTCGTTGTGCTCCTCGCGGGTGCCTACACCCTCCTGTCGCCGAAGAAGTACGCGTCCAGCCTGCAGTTCTTCGTGTCGACCTCCGACTCAACCGATGCAAGCCAGCTCGCGCAGGGCAGCACCTTCAGCCAGGCACGCGTCACGTCCTACACCCAGTTGGTCACTGCGCCGGTCGTGCTGAACCCGGTGATCACGCAGTTGCACCTGAACACCACTGCCGCGGAACTCGGTGGTCAGGTCGCGGCCATCGTGCCGCCAAACACAGTCCTGATTAATGTCGACGTCACCGCCTCAAGCCCGGACCAGGCACAGCGCATCGCTGCCGCGATTGGCAAGCAGTTCCCCAAGACGATCGACAACCTCGAGAAGGTCTCCAAGAACTCGGCCAGCCCGGTGAAGGTCACCGTGACCAAGTCGGCGATCATCAACACCCCACCGGTGAGCCCGCGACCGACGCGCAACCTCGCGCTCGCCGTGGTGCTCGGCTTGCTTCTTGGGCTTGGCGTGGCAGTGCTGCGGCACGTCCTGGACTCCAAGGTGCGCACCAAGGACGACGTCGAGGCGCTCGACGAGGATCTCACCGTGATCGGCGCCATTCCCTTCGACAACGATGCCAGCCAGCACCCTCTGCTGGTCCTGAGCGACCCGCACTCACATCGCGCCGAGGCCTTCCGCGCCATGCGCACCAACCTGCGTTTCGTGGATGCATCGAATCATCCACGCAGCATTGTCATGACCTCCACTCTTGCCGGCGAGGGAAAAACCACCACCACGGCCAACCTCGCCCTCACGCTGGCCGAGGCGGGTGCCACGGTCTGTCTGATCGAGGGCGATCTTCGTCGGCCGAAGCTGCTCGAATATCTCGGCATGGAGGGGGCGGTCGGCCTGACCGATGTGCTCATCGAGGCGGCGGACCTTGCCGATGTGCTGCAGCCCTTCGGCAAGCACCGCCTTGCGGTGATCGGCGCCGGCCAGCTGCCGCCCAACCCCAGTGAGCTGCTGGGCTCGCCGGTGATGAAGGAGACGCTGCACCGGCTGGAGGCACGCTTCGACTATGTGCTGATCGACGCACCACCGCTTCTGCCCGTGACCGACGCCGCTGTGCTGTCGACCATCGTCGGCGGCGCTGTCATGGTGGTCGGCAGCGGTCTGGTCAGCCGTGACCAGCTGCAGACCGCCCTGGAATCACTGCACGCGGTCAAGGGCAAGGTGCTCGGTGTCGCCCTCAACCGCATCCCGCGCAGCTCACGGATCGGGGGCTACTACGACTACCGCTACGACTACCGACCGCAAGGCAGCAACCAGCTCAGCAGCCGGGCAAACGTACGTGCCTCCGATGGGGCCAAGCCACGAAAGTTCCTGGCGCGGCGATGACTCCCGGGGTTGACTTGCGTCGGGACCCGAATGAGCCTGAGGAACGAAACGCATCCCGTCCCTTCATCGCTCGTCGCAGGCGCGAGTGGTTCGCCCAGAGCTGCTGGGCCGCCGGCGACGCACTCATCGTTCTCGCAGCGACCTACACAGCAGCGTGGTTGCGCTACGACCTCGACCTGAACAGCATCGTCTTCCTGGCAACAACCCGCTTCGCGGCGTATGCAGCGCTGATCTATCTGGTCCTCGGCCTCGTTGCCGGCCCCTACCGGGTCGGTCACCTCCGTGGATCGTTCGAGGAGACCGCGGACATCGGGCGTGCATGCCTGCTCACCGCGGTCGTCCTGGTCTTGCTGGCACTCCTCACACCGTGGTTCGACAAGGTGCCGCGCAGCCTTGCCCTGTTGACACCGGTCATGGCCATGGTCGGGATGTTCACCCTTCGGTTCGTCGTGCGTTCCTACCGTTTTGGGCGGACTACGACGGCGGGCGATACCCAGAAGGTCATCGTCTTTGGTGCGGGCTTTGGCGGCCGCCAACTGATCCGCGGGCTACGTCGTGATGAGGGCTCGCCCTACGTGCCAGTGGCCTTGCTGGACGACGACCCACGCAAGCGACGCCTCAAGATCGACGGTTTGCGCGTCAGTGGCGGCCTCAAGAACCTCTCATCAGTCGCCGCGAAGACGGGCGCAACGACTCTGGTCATTGCCATTCCGTCCGCTGAGACCGAGCTCGTCCGGGACGTCCGCGAGCGAGCCGCAGCCGTCGACCTGCAAGTGCTGATCGTGCCGACGATGGCGCAGCTGCTCGGGGCGTCCTTCGACAGCACCGACTTGCGAGAGATCAACCTGGAGGACCTGCTCGGCAGGCGCAAGGTGGAGCTCGATGACGCCGCCATCGCCCGATCGCTCCGTGACAAGGTCGTGCTGGTGACCGGTGCCGGCGGATCGATCGGCTCCGAGTTGGCCCGCCAGATCTACCGGTACGAGCCGAAGAAGCTGGTTCTGCTCGACCGGGACGAGTCGGCGCTGCATGGCGTCCAGATGAGTTTGACTGGCCGAGCTCTGCTGGACGACGGCACGCTCGCCCTGACCGACATCCGCGACCTAGACGCGCTGCGCGCCATTTTCGTCAAGGAGCAGCCAGAGCTGGTCTTTCACGCGGCGGCCCTCAAACACCTCACCCTGCTCGAGCGGTTCCCCCTAGAGGGCTGGAAGACCAACGTGCTGGGCACCCTCAACGTGCTGCAGGCTGCGTCCGAGTTCGGGGTGGAGACCTTTGTCAACGTCTCGACCGACAAGGCTGCCGATCCCAGTTGCGTGCTCGGCTACACGAAACGACTCGCTGAGCGCCTCACCGCGGAGTATTCCACCCGTGGGACGGGTCGCTATGTCAGCGTGCGCTTCGGCAATGTGCTGGGCTCCCGCGGATCGGTCATCACAGCGTTCACCGCTCAGATCGACCGTGGCGGCCCCATCACGGTCACCCACCCCGACGTCGAGCGATACTTCATGCTCATTCCGGAGGCCAGCCAACTGGTCCTCCAGGCGTCGGCGATCGGCACCGACGGCGAGGTGATGGTGCTGGAGATGGGTGAACCCGTGAAGATCGTCGACGTCGCCCACACACTGATCGACTTGTCCGGTCGACGCGACATCGACATTGTCTTCACCGGACTACGGCACGGCGAGAAGTTGAGCGAAGTCCTCTTCTACCCCGGCGACGAAATTCGCCCCTCCACTCACCCGATGGTCAACTGCGTGGAAGTGCCGGCTATCTCCGCCGAACGCGTGCTTACGGTGGACACTGCTGACGCCGCCGATACCTATCGGTGGATGCGCGACGAGGCCATGACAAAGTCCCCCATGAGAGGGCAGGCATGACCCGCATTCATCTCTCGCGAGCCGACATCACCAAGGTTGAAGAGAACTATGTGCTCGAGGCATTGCGTTCTGGTTGGGTCGCACCCCTTGGCCCGATGGTCGATCAATTCGAGCACGACATCGCCGAGCGAGTCGGGGTCCGTCACGCATTGGCGCTGTCGTCAGGAACTGCAGCGCTGCATCTTGCTCTTCTCCACTTCGGTGCCGGCCCTGGCAAGGTGGTCGTGCTGCCCAGCATGACCTTCGCTGCATCCGCCAACGCCGTTCTCTACACTGGAGCGAAGCCGATCTTCGTTGACAGCCAGCAAAGTGACGCCAACATTGACGTTGCCCTTCTGATCGAAACAATCGACGACCTACAGTCGACTGGGCAGGACGTCGCGTGCGTCATGGCAGTGGACCTCTTTGGCCGTTGTGTCGACTACACGGCGTTGCGACCCGCCTTACAGAGGCGTGGGATCCCCCTCGTTGAGGACGCCGCTGAAGCGCTGGGAGCGTCGCAGCAGGGGCAGTCGGCAGGATCGTTCGGCAGCGCAAGCGTGCTGTCCTTCAATGGCAACAAGATCATGACCACCTCGGGTGGTGGGATGCTGCTCAGCGACGACGCCGACCTCATGGCACGGGCCCGATATCTGTCCACCCAGGCGCGTCAGCCTGCGCCGTGGTATGAGCACACCGAGATGGGCTTCAACTACCGCATGTCCAACGTCCTCGCAGCGCTGGGTCTGGCGCAGCACTCGCGTCTGGACGAGATGATCAAACGTCGCCGAGCCCATCGCGACCACTATGCCAAGGCCCTCCGTCCGGTGGAGGGCGTCCGACTGCTCGGCCGATCCGCGGGTGATGACGACGCAGACGATAATTGCTGGTTGACTTGCATCGTGCTGGACCCGGAAAGGATCTCGATCAGCGCAACGGACCTGATCCGCAGGCTCGACATGCAAGACATTGAGGCCAGACACCTGTGGAAGCCCATGCATCTGCAGCCGCTCTATCGTGATGGGCGGATGTATGGCGGTGACACGTCGGCAGCGCTCTTCGCCAATGGGATCACCCTCCCCAGCGGTTCGGAGCTCACCGAGGCCGAGGTGAGTCGGGTCGCCCACTCCGTGTTGGCGATAGTGGGTCCGGAATGACGAACCGGCCCACCTTCACACGCGCGTTTGATCTGGCGGTGGTCGTGCCGGCGCTTGCCGTGACCGCTCCCGTTCAGCTAGCCGTTGCCGTCGCAGTTCGTCGACGACTCGGGTCGCCCATACTCTTCAAACAGACACGTCCAGGTCTACACGGCAAGCCCTTCACGATGCTCAAGTTCCGCACGATGCTCGAGCCCGACGAAGCCGATGGCCGGGCGACCGACGCGCAGCGTCTGACACCGTTCGGAGCATGGCTACGGTCCACCAGCCTCGATGAACTCCCTGCCCTGTGGAACATCCTGAGAGGTGACATGTCGGTGGTTGGGCCACGCCCCTTGCTCACCAGGTACCTGGACCGATATTCACCTGAGCAGTTGCGGCGGCACGAGGTGAAGCCCGGACTGACCGGTCTGGCACAGGTGTCGGGCCGCAACAGGTTGACGTGGGACGAACGGCTCGCACTTGACGTGAGCTATGTCGACTCGCATACCGTCTGGTCGGACCTCAGGATCATCGCGATGACGATTCTGCCGGTGTTGCTCCGAGACGGAGTCACGGGCGACGACACGGTGACCATGACCGAGTTCCTCGGGAATCCAACGGAGGTTGCATGATGCAGCGCCTGTACATCGTGGGGTGTGGGGGGTTCGGCCGAGAGGTGCACGACATTGTCAACGCCGAGAACGAGGTCTCACCGACCTGGGAGTTCGCCGGCTACATCGACGACACGCCGAGCGAAGAAAACCTTAGGCTGGTGTCCCGCCGCGGCGCGCAGGTCGTCGGCGGCATCGCGCACGCCCTTGAGCTGCAACCCGCGCATTTCGTCATCGGCATCGGAACCGGCAGGATTCGCGAGTCCGTCGCCACCCGTTTGGAAGCTGCTGGTTGGATGTCCGCAGTCCTGGTGCATCCCGCCGCCAGCCTTGGCGCAGACGTCGAACTTGGTCCCGGATCGGTCATCTGCGCCGGTGCGCGCCTGACGACGAACATCACACTCGGCCACCACGTACACATCAACATCAATTCCACAGTGGGCCACGACTCAACTTTCGACTCGTACGCCACCGTCAACCCACTCGCAGCAATCTCCGGTGGTGTCTCCGTTGGTGAGCGGTCGATGGTTGGCACACATGCCGCCATCCTGCAGAATCTCAATGTCGGAGTTGATTCGATTGTTGGCGCCGGTTCCTTGGTTACCAAGTCCGTCCCCGACAACACTGTTGTCAAGGGTGTGCCAGCCCGATGAGAGTCGGCTTTGTCACGCAGTGGTATCCGCCCGAGCCAGGAACGCATCTGCCGCAGTCCATCGCGTCCGGACTCGCCGGCCGTGGGCACGAGGTGCATGTGCTGACGGGCTTTCCGAACTACCCCACCGGCCGGTTACGCCCGGACTACCCGCTGCGCCCCTACCGAAGAGAGCAATCCGTGGACGGGGTCACGGTTCATCGAGCACCGCTCTATCCGAGCCACGACAGCGCACCCGTTCAGCGGGCCTTCAACTACGGGACCTTCGCCGTGAGTTCATCCGCCGTTGCTCGACTCAAGATGCCCGTTCCGGACGTGTGGCTGACGTATTCGTCTCCTGCCACATCGGCGCTCGCCCCTATGACATATCGATTCCGGCACAGGCGACCAAGCTGCCTGATCATTCAAGATCTCTGGCCGGACAGCGTCACCGACAGCGGTATGGTCCCGGCCCGGCTGGCAGACATCATGCGTCCCCCCATCGACCGGTTCTGCAGACTGGCGTATCGCAACGCGGCAGCCGTCGGAGTAATTTCCCCCTCGATGCGACAAATCCTTGAGTCGCGTGGCGTGCCCGCAGCCAAGATTTTCGACACCCCGAACTGGTCCACGGACGACCTGCTCCGGCCCGACCTCCCTTCGTCCACCGCTCTGCGCAGGGAGCTCGGGCTACCAGCAGGGCGATTGTTCATGTACGTCGGCAACCTCGGACGGATGCAAGCGCTTGACTCACTGGTGCGAGGATTTTCCCGAGCCGAGCGAGCGCAGCTCGTCCTCATCGGCGACGGGGTCTCGCGCTCCTCCCTGGTCGATCTTGTGCGCGACGAGGGCGCCGACAACGTCCACGTGCTCGGACCGCGACCCGCGACCGACATCGGAAAGTACATCGCCGCCTCTGACGTACAGATCATTTCCCTGATGGATACGCCTCTACTCCGCGCCACGATGCCAAGCAAGATGCAGTTCTCACTTGCCTCGGCGCGGCCCCTCCTCGCACATGCAGCTGGCGACGTCGCGGAGCTCGTCTCAAGTGAAGGCGTCGGTCTGGGAGTGCAGCCAGGAGACTCGGCAGCTCTCGCCCTGGCAGTTCAAGAGTTCTCCGCCATGACACCCGATCAGCTCCAACGCATCGGATGCCGGTCCCGTACTCTCTACGAGTCCCGCTTCAGTCAGCGTGCAGGACTTGACCGGCTCGAGCGCATGCTCCTTCACGCCATCAGATCATCGCCTGCCGGGCAGGCACATCCTGCAGACTTCGCCGCAAGGAGACAAACATGAGAATTCTGCTGACCGGCGCCGCCGGATTTCTCGGGTGGCACACCCGTGTCCGCCTACGTTCCCTCACCGAGCACGAGGTCGTCCTTGTTACCAGGGAGAACTGGTCCGACCTGGCCGACCTGGCTGCCGACGTCGACGCGATCATTCATGTCGCGGGGATCAATCGGGGCGCACCGCATGAGGTCGAGGACGGCAACATTGAGCTGGCCGAACACATCGCGACCGCGCTCAAGGCGAACTCGTCGGTGCAGCGGGTGATCTTCGCCAACTCGATCTGGGCCGGCACCGGCAGCCCTTACGGCTCTGGGAAGGCCCGGGCGAATTCGACCCTGGCCGAGGCCGCCGCCGAGGCCGGCGCGACCTACGTCGACGTGCGCCTGCCGAACCTCTTCGGCGAGGGCGGGCGGGCCAACTACAACTCGTTCGTGGCGACGTTCGTGCACAAGGTGGTCGCGGGTGACACGCCTGAGATCCTGGACCGACCGATCCGCCTACTGCACGTGCAGGCGGCGGCGCAGACCCTGATCGACGCGCTGACGACGTCCCTGCCCAACCTCGAGCCGGTGGGCACCGAAACCAGTGTGCAGACGATCTACGACACGCTCGTACGGATGAAGGCGCTCTACAACGTGGGCGACATCCCTCCCCTGCTCAATGAGTTGGATATTGAGCTCTTCAACACCCTGCGCTGGGCGATGTTCCCTCACCACTACCCAATCACGCTCACAAAGCACGCGGACCAGCGTGGCGACCTCGTGGAGACCGTCAAAGCGCACGGCGGCCAGGGGCAGACATTCGTCTCCACCACCCATCCGTGCATCACCCGTGGCGAGCACTTTCATCTCGAGAAGGTCGAACGGTTCGTCGTCATTCGTGGAAGAGCGCGAATCTCTCTACGCAAGGTCTTCACCGACGAGGTCATCAGTTTCGACGTCAACGGCGACGAGCCCGCAATCGTCGACATGCCAACGATGTGGGTGCACAACATCACCAATACCGGCGACGACGAGCTCGTCACACTCTTTTGGGCCCATGAACTCTTTAACCCCGAGCGTCCTGACACCTTCTGGGAGCCCGTCGCTCTGGAGCCCACCGCATGAAGATCATGACCATTGTCGGCACCCGTCCTGAGATCATTCGTCTGTCCCGAGTAATCCTGCTTTTGGACAAAACGGTCGATCACGTCCTCGTGCATACCGGGCAGAACTACGACTACGACCTCAACGAGATCTTCTTTGAGGACCTGGGACTTCGCAAGCCGGACTACTTCCTCAATGTCGACACCTCCAGCCTCGGCCATGTGCTTGGCGAAACCCTCATCAAATCCGAAGAGGTGCTACGCAGCGAGCGTCCTGATGCGCTGCTGATCCTCGGAGACACCAACAGCTGCATCGCTGCAGTCATGGCCAAGCGAATGCGAATCCCCGTCTACCATATGGAGGCTGGCAACCGCTGCTTCGATGAGAATGTGCCTGAAGAGACGAATCGGCGGTTGGTCGACCACGTGGCGGACTTCAACCTCGTCTATACCGAGCACGCCCGACGCAACCTGCTCGCCGAAGGTATCCACCCGCGACGCATCCTCAAAACCGGATCGCCGATGCAGGAAGTCCTCACGGCGTATCGCCCAGCAATCGACCGGTCGACTGTCCTCAAGGATCGTGGCCTCGTCGAGGGTCAGTATCTGCTGGTGAGCGCCCACCGGGAGGAGAATGTCGACTCGCCTCAACGACTCGGGATGCTGTTGGACGGGATCGACGCCGTCCACCACTCAACGAGCTTACCGGTCTTCGTCTCGACGCACCCGCGTACCCGAAACCGCCTAACTGGACTCTCCAACTGGACCGCACCCTCATACATCACTTTCAGCGACCCGCTGGGGTTCCACGACTACAACAGGCTCCAACTCGGCGCCTCCTGCGTCCTTAGCGACTCAGGGACAATCGCCGAAGAGTCGAGTATCCTCGGCTTTCCCGCAATCACCGTGCGCGACTCAATAGAGCGACCAGAAGCTCTCGACACTGGCGCCATCATAATGACCGGACTTAATCCCTCGGATATAGTTACTGCTGTCAAAGTTGCGACGGAGGCGCAAGGTCATCTTCGGGAGGTTCCTGACGATTACAAGATCGCCAATACCTCTGAGCGGGCCGTCAATTTTATTCTGTCAACAGCGCATCGACATCCCCAATGGGCAGGACTTCGATCATGAAGCTAAATCGGTCTGGCCGACTTTATCAAGCGGCTCGCCAGGCACGGGGCGTACTCGTTGCACGGTCAAAGAGCCTTCGCGACATTGCGCCCACGGCTTCGGTTCATCACTCGTCCCGGGTGAGCCCTGACCTCGTCGCGGGTGATTACGTGTACATAGGGCCCGACTGCACCATCGCGCCCGGAGTCAGCATCGGGTCGTACACGCTGCTCGCGCCACGTGTGGCTATCATCGGCGATGACCATTCGGTCAACGTTGTCGGAACACCAATCCAGTTCACAGGCCGCCCTCCTCAGCAACGCACCAGAATCGGCCGCGACGCATGGATCGGCTATGGCGTCGTCATTGTCCGCGGTGTCACTATCGGCAATGGAGTTGTCATAGGGGCAGGCGCCGTCGTCACCCGGGATGTACCCCCCTACCAGATTTGGGCTGGGATTCCAGCCCGGCATCTGCGCGACCGGTTCACGCCGGACGAGCAGGTGCGGCACGAGTCGAGCCTCGACGCTCAGGATTTCACCGTAACATTCGCCCACACGCAGGCCATCCATGACTAGGCATGATCGACCCCGGGTTCTCATTGTCGCGGGATATTTCGACTGGTTCAGCGGCTACCAAGAAACCGTCCTCGCTAGGGCGTTCTCGCAAGTGGCAGACACAAACGTGCTTGCAGGCAACCGAGTTTCACCCATCTTCTCCGATGACCACCTCGCCAAGGTCGGCGCATCTCGCATTTACCCTGCAGGCGAATGTTACGAGAACGACGTGCTCGTGACCCGCTTGCCGATTCGCGAGATCCGCTCGATGGTCTGGTCCCGGAGGGTGCCATCGTTGGTCCAAAACGGTTCCTATGATCTTGTTGTCCAGGTCATGCCCGGACAGCTTTTTCCTGCCCTCGCATCTATACCGAGAGTGAAGCATCGGGTCGCGCTCTACGGTGACAACGCGGCGATGTATGCTGCGCTCGGGCCAATCCAGTCCCGGATCAAATTCGCGGCATTCTCAGCCACGAAAGGACTGATCTACTGGACGGTCAACCGTCGAGCCAGCAGGGCGTACGGCTACACTATGGACACGATCACTCGCCTACGGCACTTCGCTCCCTCGGGAATGGAAGTCCTACCACTCGCGTTCGACCGCGAGGAATTCTATTTTTCCCGCGAGACGCGTAGCGCCGCACGAGCAGAACTTAACTACGATGACGACGACCTTGTGGTCATCGCCGCGGGTAAGGTACAACCGCAGAAGTGCATCTCCTCCGTTGTGGAGTCGATTGCATCCTATCGGCAGCGTGAGCCGCGAGTACGTCTGATTATCGTTGGAATGGACAGCGGCGAGGAAAGTTGCCGCATTCGTAAGCACGTCGAAGACTCCGGGATCTCTGATATCACGTTATCGTTTCCATTCGTCGACGCGCGCCGTCTCAATGAGTTATTCAATGCTGCAGATGTAGGCATCTGGCCCACGATGCCAGCGATCACGATTCAGCAGGCCATGGGAACAGGCCTGCAGGTCATCATTCCGCGAAATCAGTTCACGGATCACCTCCTGCGTGGATCTTCGTCTGCGCACGAAATCGCGCCGCGCCCTGAAGGAATATCCATCGGCATCAGGACTGCCCAGCGTATGAAGTCGGCTAGCGATATGCCTCGCTGCGTTCACGCGAAATCTAACGAGGCGTTTTCCGGGCGCAGAGTAGTGGAACGTCTTCTGGAAGACCTTTCACGATGAAAGTACAGCGACTCGACCCTAGAAGATTCACCCCCATGTCGAGGACGAGTTTCACGGCGTTACTAATCCCGACCATGTTGGCTTTCTCCCTGGCCCTTGAGTGGACCTACCAGCATGTCGTATCCCCGACATACTCGTACCTCGGTGAGAGATACCGCGAACCAAATGCTGTGCCCTACTGGTTGGCATTCATTACGCTTCTACTGGTTGCGCAGTTCCTGCCACGACGCGTCGTGGATGTTGAAGCCTTCATTCTGTGGATCTTGTACATTCTCGTCATAACGCCCCTCATGCTCGTGCCGCATTACGCTGACATCTGTACGCCGCATCAAGCGAGCATCCTTTCAATTACTGCAGCTCTTACCTTCCTACTTATTATCGGAATCGGCCGGGTCATCCCACGCGACATACTTCCCGTTTTATCACTGCCCCCGCAGATCTTCTGGTGGCTCATCGCCGCGATGACAATTGGCTCGTACGCATACATCTTTTCCACCGCGGGGTTCAAGTTCGCGTCGTTGGACCTCACGCAGGTGTACTCGATTCGAAACTCATATCGCGACATCATCCTGTCATCCGGACCGATACTCGGATACGTCGTCCGTCTCCAGGGAAATGTCATTAACCCCTTCTTGATCGCGCGCGGAGCGACTGGCGGTTCGAGATGGCTAATTCTAATCGGCCTCCTGGGCCAGTTCTTCATCTATTCCGTGACCGGGTACAAGTTGACAATCCTGTCGGGAATTGCCGTTCTGCTTGCGATCTGGTTTTTCAGGACGCGCCGCCGGAGCGGGATAGCGTTGGTCGGAGGAACTCTCGTTGCGGTCATGCTCGCTGTCGCGACAGACTTGCTGCGTGGCTCGACGACGATGACGGCTATTTTTGTCGACCGACTTATTCTCGTATCGGGAAACCTGCCTGCAGCGTACTTCGCAGTCTTTACTGGGCAGCCGCACGCGCTTTGGAGTAGCGGCTTCCTGTCTGGGCTGACCAGCTCGCCGTACCAGATGAACCCTGGGTTCATCGTCGGGAATTACCTGACCGGGAATAGCCACGTGCTCGCCAACAGCAACTACGTAGCAGACGGCTATGCCAACTTCGGATATTTAGGAATAGCCATCGAGGCTGTCGTCGCTGGCCTCATCATCGCATTGGTCGTGAGCGCGGCGCGCCGTCATCGGCCCGTGCTAGCTGCGGGTGTATTGCTAACCCCGGTGATTGCGCTAGTCAACTCAAGCCCCATCACGGCAATTCTATCCGATGGTTTTGCGATGGCTGCCCTACTCCTAGTTCTCGCCCCAGATAATATGCTTGTCGCGAGAAAGGACCGCACAATGTCGCCCACGGAAGATGGCGCATCCGCACGGCGTGGCCTTCGAGCAACGTCCGGGACCTTCACAAGATCGTCATGGCGACGCGGGTCACTCCGAACTTCGAAGGTGCCTAACGGCTCTCGGCGATAGCTCTGTATTTCACAAGGCTGGCGTAAGTACGCTGCACGAGCCCGAAGGTCGACGTCTCAGCCACACCTGCCGTCTGCGGTCCGCGACGGAGATCAAGTCGGTAGGCGACCAAACCGTCTATGTCCTGATCTTTCAGCGCGCCTACCATCTGGCCCAGCACGGACTCGACGTAGGTGAAACCTGCGGCACCAGGCGTATGGTCCTCGGCGCCGAAAGGAGCGCAGTAATACATCGAAATCAGTTTCAGCGGATGGACGAACTGGCTGTCGACCCCGCTACTCGGTGCCGATCGGGATGCGCCGCGTGTCAGATCGACAGTAGTCGACCGCCCTCTGTGATCTATGGACAAGCCGTTCACCACCACTGTCAACCGCTCTACGCCGTGGCTTCGACGCACCGTGAGGCGCAGCCGTCCGCCTTTCTTCACCACACCGAGCCGAAGTGTCGCCCTGGCTGAATGCATTCCTCGCACATCGGGTCCTCGGCTCAGCATAACGGGCTGTCCATCGAGATTGAGCGACAAGGTGTATGTCCCCTGACTTGGCACAGTACGGTCGTCCGAGTAGTAGATCCGGATCGTGTCGGAGCCGCCGACGGAGATCGTCTTGGCCATACTCGCCGTAGCACCGCTTACCGCCGCTCGGCCGATGTGCACCTCCCAGCACGACCCTTCAACGCAAGATGTGGACGCTCGCACGCGCTTGACGCTGGAGAGAACTCCCGACGGGTCGGTCGTGTTCTGGGGCGCACCATGGACCTGATCGGGACCGGCAAATGGGTAGATGACCCCGTTGAGTACGGTCCGCAAGTAGGGGATGACGGATCCAGGACCAAGGATATCTCGCGCATACAGGACGGCGAAGAACTTCAGCCACGGAGCGGTGGCCCGAGCATCGGTCATCGCCGCCTCTAACCCTCGTACCGTGAACTTATGCTGCTCCGGAGTGACCGTGCCAGGGATCACGAGGTTCGATGCGATGTCATCCATGGCGACCCCGACGATGGAGGTGTGCCGTGCCGCGATACGACCCACCGCGCGGAACCAGCGGGAATAGTCCCAGCCGAAGGGCTTGTAGTTCTGCCGAACCGTCTCCGACGGCGGCACCAGATAGACGATAACAGAAACGCCCATGCGTGCAGCCTTGTCCGCAAATTCCGGAAGATTGTTCCATGACTCCTGACTGATCTCGGGATTCGACCTGGTCGTGCCCGGAACCCGGTCCCATATCAAGTAGTAGTAGGTATCGGCATGCGCCCGAACCACCTGCCTCAGAGTCGAATCGATGTTGATTCGGCCGTGCGTGTCGAGAACGGCCCCTGAGTACAGGCCCCTGTCTAGTGGGGCTGCCGTAACGGGGACCGCATGCGGCCCACCCGTCGACAATTGTGGGGGGCTTGGTGCGGACCACGGACGCCACATGACGAGAATGACCACGAGAACAATCACGAGCGCACCCGCGCCGCCAATGGTGAATGGACGTCTCGGGCGACTTAGCACGCAGTGCTCCAAGAGTTGCGGGTGGGGAGGTGAACGGTGGCACTGCGGACTGCCCGCCAGGACAGCCACCACAGCAGCGCATAGCTTATTGCCATCGCGCCGCCGAGCAGCCACATCGAGGTCAGCGCCGAGAAGCCCACGTGGTAGCCCCCATAGACTGCCACGGCACTGAACGCGAGTCGGCCGATATCCCAGATGAACTGCTGCAGGTTTCGCTCCATGACGATGAGCGTCTGCGAGAGCGGCGACGCGACCATTTGGATGACCAGCCCGATCGCCAACGCCTGCGCGTATGCGCCGCTAGTCTCCCACTGGCTTCCAAGCACGACAGAGAATCCCAGCGGACCGAGCAGCATCACGACCGCCGCGATCACGACGCCGGCGACCGCCAGCCGCTTCGACGTGCGCACGAACAGTGCCGCGAGCTGGTCGCTGTCGGCGCGCTTCGCCTCACCGAACTCGCCAAGGTAGACCTGCGCGAGTGTCGTGCCCAGCAGTGCGATGGGAAGCGCCAGGATCCGTTGGGTCATACCCAGCCAACCGGACACCTCGACGCCGAAGAGCGCAGAAGCCAGGAGGACAGGGATCTGCAGACCTAGTGAGTTGAGCAGCCCTGCCGGTGCGAGCAGCAGTGGAAAACTGCGGAACCGCTTGAGGATCCGGCGGGTTGACGCACGCACAGTGGCGTGCTCCCGCGAGTCGGGTCGGGTGCTCGCCCACAGTGTGACGACGCCTACGCCCTGACCGATCGCCAAGCCAAGTGCGAGCCCTTGTGAGCCGAGTCCGGCGAATCCGCCGCCGATCTGGGCAACCACCGTGGCGCCCGCCTGGAGCACGCTTCGTCGGGCGATCGCGCCATATGCTTTTTGCCGGATCGCCAGTTGGTTCAGGACTGCAAACGCTCCGACCTCGGCGGCGATGACAGGCACCCACGGTACGAGCGCCGCGACCGAGTGGCTCTGCCCAAGCCCGGCGGCGAGCTGGTAACGAGCGATCCAAGCGATCGCCAGCCCACACGTCCCGAATGCCGTGCAAATCTGAAGTCCGAGCCGAGCTACGTCTCTGGCCATTCCTTCACGCATCGGCAGGGGGATGGCAAGCTCAAGGCGTAGGGCCGCGATCGTTCCGATGGACATGACGGCTGCGTTGACGACAGCGAACGGTCCGAACTCGTTCGGCGGAAAGAGGCGACCAAGAATGGGCGATGCCAGCAGCGCGAGGAGTTGGCCACCAGCTACACCACTCATGATGGCGAGCAGTCCCCGGCGGGCTGGCGACCATCGGGCGATGCGTGTGCGCATTGTCTTAGGGGGTCGGGCCGACGGAGACCGTGCGGCCCTCTCGCGCAGACGTGATGCAGGCCTCCGCCGTCCGGACCGTTGCCAGACCCTGCGCAAGCGTCACGATGTCAGTCCTCTTGCCAAGAACCGCATCACGAAAGTTCTCATGTTCAGTGCGAAGGGGTTCAGGCTTGGCGATCGCGTAGCGAATCATGTCGCCCTCAGACACCCCACGGAATCGACTGATCTCATCCCAGGTTGTCTCGACCTGACCGTTAGCGTAGAAGGTGAGATCAGCGGTAAGAGTGTCCGCGACAAATGTGCCCTTCTCCCCCGTGATAACCGTGGTGCGTTCCTTGAGAGGCGAAAGCCAGTTGACCAGGTGATTGGTAACGGTGCCCTTTGATAGCTGACCCACAACCGCAACGAGGTCCTCATGTGGTCGACCTGACTTATGCGCAGTGCGGGCGGAGACAGCGGTGTACTCCTGCTGGGTGACCCACGCCGTCAGGTCGATGTCGTGGGTGCCGAGATCCATCACGACACCCACGTCGGCGATCCGGCCGGGGAACGGTCCCTGCCTGCGAGTGACGACCTGGTATACCTCACCGAGGTCCCCGCCTTCGATGCGGGCTCGGGCTGCCTGCAGCGCCGGGTTGTACCGCTCGATGTGCCCCACGCCCCCAATCAGGCCGTTGTCACTGAATACTCTTACGAGGCGCTCGGCCGCTTCGGTATTCTCCGCCAGTGGCTTCTCGATGATTGTGTGCACGCCCGCCTCCGCGAGCGCGGTGCCAACTTCCTCGTGAAATGCGGTTGGGACCGCAACCACGCAGTAGTCGAGGCCGACCGCTATGAGTTCTTCCGCTCTCGACACCACGTTGCGGTCACCCGCGACTCCGAACTTGTCGCCACCCGGATCCGCGACCGCGACCAAATCGACTCCGCCGAGGCTTCCGAGCACACGCGCGTGGTGCCGGCCCATCATCCCAAGACCGATAAGCCCCGCGCGCAGATTCGCCATCTCAGGCACCTGCCTTGGCAAGCGTGTTGACCGCGGTCACGATGCGCTCGAGATCGCTTTCCGTGAGGGACGGATGCACCGGCAGCGACAGGCACTCCGCGGCGGCCTTCACGGTCTCGGGCAGTTCGACGTTCGCCTGGAATGGCTTCAGCTCGTGGTTTGGCACCGGATAGAACATGCCGGAGCCGATGTTGTACTCCTCACGCAGCGCCTTCGCCAGTCCATCGCGGTCCTGCGGCACTCGGATCGTGTACTGGTGATACACGTGGACCGCACCATCGGCAACCGGCGGTGGCGTGACGCCCTCGAGGCGGCTACTCAGGAACGCCGCGTTCTCCTGACGCAGCTTTGTCCATCTGTCGACCTTCGTCAGCTGCACCCGGCCGATCGCGGCGTGGATGTCAGTCATTCGGTTGTTCAGACCGACAACTTCGTTGTGATACTGCTGCAGCATGCCCTGGTTGCGGTAGAGCCGCAGCAGCTGCTCGATCTCGGCGTCGGCCGCGCTCACCATGCCGCCCTCGCCAGAGGTCATGTTCTTGGTCGGATAGAGCGAGAACATCCCGAACGTGCCAAACGCCCCGACCGGCGTGCCGTGCAGTGACGCGCCGTGCGCCTGAGCCGCGTCCTCGAAGACCTTCAGGTCGTGCTTCTCGGCGATGGCGAGCAACTGTTCCATCTTGGCCGGGTGCCCATAGAGGTGCACCGGCATGATCGCGACCGTCCGGTCGGTAATGGCGGCTTCCACGGATCCTGGATCAAGGCAGAAGTCGTCGGCGCTGATGTCGGCAAACACCGGCGTCGCGCCGGCCAGCGCTACCGAGTTTGCAGTCGCCGCAAAGGTGAACGAGGGCACGACCACCTCGTCACCCGCCTTGACGCCCGCCGCGAGCAGCCCGAGGTGCAGGCCCGAGGTACCTGAGTTCACCGCGACGCACGCGCGGCCCAGACCAAAGTGCTCTGCAAACTCTTCCTCGAACGCCTTGACCTCGGGGCCTTGCGCCAGCATTCCACTGCGCATCACCCGATCGACTGCGGCGCGCTCTTCGTCACCGATGATCGGTTTTGCGGGTGCGATGAACTCGCTCATACTGCAGATTCCTCCGTCAAAGTGTCGTCGTCCTGGATGTACGTGTCGCCGGTACTTGGGCAGCGCCAGGTCCGTTCGTCAAGCTGCTCGAGGGGCAAGCCGGCACGCCCCACCCACCGGATCCGCTTCGCCGGCACACCGGCCACCAGCGCGAAGTCTGGGACGTCCTTCGTGACCACTGAACCGGCCGCGACCATTGCCCACCGGCCAATAGTCACCGGAGCGATACACACGGCGCGCGCCCCGATCGAGGCGCCCGTGCGACAGGTGACACCCACCGCATCCCAATCGTCACCTCGCTTCAGATCACCATCAGGGGTGATCGATCGCGGATAGTGGTCATTAGTAAAGACAGCCGCCGGTCCCACGAACACACCATCCTCGAGAACCGCAGGTTCATAGACGAGCGCGTAGTTCTGCAGCTTGCAGGCATCGCCCATCCGCACCCCGGTGCCGACATATGCGCCACGTCCGATGATGCAGTCACGGCCGAGCACGGCATCTTCACGCACCTGAGCGAGATGCCACACCGATGAACCGTCGCCAATGCGAGCGGTCGCAGCGACATCCGCGGAGTCGACAACTCTTGCCCCAGCCACTGTCATACCTTCTTCGATGCTTGGCCAACGACCAAGAATCGCGCACCATCAAACTTCGACGGGTCCAGGATCTTGCGCCCGTCGACGACGACGCTGACACCAGGGAGTTGGCTCGAAGAGAGGTCCGCATACGAGGCGTGGTCTGCCTGCACGATTGCGACGTCGACCGGCTGACCGAATTCGTAAGCCTTCCAACCAAACTTGGCAAGCTCATCGGCCGAATACATCGGATCATGCACCAGCACCTCAGCGCCAGTCGCATTCAGGGCATCCACCGTCGCGAATACCCCGGAGAAGGCTGTCTCTTTGACGCCACCGCGATATGAAGCTCCGAGCACAACGGCGGCCTTGCCCCGCAGGTCTCCACCCGCGGCGCCGGCGGCGAGGCCTACCGTATAAGCGGGCATGGCCGCATTGGCTTCGCGAGCCGCCCGGACGACCGTCGCGTCCGGGTCATTCCATAGATAGAGGCGCGGGTAGACCGGGATGCAATGCCCACCAACGGCAATACCTGGCCGGTGGATGTGGCTGTACGGCTGCGAGTTGCTGGCCTCGATGACCTGGTAGACATCGATTCCGTTCTTGGCGGCAAAGGCACCGAACTGGTTCGCGAGGCCAATGTTTACATCGCGGTACGTCGTCTCTGCCAGTTTTGCCATCTCGGCAGCCTCTGCGGAACCGAGGTCCCAGACGCCGTTGCCGCGGTCCAGGTCTGCGCGCTCGTCGAACTGGAGGACCTGATCGTAGAACGCGGTCGCCTGCTTCGCGCCGCCTTCGCTCAGGCCACCAATAAGCTTGGGATACTTGCGAAGATCCGCAAACACCCGGCCGGTGAGCACTCGCTCCGGCGAGAACACCAGGTGGAAGTCCCGACCCTCTGTAAGGCCAGAACCTTCCTCGAGCTTGGGCCTCCACCGAGTGCGGGTCGTTCCCACCGGCAAGGTCGTCTCATAGATCACCAGCGTGTCGGGAGTGAGCCCACGCGCAATGTCCTCGGTTGCAGAGTCCATCCATCCGAAGTCCGGTCGCGCCTCTTCATCGACGAACAGCGGAACCACCACGACGACCGCGTCGCTCTCGCCGACAGCGCTCGCCGTGTCAACCGTCGCATGCAAAGCGCCCGAGGGGACTACCTCGGACAGATACTCCTGAAGGTGCGCTTCCCCAGGGAACGGCTCCTGCCCGGAATTGATCTGGTCAACGACCGCCTGGCTGACATCTGCTCCCAGGATGGTATGTCCGGAGCGCGCGAACTGGACCGCGAGCGGAAGCCCGATTTTGCCCAGTCCGACTACCGTGATCTTCACGTGATGATTCCCCAATTTCGTCCATGTGTCGTGAATAGAGTAGCGACTACATGCTCATGTCTACGTGACCCACCTCATCACGGCCACCAATGCAAACTCTCGCCGATAGTTGTGTTCCGATTCGGATGCGGCCTAGCTGCCAGTGTTGATCATGCCTGCGCCGACGGTGCCCCCGGTGGCTTCGTCGATCAGGATGAAAGAACCCGTCGTGCGGTTACGTTCATAAGCGTCGACCAGCAGGGGTTGGGTCACCCGCAGCTGGACCCGGCCGATCTCGTTCAGGCCGAGCTGGTCGGCGCCCAGGTCGCGGTGCAGGGTGTTGACGTCCAACCGGTACTGCACATCCTTGACGATCGTGCGCGCCGTGCGAGTCGTGTGCTTGATCGCCAACTTCTGCCCGGCCCGCAACGGCGCGGTGGTCATCCAGCAGACCATCGCGTCCACGTCCTGGGTCTGGGTCGGCATGTTCTTGGTCCGGCAGATCATGTCCCCACGAGAGACATCCACGTCATCGGTCAGGCGCACCACCACCGACATCGGCGCATACGCCTCAGCCAGCTGCTCATCGAAGAGGTCAATACCCGCCACCGTGGAGGTCATCCCACTCGGCAGGACCATCACCTCATCACCCGGCTTGAGCACGCCACCCGCAACCTGCCCCGCATACCCGCGGTAGTCATGATGCTCATCCGACTTCGGCCGGATCACGCACTGCACCGGGAACCGCACATCCCGCAGCTCCCGGTCCGAGGCAATGTGCACGTGCTCCAGGTGGTGCATCAGCGACGGGCCCTCATACCACCCCATCGCCTCCGACCGGGCCACCACGTTGTCACCCTTGAGCGCGGAGATCGGGACCACCAGCAGATCCGGAATGTTCAACTTCGACGCAAACGCGGTGAACTCCGCAACAATCCGCTCAAAGACCGCCTGGTCGTAGTCGACCAGATCCATCTTGTTGACCGCCAACACCAAGTGCGGCACCCGCAACAAAGACAACAACACCGCATGCCGGCGCGACTGCTCCGTCAACCCGTGCCGCGCATCCACCAACACCAAACCCAGATCCGCCGTCGACGCACCGGTGACCATGTTCCGGGTGTACTGCACATGCCCCGGCGTGTCCGCAATGATGAACTTCCGCTTCGGTGTCGCGAAATACCGGTACGCCACATCGATCGTGATGCCCTGCTCCCGCTCGGACCGCAACCCATCGGTCAGCAACGCCAGGTCCGTGTAGTCATACCCCTTCGACGCACTGGTCGCCTCCACCGACGCCAACTGGTCCTCAAAGATCGACTTCGAGTCCAGCAGCAACCGCCCGATCAGCGTCGACTTGCCATCATCGACCGACCCCGCCGTCGCGAACCGCAACAGATCCATGTCCGCTCCCACACGCGCCATCAGAAGTAGCCCTCTTTCTTCCGGTCCTCCATCGCGGCCTCCGAGAACCGGTCGTCCCCGCGAGTCGCGCCCCGCTCGGTCACCCGAGCGACCGCGATCTCATCGATGATCTTCTCCAACGTGTCCGCCTGCGACTCCACACACCCCGTCAGGGTCATGTCCCCCACCGTGCGGAACCGCACCGTCCGCTCCTCGACCATCTCCCCCGCCCGAGGCTGCACCGCGTCCGACGCCGACAACAACATCCCATCCCGCGCGATCACCTTCCGCTCATGTGCGAAATAGATCGACGGGATCTCGATCCGCTCCCGGGCGATGTAGTGCCAAATATCCAGCTCGGTCCAGTTCGACAACGGAAACACCCGCATGTGCTCCCCCGCATGCAACCGCCCGTTATACAACGACCACAACTCCGGGCGCTGATTCTTCGGATCCCACTGCCCGAACTCATCTCGATGCGAATAGATCCGCTCCTTCGCCCGAGCCTTCTCCTCATCCCGCCGGCCACCCCCAAACGCCGCCGTGAACCCGCCCTCCTCGATCGCGTGCAACAACGTGCCGATCTGCAACCGGTTCCGGCTCGTCTTACCATCATCGACCACCACACCGTGCCTGATGGCCTCGTCCACCGACGCCACCACCAGCCGGGCGCCCAACCGGTCCACCCAGTTATCCCGAGCCGCCAGCACCTCAGGAAAGTCGAAACCCGTATCCACCTGCAACACCGGGAACGGCAACTTCGCCGGATGAAACGCCTTCTCCGCCAACCGCAACATCACGATCGAGTCCTTACCCCCCGAACACATCAACACCGGCCGCTCCAACTCGGCCGCAACCTCACGAAAAATATGGATCGACTCCGCCTCCAACTCATCGAGCTGGCTGAGCCGATAGTCCGAATGCGTCTGCATTGTTTGGCAATACTCCCTGCTGGGGTGCGACGGTCACTCGGAAGGATACCGGCAGATCAATCCGCAGGTCGGACCGTCCAATGGGAGGATGTGCGCATGCCCGCACCGAGCACCCCTCAGGCCTGTCCGCCGCTCGACACTCTCGACGACCTGTTGCTGCTTCGCAGCGGTGCCCTGAGCGTCAGCGCGGACCTCCCGCGGCGCATCACCGTCCCCGGCGTGGACTCAGACAATGGCGCCGTAGAAATTGTCGACCCCGAGGGGGTCCCCCTTGCGCACCTGGCTCCACCCACCCGGCACGGCGACCGGTTCGAGCTCACTGAAGCCCCTGCCTGGCTGGGCGAGGTCTCGACCCGGCCGTACGAAACCCTCTACCGCGCCCCGGCGGAGGTCCGGGCCGAGGCTCTGGCTGAC
Organism: Leekyejoonella antrihumi; assembly: GCF_007845645.1. Taxonomy (GTDB): domain Bacteria; phylum Actinomycetota; class Actinomycetes; order Actinomycetales; family Dermatophilaceae; genus Leekyejoonella; species Leekyejoonella antrihumi. The sequence goes on from NZ_VCQV01000015.1 coordinate 24,593, forward strand.
GGCTCGACGTCGGTGATCGTCGATCGGCCCCTGGTGGCAACGGACGTTGCCTCCTACGACGAAGGACAACCGCTTCTGCTGCTGGTGCTTGCCGGCCCGTCGGTCGAGCCCAGCTCGCGAGCCTTGGCGACGATCCGATCTGCGCTCGCCATCGGCGGACTTCGCAGGAACACGCGCGTGGTGGCCATTCCGCTGAGCGCCGCAAGGGCACGCGCCAACCCCGAGCTGCTGGGATCGGTGGTTGCCGCGTACAGCCCGCAAAGCGCCGCACGGCTCGCCGATGTGATGACCGAGGCCTCCGAACCCGCGGACGAGACCGCCGGCCTGGTGCTCTTCTTCACCGGTCTGTCGGGCTCCGGCAAGTCGACAGTCGCCCGTGCCGTGCGCAACGCCATCCTCGAGCGAGATGGACGCCCGGTCACACTGCTGGACGGCGACGTCGTGCGCCGCAACCTCTCCGCCGGGCTCGGTTTCTCCCCCGAGGACCGGGAGACCAACATCCGCAGGATCGGCTGGGTCGCCGCCGAGATCGCCCACCACGGGGGCCTGGCGATCTGCAGTCCGATCGCGCCATATGACAGCACCCGCAAGGACGTGCGCCGCATGGTCGCCGAGCGCGGCGGCACCTTCGTGCTGGTGCACATCTCCACCCCCGTTGAGGAGTGCGAGCGCCGCGACCGCAAGGGGCTCTACGCCAAGGCGCGAGCCGGTGAGATTCCCAACTTCACTGGCATCAGCGCGCCCTATGAGGAGCCCGACGACGCCGACCTAGTGCTCAACACCTCGGCGGTCACCGTTGCAGACGGGCGAGACCAAGTCCTTCACCTGCTGGCACGTCGCCAGCGACCCAACCTCGGAAGCAGCGCGTGAGCGGCCTGTTTGGCGTGGACACCCTTCAGCTGCTGATCGTCGCCTTCGGTGTCGGCATCGCCGTCGGTCTGACCGGCATGGGCGGCGGGGCGCTGATGACGCCCGCCCTGATCTTTCTGGGGATTCCCCCCACCGCTGCCGTGGCCAATGACCTGGTCGCGGCGGCGGTGAGCAAGTCGGTCGGAGCTGCGGTGCACCTGCGTCATGGGTCACCCAACCGGCAGCTGGTGAAGTGGTTGGTGATCGGGTCGGTCCCCATGGCGTTGGTGGGGTCGTGGATTGTCAAAGAAGTGGGAGCGCCGGCGGACCGGCAGGTCTTTCTCAAAGTGGCCATCGGCTGCACGCTGCTTATGACTGCCGCCACCTACGTCGTTCGGATGTACCTAGGGCTGGTGCGGACGGTCAGGCACAACATTCACGTGCGCGAGCTGGTCATTCGGCCCATACCGACAATTGCCGTCGGTGCGGTCGGCGGCCTCCTCGTGGGTGTCACCAGCGTCGGATCCGGCTCGGTGATCATGGTGAGCCTGCTGCTGCTCTACCCGTCGATGTCGGCGCATCGCATGGTGGGAACTGACCTCCTGCAGGCGGTACCGCTCGTGGTCGCTGCCGCGATCGGACACATCTTCGTCACCGGGATCGAGTGGTCCGTGCTCATTCCACTGGTGATCGGCGGGTCCCTCGGCACCGCTCTGGGCGCCCGCCTGTCGAGCCTGGTCTCCCAGTCCGTCATCCGACGTGGAATCGTCACGGTGCTCAGTCTGACTGGCCTGGGCATGATCGGGGCATCACCGACCTGGGTCGGGATCACCGGAGCCGCGCTGATCATCCTTGGACCTGTGGCATGGGGGTTGGTGCGACGAGCGCACGGGGTGCCGGCGTTCGATCACTTCGGGCCGCCGCCGAGCGCCGGCGTGCGAGATGTCGATCGGGACGATCAACTGCCCCCCGCCCTATAGCGTCTCCTAGGATGCCGATGTGACTACCGACGACACCACCAAGCTCTCCGACGCACAGCTTGCCGCCGACCTGGCCGTGGAGGCCGGCAAGGTGCTGATGGAGCTTCGGGGCCAGGGACTCGTCGGCAAGGAACTGAAGGATGCGGGCGACCGCACCTCGCATGAGTTCCTCATGCACGCACTGGCCAGGCACCGTCCGGGCGACGTAGTGCTCTCCGAGGAGGGCGCGGACGACCGGGCCCGCCTCGTCGCGGAGCGGGTCTGGATCGTCGACCCGGTGGATGGCACCCGGGAATACTCCGAGCCCGGCCGCACCGACTGGGCGGTGCATGTCGCGCTCTGGGAGAAGGGCGACCTGGTCGCCGGCGCCGTGTCCCGGCCGGCTGCCGGAGTCGTGCATTCCACCGACAACCCTCTGGCCGGCGACTCGGTGGACGCCGGCCGCATCCGGCTGGCGGTGTCGCGCTCCCGGCCGCCGGAGTTCGTCTCGCGACTCGCGGAGATCTTGCACGCGGAGCTGGTCCCGATGGGCTCGGCCGGAGTCAAGGCGATGTCCGTCGTGACCGGTGAGAGCGACGCCTACGTGCACGCCGGCGGACAGTACGAGTGGGACTCGGCCGCCCCCGTTGCGGTCGCCCGGGCCGCCGGGCTGCACACGAGCCGGCTCGACGGTTCACCGCTGGTCTACAACCAGCCCAACCCGTGGCTGCCGGATCTGATCATCTGTCGCCCACCGGTGCTCGCTGCTATTCGCGAGGGTCTGGATAAGCTGTAGGAACCCGCGTCAGTCCGCAGACTCGAGCGTCAGGATCGTCCGCAGCACGCGCACGATCGGCACGATGGCCGACTCGAGCTGCTCCGCCATCTTGTCGAACTCGCGCTCCCCGCGCTGGAAGGGGTCGATGACGTCGGCGTCCCCGTCGATGCGTGCATGGACCTCGTCCCGATGCAGGGTGCCGGCCGACACGACCCGCTGGACGAAGTTCGCGTCCGGCTCGTCCAGAAATGACGGCTCGGGCGGGCCTGGCGGAATGTGCTCCGCGAGATCGGAGAAGTCGAGCACCGCAAAGGTGCGGCGCAATGCCTTCGGCTCCAGCCGCACGATCGTCGTGCGGTGCTCCCGGGTCGCACAGAGCACCAGGTCGACATTGCGGACCATCTGAGCCGTCACCTGACGGGCCCGGAAGCCCTCCGGGTCTCCCCCCGCAAGGCTCAGCCGCTCGGCGGCCATCGGCTCCATCTCGTGACCGGCGAGCGCACCGGTGCCGGCGCTGGTGACCGCAATCCCGGTGCCGCGCAGCTCGCTTCGCAAGCGACGTTCCAGGTAGGGCGAGCGGCAGACGTTGCCGGTGCAGACCACCAGGATCCGTCCAGCCCCGGGCCGGAAGTCATTGCTGTCAGTCATGCATCGAGGATATGAGAGAAGCCTGAGCGGTTGCCGATTGTCCGCATCGTGTCGCCAGCTCGATGGGGCGGTCCCGGGCGATCGTGCACAGGGCCTGCCCGATAGGCATCGCCGCGGCATCGAGCCGATCGGCGACGGACGCAAAGTCGTGCGAGCGGAACCCACCTGGATCGATCAGGTCCGGCTCGTCGCGCAGACGGGCACGCACGTCGTGACGATGCTCGATCGCGGCCTCCACCAGGAGCCGCACCACAGACCCGCCGGTCCGACTGTCGGCCGGCTCCTGACGGAGCGGGTCGGATGCCAACCTCGCCGCGATATCGGCAAAGTCGAGCACGGTGAAGGTGTAGCGCAGCCCCCGGGGCTCCAGGCGAACCACCGTCGTGCGCACCTCACGTGTGGCACACAGGACCAGGTCGGCACGCTGCACCATCTCCGCCGTCAGCCGGCGCGGCCCCATGCCACCTGGCTCTGCTCCGGGACGCCGCCCGAGCAGGAGGCGTGCCGTGAGCCGGACGATCGCGCTGCCGCCCAGAGCATCGACCTCGGCACCATGGACCGTGATCCCGGTATCACCGAGCTGTGCCGCAAGCAACCGTGCGAGACGCGGCGATGCACCGACATTCCCCTCCCGGACGATCAGGATCCCCCCCGGCCGCAACCCTCCACCACCTGATTTGACCATGCCCCGAAACTACGCGAGGTGACGCCGCGCGGTCGACTACTTGACGACCTCCGTCGCAAACACGAAAACTCCTATTCGTCGCTGCCACTACGAAACTCGCACTGTCTTGTCAAGTCACGCTCGCCTGTTGGTCACTCCCAGGGCTCGCCTGTGCGCCCGCTGAGTATTGGGTCACGAACTGGACTCGATGCCCCGGTCTCGACCACGGCAGCGCCTCCCGCGGCTACCCTCACTCCTGCATGAACGACGTCTGATCGGGAAGGATCGGACCGACCGGGTGACAGGCAGGGTTGCGATGGGGTGGAGTGCCAAAACCGGGCGGCCAAGCAACATCCCGCGCGACCTGACCGACCTCAACGGGCCGGCGATCGACCCGAAACCGCGTGTCCTCTGGCTCCTGCGGATGACGCGCATGGCCTCGCCGCTGGGCGAGGTCAAGGAGTTCTGCGCCCAGGCCACCGCCCTCGGCCACCCACTCGGCTCCGACACATTGAGCAGCATCGAGAACGGCCGACGCGCGATGTCGGCCGAGGTCATCACCACCTACGAGCGTGTCCTGCACAAACGCCCCGGCGACCTGCTCGGCCCGAGCGATGCGCTCTGGCGAACCTTCGGATCCATCGGCCTGCGGCACACCTCGCACACCACACGGGATGCGACCTGGACCGAGTTGGAGCGACTCGAGGGCCGGTTTCAGGACAACCAGATGACCGGGGGCGACTGGTTGTCCTTCAGCAACCTGGTCGATATGCGAGATGGGCTGATGCTCTTCCCCTCGGTGCAGGAGGAGTGGAGCGATCGCCTGGTGACCGAGATGATGAGGTCCGTGGGCGCGGCATACATCGCCCGGTGCGAGGCCATCTCACGACTGCTGCACGATCCACAACCGCGACGAGCCATCATCCAGGCCGTGCGTGTCGCGACGCACGAGGACGGCGCCCAGGGCACCATCGACGCGGTGGCCGCGCTCGGCGACGCACCGCGCGCATCCGCCCTCGATGAGGTGCTTCGCATCTTCAGCACCACCACCGGCGGGCCCCGGACCGGCGCAGCGCTGGCCCTGCAGCAGTGGGCCGACCTGGGTGAGTTCGACACCGCCGACCGCGACCGCATCACCCGCCACCTGGTCGCCGTGGCCCACGATGACCCGACCGAAGGCGGGGAGGCTGCAATGGTCGTGGCTCCCTACATCTCGTCTCAGCTGACCACGGCGCTGTTGCGCCGCTCAGGTGCCGAGGGTCGAGTCGCGGCGCTGCCCACCCGCATGCGCCGGCCACCACGGATCGGGCAATACCTCTCGGCGGCCGCGAACTACTCCGGCATCTCTACAGACCCGATGCTGGAGCGGCTGCTGCAGGAAGCCCTCGCCCATGAGCACGATGGTCGCGGGCATCATGCCCTCGTGCTGCTCGGGGCCAGCCCCTACCGCGAGCCGATCGCCGAGACCGCCCTGGACATCTTCGCCTCCGCGGAGCCCCCGGCTCGCAAGGCCGCCGGTCACATGCTCACCTACCTCGCCGGCCCGCAGCACCAGCAGGCGCTGACGGCCCTGCTGCACGATCCCGAGCTCAGCGTCCAGGCGTTCGCCCTGCAGGCGCTCGCACACAGCTCGGGGGTGCCGGCGGACATCGACCTGCATGAGCACCTGATCCATCCCTCGCTCGCCTCGGCCACCATCTACGCGGCGGGAATGTCCGGACATCCCGACCTCGCCTCCGCCGTTGGATCTCGCTTCGTGCGGGGCGACGTCCAGCAGAGCGCCAAGTGGTGGATGGCCCACGGCACCCGCGTGGATGACGCGCCGGCGTAGCCCACAGGAGGCGGAGACGTGAATGGCGCGGCGACGACGCCGTCGCGCGGCGACAAGTTCTTGCGGACGAAGCCCACTCGAGCCCAAGTCCGTGCCGCCCGAATCCTCCTGGACCAGGCCAAGCATGGCCGTGGAACGGTCGAGGTCACGCCTGCATGGGAAGCCCTCGCGAAGGCGCAGCCGGCAGACTGACTTCGGACATCCGTCCGCCTCGTCGAAGGCGTACCGCTGGCCCGTCCCGGTCGCGCGCAATGTTGTCGTGCGATGGCCCGTCAGCCCAGAATCGGGCGCGCCTTACTCGCACGTACGGCTCACGGGCCACTACCCTGGACAGAGACCCTGCACCTGCGCGTCCGTGGATGCTGCACCGGCCGGGTCGCTTGTTATGCATGCCGAGGACGCAGTGAAGGGACACCAGTCGCGTGAGTGATGGCCACGGGTTCCGGCCCCAGAGCCTCACCCCGATGGTCGCGCGGCGCATCGACGTCGATGCCTGGGTGGGCTGGCTGCTGCGCACGCACCGTCTCGCTGCACGGCCTGGAGTCTCCGACGTCGCGTTCGGTGCGCAGTTGGCCGCCGCCGGATATCCCGCTGACGCGTCGTTCGTGGGCCGGTGCGAGGCCGGTCAGGACTCCGCCCCGGAGGCGATGATCACCGCCTACGAGCGCGTGCTCGGCCTGCCGCCTGGACAGCTGACCAGCGTATGTGAAGGTGCGAGATTTGCTCTCGCCGGTCAGCTGGCGAGTCCCCCTGACCTCACTCGCAGCGAAGTGGTCGACCGGCTCGCGCTGGTCGACGCCCGGATCGAGGGAGCGACGGCGACGGGAGCGGACTGGCTGACCCTGACCACGCTGGCCGACGGGCCGCACCCGGTGATGCTGCCACCCAGACTGGCCCGCACCTGGGTCAGGCAGCTGCTGGCCGAGACGGTCCGCGCCGCGAGGTCCGCCCGCACAACCCGCATCCAGGCGCTCTGCCGCCTGGTGCGCAACCCACAGACCAAGGACGCGGTGGTCGACGTCGTGTTCGATCTCGTCGCGACGCCCGGCGCGGCAGGTATGGCCACCGCGCTCGGTGTGATCGGCACCTCCGCCGACCCGCGGCTGATCGACCGGCTGATCACCACCCTTGAGGAGCCCTGCGCCCACGCCCGCCGTGCCGCAGCCCACGCCTTGCTGACCCCGATCTCGCAAGATCGACTGACAGCGAGCCAGCGTGCCCGGATAGGCGAGGGCGTCCTGGGCGTATGCCGCCACGACCCGCAACGGGCGGCGACGGCCGTCGTGCTGGCCTCCCGTCTGTCCCCCGGCCTGGTTCGGCAGGCAACCAGCCTGCTGGGTCATGACCCTCGCCCACTACACCATCGGCAACAGCCCAGCCCCGAGCTGTATGCCAGGCTGACTGAGGCCCGACACGACCTCGACCCCAAGGACCCGGTGCTCGCCCAGCTGCTGCACGCGGCGCTGGTCGGACACTTCCCCGAGCGCCGGCACCATGCACTTCAGCTGCTGGGAGCCAGCCCCTACCGGTCGGCGCTCGCCGACCGGGCCACCGGCCTGATCGCGACCAGCGACGACCCGGTCACCAGGAGCACCGCCGCAATGACGCTGCCCTATCTGGCGGGCTCGGCTCAGCAACGCGGTCTGCTCGACCTGCTCTCCGGCTCCTCACCGCTGGTGCGCCCCAGCGCGCTGCAGGCGCTGGCCCACGGGGCCGAGATCCCGCCCTGGTTCAGCCTCCGGCCGCATCTGCGCGATCCCCTCACCCAGACCAGCGCCGTCTTCGCCGCCGGGATGTCGGGCCACCCCGACCTAGCCGCGGCCACCGATGCCGACTGTGTCAGCGCCCAGGTCCGGCAGAGTGCGCGGTGGTGGATGGCTCACGGCACCCGGGTCGAGGACGCACCGGCCACGGCCTGACCCGCGGGGATGGGACCGGGCCTATCGTCGGTGGCCCGCCGACGGCGAACGAAGTGAGTCCGGTGGTGGACCATCCCCACGGGTGGTTGAGCCGCCGGCGAACGAAGTGAGTCCGGTGGTGGACCATCCCCACGGGTGGTTGAGCCGCCGGCGAACGAAGTGAGTCCGGTGGGGGACCATCCCCACGGGTGGTTGAGCCGACGGCGAACGAAGTGAGTCCGGCGCGTCGAAACCCCGTGAGAGTCCGCGCGTCTGGTGCCAGAGGTTTCGACACGGGCTCGCGCTTCGCGCTCCCCCGGCTCAACCAGCCGGGGGGGTGTGGCTCGCGCTTCGCGCTCCCCCGGCTCAACCAGCCGGGGGTTTTGCTCGCGCTTCGCGCTCCCCCGGCTCAACCACCCGGGGAAGTGTGACCCGGGCCCCACGGGTGGTTGAGCCGACGGCGAACGAAGTGAGTCCGGCGCGTCGAAACCCCGTGAGAATCCACGCGTTTGGTGCCAGAGGTTTCGACACGGGCTCGCGCTTCGCGCTCCCCCGGCTCAACCAGCCGGGGAGATGTGAACCGGGCCCCACGGGTGGTTGAGCCGACGGCGAACGAAGTGAGTCCGGCGCGTCGAAACCCCGTGAGAATCCACGCGTTTGGTACCAGAGGTTTCGACACGGGCTCGCGCTTCGCGCTCCCCCGGCGGGGCCAGCCGGGTGGTGGGGTCAGATGTCCATGGTCGGGTCGTGCGGATGCTGTCGGGACAACGTTCGCCGAGGCTTCCACTCAACAGGTGCGGACCGTGCCGGCTTCGGTTTCGGCGGCCGGGACCAGGACAGGCAGGCGGAGAGCACGATCAGCAGCGGAGCGGCGATCATCATGCCGCCGGGCGGGATCGCCGTGCCCGAGTCGTTGCTGAGGAACCCGATCAGCCAGCACACCACTGTCGCCGCAAGCCCGTGGCCGAGGAAGGTGACCTTCTCCAGCAGGGGCCGGATAGGGCGGGCGATCGGCCAGTCGGGTCGCACCAGCGCGAGGATCGCGTAGAGCAGCATGAACGGCACGAGCATGGTGCCGAAGCTGGAGGTGAGCATGTGCCAGTTCGCCTGCCAGATCCGGTCGACTCCACTGAAGTTGCCGTGGTTGCGCACCTGCGAGACGAAGTCACCCAGATGGGTGCGGTATTTCGGCGCCCGCAGGTAATCGAGCACCGCGAGCCCGCTGACGATGAGCGCCGTACAGGACCCGATCACTGCGATCCGCAGCCAGGTCAGGCGCACACCGGCGGCGTTGAGCGCCAGATAGCCGAAGGTCGGGATGAGCGCCGTCGGACCTCCACCGTCGGCGCCCCAGGACGGGAATCCGTCGACCAGCACGACAAAGCTCCCGACGAGCAACACGGTGAGCGTCGCCAGCCGGCGATGCCGACCTTCGATCAGCTTGCCGGCGAGGGTGGCGGCGATGAGTATCCCCGTCGTCGCCATGATGGCGTATCCCATGTTGCCGTTGCCATAGAACCGGCCGCCATAGACCGGCTGCAGCCCGATCATGGAGGTGAACTGCAGCCGGGAGCCATAGATGATGTCGAGCGTGATCGTTACCAGCGTCGCACCGGCGAGGAAGAGCATGGGGCCGCGCTTCCAGCGCCGCCACGGGCCGAGCAGCGCAGCGGCAGTAAGCACCGCTGCGAACGCGACGATGAAACCGGCGAGTGCCAGCCTCGGATCGCCCGCACGCCACCACGGCACCAGCCCTACCAGGAACGTCGAGACCGGCATCGCTGCGGCCATCCCCCCGACGATGGCGTATGCCGCGCGCACCAGGATGCCGGCCGGACGGCCGCGGCGGCGCTGCCGCCACCACCACAGTGAGCAGAGCAGCAGCGCGACGACGACAACGCCCAAATAGCTGATGAAGAACGGTGCCACGAAGGCGTGCTCGACCGTGAGCACCTCGGTCAACTCGGACGCCGCGACCACCGACGCCGTCGGGCTGGACGTGCTCTGCACCACGGGGACGCTGCCCTCCGTCAGGTGTGGTGCCGCCGCTCCCATCCGCGCAAGCACGAGCGCTGACAGGTCGGTCAGCTGCAGCACCCCCGGCTGCCGTGTCGCCTCCGAGGTGAGCTGCCCGTGCGGCACCCCGGGTCCGGCGATCACCACGGCGTGCAGGCTCTCGGGAGCAGTGTCGTCGGCCATCCCCGCCACCACGAGGGTCGACTTCGGCGGCAGCCGTTTCATCAGGTGGGCGATGTAGGTGTCGCTGTAGGCGGGTAGTGAGATGAAGGTCACCGGGCAGGTATGCAGGTCGGGGTTCGTCGTCGACGGCGAGTAGTGCGCGATCAGGCCGACACGATTGGCCGCGCCCAGCCCGGCAAGCTCACCGTGGGCGCTGATGCACTGCCCGATCTTGGTCATCGAGCTGCCAAGGCGGCCGATGTCGGCGGACAACGGCCGGGCCAGGGCACTTGTGCGCCACGTCGCCCAGTCCGGAAAGAACATGTCACCGGCACTCACCTGGGGCGTGACGGGCTGCGGGCACTCCGTGGTCCGCTCGCCGTGGGTCGCCGGCACCGTGCGACCGATCGTCGTGCGGGCACTTGCAGACAGGGTCAGCCACGACTGGAGCGAGCAGCTGTGCGCCGATAGAGACCTGGTAGCCATGGCGCCGACTGCGCCACGACGCGCGAGACTCCATAGCACCGGGTCGGCCGTCGCGGTGTCGTGCTCCCAGGCCAGCGACGGCACACCGACCAGAATGAGAGGGCCGGGCTGACTAAGAGCCTGCACGGGTGGGCGAGCCGTCAGCCACGCCACGGTGTAGGACATGCCCAGATAGCCTGCGACGGCGAGCGCGACAAGTGCCAGCCATCGTCGAGTCACCACCCAAGGCTACATGCGTCAACGCGGTCGCCCGGCCATGACTCTGCCCACCGGCAATCGGAGCATCGACGCCGCAACAGGCACCCGGAACACCTTCCCCGACTCCGACGACCTCCGCAGCCTTGGATCCTTGGACTGCTCCAGCCGGCGCGGGTCTCTACCCGGTAGCGCTCACCTGGGTCGGGCTCTTTGCCGAGGCCTCCCCGGCGAGTCGACGCTGCTCGCGGTGACGGGCGGCACTCTTCGGATCGTGCCGCTCCTCGTAGGCATCAAGGACCTCTTCAGTGGCGCCGTCCATCACGATCTCGCCCTTCTCGAGCCAGATCGCGCGGTCACAGGTCGCGCGCACCACACCGAGGCTGTGACTGACCAGGAAGACCGTGCCGGCCTCCTTACGCAGCTGCTGGATACGCTCCTCGCTCCGGGCGCGGAACTCCGCGTCGCCGGTGGCCAACGCCTCGTCGATCAGCAGGATGTCGTGCGACTTGCTCGACGCGATCGCGAAGCGCAGCCGCGCGCCCATCCCGCTGGAGTAGGCGTTCATCGGCAGCGAGACGAACTCACCGATCCCGGAGAACTCGCAGATCCCGTCATAGCGCTCGGCGACGTCATCCGGGGTCATCCCCATGGCCAGGCAGCCGAGGGTGATGTTGCGCTCACCGCTCATGGTCGAGATGAGCGCTGCATTCACGCCGAGCAGAGCCGGCTCGCCCAGGGTGTAGATCGCACCTTCCGAGGGGGTGAGCAGTCCGGCGACCCCGCGCAGCAGGGTGGACTTGCCGGACCCGTTGGGGCCGATGAGGCCGATCGCCTCACCGCGCCACGCGGTGAAGCTGACGCCGCGCACCGCGCGCACCTCCCGCATCCCTGGAGTCGATTGGCGCATGACCGTGCGAGCCAGCGCGGCGGCGCCACCACGCTTGGCATACCGGCCGGAGATCTTATAGGTGAGGTGGACGTTGTCCGCGATCACGGTCGGAACCCGGTCTTCGCGCTGTTCAGTCACGGCCGTATTCCTCCTCGGCCTTCCAGAAGAACACGTAACCACCGACGAGAACGACCACGGTCCACGCGAACGCGGAAAACCACTCGCCCAGCGTCGAGCTCGGACCGGAAGCGAGCAGCGCGCCGCGGTACAGGTCCATGAACTCGGCGGCCGGGTTGACCCCCAAGATCTTGCCGACCAGCGGGTTCATGTGCGCGGTGACCTGGGTGATGCTGTACATGACCCCGGACGCGTAGAGCCACACCCGCATCACGAACGGGAGCATCTGCGAGACATCGGGCACCTTCGCGCCGATCCGCGCGAAAAGGAAGGCCAGCCCGACACAGAAGAGCGACTGCAAGACCAGAGCCGGGATCACCTCGAGCCATTGCAATCGAATGGGCTCGCCGGTGAGCACCACGATCGGCACGAGCACGACCAGCGACATCAGCATCTGCTGCAGCGCAATGGCTGTCGCCGAGATGGGAAATACCGCGCGCGGGAAGCGCAGCGTGCGAGCCAGGGACAGGTTCGACTGGAGCGAGCGTGCCCCACCGTCCAACGTGCCCTGGATGAACTGAAAGACGAACATGCCGATCACCAGATAGCTGATGTAGTTCGGCACACCACGCGAGGCCTTCAACAGCAGCCCGAAGAGCAGGTAATAGACGCCCGCGTTCAGCAGCGGGGTCAACACCTGCCAGGACTGGCCGAGGAAGCTGCGTGAGTATCCGGACGCGTTGGTCGCCCGGGCGAATTCGACGACGAAGTGGCGCCTGTTCCATAGTTCGCTGGTGTAGGTGCTCAGGGACTCTCGAGCCCCTGCCCGCTTGAGGCCGTAGCGTGAGACCAGTTGCTGCACCTCCGCCCGGGATAGCGGATCACCACCCGGCCGGTTCTGCCGCGCCTCACCCAGCTGTGTCACGAGGGGAACGATACGGCATGGGGATCACCACCCGGTGACACGCGCTGTGCGTACCAAGCACCGTCCTGGCGCGCCTGCTGGCGTCGCTCTTCGACACATGACCAAGATCACAGCAGAGCAGGTCGTTTCTTCAGGTTCCTCCCGAGTCACACCACTAGCATGTCTGGAGCCTGGCGATGCCCGAGATCACAGATCCTGGGCACACGCTTTTGATGCAGCTGCCCTCGGGATCGTCCCGGGCTTGCGGGCCCACATAGGAGGATCCCATGGCACGACCGGCGCACCCTGCCGCAAGAGTCTGCCGAGGTGTCCTGACGTGAGTCTCCTGCGTCTGCCGTCGTCACGAAAAGGTGAGTCGCAGCATCGTTCTGGGACTGTGCCTGGGGCCGCACGGCGTTGGGGCGTCCGGCTGGCAATCGCCATCGCGGTGCTCGTCGTGGCCTGGCTGCTGTTCGAGGTCGCGGTGCGCATCATCACGACGGACCTGTGGTTCGACTCGGTGAACGACGGGTCCGTGTATACGACGGTGCTGTGGGCGAAGGTCTTGTTGTTCTCCGTATTCGGGGTCATCGCCGCCATCATCGGCGGCCTGACCTTCCTGGCCGTGCGCCGAGCCGTACCGCGACTGTCGATCCACGAGGAGGACGACGTGTTCCGCGCCGCGTTCCGGCGGCACGAGCACCAGGTCTGGCGGCTCATCATGCTGCTGGCCGTGGTCGTCCCGGGTGTGCTGGCCGGCGAGCGGGCGCAGGGCTACTGGCAGACCTATCTGCTGTGGAGCCACTCCGCCCCCTGGCACGGCACCGATCCGCAGTTCCACAAGGACATCTCCTTCTTCGTGGAGGTCTATCCCTTCCACCTCATGGTCGTGTCGCTGCTGTCACACGCGATCCAGTACGGCCTGTGGATCGCCGTCGTCGGCGGCTACTGGTACGGCGGATGGCGAATCCGCGGCGGCCGCCAGAAGGTCACTCGCAGCAGCGTCATCCTGCTGTCGCTGCTGTTGGCCGGATACATCGCCCTGAAGGCCGTAGGTTACTGGTTGGCACGGTATGGGCTGACCACCTCCGGTCAGGGGCCGGTCACCGGTATGGGCTACACGGCCGTTCATGCAGCCCTGCCTAGCAAGGACACGATGGTGGTCGTCGGGGCCTTGTGCGCGCTGGCCCTGCTGGCCAACGTTTTCGTCGTACGCCGTACCCGGATGCTCGTGACCTCCATAGGCGTGCTCGTGGCCGCCGCCCTCGTGGTCGGGACCGCCTGGCCGTCACTGGTCTACCGGCTGCGCGAGCAGCCGAGCGCGGCGCAGGTCGACCTGCCGGAGATTGCCAATAACCAGAAGGCCACCCTGGCGGCGTTCGGCCTCGACGGGGACGTCAAGACCATCCCGTACAACCCGTCGAAGACGATCCAGGGCAACGCACTCGTGAAGCTCGCCATGAAGACGGCCCAGATCCCGGTGCTCGATCCGAACCAGATGTCGCCGACGTTCACCGTCAAGCAGCAGATTCAGCCGTACTACGGCTTCAAGTCGACGCTCGACATCAGCCATTACGATGTGGCCGCGAGAAAGGGCCAGGACGTCGCCCTGGCCGTGCGTGGGCTGAACATCTCGGGTGTCCCCGACCAGACCTGGGTCAACGACCACCTGGTGTACACCCACGGCTACGGGGTCGTTGCGGCGCCGACCACCGAGATGGACGCGGCGACCGAGAGCCCGGTCTTCCTCAACGGCGGTATGCCGCCCAGCCAGGAGATTCCCGTCACCCGCCCGCAGGTGTACTTCGGCCAGTCCTTCGCGGCAGGGTCGTATGCCATCGCCGGGCAGCCGGCGAGCAGCCACCAGAACCTCGAGTTCGACCACCCGGGCGCCAAGGGCTCGGCGAGCTCGGCCCACACGACCTATACGGGCAACGGGGGCATTCCGATCGGTTCGACGCTGCGCCGGTTCCTCTACGCGGTCCGGCTGAACAGCTCGAGCATCCTGTTCAGCTCGGAGCTCAACAGCGCCTCCCAGTTGCTCATGGTGCGCGATCCGCGGGCACGGGTCGCCAAGATCGCTCCGTGGCTGACCCTCGATGGTGACGTGTATCCCGCGATCGTCAACGGGCAGATCAAGTGGATCGTCGACGGCTACACCACCTCAAACCGCTACCCCGACTCGCAGATGGTCAACCTGCACGGCGCCACCAGCACCACGCTGACCGCCAACGGTGCATCGGTGGCCCAGTCCAGCACCGGCGTGAACTACATGCACAACTCGGTCAAGGCGGTCGTGGATGCATACACGGGCAAGGTCACGATGTACGCGTGGAACCAGAAGGCACAGCCCGACCCACTGCTGACGGCGTGGGAGTCGGTCTTCCCCAAGCTGATCAAGCCGCAGTCGAGCATCCCGTCGGCACTGCTGTCGCAGATGCGCTACCCCACGGACCTGTTCAACACGCAGCGCACCCTGCTGGCGCAGTACCACGTCACCGGGCCGGCGAACTTCTACAGCGCCAACGACTTCTGGAAGGTTCCCTCGGACCCGACGGTCGCCGCCGCCAAGAAGATCAACGCGAAGACCAACACCACCACCAACGTGCCCGCTCCGTCCCAGCCCTCGGACTACATCTCGATGTCGGCCAACGGATATGGCAGTGAGCACTACGCGTTGTCGAGTCCCATGGTCACGTATAACGGCCGTGACCTCGCCGCCTTCGTGTCGGTCGACGCCCAACCCGGCCCGAACTACGGGAAGTTCACGGTGCTCGACTTCCCGTCGGAGTCGGGCGGCGAGTCTCCGTCGCAGGTGCAGAACGACATCGAGTCGGACACCACGATCACCGAGGCGCTGACCCTCCAACGCGGTGGTCAGTCGAAGGTCGTGCTGGGTGATCTTGTGTCGATCCCCGTCGCCGGTCGCATCCTCTACGTGGAACCGGTCTACACGCAGTCCACCAGCAGCCAGTCGTTCCCGATCCTGCGTCACGTCATTGCTCTCTATGGCAACGGTGCACCATCTTTCGACAACAACGTCACCGCTGCGCTGAAGTCGGCATTCAACTCCGCCGGCCAGAACTGACCCATCGAGTGCGTCTCAAAATACATAAGGTTAGCTAACTCTACCCATAACTTTGTGTAGGTTGCTTTCGTGCTCCTATCGCTCCGCACCGTCACCTTCGGCAACGGCCCACAGTGACCGCTCTGCTCGCGCACAACACCGTGCAGCTGCTGCTGGTGTCGTTCGGCATCGGCATCGTGATCGGCCTGACCGGCATGGGCGGCGGTGCGCTGATGACGCCGGCCCTGATCCTGCTCGGCATACCCCCCGCGGCGGCGATCGCGAACGACCTGGTCGCCGCCGGACTCAACAAGAGCGTGGGCGCCGCGACCCACCTGCGACACGGCACACCACACCGAGCCCTGGTGGGCTGGCTGGTGCTCGGGTCGGTCCCGATGGCCGTCACGGGATCCTGGATCGACCACTGGATCGGGCCCGGTCAGGGCCACCTGCTCACGCTCGCGATCGGCGCCACGCTCCTGGTGACCGCGGCGACCTACACGATCCGGCTGTATGTCGAGGCGCGCCGCCGGCCGTCGGACCACGGCGGGGATCCGGCCGTTCGCCCGCTGCCGACGCTGGCCGTCGGCGCCGTCGGCGGGTTGCTCGTCGGCATCACCAGCGTCGGCTCCGGGTCGCTGATCATGGTGTGCCTGCTGCTGCTGTATCCCACGCTCGGTCCGCTGCGCCTCGTCGGCACCGACCTGCTGCAGGCCACCCCCTTGGTCGTCGCTGCTGCCATCGGACACCTGGTCACGACCGGCGTCAACTGGTGGGTGCTGGTCCCCCTGGTGATCGGCGGCTCCCCCGGCACGTTCCTCGGCGCTCGGCTGGCACCCCGCATACCGCGGGGCGTCACCAGGCGGGGGATCGTGGTGCTGCTGAGTCTCACCGGCCTGGCGACCCTGGGCGCCTCGCCGACCTGGATCGCCGCCGCCGCCGGCGTGCTGATCGCCGTCGCCGCCGGGTCAGAGCTGGCGAGGTTGCGGCCGGCGCCGCACGCCCCACAGCCTGATCTCGACGAGGCGCAGGCCGTGCGGGGGATACCCGGTAGGCGGTTCTGGGCGTAGCCTGCCAAGATGGCTCGCGAGACCGTTGCGGGTGGTGTCCGGCTGGCCGAGTTGTTGGGTGTTATGTCCCTGGGTGTCGATCTGGGGATGGGCCAGCCGATGGAACATGTGTTGCGGCAGTGCCTCATAGCGCTACGCCTCGCAGAGCGTGCCGGGCTCGAGGAGCCCGAGCGGCTGGTCGTCTTCTACACCTCCCTGCTCGCCTGGGTCGGTTGTCACGTTGACGCCTACGAACAGGCCAAGTGGTTCGGCGACGACCGTGCGCTGAAGGCCGATTTCCGGCGGGTGGACTTCTCCGGTCCGACAGCCCAGAGGATGTTCATCGTGCGCCACCTCGGGACGGGGAAGTCGGCGTTTGAACGAGTTGGCGTGGGCGTCGACTTCGTCCGCGGGGGCGGAATCCAAGCCGCCCGGGACATGATCAGCAACCACTGGCGCGCCGCCGACGACCTGGCCGAGCGGTTGGGCCTGGATGCTGCGGTGCGTCGCAGCGTCGGGCAGACCTTTGAACGCTGGGACGGTGCAGGGGTGCCCACGGGGGCCAAGGGCGCCGACGTCCTGACGACCTCGCAACTGGTGAGCCTGGCCGATGTCGTGGAGGTATTTCATCGAGCCGGTGGTATCGACGCCGCCGTCGGGGTGGCCCGGCGGCGCAGCGGCACCCAGTTCGCGCCGCAGCTGGTGGACCTGTTCTGCCGGGAGGCCCGGCAACTGTTCGCCGACCTGGCGACGCCGACGAGTTGGGACGCGGTCCTCGCGGCGGAGCCCGGTTCTGGGATCCGGCTCTCCGACGCCGAGCTCGTGGCCGCTTTGGAGGCGGTCGCGGACTTCGTCGATCTCAAGTCCCCCTTCACTGTTGGCCACTCCCGCGCGGTCGCGGATCTCGCTGCGGCGGCGGCCCGTCATCATGGGCTCTCAGAAGCGGAGGCACACACTGTCCGACGGGCCGGCCTGGTCCATGACCTCGGGCGGCTCGGCGTCCCCAACACGATCTGGGACAAGCCGGGTGCGCTCACCGAGGTGGAGACCGAGCGGGTGCGGATGCACCCCTACCTGTCCGAACGGATGCTGGCCTTCTCCGGCGCGCTCGCACCGCTGGGGGCTATCGCGGTCCAGCATCATGAGCGGCTCGACGGGTCCGGCTATCCGCGCGGGCTGGCCGGAGACGCGCTGGACCCGGCGGGTCGGATCCTGGCCGCCGCCGACACCTATCGCGCGTGGCTGGAGCCGCGGCCGCACCGCCCCGCGGGAACCGTTGAGCAGGTTGCCACGAGACTGCGAGCCGAGGTCCGCGGCGGTCGGCTCGACGGTGGCGCCGTGGACGCGGTGCTGCGTGCTGCCGGTCACCGGGTCAGCGTGCGCACGCAGTGGCCGGCGGGACTCACGGCTCGCGAGGTGCAGGTGCTCCAGCTGGTGGCGCGTGGGCTCTCAAACCGGCAGATCGCCGACGAGCTGGTGATCTCCCGCAAGACCGTGGGTAACCACGTCGAACACATCTACACCAAGATCGGCGTCTCCAACCGCGCGCTGGCCAGCCTTTTCGCGTCCAGGCACGCACTGATGAATGCCGTGACGGCCGACTCGATCTGACGGGGTTTCACAATCGGCCGCCGGAGGATGGGCCGAAAAGATGGGGTGGTCACCCCATGTCCCGCGGCAAGGCCCCGCCTAGCGTCGAGCACGTGGCCCGGCACCCGGACCCGCTTCACGAAAGGGGACGATTGGCGATGACCGAGGTAAAACAGTCCACCGAGGTGGACTTCGACAAGTTGATGGCGTTCGTGTTCCATTGTGTCGACGAAGTCGGCGCAACCCTGAATGCCGCTCTCGTCGTCATGGGAGACAAACTTGGCTACTACCGGGCCATGGCAGCCTCGGGGCCAACCACACCCAGCCGGCTCGCCGAGAGCACCGCCACCACCGAGGCGTACGCGCGCGAATGGCTCAACGCCCAAGCGGCCGGTGCCACCGTTGACTACGACCCGGCGACCGGGCAGTACACCCTCCCGCCCGAGCAGACAGTCGCCTTCACCGACGAATCCAGCCCGGCGTATCTGCCCGGTTTGTTCCAGATCGCACTGGGCACGGTTGCGGACGCTTCGAAGATCGTCGAGCTGGCCCGCAGCGGGTCAGGGCTCGGCTGGGACGAGCACACCCACGACGTACACGAGGGCTGCGAGCGATTCTTCCGACCCAGCTACAACGCCCACCTGGTGGCCGAGTGGCTGCCCGCGCTTGACGATGTGGTCACCAAGCTTGAGGCCGGCGCCCGAGTGGCCGACATCGGCTGTGGTTATGGCGCCTCAAGCATCATCATGGCCCAGGCCTTCCCCAACTCGACGTTCGTCGGCTATGACTATCACGCGGACTCGATCGACTCGGCCCGCTCGCGGGCCCAGGCTGCAGGCGTCAGCAACCGGGTGCGCTTCGACGTGGCATCTGCCACCTCGTTCGCCGGAACGGGCTTCGATCTGGTCACCACCTTCGACGCGTTGCACGACATGGGCGACCCCGTCGGTGCGGCGCGGCAGGTACGCCGCAGCCTCGCCGAGACCGGCACGTGGATGATCGTCGAGCCCATGGCCGGCGACCACGTCCAGGACAACCTCAATCCGGTCGGGCGTGCCTACTACGGATTCTCGACTCTGCTGTGCACCCCCGCCTCACTCTCGCAGGAGGTCGGGCTGGCGCTCGGAACCCAGGCCGGCCCGGCCCGGATCAAGGACATCGTGACCGAGGGCGGGTTCACTCGCTTCACCAAGGTGGCCCACACACCCTTCCACCAGGTACTGGAAGTCAGGCCGTGACCACCTGCCCGACCGTGGGCGTGGCTGAGCGGCGCATCTGGTGGTGTGTCGAGCTGAGCTGAGGGACGTATCAGCGGGGTCCACGGCGCCTCCTTGCTGGTAATACCTCGTCCAAAGATCAAGGAGATTGCGATGAGCGACATTACGAATCTGGAGTTGACGATCGTGACCGGTGGCGACGACCTGCGGGCAGACAGCTCTGCGACGGCCTACGTCATCGTTGTGGACGGCAATCGGACTCGGGAGTATTCGACCCAGTTGAAGTCTGAGACCGACTCGAGCTGGGGTAACGACAGCTCGCATGGTCCGATCGTCTGGAACATGGCCCCGGGCGTCACGAGCGACAACCTGTCCCGACTCGGGATTCGGCTGCACGCCCACGAGGACGCCACTGAGACTCCTGACAACTGGGACATCACCAGCGTGCTGGTCACCTACCCCGGTGACGGTGGCGGGCAGGTGACCCTCGTGGACCTCTCGGGTGGGCCGCTGGTGCGTCTGACCGGAAGCGAACCGTTCTGGGAGACCGATGTCAACTGAGCCGAACACCACGAACTGCAGGTGAACTACAGTCCGCCGCTGCGCGTGGAGTCGAGTCGTCCACACACCGTGTGGGCGTCCCGCTACGCCTGATCAGCAACTCTCTTCTGGAGGCCGGTCTCCTCCGCCTGTGGGACGGAATGCGCGAACCTGCCGATGGGCTGGCGTTGGCGCGGTTGGGAACCGCCGGCTGGTGCCGCGGTTAGCTGCGGAGCATCGTCCAGAGTGTCGGGCCGTTTTCTGGGAGCGAGATCTCCTGGATCACGGCGAACCCGAATCGCTGGTAGAGCGGCACGTTCCGTTGGTTGCTGCTCTCCAGGTAGGCCGGTCCGTCGATGCTCGCCAGGCGCTGCTCCAGCAGGGCCGACCCGGCGCCTGTTCCCGGCGTCGGAGCGCCGATCGCCGCGAGATACCAGAACTGCCCGGACGGCCTGGCTCGCGTGAAGGCGCGCTCAAGCTCAACGCCGCGGCGGTAACCCGACCCCATCGCGAAGAACAGCCTCGACAATCCCACGAGCCCTTGCCGCATCGACACGCTGTGGACGGGTGGATCCCACAAGGCGGCCCCCACCGGTTCGCCGTTGTCCGACGCGATGTCGGCGCAACCGGGAGCGGCATGCAGGTGAAGGGTAAGGGCTCGAAACATCTGAATGTCGCGGCGAGGCTTCGGCATCAGCCAGCGGACCACGGGATCGTCGGCGAACGCGGCGGCCAACACGACGCTGATGGCCCGGCGGTCCTGGGCGGTGGCTTTGCGGACCTCCAGCATGGCCAAGAGTCTATAGCTGCGGGATACAGGCCACGTAAGACAAAGCAAGCTCGAACACCCGCACGCGCCGACGAGCGGCGGTGCGCCCTGCCCATATGACGATCGGGTTACGGAACTGTGCGGAGGTCGGCGCTGAACACGAGGGCATCGCCGCCAGGCCCTCGCCTTCGACGTCTTGGATCGTCAGACCGCAGTCCCCGATGAGCGTGCCGTCGGCGAGTTCGATGAACTATGCTCGCGGGCGTGATCGACAGCTTCCTTGATCGAACGCTCGGCGTCCGACCGCAAAAGGACCGCACGTCGAAGCTCCGCGAACGCAGCCGGATCTCGCTCGTCCGCGGCAGATGGCTCGTAGTTCTCGAATCGCTTGGCCAGTTCGTCGGCATGGTCGAGGATCTCTTGGACCGAACGCGGCATGATCATCACCTCAGGAACTTCTCGCGCGCTCTCCGCAATGATCGGATCGCCGGGCACCCTTACAAGCTACCTTGTGACCGTGGTCGAGCAACCCGACGCGGAGCACCTCGAACGTCACTCGGCGTCGAGCTCGTCAAGGTGGCCGAGGAGTCCTCGGTCGACTCGTGAATCTCCACGCGGTCGGCAGCGACGTGCTCGTCGACCTCACCCACCGCAAGGGGAACCCTCGGTTCGAGCGGTCGTCCGCACGCCGGTGGTCTCCCTTACGGTCTGCTACGTGGTGCGCAAAACGGTGAAGCTCCTACTTGTCGACTCCGAGCAGCGCCTACTTCTGGTGTGTGGGCGAGATCCGGAAACGGGCATGTGTCGCTGGTACCCGGTGGGTGGCGGCATCGAGTCCGACGTGTCCTCGGCGCGGGCCGCGAGTCGCGAGGCATGGGAGGAGACCGGTTTCGAAGGGCTGACCAACGGCACCACGTGTGGACGCGCGAGGCGACGTACACCTACGCCGGCCAGACCATTGACGTGCACGAAACCTGGCTGCACTACCTTGATCGACCACTTCGAGCCCGCCCCGACAAGGCTCACCGAGTACGAGAAGAAGAGCATTGTCGACTTTCGCTGGTGGGCCGCAGACGAGTTGCGAGCGACGCACGAGTCGGTCTTCCCGCCGACCTCGGCGACCACTCGGGGTCAGCTGCCCGATCCGGTGAAGTTGCCAGAAGGCTCTGCCTGCCGGCTCAGCCGGCGAGAAACGAGAAGCGCACGGTGCGAACCGGGTTGTCGACGTTCAGGTCGACGAGGCAGACGCTCTGCCAGGTGCCGAGCGCCATGCGCCCATCGACGACGGGGATCGTTGCATGGGGGGCCAGCAACGCCGGCATCACGTGCGTGCGGCCATGGCCGGCACTCCCATGATGATGCTTCCAGCGGTTGTCGGCAGGCAGCAGGTCACCGAGCGCGGCCAGCAGGTCATCGTCGCTGCCCGCGCCGGTCTCGATGATCGCGATGCCGGCCGTGGCGTGCGGCACGAAGAGATTCAGCAGGCCGTCCGCCCCGTCCGGGATCATCTCCTGACAGTCGGAGGTCAGGTCCAGCACAACCTCCCGGTCGCCGGTGCGAAAGTCACGAGTCTGTGTCTGCATACGGCCCATGCTCGCACTTCGGCGCCCGAGCGTCGGCCTCACTCACGCGTCTCTCGGGGAGCGCGACGACGGTTCAGCACGATCTCGGCCGCGCCACCGAGCACCAGACCCCAGAAGGCCGAGCCGACTCCGAGAAGGGTGAGCCCGGATGCCGTGGCCAAGAAGGTGATCAGGGCCGGTTCACACCGCGTGGTGTCGGCCAGGCTGGCGCCCAGGGAGCCGATCAGCGCGCCGAGCAGAGCCAGGCCGGCCACCGTGGCAATCAGTCCGGGCGGCAGGTCCGTGAACACTGCGGTCAGCACCGAGGCGAACGTCCCCACCAGGATGTAGAACACGCCGCACGCGACTCCGGCGACGTAGCGGCGGCGCGGGTCGGGGTGCGCGGTCGGGCCGGAGCAGATCGCTGCGGTGATCGACGACAGGTTCAGCCCGTGTGACCCGAACGGGGCGAACACCAGCGAGGCGACCCCGGTCGCCGTGATGAGCCGACGGTCGTCGCAGTCGTAGCCGAACGACCGGGAGACGGCGACGCCAGCCGCGTTCTGCGCCGTCATGGTGACGATGAACAGTGGCAGCCCGATGCCGATCACCGCCGACAGCGAGAAGGCCGGAGTCGTCCAGTGCGGCTGCGCCAGGCCCACGGCCAGGCCCGCGGTGTGCAACCGGCCGGCCAGCACCGCGGCGAGCACCCCGCACGCCAGGGCAAGGGGCACCGACCATCGGTCGCTGATCCGCTTGCCCACCAGGTAGCCGAGCACCGCGGCGCCCGGGACGACCAGGTGACCGCCGCTGCCGGAGACCGCGTCGATGCAGAACGGCAGCAGGATGCCGGCCAGCATCGCGGACACCAGTGGCGCCGGGATCGCCCGCATCAGCCGTCCGAACCATCCGCTGATGCCGACGAACACCACCGCAAGAGCCGAGACGAGGTAGGCGCCGATCACCGTGGCATAGGAGAAGTGGTCGATGCTGGTGACCAGTAGCGCGGAGCCCGGCGTGGACCAGGCCGCGATGGCCGGAGTGCGGGTCCACAGGCTGAGCCCCAGGCACAGCACCCCGCTGCCGACACCGATCGCCCACAACCACGACGTGGTCTGGGCCGCGGTGAGATGACCCGCCGACGCGGCCTGCAGAATGATCACCGAAGGTCCGGCAAAGGCCACCACGACGGCGATGAGACCGGCCAGCCAGGCCGACACCGACATGTCGTGGAGCAGTGCGGTCAGCAGCCCGCGTCGATCCGCATCGCGCGGACCGGGATCGGCGGCGCCCGGTAGCGGTGCGCCCGTCTCGACGATAGCGCTACTCTGATCTGTCATGAGCAACGATAGCAGCGTAGGTCGGGTTGTTCGCGAGCTGCGCTCGCTCGCTGAGACGGGGTCGCCGGGTGACCAGCTGCCCAGCACCCGCAGCCTGGTCACCAGGCTCCAGGTCAGTCCGGTGACCGTGTCCCAGGCGACCGCCTCGCTGGTCGCCGCCGGAGTGCTGACGAGCGTGCCGGGTCGGGGCGTCTTCATCGCACCCCGCAGCACCCGACATACACATGACTTTGCCTGGCAGAGTGTGACACTCGGATCACAGATGCTCGATGTCCAACCCATCCGCGCCCTCCAGACCGATGCCGACCCGTCGGTGCGCAACCTGAACTCCGGCTACATCAGCGCAGACCTGCAGCCTCGGCGGGAGCTCATGGCGGCCGCCACGCGGGCCCTGCGTCGCCCCTCCGGGTGGAGCACGGCACCACCGGAAGGGATCCATGAGCTGCGGCAGCTCTTTGCCGCCGACCTCGGCACCGATACTGCCGACGTGCTCATCACCCCCGGGACGCAGGCGGCCCTCAACTCGGCCTTCCGGTCCCTCGCGTCGCCCGGCCAGACGGTGCTGCTGGAGGAGCCCACCTACCCCGGCGCCATCGTGGCGGCACGGGCCGCCGGGCTGCAGATCACCCCGGTCCCCACCGATCGGGACGGGCTGCGACCCGCACTGCTGCGCAGCGCGCTGGCCGCCACCGGCGCGCGGGTCGTGCTGACCCAGCCGGCCTTCGCCAACCCCACCGGGCACACCCTCGCGGCGACCCGCCGAGCCGAAGTGCTCGACGCAGTAGCCGCAGCTGGAGCGTTCCTCATCGAGGACGACTGGGCGCGCGACCTCGCACTGGACGCCCCCGCTCCCCCACCGCTGTTTCGCGACGACCGGGACGGTCATGTCATCTATCTGCGCTCACTGACCAAGTCGGCCTCACCGAGTATGCGGGTGGGGGCCGTCGCGGCCCGCGGCCCGGTGCGGGAGCGTCTGGTCGACTCCCGGCTGGCCGAAGACCTGTTCGTGCCACGGCCCCTGCAGGAGATCGCGATCGAGCTGCTCAGCTCACCCGCCTGGCCCCGGCACCTGCGGCGCCTGCACGCCCAGCTGCGCGGGCGACGTGACGCCCTGGTCTCCGCCCTGCACCAACAGGTGCCACAGATCACGGTTGACTCTGTGCCACAGGGCGGTTCGCATCTTTGGGCACGCGTGGCCACCAGCCTCTCCGAGACCGAGCTGGTCGCCGCAGCGCACGCCGCCGGCATGGTCATCGGACCCGGCACCCAGTTCCACACCGGCGAGGTCGCCGGCCTTCAGCTGCGACTGAGCTTCGGCGCCGCGCCGCAGGACGAGCTGCGGGCCGGAGCCGGGCTGCTCGCGCGGCTTCTCGCCGACGGTTGATCCGGCCGGCCGCTATGGGGTGTCGGAGTGGGTCGCCTGCTGCACGCCTCGACCCTCGGTGGTCTCGCTGTCGTCCCACCAGAGATGCGGGGTTCCGGACACCCGCACCCGCACGGTGTCATCGACCCGACAGGTGGCCGCTTCGGCTCCGGTGACCTGCGCGATCAGGGCGGTCCCGTCGTCGAGAGTGGCCAGGTCGAGCAGGGTGGTGCCGCCGTGGAACCGGACGCGAGTGACCCGTGCGGGCACACCCGTGGTCGACCGCGCCGAGACCAGCAGCTGTTCGGGACGGATCAGGATCGTGCACGTGCCGTCCGAGCGCGACGCGCAGCCGTCGGCCGGCGGGAGCACGCCCAGGGCACAGTCGATCCCGACCGGGCACCACCGGCCGGGCAGCAGATTCGCCAGGCCCAGGGACGCCGCGGCGCGGGGGGACCGGGGCCGGTCATACAACTGTCGCGGGGCGCGATGGGCGAGCACCTGGCCGTCCTCGATCATCGCGACGCGGTCCGCCGCCGACATGGCCTCGTCCTGATCGTGGGTCACCAGCAGCGTGGTGGTGCCCGACTCGGCCAGGATGCGCATAACGTCCAGCCGCACCGTCTCGCGCAGCTGTGCGTCCAGCGACCCGAATGGCTCGTCCAACAACACGATTCGTGGCTCAATGGCAAGTGCGCGAGCCACCGCGACCCGCTGCTGCTGGCCGCCGGAGAGCTGGTGCGGGTAGCGATGTCCGAGCCCCGTCAATCCGACGGTGCACAACAACGACTCGACCGTATGCCGCTGCTTGCGGGCCAGCCCGAAGCCCACGTTGGCGGCGACGCTCAGATGCGGGAAGAGCGCCGCATCCTGGGGGACATAGCCCACCCCACGATGTTGCGGGCGCACCCGCCGGGTGCCGTCGTCGACCACCACGTCCCCGAGGGTGACCACACCGGCATCCGCCGGCTCGAAGCCCGCGATGATGCGCAGCAGGGTGGTCTTGCCGCTGCCGGACGCACCGAGCAGCGCGGTGATCTCGCCATCGGGCACGGACAGGTCCACGTCGCGCAGGACCGGAACCTCATACGCCTTGGACACGCCCCGGAGCTGGATCGAGCTCATGCCGGGCCCCCTTGGACTGCCGCGTTGTCGCGATCGAACCAGAGTCCGAGCAGGGCACCGGGCACGACCGCGATCACCACGATCGCCAGGGCGTAGGGCGCGGCTGCGCTGTAGGCCACCTCACTCTGAAAGGCCCAGAACTGCGTGGCGAGGGTGCTGACCCCGATCGGGGCGAGCACCAGGGTGGCGGTGAGCTCGGTGATTGCAGTGAGGAATACCAGGCAGAAGCCGGCCAGCAACCCGGGCGCCATGAGCGGCAGCGTGACACGCAGGAACGCCGCGACCGGGTGCCGCCCCAAAGAGGTGGCCATGTCGTAGAGGCGGGCGGGTGCGGCCGCAGTGGCACCCTTGATGCAGGCCAGCGCCAGAGGGAAGTGCAAGATCGCGTAGGCCGCCACCAGCAGCGGGCCGCTCTGGTAGAGGCTGTACAGGTATCGGGTCGCCAGGAACACCAGGCTGAGCGCGACGACAACGCCGGGGACCGCCTGCGTGACGAAGCAGGATCGGTCGATGAGAGTCCGCACACTGCTGCGTCGGCGAAACGTCAGCAGTGCCACCGGCAGTGCGGCAGCCACCGCGACGGCGGCGCCCAGAGCGCTGTAGCTGACCGACGCCCAGGTGGCCTGGCCGAGCGTGGCGGCGGCGGGCAACGTGGTGTGCTGGCCCCGCTGGATCCAGTAGATCAGGGTCGCGACCGGCAGGGCCACGCCGAGGCCCACGGGCACCACGAGCCCGGCCATGACCGCAAGGATGCGCGGCGACCAGTGCCCGCGCGGCGGCGGGTAGCGGACGGAACGAGTGGCCGAGACCTGCCGGCGAAGCAGCAACGCCTCCGCGGCCAGCACGAGCAGCCCGATCAGCACCAGCGGGATCGACAGCGCGCCCGCCGAGGCCGGATCGATCTGGAACTCGGTGAAGATCTCGGTGGTGAAGGTGGAGAAGCGCAGCACCTCGAAGGCGCCGTACTCGGAGATGACCGTGAGCACCACGAGCACCGAGCCCGCCGTGGCCGCGACGCGGATCTGCGGCAGGCTGATGCGCCAGAACGTCTTCAGCCGCCCCGCGGCGAGCCCGCGGGCAGTGTCCTCCAGGACCGGGTCGCTGCGCCGCAGCGCGGCGGCCACCGGCAGGTATACCAGCGGATAGGTGCCCAGGGTCATGACGGCGGCGGACCCGAGGAGCGGGTTCAGCCCCGGCCACAGCGTGTGCCAGGTGTATCCGACCACGAAGTCCGGCATCGCAATCGGCAGCACCAGCAGCACGGTCCACAGCCGCCGCAACGGGAGCGCGCATCGCTGTGTGGCCCACGCGCTGGCGATGCCGAGCGCACCGGCCGCCACGACCACCACGGCCATCAGCTCGACGGTGTGCCACAGCAGGATCGCCGACCGGGCCCGGAACAGCACCGTCGAGATCTCCCGCCACCCCGCGGAGTTCGCATCCAGCCCGACCAGCACGAGCGGTAGCAGCATCAACAGCGCGACGCCCGCACCGATGGCGAGGACGACGCGGCTGGAGACCGAACCGCCGGTGCGGTTCGGCCCGGTGGTGGTGCGGGCGCGGGTCAGTGTGCTCAGAGCAGACCCGCCTGCTGCATCAGGGTCTTGGCGTTCAGGCCGGTGCCGAGGTCGGCCGGGTCGAACGCGTTCGGCCGGTAGGAGGTCAGCGGAGGCAGCTTGGGATTCGCCGCCACGCCCGCCTTCAGCGGATATTCGAAGCCGTCCCCGTGGGCGAGCACACTCTGCCCGGCGCTGCTCGTCATGAACTGCACGAACTTCTGGGCGGCGGCCTGGTGCTTGCTGGACTTCAAGATGGCCACGCCGGAGATCGCCTTGACGTAGCCGGGGTCGCCGGCGGTGAAGTAGGCGAGCTTCGCGTGGACCTTGCCCGCCCCGAGCTCGGCTTGCAACCGGTAGAAGTAGTAGTGGTTGATGACCGCGAAGTCCGTGGTCCCCCGACTGACGTCGCTGGTCAGGGTCTCGTTGTCGGGGATGTTGTCGTTGCCGCCGACGTTGGCCTTCATGCCCTTCAGCCAGGTCAGCGCGGCGGGGTTGCCCTTGGCCTTGGCGACCGAGCTCACCAGCGGCCAGAAGTCGGTCTCGGACGGCGCCAGCTCGAACTTGCCGCGATACTTCGGGTCGGCCAGGTCCAGGATCGACGTCGGCAGCTGCGCGGCGCTGATCTTGCTCGGGTTGTAGACCAGTGCGCTGATCCGGGCGGATACGCCTACCCAGTCACCGTTGGCGGCGCTGTCCCGGCGCGGCACCGCCTGCAGCGTGGCCGGTTTGACCTTGGCGAGCAGACCCTTGGTGTTCAGCTGTTGCAGCCAGTTGGAGTTCTCGGTGTAGAAGAGGTCCGCCGGTGACCGGCCGCCCTCCTGCTCCAGCTGGGCGGTCAGGACGTCCTCGGAGTCGTTGACCACTCGCACCTTGATGCCGGTCGCCTTGGTGAACGCCGCGGTGATCGCATCCGTGGTCTGCTGGTGCTGGGCGTTGTAGAGCGTGAGAGTCTGCCCGCCGCTGCCGGAGCCGGAGCCGGCGGATGATCCGCAGGCGGCGACCGAGCCGGCGATCAGTGCTGTTGCGCCGACCAGCAGCGTCGCGCGTCGGACCGACGTGTTCCCCATCATGCAGACCTTCCCTACCGTCTCCGCGAGTGTTAGGTAAGGCTTGCCTACAAATATGAACGTAACCTGAGAACTCCCGGCCGGACGTGCTGGGATGCCGGCTTCGTCGCTCAGTGGGCGAAGTGGCGGGTGCCGGTGAAGTACATCGTCAGGCCGGCGCTCTGCGCCGCGTCGATGACCGTCTGGTCGCGCAGCGAGCCACCGGGCGCCACGACGGCCTGGACTCCGGCGTCGATCAGCACCTGCAGGCCGTCGGGGAATGGGAAGAATGCATCGGACGCGGCCACCGCACCCTTCGCCCGCTCCTCCCCCGCCCGGTTGACGGCCAGGTGTGAGGAGTCGACCCGGTTGACCTGCCCCATACCGACGCCGACCGAGGCGCCGCCCTTGGCGAGCAGGATGGCGTTGGACTTCACCGCGCGCACCGCGCGCCAGGCGAACTGCAGGTCGCGCAACGTCGCATCGTCGGCGGACTCACCCGACACCAGTCGCCAGTTGACGGCGTCGTCACCACCGGTCACCGCGCCGTCCTTGTCCGTGACGACCGCATCGACCTTGTCGCGGGTCTGCATCAGCATGCCGCCCGAGATCGGCCGGATCTCAACAGGATCCGCGGCCATGGCATCCTCGGGGCTGAGCTTGAGCAGGCGGATGTTCTTCTTGCCCTTGAGCGTCTCGAGAGCGTCGGGCTCGAAGTCGGGAGCCACGACGACCTCGGTGAGGATGTCCTTGACGACCTCCGCCATAGCCTGCGTGACCGGGCGGTTGGCCGCGATGATTCCGCCGAACGCGGACAGCGGGTCACAGGCGTGCGCCTTGACGTGTGCGTCAGCAACATCCGAACCCACCGCAATGCCACACGGATTCGCGTGCTTCACGACGGCCACTGTCGGCTGGTCGCCATGGTCGTAGGCCGCGCGCACGGCAGCATCGGTGTCGACGTAGTTGTTGTAGGACATCGCCTTGCCGTGCAGCTGCTCGGCGGAGGCGACACCACCGCGCCAGTGGCGATAGAGCGCGGCCTGCTGGTGCGGGTTCTCCCCATAGCGCAGGGTCGCCGCCTTCTCGAACGTCGCGCCCGACCAGGCCGGGAAGCCGGTGCCGTCACCGGTGTCGACGTAGGTGTTGCCCATCCAGTTCGCCACGGCGTTGTCGTAGTCCGCGGTGTGCACGAACGCCTGAGCGGCCAGTCGCTTGCGCTGCTCGAGCGTGAATCCGCCGGCCGCCACGGCGGCCAGCACCTCGGCATACGCGCTGGGGCTGGTGACGATCGCCACGCTCGCGTGGTTCTTGGCGGCGGCGCGCACCATCGACGGGCCGCCGATGTCGATCTGCTCGATGCACTCGTCGGGCGTCGCGCCCGAGGCAACCGTCTCGCGGAAGGGGTAGAGGTTGGAGACGACCAGGTCGAACGGCTCGACGCCGAGGTCGGCGAGCTGGCGCACGTGGTCGGGGTTGCGGGTGTCGGCCAGGATGCCGGCGTGCACCTTGGGGTGCAGGGTCTTGACCCGGCCGTCGAGGCACTCGGGGAACCCGGTCAGGTCCTCCACCGTGGTGACCGGGATGCCGACACCCGCGATCAGCGCGGCCGAATTACCGGTCGACACGAGCTCGACACCGGCGGCGTGCAGACCCTCGGCCAGTTCGGCCAGCCCGGACTTGTCATACACGGAGACCAGGGCTCGTTTGATCGGACGCTGCTGCGAGGTGCTCGTGGGCATGCTCATCACTCCTTCAAAAGGTTTGATGAGGGCACCCAGGCGTTCGATGCGCTCGACTTCACTCCCTGGTGGTTGCCCACCTGCGCCAGTCGTGTGCGGCCAGATTACTGGCTGACCGGGCCACCCGCCAATCGGCGACCTACCCCCGCGCCTATGACCGCCGAGTTGTGCACATTTGGGCGGGGCAGAAGTCAGCGGTCGCCGATGCGCACCCGGCGGCCGCTGATCGTGAAGCCCTCGCGTGCCATCCGGCCGACGTAGTCGACCAGCTGGGGACGTTCGGCGGCCTTGATCCGCTCGGTCAGCGAATCCACAGTGTCGTCATCCTCGACCGGCACCGCGCACTGCGCGACGATCGCGCCGGTGTCGATGCCGTCATCCACCACAAACAGCGTTGCTCCGGCGATCTTCACGCCATAGGTGAGCGCGTCGCGGGGCCCGTGGATGCCGGCAAAGCTGGGCAGCAGCGCGTTGTGGCTGTTGAGATAGCGCCCGCCGAACGCCTGCAGGAATCGGGTGCCCACCAACTTGAGGAAGCCGGCGGACACGACCAGCGCCGGCGCGTAGGCCGACACCTGCTCCGTCAGCGCCGCATCCCAGGCCTCGCGCGTCTCGAAGTCGCGCACCCTGCTCACGAACGTCGGTATGCCGGCGCGTTCGGCGCGTTCCAGGCCCGCCACCCCGGGGCGGTCGGAGCCGACGGCCGCGATCGTGACGGCATACGCGGGGTCCCGGCTGGCGTCGATGAGGGCCTGCAGAAGGGTTCCGGACCCGGAGATGAGGACGACCACGGGCGTAGGCGTCGTCCTGAGCCCCGGGGCAGCTCCCGCTTGCGGGGCGGGGATGGATTGCGCATCAGTGCTCGGCACGCGCCACAGGCTAACCGATGCCGCTTCGCCGGGGCCGATCGCGGCGGCGGGAGTTCTGCGGCCGCCCCCGACGTTGTGCTCGATAGGTGGCGGCGCCCCAGGCCGACACCGACCCGCCTACGATGGATCGCGTCCCCATGCGAAGGAGCACCGTGCCAGAGCGTCCCACCGCACCCCCTGCGGTCATTCACTCGCGGCGATCGACCGGGTATGTGCTGCTGGGATTCCTGGCGACCTTCATGCCGATGCCGTTCAACATCGTCGCGATCGTGCCACTGGTTGCGGCGGTGGTCGAGTCGGTGCTGACACTGCGTGCGATGCGCGAGGCCAAGGCACCGCGAGCCACCAGGCAGTGGACCGGCGTGAGCCTGGCGGTCACCGTCATGCTGATCGCCATGGTCGGTGTGCCCTATCTCTTCTGGGGTGCGACCAGCAGCTATCAGAAGTGCATGGATGGCGCGAACACCAACATCGCGCAGGCATCCTGCAAGAACAGCTTCGCGGACACGAACCTCCTGCACTCCTACCTCGGCGGCAGCTGACCGACCCCTCCCTCACCGAGAGGTCAGTAAGGACACCCGAGGGGTCACTAATAACCATCGAACGGTCAGTTGTGCACCCCTCGACTGCTATATGTGACTTCTCGACGGCTATTACTGACTTCTCGCGGGTTGTTTGTGACTTCTCGCGGGGTGTGTGGGGTCAGCGGCGGGTGCGGAGCCAGTGCGCACCGGCCGCCGTCACCGTGGCGCCGAGCACCAACTCCACCGCGAGCAGCGGCACCACCATCAGCGAGGGCCCGAAGTGCTGCAGCGCGCCGGGACTGACACTCGCGGTCGACAGCCAGATCAGCACGACGAGTCCCAGCGTTGCCAGGCCCGCGGCACTTGCGGCAGTCGACACCTTCGCCTTCATCGGCGCCAGCATCGTATGCCGTGCCCCGGCTCGCCAGCCGATCCCGGCTCCCAGCAGCACCGGCAGCAGCGGAGCCGCGCCCATCCAGGACGGCAGCGCCCCCACCGAGGGCACGGCGCCGAGCACGGGAAGCATCGGCAGCGTGCCCGCATGCACCGCGCCGCTCGAGATGCTTACTGCACCCAGGTGGACACCGGCGCCGGTGAGCCACGACCCGGCATACAGGGCCAGGTTGGGCAGCATCGCGAGCTGCGCCAGCGACAGGACGACGGTGCCGACCAGGCCGGCGCCGAGCTCGGAGCCGACCGTCTCGATGCGACCGAGGTGGAAGAGCACCAGCAGGAGCACCAGCAGCGTGCCGAGCGCGAGGAACCCGAGGATCCCCTCGCCGGCCGGTCGCAGTGCCCGTGTCAGGGTCGAGGGAAGCCGCTCCGACAGGGTTGCCACGGAGTCCGTGAGCGGCCGGTCGTCGTCCGTGTCGTCGTCATCGTCGACCCGTTCGCTGCGCCAGGTCGCCCACAGCACACCGGCCCCGCCGATCAGGACCGCGCCCGGGATCACCGTGAGGGCATGCGGATGCATCGGGCCACTCGAGGCGAGCACGGCGAGCGCGACGCCGGCCACGACATACCCCAGCACGAAGGCGACTGCAGGCTCCCACCACCTGCGTGGCCGCTCCTCCAGCCCACCCAGGTAGGCAGTGAGGGCACCCGCGGACAGCCGAGCCAGGTAGGCGGCGAGCAGCGTCAGCAGCAACGGCGCCAGGACCACATGGGTGATGCCGTCGCCCTGCACGGCCAGTGAGCCGCGATGCACCATGCCCCAGGCAGCGGCGGCAAAGGCCAGGTTGTCCATCCAACCGACGCTGCTGTGCGGGTCGACGACCCAGGCCACCAGGGAAAGCAGCAGCAGCACGAGCGCCATCGCGAGCGCACCGATCACGCCGTAGCCTGCGGACACTCCGAGCGGACGCCAGTCGGGTGGTTCGGCATCGGGCCCGACGACGGTGTTGCGGGTGCGCTCCAAAAGACTCATGAGGCCCCCATCGTCCCGTGTCCACCGCCCGAATTCCGGGCGGCGCGCCGTGGTGCGAGCAAGACCACAGTCGAGATCGCACCTCGGCGGCGACTGCGCAGCCGAAGAACCCGAACCGAACCTGGGCATCCTGGGTAGAATCCCCGCAGGCTCAGTCGCGGAACGGTTTCGGCTGATCGGGGCAGATCCAGGACGCCATCGCCACTTCGGGGGGATTCATGACGCGCACCACGTTCGGTCCGGGACGAGAACGGCTGCTCTGCAACGGCCGCCCCATCGCGCCGGTTGCTGTGGCGGACACCGCCCGCACCCGTCGCAAGGGGCTGCTCGGCACATCAGGGATCGCCGGTGCGCTGTGGCTGACCCGGTGCCCCTCGGTGCACATGATGGGTATGCGGTACCCGATCGACGCCGCTGTGGTCGACAAGTCCGGCACGGTGCTGATGCTGTGCACCCTGCGGCCCTGGGTCGGCCTCACTCGCCCCAGGCTCCGGGCCAATGCCACAATCGAGGCGGCCGCCGGGTCGTTCGCACAGTGGGGCGTGCGACCGGGCGACACCCTGTCAGTTGCCAGCTGATGACCGCATACGTGACCGCCGCCTGCTGCGCGGTGCTCGCGATCGGCGCAGCCGTGCTGCTCCGACGGTGGTTGCTCACCCATGGCTACCGCTACGAGGACGAGGCCGGCACGCCTGCGCGACGACACCGCTGGGTGCTCGCGGCCCTGCCGATCGGTGCCTTCGTCGTCACCCTGGAGCTCGGCTTCCGCTGGCCCGAGATCCTGGCCGTGGCGTATGCCGTGGCGCTCGTTCCGCTGACCGCTCTCGCGGCGATCGACATGGACGTCCACCGGCTGCCGGACATCCTGACCTACCCACTGGTCCCGCTCGCGCTGGTAGTCGCGCTCGTCGCGACGCTGTCGACCGGCGACTGGTCCGCCCTGCTTCGAGCCGCGCTCGGCGGTCTTGCGCTCTGCGCTGCCTACTTCATCCTGCTGCTGATATCGCGCGGGGCGGCTGGCCTCGGGCTCGGCGATGTCAAGCTCGCAGCAGGCACCGGCATCCTGCTGGGCTGGTTCTCGTGGTACGCGGTCTTCGGCGGCACGGTGGCCGCCTTCCTGCTCTCCGGCGTATGGGCGGCCGGGCTGCTGATCACGCGCCGCGCCACCCGGCACAGCTACATCGCGTTCGGACCGTTCATGGTTGCGGGCACGGTGCTGGTCCTTCTTGCCAGTTGACCCAAGTGGGCGCGAGCCTCCGCACCGCCATCGTCGGACGAGACGGGCTATGATCTGCCTGAGGTCGGGGCGGGGCTGATCCCGGCGCAGGAGGACAGGATGAGGCAGCGGGGGCCAACAGCGTGAACCAGCAGCAGAGTGTGCTCGGCATCCTTGCGCCCCGCGGGCCGGGCGCCGCCACCCCCTCCGACCTCGGTGTTCCCGTCGCGTTCATCGACCCGTCCGGTCCGTTGTGGACCAACGAGTTCTTCCGCAGCAACGCCGGCGTCCGCAGCGCGATCCTCTTCATCCCCTCCGAAGGTCACAATCCGCTGATCGGTCAGGGAACCCAGCTGGATGAGCTGCTGCCGGAGCCGAGTCCTTCGGTGGCCGTGGTGACGCTGCCCACCCATGTCACCGGGGTCCTCGCGGCCATTCGAGACTCATCACAGCTGCTGCCACAACGCGCCCGGTTCGTCGCACAGGTCCGGCAGCACGCTCGTCGGTCGTATGCCGGGGCCTGGGTCAAGCGGGTCGGACACCTCTCGCATCCCGCCCCGTCGGTGATCCAGCACCTGGCTTCCTGGTCGCCGATCACCGGCGGCAAGTTCGCCACGCTCACTCCGGCATCGGCAGTGTCATCGATGCCTGCATCGCCAACGACCCCCGTGGAGAAAACAACGGTTCGCGTCCTCCGCACCTCCGCGACAGTGCCGCCTCCCGTGCAGGGCAAGCTGACCGCCGCCTACTCCCCGACGCATCAGGAGATCCTGGCGGCTGGCCACAGCCTGCGCGCCCGCTGGGGCACGGAGGCAAGCATCGAGTACGTCATGACCCCCGATCCACGCGGGATGCGCCTGCCCGCACCGGACGGGCACTGCGGCACGTGTGGCGACCCGGTCTGGCAGGCCTGCCCCTTCTGTCACCTGCGTGGTGCGGTCCAGGAGGCGCCCGAGACGGGGCCAGAGGATGCCACGGCCTGACGCTTGTGGAGGGTCCAGCCGATCAGCGCGAGGGTCAGGCTCGCGATGGTGGCGAAGAGTCCCAGCCCAACAATGATCAGCAGTCGACCTCGCGAGTCGTTGTATAGCAACCCTGCCCGGGCCGGCAGGTCACCGCACTGCACCCGGCCTCCTGGTTGCCAACCGCTGGGCAAGGACGCCACCGCCTCATACGTGCGGCCCTGGTAGGTGGTCGAGGTCCCGAAGAGCGAGGCCGGCAACGCCACTCCGTTGGAGGTGCAGCTGGGTGCCGAGGGCGGCAGTCCCTCGACCACGGCAGCGGGCAGCATCAGGTAGGTGTCGCCCGCGAACGGGCCGCTGGCATGCATGGCACCGGCGGGCAGGGTGAACCCCTGCGCGCTTGTCACGGCTGCCTCATGCGGGTGCGCTCGGACCAGTTTCACCCCGCCGACTGCGACGAACACGAAGAAGAAGGCGGCCGCGAGCAGAAAGAACCAATAATAGATGCCAAGTCTTGCAATCTGCTGTCGCGCTCCCATGTCCCTGCCGTTTCGTCGCCTAGCTGCATACACAGTGCTGTCGCGAGGTTACCCGGGGCGACCGCAGGTCCGGGGACACGCTGTCACCCCGGACCGGTCAGCAACCGGGCCAGCTGGCCCACTGGGCACCGTTCCAGTACTGACTATTCGTCGCCTTCAGACCGGATGTCGCATAGTCGCCGCTGGCTCCGAACTTGCCCAGGAACTTGCCGCCGAGGCTGAATCCGTACTCATTGCCCGCCTGGCTTTGGAAGTCCTGCCGAGTGTCGTATCCGTGGTCTCGCGCCGCCTGGACGAACTGTTCGGTGCTGTCGATGAGGTTCGGCGGCCCTGCCGGTGAGGTGTTGAAGACCTGCATCTTGTGTCCGCCCGCGGACGGGTCCTGCTTCGCGATGGGTGCCTGCATCTGGTTCCCTCCGGACGGATCCTGCTTCGCGATCGGTGCATACAGCATCGAGCCGCCGAGGTCGATGCCTTGAGACATCAGAAAGTTGTTTGCGACCGCCGCATCCGCACCATTCCTGATCGGCAGCTCGACGGTCGACTTGCGGTATGCGGAGTGATCTCCGGCTCCGGTGGCACTGGCATCGCCCGCGACCACCGTCTGCACCCGCACCGAGGTGATCTTTCCGGCGGTGTTGCGAACGACCT
Organism: Leekyejoonella antrihumi; assembly: GCF_007845645.1. Lineage (GTDB taxonomy): Bacteria > Actinomycetota > Actinomycetes > Actinomycetales > Dermatophilaceae > Leekyejoonella > Leekyejoonella antrihumi. The sequence continues at coordinate 61,148 of NZ_VCQV01000015.1, forward strand.
GGGTGAGGACCTGCGCCTGACCGCCGGCGCCCGCCTCCACGGTCTTCGCCGTGCTGCCGTTGCCGACCAGCTGTCCCTGCGCGGCGCCCGACACCGAGGCCTTGTAGTAGGTCACGGTCGATCCGTCCTTGTTTCGCTGATATCCGAGGCCGGCGGCGACCGAGGCGCTTGCGCTCGCACCCGAGGCGCCGGCCGTGGCACTGGCCGACCCGCCGGCCTGCACGCCTCCCTCCACATAGGTCGAGTCCGGTGTAGGCAGTGTGTACCGTTTGCCGATAAGGCCGAGAAACTTGTTCGTGGCCCAGTGCAACGGCCCTCCGCTGCCCACCGTTCCATCCACTGCAACTTTTTCGGTGAACGCGCGCATGAGCTTTCCGACGTCTGCCTGACTGTGGGCGATGTAGACGTTTCCGCCAGTGAAACTCGCCTCAATATTCAGGCCGGCTGCGGCACTTGCCCCGTACTTGTTGCCGTCATAGGTCGCCGTGACGTCGAAGCCGACACCTGGCTGCCACCCGACTCCCCCGGTCTCGCCGGTCGTTACGCGATAGGTTCCGTCGCTCAACTTCTCGATCAGCGCGGACTCCCCGCCGCTCAGGGTCACGACAAAGCTGGCGGAGACGGTCCCCTGCTGGTTCTGGGAACTCATCACGCACGGTTCCTTCGGCACGTGCGCCTGTGCCTGCGGCGAATAGTCGCAGGACCCCTGGCCGAGTGTCACGACCTCACAGATCGCCGTCTTGACCTCGGCCCCCAGACCCGAGCTTCCAACTGTCAGGGAGGCCGCCACAGCGAGCACGAGCAGCGCAGCCAGCGCGAGCATCCCCGTTGTCTCCAACGTCGCTGCTCCGCGCTCCCACGTGCTCCGCAGCGCTGCTCTCCGCCCGGACTTTGTAGCGTTCATGGCTCCCCCCAAGTGGGATCTCTTAGAGTTGAAAGATGAGTGAGGTGGAGCTCCAGCATTCCGTCGCACCCGAAATTGTGGGTGGGCCCAGAGTCCCCAACTTGGACCTATATCAATAAGATCCGCACATCACGCCCACAGGGCATTAGCCGACATAGCTCCCTGCCTGCTGCCGATGACCACGCAGACGCTCGGTGACACCGGACAGCAGGACAGCCGTGCCTGCCACCGTCAGCGCCACCCAGATGACCAGGTCGAGCACGGCGGTGATCATCCCCGGCGCCAACACCAACTGGGCCAGGTAGGCGCGCCCATCCCAGCTCGCCGGGTCGAGCAGGCACCCGACCGTCGCACCCGTCGCCACGGTCGGCAGGATCGAGTCGATGCCACTCGCCGTTGCCCGTCGTGCGGCCACCCATGCGGCAATGAGGAGTGACACAGTCACGAGAAGGCCGCGGAAGAGCACTGCCCGAGTCATCCCACCGGTAACGCCCGCGAGGACGCCCGCCCCGACGGCAGCAACGACGCCGCCACCGAGCGTCCACGCAGCCACCCGCCACGTGATGGTGAGGTCGAACCGCTTCATCTCATCTGCCCCTTCTGCGAAGAACTGGTGTCGCGCGCCACCCCATTCGAGCGGCATGTCCAGTGCTGCCTCTCGGCCATCATGGCCACCACCGGCCACGACCGATGGGCCTGCGCGCCTCCGCGAGGGCCCAAAAAAGCGGAGGCCCTAATGGGCCCATGTGCCCTGGTGGTCCGATACCGTATTGGCGACACTAGGCCGGAGCCGGACAACCACACGTGGTTGCTCACTCCGCGACAGGGTCCGGGCACACCGTGAGGGAGACGTAGTCCGCAGTGAACGACCAAGGGGAAACGATGGCTCATGCGCGCCCGTCTACTGACCTGCCTACCCGCCGACCTGACGCACGGGTTGGTTCGTGAATCCACGTCAGCGCCGCGGCATGCTCCTGCTGATCGTGGCCATCGTGGGCGGCATGGCCATCCTTTTCGGCGTCACCGCATACGTCTCGAGCGTAAACTCTCGGGTCGGCCCCGAGGTGACCGTTCTCAGGTTCAAGTCGAATCTGAAGGCCTATACGACGCTGTCCGCCGATGACTTCACCTCCACGGCGATCCCCAGGCGGTGGGCCGACCCACATGCCATCTCGGACCCCACGACCGTGACCGGACGCAAGCTTGCCGTCGCCACGAGCACGGGGTCCACCCTGACCGCCGGCATGCTTGTCCCTGCCTCAGACCAGGCACCGGACGAGCGCGACATCACGATCGAGGTCGACCCCGTGACCGGCATGGCGGGTGGCGTCCAGGCGGGTAACTCCGTTGATGTCTACGCCGTCTACGCCAAAATCCCCGGCCTGCCAGACCAGGTACGGGTGCTGGTCCGGAACGTCCCAGTGAAAGCAGTCGGGGGTGTACGCAGCAGCGGGAGCACGTCGTCGAGCGGCAACGGCGCGCAGCAGTTCGTGCCGATCACCCTCTCTCTCAACCCGAGCGACTCACTTGCCGTCACCTACGCTTCCGCATTCGCCCAAGAGCTGCGGGTGGTGCGCCTTCCGGCGGGCGTTCCCGACAATGGTTCCGGCAAGCAGGGGATCTACGACGCCAACCAACTTGGTGGCAAGGCAGTGCCGGAGGGACAGCAATGAGCTCACTTGTCGTGATCGGATGTGCCGACCAGACACTCGGATACGAGCTGCGCTCGCAGCTCGACGAGGTGGGCGACATCGAGATCGGCTACATCGCCGAAAGTACGATCGAGTTCTCCGAGGCGGTGCTGCGTCTTGACCCGGACGTTGCGATCCTGCACGACGCGCTCGGTCCACATGCTCCGATCGACCTGCTGCGCGACTTGTCATTGCGGCGGCCCGCAATGGCCACCCTGATCGTGTGCAGCGACACGTCGTCCGACGTGTTGGTTCCGTTGATGGAGGCCGGTGCTCGCGGGGTGCTGAGTCACCCCCTTGCCTTCGAAGAGGTCCGCACTCGCATCAAGGCAGCGATCGACTGGGCATCGGCCATGGAACGCATGGTCCGCAACACCCGCGACGACAGCTCGACCGGAGGCGCACGAATCATCTGCTTCACCGGCTCCAAGGGTGGCGTCGGGACGTCGACCATCGCGACGCATCTCGCGCTCGACGTGGTGCGCGAGGTTCCTGGGCATCGGGTGGCTCTCCTGGACCTGGACCTGGAGAAGGGCGACGTCTCGAGCTTGATCGACGTCCGTTACCGCACATCGATCGCTGACATCGCCAAGATCTCCGACGACCTGAGCATCCGCACTGTCACCGACGCTGTCGTCCCCCATGAGTCCGGCGTGCACCTTCTGCTCACGCCGCCGTCCGTGCAAGACGTGGAGTACATCACGCCGCACGCGGTCCGTGTCATCCTCACCTTCCTGCGTCAGGCCTACGACCTGGTGATTGTCGATGGCGGCTCGCACGTGACTCCCACGCAGGTCGCCGTGGTCGAGCTCGCCGACGAGGTGATCATCACCACGACGCCGGACGTGCTCTCGCTTCGTGGTGTCCGCAGAACACTGGACTCATGGCAGGACCTCGGCGTGCGCAAGCCGGAGATGAGTCGGGTCCTCGTGAACAATAGCAACAAGCAGAACACCATTCAGGCCGACGTTGTCCAGCGTCTCGCACAAGCGCCGGTGATCTCCATCGCGTTGCCGTCGTTGCATCGTCAGCTGGAAGCGGCCGTCAATTCCCGTGATCCGTTGTCGGTGCATGATCGCTCCTGGTGGAAGGCGCTGCGAGCGATCGGCAAAGAGATCGCCCTCGTTCAGGCACCGGCGCGCAAGGACATCGCCGCTCAAGCCATTACGGATGACATCACCTCGCGCAAGGGTAGGCGGAAGGCGCACCAAGTGCGACGGCACGGCCGCAAGAGCGCCAATTCAGAGTTGGGCCAGCTGACCATCGAACTCGTAGGGCTGCTCCCGGCCATATTCCTCGTGGCGGCCTTCATCTGGCAGATCGGTCTGGTCGGGATGACCTTCATGTGGGCCTCCTACGCCGCGGATGCGGCGGCACGGCAGGCATCAATCGGCAAGGCTCCCGGCCCCGCGGCCGAAGCCCGGGTGCCGTCGTACTTTCGCGACGGGATGAGCGTCGATCCGAGCTCGAGTGCACCGACGAGTGGTCGGGTCGACGTCAGCGTCAGGGTACCGGTTCTGGCCCCAGGCCTGCTGAACTCGCCATGGTCGGTGCGTATCGACCGGACGGTCGTCGTCGAGCCATGACCAGTTCCCGATTCGGCAAGATCGGCTCCCGTCGCAATCAGCGTGGCAGCGCGAGCATTGAGCTCGTCGGGCTGCTGCCCGTTGTCGTCGTGGTCGTGCTATTGGTCCTGCAGTTCATCGCTGCGGCCTATGTGTCCAACGTGACGACGACCGCGGCGCGAGCCGCCGCGCGCGCCTACTCGTTGGGCGAAAACCCAACTGCTGCGGTGGACCGCTCGCTGCCGTTCGGCCTTCGGGCCAAGGTGGTCACACTGTATGGACCGGATCACGGAGCGACGGTCGAGGTGACGGTGCCGCGCCTTGGACCACTTCCTGCGCCCACGGTCTCCGAGAGCGCGGTCATGCCGTGAGGGGCCATTTCTCGGATAGCCCACTCACCAACGCCGATCCGATGGACGGTGCCAACGGATCGAGGTCCGGCACCCGCATCCACTCCGCTGCCTCGGATCGGCAGGACGAGGCTCTGATTCGCCGGTTCAAGAGGATCCTCCTGGACGAGATCGACCTCAATGAGCTCGGCCGGATGGACACCGCTCAGCGCCGGATCCGGTTGGAGCGGGTGATGGCTCATCTGGTCTCCCGTGAGGGCCTGATCCTCAGCTCACGCGAACGAAACCGACTGGTCCGCAGAGTCGTCGACGAGGCCGTCGGGCTCGGGGTGCTCGAGCCTCTGCTGGCCGATGACACCATCAGCGAAATCATGGTCAATGGTCATCGGGAGGTCTACGTCGAGCGGTTCGGCAAGCTCCAACGCGTGCCGTCCTCCTTCTCCAGCGAGGAGCAGCTGCTGCAGACCATCGACCGGATCGTCTCCACCGTGAACCGCCGTGTGGACGAGTCCAATCCGATGGTCGACGCGCGGCTGCCGGCGGATGCCCGGATGCCCCGTGGAGCTCGCGTGCACGTTGTCCTGCCACCTCTCGCGCTCAACGGGCCAGTCGTCACCATCCGGTTGTTCCCCAAGGCCTATGGACTTGACGAGCTGCTGGCGCGCGGCAGCCTGGACACTGTCACTGCCGAGTTCCTCGCGTCATGTGTCCGGGCCCGGCTCAACATCGTCGTGTCCGGTGGCACGTCGTCCGGGAAGACGACCATGCTCAACGCGTTGTCCGCATTCATCCCCACGCATGAGCGGATCATCACCATCGAGGACGCCGCCGAGCTGTCCCTTGAGCAGGATCACGTCATCCGCCTCGAGACGCGCCCATCCAACGTCGAGGGCCGCGGCGAGGTGCCAATCCGGGAGCTGGTGCGCAACTCCCTTCGCATGCGGCCGGATCGGATCGTCGTCGGTGAGTGCCGCGGCGGCGAGGCGCTGGACATGCTCCAGGCGATGAATACCGGCCACGAGGGTTCTTTGACGACCGTGCACGCCAACACCGCCGCAGATGCCCTGATTCGCCTGGAGACCCTCGCGTCTATGAGCGACATCGAGATTCCGTTCAAGGCCTTGCACGACCAGGTCAACGAAGCGATCAACGTCATCGTGCAATTACAACGGGGGTCTGACGGTGTCCGCCGCATCGTCGCCTGCGACTACGTGGTTTCCGCTCGCAACGAGCCGTTCTCTCTTCATACTCTGATGCGTTGGGACCCCCGTGCGCCATCCGAGACCGGCAAACCTGGTGCGTTCGTGCTCGGTACCGCGCCCCCGGACCTCGCACGACGGCTCCACGCGAGCGGCGAATCGCTGCCTGCGGGTCTCTCACTGACGAACCAGGACGCACCATGATGCCGGTGCTGCTCCCGATTGCCACCTTCGTCATGGTCGTCGTATTCGCCTGTGCAGTGTTTGACCTCGCAGGCGCAGTCAGTGATCGCGCTCGGTTGCGTGAGCTCATCCTTGCCGACGAGAGCACCAGCGGTCGGACAACGTGGCAACGCTTGAACACGAGGTTCCGGCAGACCCGGATCGGCACACGGGTGGAGCAGCAGCTGGTGCTCGCCGGCGTTGACCGTCCACCTCTTCTGGTCGTGACGATCACCGCTGCCGTTGGCGTTGTCGCCAGTCTCGCGCTTGACAAACTCTTGGCTCCGGCATTCCTCATCGTCGGCTTTCTGCTCGCGATCCAAGGTCTGCGTATCTTTCTGCGTCGAGCGCGAGACCGGCGGCGCGAGGCGTTCATCGTTCAGATGCCCGAGCTCGCAAGGGTGCTCGCCAACGCCACCAGTGCCGGCCTGTCCATCCGCACCGCGATCGAAATGGCATCGGAGGAGCTCAGCGAGCCGGCCTCTACCGAGCTTTCCCGAGTGGCCCGGACCATGCAGTTCGGCGACACGCTGGAAACAGGCCTGCTCGGCATCTTGAACCGACTGCCGTCCCGGGAGATCAAGGTGCTCGTGTCCACACTGTTGGTGTCGTCGCGCAGCGGAGGTTCGTTGGTCACGTCACTGCGGGGAATCGCCGACACCCTGGAAGCGCGTAAAGAGACCCGGCGTGAGGTTCGCACCACCCTGGCCCAGGCGACACTCACCGGATACATGGTTGCCGTCATGGGCATCTTGATGCTGATCATGCTCAACACGCTCCATCCGGGAACCGTGCAGCGGATGACCACGAACCCCGTTGGCGAGGTCGCGCTCGTCATCGCCGGGCTGCTCTACGCCTTGGGGCTGTTCCTCATCCACAAGATCACTCGGATCGAACCATGACTGCGTTGCTGGGGCCGTTGGTCGGGCTTGCGAGTGTACTGGTCTACGTGCTCGTCATCGTGGGCTATCGCCGGATGCGTTCGGACACCGCCGACGGACTAGCCGTCGAAGATCTCGTGCTGCTTCGAAGCGTTCAGAAGAAGGAGGCGAGAGGCCGGGGGGCCGTCGGTCGCCTCGCCGCACCGTTCGTGCCGCTTCTGCGACGTAGCCTCGGGCACAGCCGAATCGCGGCCCTGCAGCGTCTGATCGATGAGGCCGGCCGTCCTGATGGAATGACGGTCGACGAGTTCCTCACTCGCGTGGTCATGTGGTATCTCCTGGTAGTCCCTCTCGCGCTGATCCGCCTGGTCCAAGGCAGTGTTCTCACCGCGCTCGTGGCCATGGCAGTACCGCTGCTCCTGACCTTCGGCAAGCTGGTCGGCAGCCGCCGCAAGCGCCGGGACGGGATCGACAGCATGCTGCCGGACTTCCTGGACATCCTCGCGGTCACTGTCACCGCCGGGGTCGCGTTCCGTCCGGCGCTCGCCCGAGTGAGCAGCCGATTCGAGGGACCACTCGGAGCCGAGATCGAGATCACCATGGGCCAGCTGCAAAATGGCGCATCGGTGCGACAGGCGTTCACCGGCCTGAAGGAGCGCAACTCGTCGGACTCGATGAACCAGTTCGTCTCCGCGTTCCTGCAGTCGGAGGAACTGGGCGCCCCACTCGCCGACACCTTGAACACCATCGCCTCGGATATGCGGCGTGGCGCGGCGCAGCGGATGCGGCGCAAGGCCGCCCGTGCCTCCCCTCAGATCACCCTCGTCACCTCGCTGGTCCTGGTGCCCGCCGTCCTCATCATGGTGCTTGTCGGGATCATCGTGGGCAGCGATGTCAACCTCGGGATGCTCTTTGGTTGAGTCACCGATGCCGGTTGCGAACCGGCTGTTCCGAATCATCGTCCAGAGCGCCTTCCTCATCCGTCTCATGGCGCTCATGCTGGCCTGCGCGTCGTCGGTCGGCAGGCAGCTCACGACCGGATTCATGCTCTGGGGCGTCCTCCTCGGCGCGAGTAGCTTTCTCGGCCTCACCAGCCGCATCGATGCCATCGGCTTCGTGATGCGGCACCCCGCTCTCGCCATGATCGACGTCGCCATCGTCGTCACCATGCTGTCCATCGAAGGCCCGGACAACGTGCTCATGCTGGCCACCCTGCCGACTGCCCTGCTGGTGGGAGCACTCTTCCGTTGGACCACCGCACTCCCACTGCTGGTCGTGCTCGAGCTCGGCTACTTCGGTGCGCTCGCCGCCCATGGCGTATCGGTTGCGGATGCGCCATACATCATGCGTGTCGGCATCCCCTTCATCTATCTCGCCATGGCGGCGATCGGCCAGGCGATCAACTACGGCACCAGCCAGCTGACTGTGGCCATCGACGCTCTGCATCGGGCGCAAGCCGAGAAGACCGCTGCCCTGGAGCGGGCCCGGCTGGCGCGGGACATGCATGACTCCCTTGGCAAGACCCTTCACGGCATCTCCCTCACAGCGGCATCACTGCCGCACTGGATCGCCACCGACTCAGACCGGGCGTCAGCGCTGGCGACCCAGCTCGGAGCCCACTCCGAGGTGGCTTCGCAAGAGGCGCGCACGCTGCTCACCGGGCTACGTCGGACCGAAACCGACCGGCCGCTTCTGGATCTGCTGGTTGAGCGGTGCAGCCAATGGTCGCAGCGAACGAAGGTCCTCGCTCGTGCCACCGCGATAGGCCTGGTCGACGTCGACGATGAGACCCGCCTATGCATCCTGTCGGTTGTCGACGAGGCACTGGAGAATGTCGATCGGCATGCCGCTGCAGATTCCGTCCAGGTCGAGGTCACGGCTGACTCCCAGCGCCTGCAAGTCAGCATCATCGATGACGGCGTCGGCATCGCCGAGAGCATTGATGGGGCGGTCGGTCGGGCGCGCTATGGGCTTCTGGGGATGCGGGAGCGCGCCGAGTCATTCGCTGGTGACCTCTCTATCACCAGAAATGGTTCTCGGGGAACTCGTGTCCTGCTGTCGCTGCCTCGCAACGCGGAAGAGAGGACCACATGAATGAGCACCAGCCGGCCTTGAAGGCCGACGACCGGACCGCTGATTGGTCACCACCCTTGCGGGTCGTCGTGGTCGACGACAACGAGATCATCCGAGTGGGCCTACGCAGCATGCTCGAGACCGACCCCACTATCAGGGTGGTCGGCGAGGCCGGCGACGGCCGCACCGCCGTCGCCGTCGTCAAACGCGAAACGCCGGACGTGGCACTGGTGGATGTGCGCATGCCTGTTGCCGATGGCGTGAGCGTGGCGTCGGAGGTGCACGATCTGACCAAGGTGTTGATGCTCACCTACTCGGATTCACCAGACATCGTCCGTAGCGCACTCGCCGCCGGCGCCCGCGGCTATCTCGTGCACGGGGCCTTCACCCCGCAGGAACTCACGGCGGCCATCCGATCCGTGGCGCAGGGCGGCTCTGTGTTGTCCTCGCAGGCAATCGAGGCCGTCCAGTCCGCGCTGACGGCCGCGCCGGCCGTGCCCGACCCGAGCCGCCACGACATCCACGGTCTCAGCCGCCGGGAGCGGGAGATCATGGACCTCATCGCACAGGGCCACACCAACGGCGAGATCTCCGGCGGGCTCTTCCTCGCGGAGAAGACCGTGAAGAATCATGTCAACCACATCTTCGCGAAGCTGGGTGTCACCTCACGCTCTGCTGCAGTCGCGCTCTGGCTCGGTTGAACTCCACCAAGAAGCCTGGCCATTGGCCCCGCTCAATGGGGGTGAAGTTGGGCCTTCTATTAGGTCCGCGGGCCCTGCCTCAGGCAGCGCATGCCTCGTAATGTCTTCCATGTCAACAGGAACGCCCCATCAGGGGGACGGGGCACAGACTCCCCGGAAGAGGAATGAGGAGCACAATGACACGAGCACTGATCGCCACCCGGGTCCGCATCATCAAGGCCGTGGAGGGTCGTGACGAGAAGGGTCAGGGCACCCTCGAATACGTCGGTATGATCGCGCTCGCCGCTCTCCTGGTCGGCGCTATCGTCACCGCATTCGGCAGCGGAACGGCGCTCTCCGGCGAGGTGACCAAGGCCATCAACAAGATCAGCACGATCATGCCATAGCCACAACCAACAGAGTCAAGGTGCTGCGTGCCGATCTCAGGGGAATCGGCGCGCAGCACCTTGTCTGCGCGTGCGCCTCGAAACGGGTTGCGGCACTGCCCGCTACGTGCAGGCCCGGGGCGGTCAACCGCTCCGGGCCTGCCACGCGTGAGGAGGCTCAGGAGGTGCGGACGTGCGCGCCGACCCGAGTCGTCGCGACCACGTGCACCAGATTGATCGAGTCGAACAGGGTCGGTGGTGCCTTCGCCGTGACCGACACGAACCGGCCGTCGGAGGTCTCCCCCATCAACACCACCGATTTCAGCGAGGGCGTGACGGACGGGTCCAGAAACGTGAACTGGTAGGTGCCGGTGAGACCGGGCCAAGTCGCCTCGGCGACCTTGAGCGCCGGGACGTGCTCCACATCGACCAGCTGACCATGGAAGGACTCCGCCTCCTGCGCCGCGCTCATGACGTCCTTGCCGTTCGACAGCGTGACGGCAACGGCGGCGTACTGGCCGTGATAAGACGTCGTCGAGACGAATAGGGTGGTCGTGCCCTTGTCCTGTCGGCTCGGCTGCCCCTTCTGTTTCATCGTCGCGGGCAACCACACGCTGGCCGGCCCGACCTGACGACGCGAACCACTACCGCTCGGATCGCTCGATGTCGGGACGAAGAGCGGGGCCGACCTGCTCGCCGACCCGGGCACTGTGGTCGCGTGCGAGGTCGTGGACCCGGTCGATGATGTTGACCCGCCGGAGGAGCATGCAGACAGCAGGGTCACCCCGACCATACTGATTACCAACGCTGTTCGAGCATTCATGACGTAACCTTCACTGACTTCATGGTCGTGAACCCCGGGATGGCGACGTTCACAGAGGTGGTCCCATCGGGCAGGGCCGGGAGCACTGCATACAGAACCTGGCCCGTCCCATCGACCGAGGACGGCAGGTCACTGCACAGACACCTGATGGGCGTGTTGAATGCCTGGCCCACCGGTGCATAGGTCAACGGGTAGTACGTCTTCCCATGGGCAGCGTCGACCAGTGAGAACAGGCGGGTGTCAGACAATGGACCATAGGCCAATTGGTAGGAACTCGTAGGCAGCGTGGGGTTCGGCGAAGGCTTGGTCGTCGGTGGTGGACTCGGCGGGTTGCTGAGGGCGCACTCGCCCCAAGGTACACCGGTTTTCGCCGTAGCCGCGGCTTGTGAGCGCTGCCCTCCAGAGAGCGCCTTGACGGCGCGCACCCGCATGTTGGCCTCGTCGGTCTGCCAGTTGTAGCAGTAATTGGTCAACGACGCACCATTGGTTGCCGCGAGCCTGGCGGCGTCGGACTGGCCGAGTCCACAAGAGGACGTGCAGATGATGAGCTCGGTGGTCACCTGTCCGGACCCGCCGCCAGGACGCACTTCCTGAAGCTGCGCGGATACGGCACCTGCCCTGTCCTTCGCCCCACTCACGGGTGTTCGCCTCCCACCTGACTGTCTCGAGAAGACCGCTCGCACCCGCTGCAGCGGGTGCCGGTTCCCAGCCCTAGCCGACATCTGTGATCTTGCTGACTGCGGTGCCGACGATCTTGGCCAGGCTGCTTCCCTTACCGAACGCCGCCACGACGGCCACGACCAGCAGAGCCGCCAGCGCGATCATCCCCACATACTCCAACGTCCCTGGCCCCGATCAGCCTGCTGCTCGCGGCTGACCAGACCCTCCGCGGTATTGCGGAGCCGCACACGGGCGTCAACAAGCGTCCGGGCCACGGCAACTCCTCATCAACTGGCGACCCATCCAGCTGGCCGACGACCCGCCCGACGAACATGCCGAGAGCAACCCCCACTCCGACGACGGCGAGCACGGCCGTGATTCGAGTCCTCATGATGCCACCTTGACCGACTTCATCGTGGAAAAGCCGGGGATGCTGACATTGACAGTGCTCGCGCCGGCCGGAAGCGCCGGCATCATGGCGTAGAGCACGACTCCGCCGCCGCTCACCGAGTCCGGTAAGTCGCTGCACAGACACTTGGTGTCCAGGCCGGTGGGCTGACCGATCGGAACGTAGGTGTAGGGATAGAAGGTCTTGTTGCCCTCGACGTCGACCAGGGCCAGCTGTCGCGTGTCGAACAGCGGTGCGGCGCCCGACAACTGGGACGAGTTGGTCGGCACGGTCGCGCCCGAGGTGCTCTTCAGGCGCCAGACCACGGTGGTGGACAGCGAGGTGCGCACGATCCGCAGAATCTGGGCGGTCATCGGAGACGTTGTGGTGCCCGTGTCGATCTTCCCGGTGGCCGACGCGATCGGTGTCCGGGACTCACTCGACCCCATGATCTGTTTGATGACAGCCTTGACCTGACTCCCGCCACCGGACGACGATGGGCTCGCTACCGACGTGGGCGCCGACGTGCCGGGTGCTGACGAGTGATGCGATCCCCCACTGCATCCCGTCATCAGCGCACCACAGGTCAGACACAGCGAAACACCCACTGCCTTGGTCAACCCGGATGGCATCATTTCTCCCCCGTCCCGAAGGAGACGGTGACTCGGCGGTTGAGCTGGCGTCCCTGCGTCGTGGTGTTGTCTCCCACCGGGTCCTGCTCTCCTTTACCGGAAGCTGTGAACGTGATGCCGGGCTTGGTCACCAGCCTCTTCAAGGCTGCCAGCACCGACTGCGCCCGCTCCTCGGACAAGGTCTGGTTGTGCTCGCTCGTGCCCACGCTGTCGGTGTAGCCCACGATGGACACCACCCCCTGGCCTTTCGCCGAGATCTGTGCAGCCGCTTGCTTCAGGGCCGCGTGTGCTCTCGGCGTCAATGCGGCCTTGTCGATCGCGAACAGCACATCGGTGTTCAACGCGATCGCCTCGTGGTTTGCGCTTCGGTGCGTGGTCGCATCCGTGTTGCCCGAGTTACTCACCAACGACCGAATGAACGTCGCCGTCTTCGCGCTCGAAATGGTCTGCCGACTGGGCAGCTTCGGCCATCCGTTACCGAGCGTGACAGTGGAGCTGTTGACGGTTGGCTGTGGCAGCTGGTTGGTCACGGGGACGTCGACCTGGTTTCCGAACCCGAAATCGACCGTCACCTTCGTCAGGCGTGGCGGCAGTGGCGGCAGTACCGCCCACCCCACGTTCAGGCTCGTGGGCGATGCCGAGATGTCGCTGACCGTGCTGCACATACAGTTTCCCGAGCTGTCCACCATCGGCTGGTAGAACTTCAACCCCTGCTGGTCGACGATGCCGACCGCCCACGCAGAGCCAACCCGGAAGGGAGTCGACAGGCCCACAGTCGGCATAACACCGCCCGGGCTGTCACCTGGACCGCCGACCGAGTAGAACACCGCGGTCCCACCCGGGATCCGCACCACAGCGTGGATGGCACCGTGGATCTGGCCCGAGGTGGGGGTCTGATAGCCGCTATACACGAACGTCCCCGCAATCGGGATCGTCTCGTTGGCGGCGGAGGCAGGTATTGCCCCGACCGCAGCCACGAGGGAGATGGCTACCCCACACGCCGCCACACGCCTACGCCATGGATTGGCCACGTTTGATCCTTTCGTCGGCCAGGTGCGTTCGGATGTCTCCCACAGGTTGTCCATGGAATCAGCGCTTCAGCCGACAAGCCGGGCCTTCAGCAGGTTGCTCAACGCTCCCGGATCGGTGAGCACCAGACGGCCGCCCGGTCCGAGCGTGTAGTCGATCGTGATGGCTCCACAGACCAGGTGGATCGGGCCGGTAGGGGCGGATGACGTCGGTGATGACGTCGGTTTGCTCGATGGCGACCCGGACGTCGTCGGCTTTGGCGTGTGTGTCGGCTCCGGTGTCGGCTTCGGCAGACTGCTGAACGCGCACTCGCCCCAAGGTACACCGGTCTTCGCCAAAGCTGCGGCTTGTGAGTGCTGACCTCCCGATAGAGCCCGAATCGACTGGACCCTCACAACGGCCTGGTCTGCCCGCCAGTCATAGCAGTAGCTGGTCAACTGCGCGTTGTTGCTCGCCGCCAGCCTGGCCGCATCGGTCTCACCAAGACCACAGGAGAAGGTCTTCGGCGCGAATGCGCTCAGTGGCAGGGTGGCCAGATCGGTCACGATCGACTTGATGACCCCGTCGGCGCCGGCGAGCGCAGCCGCGTCGGCGGCGTTCTGGGTGCCGGACTTCTGGTTCACCGCAGATCCCTCGGGCAGCATCACCATGAACATGATCGTCAGCAGTCCCAACACCGTACAGATGATCAGACCGGTCGCCACCTGACCGGACTCGCCCGCGCCACCCCTGCCGCCCCTGCCCATGAGATCTTGCCTCTCGTCCGCCCTGACCACATCGATGCCGGTGGCAGATCGCCGCCGCCCCCCAACCTGTCGCAGCACTAGCCCACGATCCCGGAGATCTTGCTCAGCGCCTCACTGACGGTCCTGGCGAGGCTGCTGCCGTGCGCGAACGCCGAAACGACCACCGCGACCAACAGCGCGGCCAGAGCGATCATCCCGACATATTCCAACGTGCTCTGACCACGATCGGTCGACCCCTCTACGGCGTGACGCAGGCGGGTACCGGCTGCGATGAACGCTCGCGTCATTTTCCTCCCTGCACGATGAACTGAGCCACCATCGACCGACGTAGAACCAGGTTTCCAAACTACGGTGCGAGCTGGGCTCAAAGCTGGGCCCACGGACCCAGCTTTGCGCCCATTGGTGCACGCAACGCCGGTGGCCACGGCGTTGAAGCTGCCCGGACTGTCGCGGCATCTGCCGGCAGCGGCCGGTCACCCTGTTCGGGTGACCGGCCGCTGCCGGAGGACTTCGTGGGGCTAGTTACTTCTTGAGGTCCTTCATGATCTTGCGCATCTCGTCAGCCGTCGCGGACGGCGTCTTGCCGACCTTCACGCCGGCGGCCTCGAGGGCCTCCTGCTTGGCGGCGGCGGTGCCGGACGACCCGGACACGATCGCACCCGCGTGGCCCATCGTCTTGCCCTCGGGGGCGGTGAAACCGGCGACGTAGCCGACGACCGGCTTGGTCACATGCGCCTTGATGTATTCCGCGGCCCGCTCCTCGGCGTCTCCGCCGATCTCGCCGATCATCACGATCGCGTCGGTCTCCGGGTCCGCCTCGAACGCCGCGAGCGCGTCGATGTGCGTGGTGCCGATGACCGGGTCACCGCCGATGCCGATGGCGCTGGAGAAGCCGAACTCCCGCAGCTCATACATCATCTGGTAGGTCAACGTGCCCGACTTCGACACGAGACCGATGCGGCCCGGCCCGGCAATGCTGGCCGGGATGATGCCGGCATTCGACTTGCCGGGGCTGATGATGCCGGGGCAGTTCGGGCCGATGATGCGGGTCTTCTTCCCCAGGGAGTAGTTGTAGAGCTCCGCGCTGTCCTTGACCGCGATGCCCTCGGTGATGATCACCAGCAGCGGGATCTGCGCATCGATCGACTCGATGGCCGCGTCCTTGGCGAACTTCGGCGGCACGAAGGCCACCGACACGTTCGCACCGGTCGCCGCCATCGCCTCCTTGACGGTGCCGAAGACCGGAACCTTGCCGCCGCCGTCGAACTCGACCTCGGTGCCCGCCTTGCGCGGGTTCACCCCGCCGACGATCTGGGTGCCGGCCTTCAGCATGAGCTGGGTGTGCTTCATACCCTCGGACCCGGTCATGCCCTGCACGATGACCTTGCTCGAGTCATCCAAGAAAATTGCCATTGCTAAGGAATCCCCTTACTCGGTCTTACTTGGCAGCAAGCGTGGCGGCCTTGGCCGCGGCGCCGTCCATGGTCTCTTCGATGCTGACGAGTGGGTGGTTCCGCTCCGCGAGGATGCGACGACCCTCCTCGACGTTGTTGCCGTCCAGGCGGACGACCAGGGGCTTGGTGGCGCCGTCGCCGAGCTTGTCGAGCGCGCCCACGATGCCGTTGGCCACGGCGTCACAGGCGGTGATCCCACCGAAGACGTTGACGAAGACCGACTTGACCTGCTCGTCGCCCAGGATGATCCCGAGGCCGTTGGCCATCACCTCGGCGCTCGCGCCACCACCGATGTCCAGGAAGTTCGCGGGCTGCGGCGCCGGCTTGCCGGTCTCCGCGCCGACCTTCTCCCCCGCATACGCCACGACGTCCAGGGTCGACATGACCAGGCCCGCACCGTTGCCGATGATGCCGACGTCACCGTCGAGTTTGACGTAGTTGAGGCCCTTCTCCTTGGCGGCGGCCTCGAGCGGGTCGGCCGACGCCTTGTCCTCGAGGGTTGCGTGCTCCGGGTGCCGGAAGTCGGCATTCGCGTCGAGGGTCACCTTGCCGTCGAGGGCGATGATCTTGCCGTCGGTGGTCTGCACCAGCGGGTTGACCTCGACCAGCGTCGCGTCCTCCTCGCGGTAGACGTCCCACAGCTTGGTCAGCACCGGGGCGATCTTCGCGCCGAGCTCGGCGTCGAAACCCGCCTCGTCGACGATCTCCTTCGCCTTCGCCGCGTCGATGCCCACGTTCGGGTCGACCGCGACCCGGGCGAGCGCCTCGGGGCGCTCGACCGCGAGCTTCTCGATCTCGACGCCGCCCTCCTTGGAGCACATCGCCAGGTAGCGGCGGTTGGTGCGGTCCAGCAGCACGGAGAAGTAGTACTCCTCCGCGATCTGTGCGCCCTGGGCGATCATCACGGTGCCCACGGTGTGGCCCTTGATGTCCATGCCGAGGATCTGCTCGGCATACTGCTGCGCCTCGTCGGCGCTCTTGGCCACCTTGACGCCGCCCGCCTTGCCGCGGCCGCCGACCTTCACCTGGGCCTTGACGACCGTCACGCCGCCGGACGTGGCGCCGATCTCTTCCGCCGCCGCCTTGGCGCCTTCCGGGGTCGTTGCGGTCTTGCCCGCAAGCACCGGGACGCCGTGCGCCTCGAACATGTCGCGCGCTTGGTACTCAAATAGATCCACTGGGAGTCCGTCCTCGCCGTCGAAGAGAATGTCCGACTGTGAGGGTATCCCTCTCCTGGCAGCACCCGCCGCCAGGGCAGGCAAGGTGAGACGGAGCGCTACCTGACTCGCTCCTCATAGTGCCGGCGCATCGAGTGGCGCCGCATGCCGATCAGCACCCAGCCGATGCCCACAATGATGGCGCCGACGATCGTGAAGGTGTCGGACCAGCCGTGCCCCGTCGTCAGTCCCACGATGCACCCATAGACGATGGTCACCACGAGCCAGACTGCCTCCAGCCGGTTCTCTCTCATCTGCTCATCATCCTGCAGTCGGCCGGGTCTGCGCGCCTCATCCAGCCGGGCGTGTGCCGTGTCGAGCCGTGGGCGCGCCTACTCGTCATCGTCGAGGTTGCCGACGTGCTCACGCACCCAGCCAGAGATCTCGTGCGTCGTTGCCCCAGGAGTGAAAATCTTTGCTACGCGCAGCTTTTCGAGCTCGGGTATGTCTTCTTCCGGGATGATCCCGCCCCCGAAGACCACGATGTCCTCGGCGTCCCGCTCCTTGAGCAGCTCGGTGACCTTCGCAAACAGCGTCATATGGGCACCCGACAGGACGGACAGGCCGACGGCGTCGGCATCCTCCTGGATCGCCGCCTCCACGATCTGCTCCGGCGTCTGGTGCAGACCGGTGTAGATCACCTCCATGCCGGCGTCTCGCAGCGCGCGGGCGACGACTTTGGCTCCCCGGTCGTGCCCATCCAGGCCCGGCTTGGCTACGACGATCCGCAATGGTGCTTCGCTCATGGGAAGCAGACTATCTGGCGCCGCCATCCACGGTGCGCAGCAGCACAGGCCGGCTGCGGCATACGGGCCGAGTTGTCCACAGCCCCGGCGCACCGCCTCGCCGGACGAGCGCGCGCCGCGATACCGTCGATGGGTTCCACTCCCGACGAAACCCCTTCAGAGGTCTGTGCTTTGAGCCCGTACCAGGCACGCCACCGCGCCTCGCATCCCCCCGTATGGCGGCGTCCCGGTGTCGTGGTCCCCACCGTGGCCGCTGCCCTCGCGACCGCCGCCGTCGGGATCTCGGCGCTCAGCACCGGCGTGACTCCCACAGCCTCCGCCACGAGCGGACACGAGGCAACCGTCGCGGCGGCCAACCTCCTGGGGCAGCGCCAACAGGGCAAGGTCGACACCTCACGGTCGTTGTCCCGCCCGCAGAACACCGCCCAGGTCAAGGCGAACTCGGCCAACACCTCGCGCGCCGCCCAGCGTGCGAAGGCGCTCGCCGGCAGCTCCTCCGCCGCAGCGGCCGGCCGTCAGAAGGCCGAGCAGAGCGCCACGGCCGCACGCAGCAAGGCGACGGAGGCGGCCACCACGGCGGCGACCGCCAAGGCAGCGGCCGCCAAGGCGAAGGGCAGCACCTCCGGTGGGTGGACCTGTGCCATCGCGGGCTGCGGCGGCACGTTCACCTCGGGCTTCGGCGGCCGGTGGGGCACCATGCACCTCGGCGACGACTTCGCGACTCCGGTCGGCACCCCGCTACGCGCACTGCACTCCGGGACGGTCGTGACAGTGGGCAACTACTTCGGGATGGGCAACCGCGTCGAGATCGATTACGGCAACGGCGTCAGCTCGATCGAGGCGCATCTGTCGTCCTTCGCGGTGAGCGCCGGCCAGCAGGTCGAAGCGGGCCAGGTGGTCGGCCGATCGGGCAACACCGGCCACTCGACGGGGCCCCACGTGCACCTCGAGATCCATCTGAATGACCAGCCGGTCGACCCGGCCCCGTGGCTGCGAGCGCACGGCATTTTCTGACTTCTCGCGTGCAATACGTGACTTCTCGGTTGAGGAATCAGGGGAGGTAGCGGCTCAGCCTGGTCACCCCGGCCGGTAGCAGCCCGTAGTCCTCGACCAGCTCGCAGATCGTGCCCCAGGTCGGCATGACCCAGCCGATCTCGGTGCCCACGGAGGTTGCGGGATCACCGGCCTCGACGCGTTCATACGGCGTGTTCCGATAGAGCCTGCTGAGCGTATGCAGTGCCGCGAAGTAGGAGCCGTCGTTCGCCAGAGGGGCGCGCAGGTCACGGGTGCCGCCCCCGTCGCTGACCAGAGCGACGACGCGTCCCGCACCGTCCTCGCGCAACGCGACCGCGTCGAGCGGCAGCTGCCCCGGCAGACGGTGGATCCAGCCGTCCACGGGTGCGTCGTCCGGCAGGTCGATGAGCCGACACTGCAGGGTCCGCTGCCCGAGAGCCTGCGCCGCCCGGGCCCGGTGCGCACCGTCCAGCACCATGAACCGGTCGCCGCGCCGCGCGACCTGCACCGGCTCGCGCACGCCGATCTCGAGCACCGACTCCATCACCGCGGCCAGCCGCAACGGCTGCACCTGCTCATGCCAGTCGACCAGCCGGATGTCGACCTCGCGGAGCCCGTCACGCGGGGCAGCACTCATCGGCGTGGTCACCACCGCGTCTTCCTCGATCAATGCGCTCTCCGACATCGCTCACCCGGCGCTACTGGCCGGCGCCCGTCTCATTCTGCGGACCACGGCAACGTATCAGGAAGGGGTGGAGTTGGCAGCACTGAGCGAAGCGAAGACTTCGCGGGGCTGTCTAGAGCTTCTCGACGGGCGCGTAGCGCAGCAGCAGCCGCTTGACGCCGGTGTCGCCACCGAAGTCGATGTAGGCCATGGCGCGTTCACCCTGGCCCTCGACCCGCACCACCGTGCCGAGCCCGAACGAGTCGTGGGTGACCCTGTCTCCCCCGTCGAGTGAGGGCACCGGCCGGTTGCCGGGGCTGCGCACACCGGGGCGGGCGGCCAGACGGGCCACCGCCGGCGTCGACGAGGGTCGCATCGAGGTCGTCGCCACCCGCTGCCAGTCGATCAGCGTCGACGGGATCTCGTCCAGGAAACGGGACGGCGGGTTGTACTGCGGTGCGCCCCACGCCGACCGCACCTCGGCGCGCGACAGGTGCAGCCGCTCGCGGGCGCGGGTGATGCCGACGTAGGCCAGTCGGCGCTCCTCCTCCAGCTCGTGCGGGTCGGCCATAGCCCGCATGTGCGGGAAGGTTCCGTCCTCCATACCGGTCAGGAAGACGACCGGGAACTCCAGACCCTTCGCGGTGTGCAGCGTCATCAGCGTGACGACGCCCTGCTCTACACCTTCGGTGTCGTCGTCGGGGATCTCGTCGGCGTCCGCGACCAGTGACACCTGCTCCAGGAAGTCCTCCAAGGAGGCGCCCGGATAGTTCTCGTCGAACTCCCGTGCCACCGCGACGAGCTCGGCGAGGTTCTCGACCCGCGTCTCGTCCTGTGGGTCGGCGCTCTCGCGCAGCTGGCTGAGGTAGCCGGAGCGGTCCAGGATCGCCTCCAGCAGGTCGCCCACACCGGCACCGGACTCGTGCGTCTGCTGCAGCGACTCGAGGATCGCGGTGAAGCCCTTGATGCAGGTCAGCGAGCGGGTCGCGATGCCGGGGGCGTCATCCGCCTGGCCGAGCGCCTCCACAAAGGTGATGCGCTCACGATCGGCGAGCGCCGCGACGCAGGCCTCGGCGCGGTCACCGATGCCGCGCTTGGGCACGTTGAGGATCCGGCGCAGGTTGACGGTGTCGGCCGGGTTGGACACCACCCGCAGGTAGGCCAGCGCATCCTTGACCTCGCGCCGCTCGTAGAAGCGTGTGCCGCCGACGACCTTGTAGGGCAAGCCGACTCGCACGAATACCTCTTCGAGTGCACGGGACTGCGCGTTGGTGCGATAGAAGACCGCGACGTCCCCCGGGCGGATGCCGTGCTGGTCGGTCAGCTGGTCGATGCTGCGGGCCACGAACGCGGCCTCGTCGTGCTCGGAGTCCGCGACATAGCCGACGATGCGCTCACCGTCGCCGGAGTCGGTCCACAGGTTCTTGGGGCGCCGGTCGGGGTTCTTGGCGATCACCGCGTTGGCGGCCTGCAGGATCGTCTGGGTCGAGCGGTAGTTCTGCTCGAGCAGGATGGTGCGAGCCTGCGGGTAGTCGTTCTCGAACTCTACGATGTTGCGGATCGTGGCCCCCCGGAACGCGTAGATCGACTGGTCCGCGTCGCCGACGACGCACAGCTCCGCCGGCGGCACGCTGCCTACCGCGGGATCGGCGATCTCCTGCCCGACCAGCTCTGCATTTCCTGTGCGAGCTTCCGCGGTCGCTCCGGGCCTCACTCCGTTCGTTTCCTCACTCCCCGTCAGCTCGCGTACCAGGGTGTACTGCGCATGGTTGGTGTCCTGGTACTCGTCGACCAGCACGTGCCGGAACCTGCGCCGGTAGTGCTCGGCGACATCCGGGAACGCCTGCAGGATGTTGACGGTCATCATGATGATGTCGTCGAAGTCGAGCGCGTTGGCCTGCCGCAGCCGCCGCTGGTACTGCGTGTAGGCCTCCGCGAGCATCCGCTCCTGATGGGTGCCCTCGCTCACCTGCGCGCGATAGGTGTCCTCGTCGACCAGCTCGTTCTTGAGGTTGCTGACCTGGTGGCTGAAGGAGCGCGGCGGGTAGCGCTTGGAGTCCAGGTCCAGGTCGCGCAGCACCATGCCCATCAGCCGCTGGCTGTCCGCCGCGTCGTAGATGGAGAAGGTCGACTTCATCCCGACCTTCGTCGCCTCCCGCCGCAGGATCCGCACGCAGGCGGAGTGGAAGGTCGACACCCACATCGCCTTCGCGGCCGGTCCGACCAGCTCGGCCACCCGCTCGCGCATCTCGGCGGCCGCCTTGTTGGTGAAGGTGATCGCCAGGACCTGACCGGGCTGCACGTGGCGTGCCCCGAGCAGGTAGGCGATCCGGTGGGTCAGCACCCGGGTCTTGCCCGATCCGGCGCCGGCCACGATCAGCAACGGCGGCCCCTCGTGCACCACGGCCTCCCGCTGCTGCGGGTTGAGACCTTCGAGCAGGGCCTGCGGGTCACGGCCCCATCCGCCGGTATGCCGTGTGCCGCCCTCGCCCGGCGCGTCGCCGCCGAGGCCGGCCCAGGTGGGGACGCCGCGTTCGTCCACCTCACCGGCATACGCGGGTGCCCGCGTCGCCGTCGCGGCGTGCGCGGCGTGCACGGCGTCGTCGGTCGGCACGTCCGCGGAGGCCGAGCGTGCATCGAGTCCGGGCAGGGGAAGGTCATCGAAAAGGCTGCTCATCTCGCCGACAACCCTACGTGCCTCCCCCGACGTCGCTTGCTCGGTAGTACAGACGGGACGGATGGGTCCCGTCGGTACTACCAACCGCAGTTGTCCACAGGGGCTCCACGGGATCCACCGTCATGACGTCCGCACCGAGGTGGCCACCGGCCGCTGGTTGCGCATCGGTGCACAGTCGATTGCCGTCCGCCGCGATCTGGATGAGGTGTCCCGCCGCTGGGCAGCGGTATTCGACGTCGGCGCCGGCGCGCGGCTCGACGGGGTGACTGCACTGCAGCAGGCCGGACTCGCAGGCTGGAACCACCACTCGATCGACATCTCGGTGCCCCACGGCACGCGGATCCGCAGGGTCGAACGTGCGAGAGTGCGTGCGGTGCGCCGCCTCGAGCCCCCGGTCGCGGGCGGCATACCCCGCACCCGTCCGGAGATCGCCGCCATTCGCGCCGCTGCATGGGCGACGTCCGACCGGCAGGCGGGGACGCTTGTCGCCATGACCATCGAGCAGCGACTGACCACACCGGCGCGGCTGATGGCCGCCTGGCGGCAGCACGGCCTGGTGCGACGCCACCGGCTGATCGACCAGGTCATTGCGGACGTATGCGATGGGGCCGAGTCTCTTGGTGAGCTGGACTTTGCGCGGCTGTGCCGCAAATACGGGCTGCCGAAGCCTGACCGACAGGTGGTCGTCGAGACCAAACGCGGTCGCATCTATCTGGACGTGCGGTGGACCGACCTGCACATCGTCGTCGAGATCGAGGGTGCGCACCATGCGCTGACCCCGCACTCGATCGACGACTCGCTGCGCCAGAACGCTCTGCTCATCGACGGCGACCGGGTGCTGCGGATCCCGGTGATCGGCTTCCGCTGCCACGAGCGCGAGTTCATGACGCAGGTCGCCGCGGTGATCGCGGCGGCCCAGCGGCGACAAGTCGCTGGTTGGTAGTACAGGCGGGACGGATGGATCCCGCCTGTACTACCAACCGTCACGCGCAGGCCAGGTCGACGGCTGCCTCCACATGCAGCCGCGTGGTCGGAAACAGCGGCACACCGCACTCGCGCGAAGCCGTCAGCAGCATCTCGATCTCGGTGCAGCCGAGCACGACACCGTCACAGCCGCGGTCCACCATCCGGGAGATCACCTGCCGGTAGGCCTCCCGCGAGTCGTCGCGCAGCACCCCCCGGCACAGCTCCTCGTAGATGACGCGGTGCACCAGCGCGCGGTCTGTCGCCTCCGGCGCCAGCACCTGCAGACCGTGCTGCTCCAACCGCTCCCGATAGAAGTCCTGCTCCATCGTGAATGCGGTGCCGAGCAGCGCCACCCGCCGGCTGCCCTGCCGCAGCGCCGCCTGCGCCGTCACATCGGCCACGTGGATCAGCGGGATGTCGCACGCCTGCTCGATGGCACCGGCGACCTTGTGCATCGTGTTGGTGCACAGCAGCAGCAGCTCCGCGCCCGCACTCTGCAGTCGCACGGCCTCGTCGGCGAGCAGCCGACCCGCGCGATCCCACTCGCCGGCGACCTGCATCGCCTCGATCGGGGCGAAGTCCAGTGAACTGAGCAGTACGGGCGCGGAGTGCAGCCCGCCGAGCCGCTGCGCGACCAGCTCATTGGCCAGGCGGTAGTAGCAGGCCGTGGACTCCCAGCTCATTCCACCGATCATCCCGATCGTGCGTGTCATCGACCGATGATAGTTCTCGAGCGAAGACTTCCTGAGATGATTGACGGATGACGCTCGACTCGCGGATCCGGTCCGCCACCTCTGCAGACATCCCCGAGATCCTGCGGGTGATCCGGGACCTCGCGACCTACGAGAAGGCACCCGAGCAGGCCGTTGCCACCGACACGGACCTGCAGGCGGTGCTCTTCCCCGACCACGGCCATCCCTCCACCTTCTGCCACATCGGCGAGATCGACGGCAAGGTCGCCGGCATCGCGCTCTGGTTCCTGTCCTTCTCGACCTGGACCGGCAAGCAGGGCATCTGGCTGGAGGACCTCTTCGTCGACCCGCAGCAGCGCGGCACCGGCCTGGGCAAGGCGCTGCTCGCCTCCCTCGCGCAGGTCTGCGTCGAGCGCGGACTCACCCGGCTGGAGTGGTGTGTCCTCAACTGGAACACCCCGTCGATCGAGTTCTACGACGCGCTCGGTGCGCTGCCCCAGGACGACTGGACCACCTACCGGCTCGACGGCGACGCCCTGGCGAAGGTCGGCGGCGCACGGGCCTGATAACCGGCACGAGCGAAGACCTCGGGGCGTAGTGAGAGGATCCGGGGGTGCACGAGTCGACCCGCAGCCTCCTTGACGCCCACCTGGCACAGGCACAGCACGACCACCGCGTGCCGTCGATGACCGCGGCACTCCTGCGCGACGGACGACTGGTGTGGTCGCACGCGGCCGGCCACCTCGACGGCCGGGGCGCCGGTCCGCGCCCGACGGCGCAGACGGCATACCGCATCGGATCGATCTCCAAGACGTTCGCGGCCGCCCTGGCAATGCGCCTGGTCGCCGACGGCCTGGTCGACCTGGACGACCCGGTCACCGACCACCTGCCCGAGCTCGACCCGAGCCTGCGCACCGTCACCATCACCGCGCTGCTCACGCACGGCGCCGGGCTGTATGCCGAGACGCGGGGCCCGTGGTGGGAGCGCACCGCGGGTGACGACTGGGCGGCGTTGCTGCCGAGCATCCGCCGGATCCATCCGGTGGGACGCCGATTCCACTACTCCAACGTCGGATTCGCGGTCCTCGGGGAGCTGGTCGCCCGGCTGCGCGAACGCCCGTGGTGGGACTGCCTCACCGATGAGGTCCTGACGCCGCTGGGGCTCGAGCACACCACCTACCTGCCGCCGGGCGACGCCGCGCCCGGCTTGGCGGTGCACCCCTACGCCGACCTGGCCCATGCCGAGCCCGCGCACGATGCCGGAGCCATGGCCCCCGCCGGGCAGCTCTGGTCGACCGTGGGTGATCTCACCGCCTGGGCACACTTCCTGGCACGCGGCAACGACGGCGTGCTGCCGGACGAGCTCCGGCTGGCCATGCAGGTGCCATCCCTCGTGGACGACGCGCCCGGATCACCGTGGACGCGGGCCTACGGCCTCGGCCTGGATGTAACCAACCGTGGTGGCACCCGCCTCATCGGACACGGCGGTTCGATGCCTGGATTCCTGGCGGCGCTGCGCGTCGAGCCGGGCAGCGGCGACGGGGTCGCGCTGCTCGCGAACACCACCGGCAACCTGGACCTGGATCTCGCGATCGAGCTGCTCGACCTGCTGCAGAGCCATGAGCCGCGCGCGGTCGAGGAGTGGGTCACGGATCCTGCGCAGACCGGCGACCTGGATGTTGCCGGCGCCTGGTTCTGGGGGCCGCGGCCGCACGTGCTGTCGCTGCTGCCCGGTGGCGGCGTGGAGCTGGCGCCCGCCGGCAGCGGCCGCGGATCCCGGTTCGCGCCGGTCGGCGACGGCAGCTGGATCGGACTGGACGAGTACTACGCCGGTGAGCACCTGGTCGTGCGCGACCGCGGCGGCGACGCAGCATACCTCGACCTGGGCAGCTTCCGGTTCAGCCGGACACCGTACGATCCGAACGCACACACACCCGGCGGGACCGACCCCTCGGGCTGGCACTGAGACCGAGAGGCCCACCGTGGAGCACTGGCTGACCACGATCCCGCCAATTGCGGTCTATCTGCTCGTCGCCGTCCTGGTCGGCATCGAGAGCCTCGGGATCCCCATCCCGGGCGAGACGATCCTGGTCTTCGCCGCCATCCTGTCCTCGAGGCACGAGCTGGCGGTCAGCCCGCACGCGGTCGCGATCGCCGGAATCCTCGGCGCGGTCATCGGTGACTCGATCGGCTACTACGTCGGCCACCGCTGGGGCACCAGGCTCTTCGCGTGGCTGGAACGCAGGTTCCCCAAGCACGTCAACGACGACCTGATCGCGTATGCCGAGCACGAGTTCGTGCGCTGGGGCATCTATGCGGTGTTCTTCGGAAGGTTCATCGCGATCCTGCGCATCTTCGCCGGTCCGCTGTCCGGTTCGCTGCACATGCCATACCCGAAGTTCTTGGCCGCCAACGTGGCCGGCGCCGTCTGCTGGGCGGGCGGCACAACCTATCTGGTCTACTACCTGGGCACCGTCGCCGAGAACTACCTCAAGGGATTCTCCTACGTAGGCCTGGCGGTCGCCGTGCTCTTCGGGCTGCTGGGGTCCACGCTGCTGCGCCGGAAGGTCGAGCGTCAGGTGGAAGCATTCGCCGCCCAGCGCAAGGGCACCGACCCGGCCTCCTGACGCCGCAGCTGCAGTGGATTCGTCGGCTATGCCTCCCGCAACCACTGCAGCGGCGTAGGTTTGGGGCCCCGCGAAGTATCGGAGCGAGGAACGAGCGGAGAACCTCGTGGGGAGAACCTACAGTAGGCGGCGCGACATCGCCCAGCTGGTCAGCTCGTGCCGGGAGGACAGCTGCAGCTTGCGCAGCACCGACGACACGTGCGTCTCGACGGTCTTCACCGAGATGAACAGCTCCTTGGCGACCTCCTTGTACTGGTAGCCACGGGCGATCAGCCGCATCACCTCACGCTCCCGCTGACTCAGCCGGTCCAGCTCCTCGTCCACCTCGGCGATCTCACCGGCGGTCGCACCGAACGCGTCGAGCACGAAACCCGCCAGCCGCGGGCTGAACACCGCATCCCCCTCGGCGACCCGCCGGATGGCGGTGTCCAGGTCGCCGGGTGAGATCGTCTTGGTGACGTAGCCGCGAGCGCCGGCCCGGATGACGGCGATCACGTCCTCCGCCGCGTCCGAGACCGACAGCGCGAGGAACCGCACCGGGTCACCGCCCGGCGTCTGCACCCCGGCACACCCCGTGACGACATCGCTGCCGCCGTTGCCGTTGCCGCCGGGCAGGTGCACGTCCAACAGCACCACATCGGGCTGCACCTCACGCACCACCTTGATCGCGCTGTCGACGTCCGGCGCCTCCCCGACCACGGCCACGGCGTCGCCGAGCTCGGCCTTGACGCCGGAGCGGAACATGCGGTGGTCGTCCACCAGCACCACGCGGATCGGGTCACTCATGAGACTCCTCCTTGCTGATCGGTAGGCGTAGCGACACCTCGGTGCCATCCTCCCGTCGGCGAACCACGGCATCGCCACCATGCCGGCGCATTCGGCCCAGGATCGACTCGCGCACCCCGAGCCGGTCACCCGGCACTTCGTCGAGATCGAACCCCTCGCCATGGTCGCGCACGAAGGCCTCGACCGCCGTCGCACCCACCTCGAAGTAGACCGACACCGGCGGTGCACCGTGCCGCACGGCATTCGCCGCGGCCTCGCGCAGGGAGCCGACGAGCGCCTGCCCCCCGTCGTCCACCGGCCGGTCGCCGCTGACCACCAGGTCGATCGGCACACCGTGCAGCTCCTCGACCTCGTGCACGGTGGCCGAGACAAGTGCGGCCAGCGTGGCATCTCGCTGGTTGTCCTGCGCATACAGCCACTCGCGCAGCTCGCGCTCCTGGGCCCGCGCCAGCAACTGCACCGCCTGAGCGTCACCGGACCGTCGCTGGATCAGCGCGAGCGTCTGCAGCACCGAGTCGTGCAGATGGGCTGCGATGTCGGCCTTCTCGGTGGCACGGATGCGGCCGGCCTCCTCCTGCTTCAACGACTCCCACAGCCGCGCGATGAACGGCGCTGCGATCAGGACCGCGCCGAAGAGCACGACCACCGCCGCCACCGCAACATCGCGTAGGCCGGCGAACCCCCGGCCCTGCGAGACCAGCAGGATGATGCCGCCGACAACCAGCACCAGGCCTACCGCGAGCCGGATCAGCGACCGCTGGTTCTCGCCGACATCCCGGCTGATCCACTGGCGCCGCTCCCCCTGGTCCAGCCTCGACCAGACGATGATCGCACCGCCCACGATCGCCAGCAGGGGAATGGCGCTGCCGACCGACCAGTGCGACCCGACGGCCTGCATCGCCGAGGCCACTGCGACCGCGACGACGACGGCACCGGCGATCAGCAGGTGCCGACCGGAGATGTGCGGGCGCCCCGTGAACGACTCGACCACCGGCGGCGCGTCCGAGCGCGGCATGGTCAGCCACAAGAACCCGTAGGCAGGCAGGCCGGCGCCGACGAAGCAGGCCACCAGGGTCAGCGCTCGCAGGATGCCCAATGGCACGCCCAGGTGCTGGCTCACCCCCATGCAGACACCCCCGACGACCCGCCCCTGAGTAGGCCGGACCAGTGGGGGCCTGGTTCGGCTCGTCGGGCGGGTGCCTGCCTGCGTCACCCCTCCATCTTGACCCACTATGGAGCCGATGCGGACCCGCCGGACCAACCTTCAGGGCCATCTCAGGGGTGGCTCAGGGTCGACCCTCATGGCGGCAAGCCCCGCACGCTGCCAGGCTCGACACCATGACCAACCACTCCGTGCCTCCCACGTCGCAGCAGCGCGACGCGCTGGATCGGGCCTTCGGCACCCTCCGCAGCCTTGGCATTGCCCGGCCGCACGGCGGTCGATGGTTCGCCGGGGTCAGCGCCGGTCTCGCCGAGCGCTTCGGCCTCGACCCGCTGATCGTCCGGGCGGCCTTCATCCTGGGTGCCTGCCTCTTCGGGGCCGCCGTGCCGATCTACCTGATCGCGTGGATGCTACTGCCCGACGACGAGGGACAGATCATGGTCGAGCGTGCGGTGCGGGAGGGGCACGGTCCGTCGGTCTCGCTATCGATCCTGCTGGCCTTCGTGATCATCAACGGGTTCTGGATCTTCGGGTCGTGGGGTTCGTGGGGGCTCGGTCTCGGCTCGGTGATCGTGATCGGGCTGGTCGTCTGGGCGATTGCATCGGGGCGCATGGACACCGGGTCGTCCGGCGAGGGCACCGACTTCGCCGAGCGACTGCGCACTGGCTGGCGGGCCACCGGGTGGGGCGTCCAGAGCACCGGCAACCGCGCTGCCCAGGCCGGTGCGAGCTATCGCACGGGGGACGGGCGCATCGACCTGACCAAGCACGACGCGTGGGCCGGCGACTGGGGCGCCGCGCCGGTCGCGCCGGTCGCGCCGCAGGCATGGACTCGCCCGCCGCGACCACCCCGGCGACCGCGTCTCGGCCTTGCCGGCGTGCTCATCGTGGGCGTGGCCCTGATCTCCGGCGCCGTCGCGGTATTGGTGCTGAACAACATGGCGCGGTCCGACGACGCCGTCCAGGTCGGGCTGGCCGTGGCCACCGGTGTGGTCGGCCTGGGACTGCTGATCGGTGGACTGCTCGGTAGGCGCGGCGGCCTGCTCGCCCTCATCGGCATTCCCTTGGCCGCCGCGTCGCTGCTGTCCCTGGCCGTGCCATCGGGGCTGCCATGGAGCGGCGCCACCGGCAACCGGGTATGGATGCCGACGTCCGTCGCCGCCGGCCATCAGCACAGCTTCGCGCTGGTCGCCGGTGACGGCACGCTGGTCCTCACCCGCGTCGACAAGTCGGCGTCTGCCGGCGAAACCCTCACCACCAGAGTCAACGTGGGCAACCTGAAGGTCGTGGTTCCACAGAACCTGACCGTGCACTTCACGGTGCGAGTCGACGTCGGCACCGTCCACCTGCCGCAATCGGTGCTCGCCAAGACCGGCGACGGGTCCAACCCGTCGGGCACCGGGATCAAGCGCAGCTTCACCCTGGGCTCCGGGCCCAGCGACCTGACCGTCGACGCCCGCGTCGGCGTCGGTGACCTCACCGTGGAATCGAGATGACGCCGTGACTGACCCGACACTCCCCGATGGCCGGCCCCGTCGATGGGGCCCATCCATCCCCACGGCGCTCGCCGGGGCGCTGCTGCTCGCGCTCGGCACGACGGCGGCCTACCTGCGCCTGGCCGGCGCAGGCTCCGCATCGGCGGTCGTGGTCATCGCGATCATCGGCGGCGTGCTGGTCGTCAGCGCCGCCCTGCTGCTCCTGCGCCGACCGCGCACCTAGCACCCACTCCACCCGAGAGGTCACAAACAACACCCGAGAGGTCACAAATAGCACCCGAGAGGTCACAAACAGCACCCGAGTGATGGCGACACGACATGCTCTGGGTTACGCCCGCCCCTGCGCCCGGTGGTACTCAGCGAGCACCGCCTGCACGACATACGACCACTGCTCCCGGGGCGGGTGCGTCTCGTTGTGCACGGTGATCCGACGACGCAGCTCCTCCTCGCGAGCCAGCCGCACCAGGGCCTCCACCAGGCCCCGGTCATCGCCGCCGAGCAGGCCGTTCACGCCATCCTCGACGAACTCACTGACCCCGCTGCGCCGCGGCGCAACCACCGGCAGCCCGGTGGTGCGCGCCTCCAGGGCCGCGATCCCGAACGCCTCCAGCTGCGCCGGCGCGACATACACATCCGACCGCAGATACTGCTCCCGCAACGCATCCCGGCTCATCCGGCCCGGCGCGCTGAACCAGGACTGCGCGCCTAGATCCCGCGCCGCCCGCTCGAGACGGGGACGCAGCGGCCCCTCGCCCAGCACATCCAGCCGTATGCCGGATCCGGGCACCTGGCGGCGCACCTCGGCGACCATCTCCAACAGCTGGACCGGCCGCTTGCGCGTCATCAGCCGCATCGCCGACACGATCCGCACACCCGGCCGCAGTCCGCGTGACTGCGGAGCCCACCGGTCGACGTCGATGCCGTTGGGCAGCACTGCCACCCGTTGCAGCGGACCCGCAAGTTCTGCGATCGGAGCGGCCGCCACCTTCGACACCGCGGACAGGACCGCGCCCCGCCGGGCCCAGCGAGCGACATACCCGGCGGCCCTGACCGCGGGCACCAGGTGCGCCTGCACGCAGTGCCAGGTCACGGCGGTCGGCAGCTGCAGCCCCAGCGCGACCCGCACGCAGTCCATCGCGAACGGGCTGACGACCCCCATGTGCACGTGCGCGACGTCGAAACCGCCCGCCCGCAGCATGCTGCGCACGACCGGCACCGCCAGCGGGTTCACCGGCAGGTCCCGCGGCAGCGGCGCAGCCAGCCTGTGTACAGGTATGCCGTCCACGATGTCAGTGCCACGACGCCTGCGCGCTGGCCCGCGGGTGGCCGTGAAGGCCTCCACCTCGTGGCCGGCGCCCTGCAGGTGCCGGGCAAGATCGTGCACCTGCACCTCGATTCCGCCCAGGCGCGGCAGATAACAGTCCGACAAGAGGGCCACCTTCACAGGGCTCAATATCCCATGAACGACAATGGACCGCGATGCGACGAACCCTGGTGATCTTCCACGCCCACCCCGACGACGAGGCACTGCTCACGGCGGGGACGATGGCGAAAACCGCGGCGGCCGGTCACCGCGTGGTGCTGGTCGTGGCGACCGACGGCGGCCTCGGGCTCGCGTCGGAGGAGTTCACCCACAGGGGCGCGCTGGGCGAGCTGCGGCTCGCGGAGCTGGACCGCAGCGCCGCAGCTCTCGGCGTGAGCCGCGTCGTGCACCTCGGATACGCGGACTCCGGGATGGGGCCGGAGCTCGATCCGGACCCCCCGGGGGCCACCCGCTTCATGCGTGCCGATCCGCGGGAGGCCGCCGAACGGCTGGCGGACGTGCTGCGCGAGGAGCACGCGGACGTGCTGATGAGCTATGACCCCAACGGCGGGTACGGCCACCGCGATCACGTCAAGGTCCACGAGGTCGGGGCGCTGGCGGCCCAGCTGGCGGACACTCCGCGTGTCCTGCAGGCGACGGTGCCGCGGGACCTGCTGGTGTGGGCGATTCGTATGGCGGGCAAGGTCTACCGCTTCCCGGCGGACTTCGATCCGACGTCGTTCGAGCGGTCCTACAGCCCGCGGTCGGCGATCACCCACCGCATCGACGTCCACCGGCACATTGCCGCCAAACGCGCCTCGATGCGGGCGCACGCCTCCCAGTCGACCGCCGACGGCGGTGCCGATCGGACGCTCGCAGCGTTCCTGCGCATACCCCGTCCGCTGTATGACGCGGTGTTCGGCAGGGAGTGGTTCGTCGACCCCGCGCACCATGGGCCGGTGAGCAAAGACATCTTCGCGGGACTGCCGTGAGCTACCCCACAAAGTCCTCGCTCCTACGTCGCTCAGTACTTTGCGGAGGCCCCACATGAGGAGCGAGGATCCCGCGGACCTCGCCGAACCGGCCGAGGCCGAGCCAGACGACGGCTTCCCGAAGATCTCCGGGAAACACGTCCTACAGGCCACCGCCGGCCTCACCTTCGCGGTCGTGCTGATCGCCGTCGGCCTGCCGTTCTTCGCGCACACCGGCTGGGACCAGATCGGGAAGCACCTCGGCCTGCTCGGCTGGGGCGCCTCCTTCGAGTTGATCGGGCTGCTGATCGTCGGCCTGTGGCTCTACACGTTCACGTTGACTGGGTCGCTGCCCGGGCTCCGGCATACTCGGGCGCTGATTCTCAACGTCTGCGGCTCCTCGGTCAGCAACGTCCTGCCGGGCGGCGGTGCCGTCGGGCTGGCCGCCACCTACCTGCTGGCGCGCACCTGGGGCTTTTCCAAACGCAGCATCTCCACCTCCATCATCGTGACCGGCGTATGGAATGTGCTCGCCCGGGTAGCGCTGCCGCTGCTGGGTTTTGCGGCACTGTCGACGTCGGACAATGCGCTGCCCAAGTCGGTGCGCAGTGGCGCGTTCTGGGGCGGGGTCCTGGGACTCGTGGTGCTGGGGGCGTTCATCGCCGTGCTGGTCAGCCACCGGTGGACCGACCTGCTCGGTCGATGGCTGGACCGCTTCTGCGGCGGCGCGGTTGCTCGGCTGCGCCGCGGCGCCAACAAGGGCCGGCGGGTCGACCTGCATGGGCTGCTGCTCGACCAGCGCTCGCGCCTGTCGGTGGTGACCCGCACAGGGTGGTTCCCGATGACGGTCGGGGTCGTGGGATATCTGGCGGTCTACTTCATCCTGTTCTGGCGGGCCATGGACGCGGTCGGGGTGGTCCTGCCGCTCACGAACCTCTTTGCGGCATACGCCGTCGGCAGGCTGCTCACCGCGGTCGGTGTCACCCCCGGCGGACTCGGCGTCACCGAGGCCGGGACGCTGGCCGTGTTGGTCGCGTGGGGCGCCGACAAGCCGGCCGCGGCCGCGGGTGTGCTGGTGTTTGCGCTCTTCACCCACGTCGCCGAGATCCCGCTGGGCGCCATCGGCTGGCTGGCCTGGTGGACCGGGCCTAAGTCGCTGCCTACGCCATCCCTCGTCCCCACCCCGAGAGGTCACTAATTACACGCGAGAGGTCAGATATCGCACGCGAGAGGTCAGAGAAGTTCGTCACCCTGACCCCTCGCGTGCAATAAGTGACTACTCGAGTGCAATTTGTGACTACTCGAGTGCAATTTGTGACTACTCGGCGGAAGGGAGGGTCAGGCGACGTGGCGGTCGGACAGGGCGGACACCCACCAGACGACGACCGCGCACAGGATGCCGACCGGGACGAGCGCAAGCATCGCCATCGGCAGGTTCACGCCGCCGTCGGACGGGCGCACACCCAGCGCCACGAACACCAGGCCGACCAGGCTGGAACCGATCAGCGCAAGCCAGATGTGCTGGCCGCGACGCGTAACCGACTCGGATCGGCGCGACTGCAGCAGCACGGCGATACCGATCGCGATCGCGGCCCAGCCCAGGCACACCGCCTGGCCGGCGACCACGTCGGAGGGCCGGTGCCAGTGCCCCGCGATGGTCCCGGCCGCCACGAACGTCGCGACGAATCCACCGAGCGGCACCAGTGCCCGCCGCCAGGCCGGGGGCGCCACCAGCACCGCAGCGAGCACCAGCGACAGGCTCACGGTCGTATGCCCGCTCGGCAGGGAGTTCGTGTCCGGCAGGCCATTCGCCACCTGGCCCGGGAGGCGATGGAACACATGAAACTTCAGGATCTCCGTGGTCAGGTTGGCCCCGGCGACCAGCACCACGGCGGCCGCCGCGACCGCCCACCGACGGCGCGCTGCCGCAATAATCAGGCAGAACAGCAGGCTCAGGCCGACGAAGCCGATGGTGATGACCGTCAGGACGTCGCTGATGTGCACCCATGCCTGCTCGGACCCGCCCAGCGAGTCCATCAGGCGCTGATCGAAGCGCATACCGCGCGGGTTGTGCAGCGCCAGGGGCACCAGCACGCACAGCGCGCCGATGCCGAGCGCAACCATGGCCACCAGTTGCGCCCACAGGGCTGCCCTGCGCGCGGCCGCTCGCCGCTCGGCATACACGGGTCGCGTCGCGAGGTCGGGTCGGGTAGGCGCGCTCATGCGACCATCTTCGTCGACCATCCTGTGCTCCCGCTAAGGCCTCTCTGTGGAGTCGTTCGTGCGGAATCGCCCACACCGACCTCAACAACCGTAGACCCGGCGCCCTCCCGCGGTGTCCCGGGCCGACGGCGGCCCGCCCAGCGAGATTCTTGCCACCTCGCCACCACGACCGCCCACCCGCCTGCCACACTGCAGCAAACCGAAGGAGACCTCCATGCAGGTAGGCGTTCCGGCAGAGTCCGGGCCCGACGAGTCCCGCGTCGCGGCCACCCCCAAGACCGTGCACCAGCTGATCGGGCTGGGTTACGACGTGCTGGTCGAGTCCGGCGCGGGCGTGCGTGCGTCCTACCCGGACCATGCGTATGCGCAGGCTGGGGCGTCCGTGGGCAGCCCCGAGCAGGCGTGGGGCGCCGAGGTCGTCATCACCGTCAATGCCCCAGCCGATGCCGATATCGCCCGACTGGCCGAGGGCAGCACGCTGATCGCCCTGCTTGCCCCGGCGTTCGAACCAGGCCGGCTGCAGCGGCTCGCAGCGCAAGGAGTGACCGCGCTGGCGATGGATTCCGTGCCGCGGATCTCCCGCGCGCAGTCGCTGGACGTGCTGTCGTCGATGGCCGGCCTCGGCGGCTACCGGGCGGTGATCGAGGCCGCGCACGCGTTCGGGTCGCTGTTCACCGGGCAGGTCACCGCGGCCGGGAAGGTGCCACCGGCGAAGGTCTTCGTCATCGGCGCCGGCGTCGCCGGGCTCGCCGCGATCGGCACCGCCACCAGCCTCGGCGCGGTGGTGCGCGCCTTCGACGTGCGCCCGGAGGTGGGCGAGCAGGTGGAGTCCCTCGGTGCCCAGTTCGCCCGGCTCGAGGTCCCGGAGCAGGAGACCACGAGCGACGGCTACGCCCGGGAGATGTCCGCCGACCTCGAAGCGCTCGCGATGGCGCTGTATGCCCGCGAGTGCGCGGACGCGGACATTGTCATCAGCACCGCGCTGATCCCGGGCCGTCGCGCACCCCGGCTGATCACCGCGGACACCGTTGCGGCGATGCACCCCGGCGCCGTGATCGTCGACATGGCCGCCGCCAACGGCGGCAACTGCGAGCTGTGCCGGGCCGACGAGGTCGTGCGCACCGACGAGGGCGTCACGATCATCGGCTACACCGACCTGCCGGGTCGGCTGCCCGCGCAGGCCTCCCAGCTCTACGGCACCAACGTGGTCAACCTCGTCAAGCTGCTGACACCGGACAAGGACGGGCAGATCGTGCTCGACCTCGACGATCCGGTGATCCGGTCCCTGACCGTGGCTCGTGGCGGTGAGGTCACCTGGCCGCCCCCGCCGGTGCAGGTGTCCGCGGCGCCCGCCAAGACCGCGCCCGCCCCAGTGGCCGCTGTCGCGGAGAAGCCGCCGCCGGACCCGCGACGCAGATACGTGGGTATGGCGGTGGCCGCCGTCCTCTTCGCGCTCGTTGCCGCGCTGTCCCCGACTGCGTTCCTCGGCCACTTCACCGTGTTCGCCCTGGCGGTTATCGTCGGGTTCTACGTCATCTCCAACGTCGCGCACGCTCTGCACACGCCGCTGATGTCCGAGACCAACGCGATCAGCGGCATCATCCTGGTCGGCGGAATCCTGCAGGTCGGCAGCCAGGATCTCACCGTGCGGGTCGTCGCGTTCGCCGCGATCGTCGTCGCGAGCGTCAACATCTTCGGCGGGTTCGCGGTCACCGGCCGGATGCTCAAGATGTTCCGCAGAGACGACTCACGATGAGCACGAACCTGGTCCAGGCGGCATACATCATCGCCGCCGTGCTCTTCGTGCTGTCGCTGGCCGGCCTGTCCAAGCACGAGACCGCCCGGCGGGGCAACGCTTTCGGCATCATCGGCATGGTCATCGCGCTGGTCGCCACCATCTGGCTGGCCGCCGACCAGGCGGAGCACGCGCTGACCACGGTGCTGCTGATCCTGGTGGCGATGGTCATCGGCGCGTCCATCGGTCTGTGGCGCGCCCGCGTCGTTCAGATGACGGGGATGCCGGAGCTCGTCGCGATGCTGCACAGCTTCGTCGGCCTCGCCGCGGTGCTGGTCGGCTACAACTCGTACCTGTCCACCCACGGCCTGACCGGCGCCGAGGAGAACATCCACCTGGTCGAGGTCTTCCTCGGCATCTTCATCGGCGCGGTCACCTTCACCGGGTCCATCGTGGCCAACCTCAAGCTGAGCGCGCGCATCTCCTCCCGGCCGCTGATGCTGCCGCACCGGCA
Organism: Leekyejoonella antrihumi; assembly: GCF_007845645.1. GTDB lineage: Bacteria > Actinomycetota > Actinomycetes > Actinomycetales > Dermatophilaceae > Leekyejoonella > Leekyejoonella antrihumi. The sequence goes on from NZ_VCQV01000015.1 coordinate 97,624, forward strand.
GCTGCTCAACCTGCTGGCGGTCCTGGTCTCGATCGGGTTGCTGGTCTGGTTCATGGCGGCGCCCTCGATCGTGCCGGTGGCGATCATGACCGTCATCTCCCTCGCGTTCGGCTGGCACCTGGTCGCCTCCATCGGCGGTGGGGACATGCCGGTGGTCATCTCGATGCTCAACAGCTACTCCGGCTGGGCCGCCGCAGCCGCCGGGTTCATGCTCGGCAACAACCTGCTGATCATCACCGGCGCCCTGGTCGGCTCCTCCGGCGCGATCCTGTCCTACATCATGTGCACCGCGATGAACCGCTCGTTCGTCTCGGTGATCGCCGGTGGCTACGGCTCGGCGCCGAGCTCGGCAGTGGCCGATCACGACTACGGGCAGCACCGTGAGACGTCGGTCGACGAGGTCGCCGAGCTGCTGCGAAACGCCGCCTCGGTAGTCATCACCCCCGGGTACGGCATGGCCGTCGCGCACGCGCAGTATCCGGTCGCGGACCTCACCGCCCGGCTGCGCAAGCGCGGCGTCACCGTGCGGTTCGGCATCCACCCGGTCGCCGGCCGGCTGCCCGGGCACATGAACGTGCTGCTCGCCGAGGCCAAGGTGCCCTACGACGTCGTGCTCGAGATGGACGAGATCAACGACGACTTCCCCGGCACCGACGTCGTGCTGGTCATCGGAGCCAACGACACCGTCAACCCCGCCGCCACCGACGAACCCGGCTCTCCGATCGCCGGCATGCCGGTGCTGAAGGTGTGGAACGCGCACGACGTCGTGATCTTCAAACGATCCATGGCCACCGGGTATGCCGGAGTGCAGAACCCGTTGTTCTTCCGAGACAACAGCCAGATGCTCTTCGGCGACGCCAAGGACAAGGTCGAGGAGATCCTGCGCGTCCTGTGAGCGGGCTCAGGTCCAGCCGACCGCGTTCTGCCGCTCGTTCGTCGCCGATGCTCGGTGCTGATATTCGCGGGGACTGCAGCCGAACGCGGCGTGGAAGAGCCGACTGAAGTGCGCGGGGTCGGGCAGCCCGACCATGGTCGCGACCACATGCACTGGCCTGCGCTCGACCGGGTCGGTCAGCAAGGTTGTCGCCACGTCCATGCGCTGCTGCCGGATCCGGGCCGCGACGCCGTGGCCCGGTGACCCACGGTCGTCGGTGGGAAAAGCGGCATACAGCGTGCGGCGCGAGATGTGCAGCACGGCCGCGATCTGGTCGGGGTTCAGGCGCGGGTCGGCCAGGTTCGCGCGGATGCACTGGTCGATCGCGACACGGCGGGCCGCCGCGAGGTCCGTGCCGCACAGGTCCCGGTCGATCATCGCGCGCAACAGCATCCGCATCATCGCCACCCAGGTGTCACGCATCCCGAACGCCTCGGCGCCGGCGAAGGTCTGCAGACGCCCGGCCATCGCGGCAAGGGCGGGCCTCGCCAGGCACGCCAGCACCGGGGTCACCTGCAGCGGGCCACGGTCGAGCACGGTGTCGATCTGCGCATCCGAGAGCGCGAGTGCGCTCCGGGCCACATTGACCTGAATGCCGTGCATCCCGGCCGGCGTGTGCCACGCCCCGGCGGTGCGACCCAGCACGGCCACTGCACCATGCTCGAGGTGCAGCCGGTAACGGTGCCACGCAGCAACACCGGCGGGCGATGGCGCGAGCAGAATCAGCCGGAGCAGATCCTTGACCTCGGTGGCGGACCTGGCCCACGTGCCGGCCGCCGGGCCACTGGTGACCTCGACGACCTGCAGGTCACCGGCCGTCAGGGCGTACGCGGAAGCGGCGAACCCGGCCGGGCTCGTGATGGTGGAGCCGAGCGGGTCCAGCCGCATCCGCACGTCGACGGCCTCGTCATACCAGGTGCGCCAGAAGGCGAACCGGTCCTGAGGCGACACCAGTCGGGTGTCGAAGCGCTGATACACGCAGGTTTCGGCCACCACTCGCCTCCAAGCAACCATGTCTCTCCCCCTGGTCAGTATCCCTCCGGCCGCCCAGCGCGGGAAGGGCATCGCGGGGTCGGCTTGACGATCCGTGCAGTCATGGGTCCCGCCTACAGCCTCGAAGTTGACGATCCGTGCGAGACAGGGATCGCAGGTCGACACGTGCGGCGATCATTCGAAGAAGTGCCTTCTGGGCCAACCACCCGGGGTAGATCGGGTCCGGTCATTCACGTGAGTCAGGAGCAGCCCATGAGCCACCGCGCACACATCAAATCCATCCAGTGGTCGGCGCGAGCCAACCACCCGAGCGCCCGGCGGCGGACCCTGGCCTGCGCGGCCGTCCTGGCGACCGGCCTCGGCACCGGGCTGGGCGCCGCAGCACTTGGCACCCCGCCCGCGGTGGCGGCGACGAGCCCGGCGGTCGGCACCGTGTTCATCGCCGACACCGACAACAGCCGGGTGGTGGAGCTTCCCGCCGGCGGCGGCCCAGGGACCACCATCGACACCGACCTGAGCCACCCGTACGGGGTGGCGGTCGACGCGAAGGGTGACGTATTCATCGCCGACACCGACAACAGCCGGGCGGTCGAGGTTCCCGCCGGCGGCGGCCCAGGGACCACCATCGACACCGACCTGAGCTACCCAACCGGAGTAGCGGTCGACGCCGAGGGTGATGTGTTCATTGCCGACTCCGACGACAATCGGGTAGTGGAAGTGCCCGCCGCCGGCGGCCCACCGACGACCATCGGCCCAGTCCTGTACGGGACGTACAGAGTGGCGGCCGATGCCAAGGGTGACGTATTCATCGCCGACCCCGAGAACAATCGGGTGGTGGAGGTCCCCGCCAACGGCGGCCCACAAACCCCCATCGGCACCGGCCTGAACGACCCGGAGGGGGTGGCGATCGACGCTTCCGGCGACGTGTTTATCGCCGACAGCGGCAACGGCCAAGTCGTCGAGGTTCCCGTCGGCGGCGGCCCACAGACCACCATCGATGCCGACCTGAGCTACCCAACCGGGGTAGCGGTCGACGCCAAGGGTGATGTGTTCATCGCCGACAGCGGCAACGGCCAAGTCGTCGAGGTTCCCGCCGCCGGCGGCCCACAGACCACCATCGACACCGACCTGTGGGGCCCCCAGGGCGTGGCGGTATACGCGCCGGCGCCAACCTTCACCGCGGCCACCCCACCCACGACCGGGACGGTCGGCACCGCCTACTCCTACCGGTATGCCGCGGCCACCCCGGCCGGTGAGCCCGCCGCCACGTTCTCCCTGACCTCCGGCGCCCTGCCGCCCGGGCTCACCCTCAACCCGACCACCGGCACCGTGTCCGGCACCCCGACGACCGCCGGGACCTACCCCTTTGCCGTGCAGACCCAGAACGCAGCGAACGCGACGATCGGCCCCGCCACGACGATCACGATCTCCCCAGCCATCACCACCACCGTGACGGCCATGAAGACCGCCCCGAACCCGGTGCTGGTCGGCGGACACGCCACCTACACCGCCACCGTGACGCCCACCCCGAACGCCGGAACCGTCGCCTTCACCGACGGCGCCACAACGATCCCCGGCTGCGCGACCCTCCCGGTCAGCGCCACCGGCACCGCGACCTGCACCACCGCCTACTCCGCGGTCGGCACCCACTCGGTGAAAGCCACCTACACCGGCGATCCGCAATTCGCCAGGTCGACCTCGGCCGACGTGACCGAGCAGGTCGCCTATGGGCAAAAGGTACTCACCGCGGACGGCTACACCACCCGCTACGGCAGCGCGGTCGCGGTCGCCGCCCGCATCACCAACGCCGACGGGGCCAACCTGTCCGGCCCCGACATCACCCTGCACGCGATCGCCCTCGACGGCCACTCCGTCGGCACCGTCATCGGCGGCACCACCAGCTCGAACTTCCCCTACAACCCGTGGCTACGCGCCTACACCCTCCTCGCGCTGCAATACCCACCACTGACGGCGGGAACTCACACCCTGACGTACACCGTCACGGGCGACCCGACCACGCATCGCATCGCCTTCACCACGCACAGGGTCGGCACGGCGATCGCCGACACCACGCTACGAACGATGCGGACGCACCTGCGGGCGAAGTGATTTCGCGGAACCACCGACTGACAGGGCGCCGCTTCACTCCCACTCGATGGTGCCCGGTGGTTTGGAGGTGACGTCCAGCGTCACCCGGTTGACCTCGGACACCTCGTTGGTGATGCGTCCGGAGATCTTGGCGAGCACGTCGTAGGGCAGGCGGGTCCAGTCGGCGGTCATGGCGTCCTCGGACGACACCGGTCGCAGCACGATCGGGTGGCCGTAGGTGCGACCGTCCCCCTGCACGCCTACCGAACGCACGTCGGCGAGCAGCACCACCGGGCACTGCCAGATGTCCCGGTCAAGGCCGGCAGCGGTCAGCTCTTCGCGAGCGATCCTGTCGGCCGCGCGCAGGATCTCCAGGCGTTCCGCGGTGACCGCACCGATGATGCGTATGCCGAGTCCGGGACCGGGGAAGGGCTGTCGCCACACGATCTCCTCGGGCACTCCGAGCTCGAGGCCGACCTGACGGACCTCGTCCTTGAACAGCGAGCGCAGCGGCTCGATCAGCTTGAACTGCAAGTCATCCGGCAGGCCGCCGACGTTGTGGTGCGACTTGATGTTGGCGGCGCCGGTGCCGCCACCGGACTCCACCACGTCGGGGTAGAGCGTGCCCTGCACCAGAAACTCCACCGGGTGCTGCTCGTCCCCACGATCGCTGACGATGTCCCGAGCGGCCCGCTCGAAGGTGCGGATGAACTCGCGGCCGATGATCTTGCGCTTCTGCTCCGGGTCGCTGACACCGGCGAGCGCATCGAGGAACTGCTGCCGGGCATCCACGACGACCAGGTCGACCCCGGTCGCGGCGACAAAGTCCTTCTCGACCTGCTCGGCCTCACCCTCACGCAGCAGCCCGTGATCCACGAAGACACACGTGAGCTGGTCCCCGATTGCCTTCTGCACCAACGCTCCCGCGACGGACGAGTCGACACCGCCGGACAGTCCGCAGATCGCGCGACCGGCACCCACCCGCTGCTTCACCTCGGCGACGAGCTCTTCGGCCATCGCCGACGCCGTCCAGTTCGGCTCGAGCCGGGCGCCCCGCAGCAGGAAGTTCTCCAGCACTCGCTGCCCGAAGCTCGAGTGCAGCACCTCCGGGTGCCACTGCACGCCATACAGCTGACGCTCGTCGTCCTCGATCGCCGCCACCGCGGCGCCGGGCGTGGTCGCAGTGACCCGGATGCCGTCCGGGGCGGCCGAGACGGAGTCGCCGTGGCTCATCCACACCGCCTGATCAGCCGGCTGCCCGTTGAAGAGGGTCGAGGAGCAGTCGGCGATCTCCGCATTCGTGTTGCCGTACTCGCGCAGACCGGTCTTCTCGACCGTGCCGCCGAGCGCGCGCACCATCGCCTGGAACCCGTAGCAGATCCCGAAGACCGGCACCCCGGCCTCGAGCAGGGCCTGCTCCAGGCCCGGCGCGTCTTCGGCATACACCGATGACGGTCCGCCAGAGAGGATCAGCGCGGCCGGCCTCTTCGCGAGGATCTCGGCAACCGGCATCGTGTGTGGGACGACCTCGCTGTAGAGCGCGGCCTCGCGGACCCGGCGGGCGATGAGCTGGGCGTACTGGGCACCGAAGTCGATGACGAGGACGGGGTGCTCCTGCAGGGGTGCGCTCACAGCAACCCCGACTGCGCCGAGCGACCACGGGGCGAAGACTGTACGAGGTCGGTCATGCCAGGGAGTCTACTGAGCCTGCCCGGTCTCTGCGGACGCCGCCTGCAGCTGGGCGCTGACGGTCGCGTTGACACGGTGCTCGAGCACGAAGGAGAGCACCGGCACGAAGGCGGTCAGGACATACAGCCCCATCTGGATGATGCCCCAGCGCAGCTTGAAGCCGAGGTTGAAGACCGACAGCACGAAGGCGATGAACAAGAATCCGTGAATCTGCGGCCACCACTCCATCGCCTCACTGTGCAGGCCGTAGTGCACAAAGAGCTCGACGCACAGCACGAGCAGCGCAATGCCGGCGATGATCGCCATGACGCGAAAGATCATCAGAGCGAGGCGGATCTTCGCCAGGTTGTCCCCCGGCCGTATGTGGCTGCGTTGGCGGGCCGTGCTGGTGTCAGGCATTGGCGTCCTTCGTGGGCGATGCGATGGTCGGTTCATTGTCGCTCTCGCCGTCCGGGTCGCTCTGCGCGGCCCTCGCCTCGTAGTCGTCGCGCATCATCCGGAAGTAGATGTAGATCGCGAAGACGCCGAACATCCACCACTGCACGGCGTAGACCGCGTTCTGCAGCTTGAGCCCGCTGTTCGGGTTCGGCGGCGGCGGCGGCACGCGGGTGATACCGGCCGACGTGGCGTTGGGGGTCTCATGAATGTCGAAGAGGAAGGCGTTGTAGAGCGATCCACCCCATGTGTTGAGCAGGCGGGCCAGGTCGATGGTGCCGATCTGGCCGGCCGGTGGCACGGTCGTGGCGGGCGACTCACCCGGCGCGAGGCTGCCGACGACCGTCACGTCGCCCGTGGTGGTGGGCGGAGTCGCCTGGGACGGTGACCTGACGAATCCGCGCATGATCACCACCCGGGCACCAGTGCCGTCGACCACGAGCGGCGTGATCACCCAGTAGCCCGCCGTGCCGTGCAGCAGTCGACCGGTCACCAGCAGCTGCTTGGACGCGTCGTAGCCTGCGTCTTTCACGGGTTGAGGTGTGACGCGCGGTCGGGGGACGTGAAAGTGCCTGTGCTGTAAGAGATACTTGGGTTTGCGACAACTCAGGATCTCTACAGGACAGGCACTTTCAAGG
>NZ_VCQV01000016.1 GCF_007845645.1 Leekyejoonella antrihumi
GGTCGCCGCGTACTGCGCCACCCGCACGTGCTGGATCGCGCTGGCCGTGTTGATCAGCGCCTGCGCTGCCTGGATCTGGTCGAGCAGCCCGGCCTTGTCGTGGTGGGACCGGTCGGTCTTCGCATGCGAGAACACCGACTGCCCCAACCAGCTCATGACCTCCAGGAGCCGGTCGGTATCCACCAGCCCGGTTCTCGAATCCCGGCCTAGCAGCGCGGTCGCAGCAGCCAGCCACTCGGGAGCCGTCTGACTCTCGGTGACCGGGTCGCCCGCTGCTTCCTTCATACCCTTATCGTACTGATGTCCACTGACAACCACCCCGACCACAACAACGGACGTGCCGGCCGGGTCTCCTAAAGGTGCGGCGCTGACATTGAGAGCGTGCGATGCGTGGCGCGTGCGGATCAGATTTCCGATGAGACGACAAGCTCGCCGTCCGATACGCCGCCACCGTCCGCGGGAGCATCATCGACCACTCGCTCAAACGACTTTCGTAACACGCCCTTGTCGTCGAGTTCAGCGCCGGCCCCGGAAGTGTCTGGCGCCGGCACCCGGAGCAGCCGTTCGCGCTGCTGAGGGTCACTGGCCAGGTCCACCGTGGTGAAGGCCATTGCCATGGCGGCGTCAATCAGGGTCGCATCTCCGGTCTCACCACCGGCGAGTTCGGCGAACTCGGCGGTGTGCGGGGTGGCGGATCCGTCCCCCAGGCAGAGCATCGGGTGAATCGCTGGGAAGTACTGCGACACGTTGGCCATGTCGGTGGAACCGCCCTCTTTCACCGGTCCGCTGTCCATGGCCCGGCCCAGGCCAACTGCGTTCTGGGCGAATAGCGCGGCGATGGCTGCATCGTTCTTCATCCTCCCGTACGGCCGTGAGAGCCGGGTCATTTTCAGGGTTGCGCCGGTGGCGAGAGCGCCGGCAGCGAAGCACCTGCGAAGAATCTCGCTGACCCGGTTGAGGGAGGAGAACGACTCCGCTCGGATCACCCACACCCCCGTCGCGGACTCGGTGATGACGTTCGGCGCTCCACCGGCGGAATGCAGGGCGCCATGGATCTGTTGGAGCGGCTCCAACTGCTGGCGGGCCAGCCCGATGGCTGTCATCGCGACGACCATGGCGTCCTGAGCGTTGACACCGGCCCACGGGGACGCGGATGCGTGCGCGCTGACGCCGGTGTACTCGATCTGGTAGTCGGTGCAAGCCAGCGGAGTCATCGTGGCCTGGCTGATGTCGCCCGGGTGGACCATCATCGCGGCATGCGTCCCGTCGAAGGCACCCTGACGCAGCAGGTCGATCTTGCCGCCGCCACTCTCCTCCGCGGGAGTGCCCAGGAGCCGCAGCGTGATTCCCAACTCGTCGACCACCTCAGCCAGGCCGATGAACGCCCCCAGGGCGCTACTGGCGATCACATTGTGCCCACACGCGTGCCCGACCTCCGGAAGCGCGTCGTACTCGGCACAGATGGTCACCACCAGCTCGCCGGTGCCGACCTGGGCACGCACCGCCGTCGGCAGCTCACCGACCCCGTGCTCCACCCTGGCCGTCGGAACCTTGGTCAGCTCCTCCGCCAGCCAGGTCGACGCCATGAACTCCTCGTACGCCAGCTCCGGAGTCGCGTGCAGCCGATGGCTGAAGGCGATGCACCGCGCGCTGTTGGCCTCGACCTGGCGCCGGACACGAGCCTTCAATGCATCCACCAGAGTGGGGTCTGCCGCCGCTGCCGTCGGCAAGTTGTCGTTCCGTGCGGATCGCTGTGTCATCTGGTGCTCCTCATTGCTCGGTCAGGGTCTGACGGTGGCTTTTGCCGGGTCTGATCAAGGACCAGTGAGCGCTGCGGCAACGGCAGTCTCGAGCTCCCGTCCGACGTCAACGGACAGGTGACGCCCATCGCGGACGACGGCCTCGCCGGCAACATAGACCTCAGTGACGTCCGCCCCGCTCGCGGCAAACAGCACATGGGCGAGGGCATCACCGCTTCGAGCCCCCGCCGTGCGCGGCGAGTCCAAACGCACCGTCACAAAGTCAGCCAGGGAACCGGGGGCGAGCGTGCCGGCTTCCGGCCAACCGATCGCGGTTGCACCGTCGGTGGTGAGCGCACGCGCGAGCTGCCGGGCGGACAGATGCCCACGTCTGCCGGAAACCAGCCGCTGATCGAGCTCGATCGCTCGGCCTTCCTCCCACAGATCGATTCTCATGTGTGCATCACTGCCCACGCAGAGGGGCGATCCGGCCAAGCGGAGCTGGACGGCGGGTCCGATGCCGTCGGCGAGGTCGTGCTCCGTGCTGCAGCACATGCTGATGAAGGTCCCGCTGTCGCCGAGCAAGTCGATGTCGTCCTCGGTCAGGTGCGTGGCGTGGACCGCCGTCGTGTTGGGTGCGAGCACTCCCTCGGCGGCGAGGACAGCGGCCGGGGTGAGGCCGTATGCGTCCAAGGCGGCTTCGTTCTCGGCCGGCTGCTCGGACAAGTGGAGGTGGAGTGGCCAGCCCCGTTCCCGGGCAGTTCGTGCGACCGGTCCCATGGCCGATCGGGGCACTGCGCGCACCGAGTGGATCGCGGCACCGGTGCGAGCCTTTGGCCCGTTGCCGAGCTCATCGACCCGAGTTGCCCAGGCCTGCCATGATCCGTCACCGAAGCGCTGCTGCACACCGGTGAGCGGTCCGCCACGGACATCCGCCTGCAGGTAGCACGTATCGATCAGGGTGATCCGGATGCCGGCGTCGTTGGCGGCCCGGATCACCGCGCGGCCCATCTCGTTGGGATCCGCGTACGAGGCACCCCCAGCCTGGTGGTGAACATAGTGGAACTCTCCCACGCTGGTTATCCCGGACAGCGCCATCTCGGCGTACGTTGCGCGGGCGAGGTCATACATCAGCTCAGGCGTCAGTCGAGCAGCGACGGAGTACATCAGGTCACGCCACCGCCAGAAGTCTGCGACACCGCTTTGGCTGTGCCCCCGGATGGCTCGGTGGAATACGTGGGAGTGTGTATTCGCCAGACCTGGGAGGGTCAGACCGCGCAGGATGACGGAGCCGTCCAAGGCGGGCACCCCGGCGGCAACGGCTTTGATGACACCGTCACTGGTTTCGATGAGCACGCCCTTGGCTGCGGTGTCCCCACCAAGCCAGGCCTGCTCGCAGTGGAACGTGGTCATCGGTCCTCCGTTGGGTCGGCGCTGCGGACGAGCTTGCCACGTCGAATCACGGTGGTGACACTGTTACGGCCGAGCCGGTACGCCATGTCCTCATGCGAGGGTATGTCGAGCACGATCAGGTCGGCCTGCTTGCCGACCTCGATCGACCCGACGCGGTCGGCCCGGCCGACCGCTGCCGCGGAGCCGATGGTCGCCGCTCGGAGAGCTTGGGAGATGCTGAGCCCACCGCTGCGGCAGGCCATCTGGATTGCGAGCTGCATGCTTGTGGACCAGCAGCCCGGGCAGATGTCCGTGGCCAGGGCGAGGTTCATTCCGGCGTCGAGCACCCGCCGCGGATCGAGCGGGTTCGGGTGGTTCACAGCATATTCAAGACAGGGAAGGTAGACACCGGTGATGCCTGAAGCTGCGAGACGCGTGAGCTCGGCATTGGTAGTGAAGTTGAGATGATCGACGCTCGTGGCGCCGACTTCGGCAGCCAGCGCGGCTGCCCCTGTGTGGCTGTACGCGTCAAGGTGGATCTTGGGCGCCAGGCCGGCGTCCAACCCGGCGTGCAAGATCCGTTCGGTCTGGACGAGATCGAAGTAACCGTCGTCGCAGTAGACATCACAGAACTGCGCCAGCCCCTTGGCACCGACGCGCGCGCACATGTCGACGACAAGGTCGACGTATTCGCCCTGGTCTGTGTCTGGGGGACACGCGTGAGCTCCAAGGTAGGTGCTCACGATATCCACCGGAACACGTTGCGGCAGAGCCCGGTTGGTGTCCAGGATCGAACGCTCGACCAAGTCGTCGAGCCCGTAGCCGCTCTTGCTCTCCACGGTCGTTGTACCGTGGGCGAGCATCTCGACCAGGCGCTGCGCGGCCTGCCTTTCCAGCGCGCTCTGACTGACGCCACGGGTGCTGGTCATCGTTCCGGCAATGCCTACCGGCGCTCCCGGCGGTGGCTCCAGGCCGGCGCAGCGAGCGACATACTCCTGCGCCCGGCTGCCCCCGAATACCACGTGTGTGTGAGCGTCGACAAAACCCGGCATGACCACGCCGGCCCCCGCATCCACGACATGCTCCGCGGTGTATCCGCTGACGTCCCCGACCGCGACGATGAAGCCGTGGTCAACTGCTACTCCGCCGATGGTGCTGCCAATCAGATCGCGCGCACCACTCGCACAGGTCAGTATCTCGGCGGCGCCGGTGACGAGCAGGTCGACGCGGCGCAGGTCCCGGCTCGATGCAGTCATGAGATCACTCGTCGTCGGGGCCGAAAGTCGCCTGGCGAGTCCACCACAGTGGCACCGACAACCCTTCCTGGACGCCGACCGTGTTGACGACTTCGCGGGCCCTGTCGTACCCCGCCTGCCCGTGACGCACGACGCCGATCCCGCTGTCGACCGTCAGCGCGGCCTTCAGCCGGAACGCGGCGATGTCGGTGCCGTCGGCGATCATCGTCACACCGGTGTGCACCGAGTCGCCCATGGCGTAGTTCGCCTGGATGGCGATCAGATCGCACATCGACGATGCGTTCAGCAGGCCGTTGAGGTAGGGCCAGTCGGAGATGACGTCGGACCCGTCGGGCATGTTCTCGGACTCGAAGGTCGGGTTGATGATGGACCCGGAGTCGAGGTTGTCGCGCGAGAACGCGACCGGGCCTGCCACCTCGCCCTTCTTGATCAGCTCGTTGACCGCGAGGCCGAACTTCTTGCGTTGACCGAAGCCGAGGTAGCAGACACGTGCCGGCAGCGCTTCGATCGGGACGTGCTTGCGAGCCAGGTTGATCCACCGCGTGACGAGCTCATCGTCGGCGAACATCTCTAGACACAGGTCATCGATACGGGCCAGGTCCGCGGGGTCACCGGACACGCACGTCCACCGGAACGGGCCACGGCCCTCGAGGAAGAGCGGGCGGAGGTAGGCGGAGACGAAGCCGGGAATCCTATAGGCGTCTGGATGACCGCCCAGCTCGGCTTCTCGCCGGATCTGGTTTCCGTACTCGAAGGTGGGAACGCCCTTGTCGTAGAAGGCGTTCATTGCGTTGAGCTGACGCACCATCGCCTGACGGCTCGCCTGGAAAAAGCCATCCCGGTCCTGTTTGCGAGACTCGGCCGCCTGCTCAACCGAGTAACCGATCGGAATGTATGCGACGGGGTCGTGTGCAGGAGTCATCTCGGTGACCACGTCGGGGCGGAAGTCGTGCTCGAGGCAGTGCTCGAACAGCTCGGTGGCATTGGCGACGACGGCGATCCCCAACGGACGCTTCTCGGCGGCGGCTTGCTGGGCCAGCTCGATGGCGTGCGGGATGGAGTCCGCAAGGATGTCGCAGTACCCCGCCTGGATGCGATGGTTGATGACCTGCTCATCGACGTCAGCACAGATCGCGACGCCACCGAGCATCGTCATGGCCCGAGGCTGGTTGCCGCCCATGCCTCCCATGCCCGCGCAGACGAGGATCTTGCCGACCCAGCTGCCGTCAAGGTGCACGCTGGCGACCGATCGCAACGTCTCGAACGTGCCCTGGATAACGCCCTGGGTGCCGATGTACTCCCAGGGGGCAGCAGTGTACTGAGCAAAAATCGTCAGGTTCTTGTCCTGCAGGTCGTAGAACCGCTCCCAGGACGGCCGCACGAAGTTGGTCGTCGCCATGACAACGCGGGGGGCCAGCTCGTGCGTCTGGAAGACTGCAACCGGCATACCTGACTGGACGACGAGAGTCTCGTCGTCCTTCAGGTTCTTCAGCGACTCGACAATGGCGTGGTAGGACTCCCAGTTTCGCGCCGCCTTGCCGATCCCGCCGTAGACAACCAGTTCATCGGGATGCTCGGCAACCTCCAGGTTGTTTTCGAGCATCCGCAGGATCGTCTCCTGCTTCCAGCCCTTGCAGCGCAGCGTGTCGCCACGCTGAGCGGTGATGTTGTGGACGACGGGCTTGGCCCGGAAGGTGGCCTCGCTGACGGCCATGTGCTCCGTCGTGCGCCCGGGTGCGTTGGTGGTCATGGTTGGGCTGCTCTCTGCTGGTTCGTGTAAGGCTTGACTGTGTCGAGGACGATGCCGGAGGCGACCAGCTCCGCGGCCGCGCGGATTCGCGGATACATCACGACGTCGCGGGTCAGGAACGGAATGCCCCGCCCATCACTCGTCGGAGTCGAGCGCACGAGGTCGAGCGCTGCTCGGGTCGCCGAGGCGAGGGCGCTCCGGTCCCTTCCCGTTACGGCAAGCCGCAGCTCGAGGGCCTGCGCCGCCATCACGAGCTCGATACCGACAACATGTTGGATGTTTGCCACGACCTGCCGAGCGTGCCGTCCGGCGTTGTTGGCCATCGAGACGTGATCCTCCTGGTTGGAGGAGGTGGGGATCGAGTCGACACTGTCGGGGTGGGCCAGCGTCTTGCAGTCGGACACCAAGGCGGCCGCGAGGTACTGCGGAAGCATGTAGCCGCAGTCCATTCCGGCATCGGCGCTGTCGACAAGCATCTCCGGCAGACCCCGATTCAAGGTGCTGTCGTTGAGCCGGAAGACCCGACGCTCGGCGATGTTGCCGATCTCGGAGACCGCGATGGAAGTGAAGTCGGATGCGAAGGCCAGGTACTCGCCGTGAAAGTTGCCGCCGGAGACCGCCTTGAGCTGACGTGAGTCCGGAAGCTCGGTGAAGATGAGCGGGTTGTCCGTCGCGGCGCTGAGCTCGCGCTCCACGATGCCACGCACGAAGGACAGCGTGTCACGCACCGGCCCAAGGACCTGTGGGACACATCGAAGTGAGTAGGCGTCCTGCGGGGGCTGGCGGTCCGGGTCAGCAGTCTCACTACCGTCGATGAACTCGCTGCCAGACAGCAGTTCGCGGATGTGAGTGGCGGTGGCGATCTGGCCGGCGTGGCCGCGAGCGTCGTGGATCTGCGGCAGGAATGCATCCGCGAAGCCAGTGAGCGCCTCGATCGACATGGCCGCGGCCACCTCAGCAGTGCGCACCAGGATGTCGGCGTCGTAGATCGACAGGGCAGCCATCGCGGTGGAGAACGACGTGCCGTTGATGAGGCCGAGGCCCTCCTTGGGCCCCAGCACGATCCGTTCGAGGCCCGCATGGTCCATCGCCTGCAGGCCGGAGACAGTCTCGCCGTTCACCAGAGCCTGGCCGCTGTCCTCCTCGTGGTCCTCGCCCTCCCCCGAGCGGGACAGCACGATCGCCAGGTGGGCCAACGGGATGAGGTCGCCACTCGCGCCCAGGCTGCCGAACTCTGGCACGGCCGGCAGGACCCCGGCGTTCAGCATGTCCGCAAGCCGCCGCACGACAACGGGCCGCACACCGGAGAAGCCGCGGGTGAGGCTGGAGATTCGGATCAGCATCGCCGCCCGGACGACGTCTTCCTCCAGAAGACGCCCCACCCCCGACGTGTTGGAGATGATCAGGCGACGGGAAAGCTCGCTTGCCTGCTCCGGTCGAGCGAAGATCGCTTTCCCAGCAAGTGAACCGAAGCCGGTGTTGATGCTGTAGATCGGATCAGACATCCCAGCCCCGCCGCCACCGGCTACCGCGTCCTCGACCCACCGCAAAGAGGGGCCCATCCGGGCCTCGACACCCGGGTCGAGGTCAACGCGGGCACCATGGCGAGCGACGGCTACGAGGTCGTCCAACGTGAGATCGCGGGCCCCGACAACAATGTGGCTAGCCATCTGTTCCTCCTAATAGGGCGCGGGTGCGAGACGGCATGGGAAGACTGTCGTCCATGTTCCAGAGGATGCCAATACGTGATTCTCAGTGGGTAAGAACTACTGGGTCATGACTGACCACTCGGGTGCTGCTCGAAAACTTCGGCGAGCTGCTGACAGGACATCAGCAACGTCCCTCGGGCGTGCTTCACCCAGCTGCGTGAGCAGCGATCCTTCGGCCCGGCCACCGTGATCGAGCAGGCAATTTCACCGTCGGCGAAGACGGGGGCGGCAACTGCAACGGCACCCTCTGAGAGCTCTCCGTGCGAAACAAGGAATCCGCTGCGACGAATCTGCTGAAGATCATGGAGGATATGTTCCCGGTCCATGGTTGCCGTGGTGAAGTGCCGCAGCGGGTGATCGAGGATTCGCTCGACGACGGTCTCTGGTGCGTGCGCGAGCAGCATCCTTTGCCCCGCACCCGCGTAGAGGGGAAGAAGCTGACCGATCTTGAACGCCATCCGAATCGGATGACGTGACTCCACCTGGCGCAGGCACATGGCTTGCGTGCCGACCCGGACCGTGAGAACCGCCGTTTCGCCAGTGGACTCACTCAGCTCACGCAGAAACGAATGCCCAAGCTCGACCAGGCGTGTCCGAGTCAGCTGCTGACCGGACAGCTCGAGCAGGCGCCAGCCCGGGACGTACGATCCGTCGCGCTCCTCGACGAACTCCATCGTGCGTAGTGTGCGCAGGTAGCGATAGACCGTCGACAGAGGAAGCTCGGTGTCCCGGACAATCTCCTCGGCGCGAGCCTCGCCCGCTTCTGCCACCGCAACGAGGACACTCAGCCCCCGCTGGAACGAGCCGCCCTGATCCAACCGGACCATCTCCCCCGCTCTTGATCACGCGTATTCAACTCCGCTTACTATACGAGCCAGTATCGCCACTCATCAACGCCGATTCTCAATGTGTGAGAATCAGCAATGGTGGGACGCGCACGGTGCTGTCACAGTGAAGCATCTCGAGTTGGAGGTTCGACGAGTAGAGCGCCACACCAGCGCAGCGACTCGAATCCGGCGCCCTTTTGCTGCTGTCAGCATCACGATGCCACCTACCCGTTCCTGGACTCATCGCTTGGAGAAGACGAATGTCGCACACCCGCATGCTGACCCTGATCGCGACCGTCGCGGTCGCCTCGACCTCCCTGGCAGCCTGCAGCGGAGGTGGGAGCAACGGATCTGGGCCGGCCTCAGGCAGGGGCGCGCATGGCGCGACCAATGTCAGCGCCGGAGGGACTTTGCAATACCAGACCAACACACCCCGTGAAACACTTGATCCGCAGCGCGACTACACCGCCGAGGGCATCGCGATGGAGCACGCACTCTTCTCCCGCGGCCTGGTGGCCTTCCCGACGAGTACGGGTACCAAGAGCGCATCCACGCCGGTGCCCGACCTCGCGACGACCACGGGAACCTCGACGGACGGCGCGAAGGCGTGGTCGTTCACCCTCCGGGCCGGTGTGAAGTGGCAGGACGGGTCGCCGGTGACCTGCGCCGACGTCAAGTACGGCACGGCGCGGGTGTTTGCCACCGACGTGATCACCGGCGGCCCGACCTACATGTTGTCCTATCTGAACATCCCGGAGATCACGTCGGGGCCGCGGAAGGGGCTGCCGATCTACGACGGCCCGTACAAGAAAGACGGGCAGTCGTCCTTCGACAAAGCAGTCACCTGCGTCGGCAAGACGATCACCTATCACTTCAACAAGTCCTGGCCGGACTTCCCTCTTTACCTGGCCGCGATGGGCGCCGGGGACCCGTACAAGCAGTCCCAGGACCACGGCGCAAAGTCCAACTACCAGGTCTTCTCCGATGGGCCCTACAAGCTGCAGGGCGCCTGGCAGCAGGGACAGGGTGGGAGCTTCGTGCGCAACCCGCAGTGGAGCGCCAAGTCCGACCCGGTTCGCAAGGCGCTTCCGAACAAGATCGTCTTTCAGGAGGGCGTGACGCCCGAGCTCGGCGCGCAGCAGCTGATCGCGGACTCGGGCACCTCCCAGGACGTGGTCACCACCAATAACATTCCACCAGCGACGTTCTCGCAGATCACCGGTTCAGCCGCGCAACGGGCGGTCAACGTGCAGGCACCCTTCGTGGAATATCTGATCCCGAACATGCTGAGGCTGAAGAACCCCAAGGTTCGCCAGGCACTGGCGATGGCACTGGACAAGACGTCGTACATCCAGGCCGGCGGGGGCAGCAAGATGTATGACCCGGCGTACTCCATCGTCAACCCGAACGTTCCCGGCTACCGGAAGAATTCTGCATTCTCCACCATTCCTGCCGGCGGCGACCCGGCCGCCGCCAAGAAACTGCTGCAGCAGGCGGGAGTGACCCTGCCCTATCCCATCACGCTGACCTACCGCACCAACGGGCCGACCTCGGACAAGCAGTTCGGCGCGATCGCGGCCGCCTGGGACCAGGCCGGTTTCAAGGTCACACTGGACGGGCTGACCTCCACCTACTGGACCGCGATCGCCCAGCCCCACGGCACCTGGGACGTCGCCTGGTCAGACTGGGCACCCGCCTGGCCGTCAATGTCCACTGAGCTACCGCCGCTCTTCGACTCCCGCCAGAACCTGACCCCGACCACCACCGGTGCGGACAACGGCTCCTATCAGAGTAAGCAGGTCAACGCGCTGTTCGATCAGGCCGCAGCCGTGACGAGCCTCCAGAAGCAGATTCCGATCTACCAGAAGGCGGAAACCGTTCTGGGGCGCGACGTCGCCTACATCCCGCTGGCGATCCAGAAGTTCTACCGGATCAGCGGGTCGAACGTCACGGGGCCAGTCGCATCCCCAGCGACGTTCATGTACCCCGACCTGGCCGGCATCGGCGTCAAGCAGTGAAGGAGAAATCAATGAGTCTACGCGCGACCGCGTCGGCCCCGGAGTATTGGTCTGAGGATGCGGTCGCACTGTGTTCGGACCTGATTCGCCTGGACGGACAGCTCGGGAGCTCCGACGAACGAGCCGGCGCTGAATACGTCGCCACGTTGCTCGACGGGCTCGGCATCGAGTCGGAGCTCGTTGAGTCCGCGCCCCGGCGGTCGAGTCTGGTGGCGCGCGTTGCCGGTGCTAACCCAGAGCTGGACCCACTACTGATTCATATGCATCTGGATGTGGTCCCGGCAGATGCATCCGAGTGGAGTGTTCACCCGTTGTCGGGTGAAGTGACCGATGACTTCGTCTGGGGCCGTGGCGCGGTCGATATGAAGAACATGGCCGCCAGTGTCCTCACCGTTCTTAAGCATCGAGTGTCCACCGGTCGCCTGCCCCGTCGGCCCCTGGTCCTCGCCTTCCTTGCGGACGAGGAGAACGCCGGAGTTCTGGGCGCCGAATGGCTGGTCCGGGAGCGTCCGGACCTGTTCGAGGGCTGCCGCACCGCGATCGGAGAGGGAGGCGGCTGGAGCTTGTGGACCAGCCCGGAGCAGCGAATCTACCCGGTGCACAACGCGGAAAAGGGCTGGGCCGCGATCCAGGTCACCGCCCATGGCGCACCTGGTCACGCCTCACGGATCAACGACCAGAATCCGATCAGGGTTCTGGCCGAGGCGATAGGACGCCTGACCAGTGACCGGTTCCCGGTGCACCTGACTGAAGGAGTGGAATCGCTGCTGCGAGTGGCCTGCGACGTGCATGGTCTCTCCTTCGACCCGGAACGACCCGAGGAAGCGCTGCCGCTGCTGGGGTTCGACGCGACCCAGATCCGGTCGGGACTCCAGCACACGGCACACCCGACGCGCACGTCAGCCGGATACCAGAGCAACGTGGTGCCTTCCGTCGCCACCGCAGAGCTGGACTGCCGATACCTGCCAGGTCGGTGGGAGGAGTTCGAGGCGGAACTGCATGCCGCACTTGGCGATCAGGTCGAGGTCGAGGTGCTCGCCCGGACGCTTGGCCTGACGCCCGGCCGCCGGAACGCCGAAAACGGCGTGTGGTCCGCAGCATCGACGGCTCTGCAAGCCGAGGACCCGACTGCACTCGTAGCCCCCTTCATGACCTCGGGAGGCACGGACGCCACTCACCTGGAACGGCTCGGGATCGAGTGCTTCGGGTTCAGCCCGGTGCTGCTCCCCCCGGACCTCGACTTCTGGGCGCTCTTCCACGGAGTCGATGAAAGGATCCCTTCCCAGAGCCTGCGCTTCGCCTCGCGAGTGCTGGACCGATTCCTCGACAGCTACTGACGCAGGGATTCGCGCTCTGCACTGACGCCCCTACCAAGCGCCTCGCATGCTGTTCTCAGCCAACCTGGTTGGGCAGCCCCATCAGCGTGATCAGCTCCCAGGCCGCATGTGCCGCGGCGAGTCCGGTGACGGCGGCACTGTCGTAGGCGGGCGCGACCTCGACAACGTCGGCACCCACGATGTGCAGGCCGCGTAGGCCGCGCAACGTGGTGAAGAGCTCCCGGGTGCTGAGTCCGGCGACCTCCGGTGTCCCGGTGGCTGGAGCGAATGCCGGGTCCAACACATCGATGTCGACGGACACGTAGACCGGGCAGTCGCCAAGACGGCGCCGGATCTGTGCGGTGATGTCGTCCACCGACCGGCGCTGGTAGTCATCGCTGTGGATCAGCTCGAAGCCCAGGTCGTGATCGTCTCCCAGCTCGCTCTCGTGGTAGATGCCACCCCGTATTCCCACGTGCTGGCAGTGCTCAAGCTCCATCAAGCCCTCCTCGGATGCTCTGCGGAAGGGTGAACCGTGCCAGACCGACGCACCATAGAGGGTGTCCCAGGTGTCCAGGTGCGCGTCGAAGTGCAGCACCGCCAATGGTCCGTGCGCCCGAGAGGCCGCTCTCAACAACGGCAGGGCAATCGTGTGGTCGCCGCCGAGTGCCACGATTCGGGTCCCCGACTCGACGAGGGTGTGTGCGTGTGCCTCGACGGTCGCGACCGCTTGGCCGATGTCGTAGGGCCCTACCCCGACGTCCCCCGCGTCCGCGACCTGCACAGCAGCGAACGGGTACACCTCATGAACTTGGTGATAGGGATGCAGCTGTCGGGAGTTCTCCCGAATGTGGCTCGGCCCGAATCGCGCTCCCGGCCGGAAGCTGGTGCCCGCGTCGAACGGGATGCCAAGCACGGCGATGTCTGCGTGCTCGACATCCTCAATGCGTGGCAGCAGGGCGAACGTCGCAAGGCCGGCGTAACGCGGCATCGACGGGTCATCTCGTTGACCGATGAACTGGTTGTCTGGCATGACGTCATTGTGCCTCCTCGGACGGCGTTGACAGGTCAGTGCGCTCACGCCTACTGTCGCCATATGGACCCGTTACAGACCCATTTGTCCGGAATAGCGGCACGGGGACACGAGTGGGGCGTCGGGTCCTGCGTCACGAGTCTGCGGCGTGTTCTAGTCCGTACCCCAACGGTGCAGGGCGACTTCGAAGGTGCCCAGTGGCGTAAGCCGGATCCGGCGCGGTTGTTGGCGGAACATGCCCAGTTCGTCCAGCTGCTAAGGGATCTGGGCTGCCAGGTCGAGGTCTGTGCGGCCGAGCCGAATCTGGTCGACGCCGTCTACACGCACGACCCGGTCATCATGACGCCCTTCGGTGCGATCCTGCTGCAGATGCACAAGCCGGTTCGCGGGCCCGAACCGGAGCAGGTCGCCCATGATCTCGATCGACTGGGGGTCCCGATCCTGGGGTCCCTCACCGGTGGCGAGTTCGCCGATGGTGGGGACAAGGTCTGGTTCGACGACCACACCCTGGCCATGGGGCACGGTTATCGCACGAACGCGGCTGGGGTCGAACGAGTCCGGCGGCTTCTCGAGTCGCACGACGTGGAGGTTGTCGCCTTCGACCTGCCCCACTTCGAGGGCCCGGACGCGGTGCTTCACCTGATGTCGGTCGTCTCTCCCGTGGCCGATGATCTCGCCGCTGTGTATGAGCCCCTGGCACCGGTGCGCCTGTTGCAGTTCCTCGACTCTCGCGGCTACGAGCGGGTCAGGGTCAGTGCCGCCGAGTTCGCCACTCAGGGCGCCAACATTCTGGCCGTCCGGCCCCGAGTACTGGTGATCGCAGAGGGGAATCCACAGGTCGTCTCGGCACTTCGAGCGCGGGGCTGCGAGGTGCACGAGTTCGCGGGGTCGGAGTTGAGCGTCAAGGGAGACGGCGGACCTACCTGCTTGACCCAGCCGCTGTGGAGAGCCTCGTGAGCGAGGCCATCGACCTCAACCTGGAGGTTCAGGCCACCCACGACCTGCTCGCCGAAGCGCTGCGCAAACGGATCATGCTGGGCGGACTGCCGTCGGGCGGACGGCTTCCGACGGAGCGGGAGCTGGCTCTGGGCCTGGGCGTCAGCCGCAACACGGTGCGCAAGGCCGTGCGGACCCTGGCCGATGAGGGACTGATCTGGACGGAGCGAGGTCGCAATGGCGGCAGCTTCGTGAAGCTGTCACCCGAGAGTGCGCTGCGGCGCCACGGGATCGCGACGTCATGGCGGCAGTCGATCGAGGATTGCTACAGCTTTCGGCTGGCGCTGGAGCCCCTGGCAGCTCGCTGGGCCGCCGGTCGAGCTTCCGCAGCGGAGCGGACGACGCTGATGAAACTGGTCGCCGAACAACCGCGAGACCTGGCTGCATATCACCAGATCGATTCCGGATTCCATCTGCTCATCGCGCGCATGGCGCGCTTCGAGTTGCTGGAGCAGACGATCGGCCAAGCCCGCCAGGGGATGTTCCGCGAGCTCAACACCTTGTGGATGTCGTTCGGTGCGCGCACCGACGGCGACGACCTAGAGCAGTTCGAAGGCTTCGGGCGCGAGCACCTACCGATCGCGCAGGCGATCAGTGAGCGCAGGCCCGCGGACGCCGAAGCGGCCATGTCCACCCACCTGCGTCATGCACGGCGACAGTTCGCCCAGGTCCTGGAGGAGGCCGTGGGAGGTCCGGTCGAGGGCCGAAAACACAGCCATGACTGACCTGTCCGGCGCCGAAGCCGCCGCGCTGGCCTGCATCGACGAGGCCGCGATCGGCCGGCTGTTGCTGGAGCTGTTGGCGATCCCCAGCATCACCGGGTCCGGTGCCGAGTCGGACCTGCAACACCTGCTGGCAGCCCGCCTCCAGCGGCTCGGGCTCGACGTCGACCTGTGGAGCATGGACCTCGACAAGCTCGCCCTCGACCCCGACTTCCCCGGCACAGAGGCCGCGCGTGACGAGGCCTGGGGCCTGGTGGCCGACCTGCCGGGGGCGGCGGACGGACCAAGCCTGATCCTGCAGGGACACGTGGACGTCGTGCCGCCCGGGGACCTGAGCCAGTGGGTCACCGGACCGTTCGAGCCTCGGGTTGACGCGGCCGCCATTGTCTACGGACGCGGTACGTGCGACATGAAAGCAGGCCTGGTCGCCAATCTCGCTGCGATGTCGGCCATCCGGGCCAGCGGGATCCGTCTGGGCGGCCGCCTGTCGATGCACTGCGTAGTCAGCGAGGAAGACGGCGGACTCGGGGCATTCGGCACGATGCGTCGTGGCCACCTCGCCGATGCGTGCATCATCACGGAGCCGACCAGCGGCACTCTGACCACTGCCAACGCCGGAGCACTGACGTTCTCGATCCGCGTGCCGGGAAGCGCGACGCACGGCAGCACGCGCTATGCCGGCACCAGCGCCGTGGATGCCTACCTGCCCATCCACCGTGCGCTGACGGATCTGGAGCGCCGGCGAAACGCTCAGGTCGACCCGTTGATGGCGGAGTACCCCACGGCCTACTGCCTATCGGTGGGCATGATTCGAGCAGGCGACTGGGCCAGCAGCGTGCCAGATCTGCTTGTCGCCGAGGGTCGACTGGGGGTGGCACTCGACGAGGACCTGGCAACCGCCCGCGACCAGTTCGAGCGGTGCGTTGCCGAAGCATGCCAGCAGGACCCATGGCTGCGGGACCATCCCGCGACCGTCAGCTGGTCCGGTGGTCAGTTCGCCAGCGGCCGCCTCCAGGCTGACCACCCGCTGCGCGATCTGGTCCGGGGCTGCCACCATGAGCTCGTCGGCAGGTCGCCGATGAGGGAGCGAGGCGCGCCGTACGGCAGCGATCTGCGGATCTACGCTGCGGCCGGCGTGCCGACTCTGCACTACGGACCGGGAGATGTGCGGACCGCGCACAGCCCGCGGGAACAGGTCGCGCTCAAGGATGTCGTCGAGGTCGCCCGGACCCTGACGCTCACAGTCCTTCGCGCTCTGGGCACCCGATGAGGGCCGCCGTGATCAGAGCAGTAACTAGATCTTCCCGCCGGTGCGTGAGGTGACGTAGTCGCGTGCGAGTTCCCGCAACCGCGTGCCGTCGAAGCTATGGCCATGGCCGGGGTAGACCATGTCGACAGGGAGCGTGGCCAGCCGCTGCATTGATGCGATGTAGGAGTCCACTTCCGAACCGTGCATCTCATCGAGCAGCTGCTCGCCAGGTTCGAGGTCGTAGACGACATCGCCGGAGAACAGCGAACGCGCCTCCTGCTCATACAGGGCGATGCTGCCGGCCGTGTGACCGGGTAGATGAAGCACGGTCAGCGTGCGGCCCGGCAGTTCGATCAGATCTCCGTCGTGCAGCTGTCTGGTCACTCGTGCCGGCGATAGCTTGTACGCGCTCGGGTCGTATTCGGCGTGGGGTCGTGCGTCGATCAGCAGCTCGTCCGGCGAGCCGTCGAGCTCCAAGCCGAGCGCCTCGCTCAACGGACCTCGGCGCAGGGCCCCGAGGTGTGGCGCGCCGAGTGGTTCGGCCGAGTGTGCCCAGCACTGCTCGAACTCGTGAGCCGAGCCCATGTGGTCCAGATGAGCATGGGTCACGACCACCGCGCAGTCGCCCTCGAACAGGTGAGGCAAACAGCCCCGCAGCGATGCGACACCGAGCCCGGAGTCGATGACCAAGTTGAAGCCGGGGGTGTGCAGATGCCAGATGTTCGCTCGGAGGAGCGGGAGGACGTGTGGCTCCCAGATCACGGTGAGACCTTCGCCGACTACGCGGGAGTCGTACCACTGCTCGGCCACCGGGAGGCCGTCGGCATGACCCTCCCGCTCAGCCGTCATCGCTTGGCTGCCTTCTGGCTGCGCTGCGTGGCCTCCGGTCCGGTCGGTGAGCATCGCCGCCGCCGGTCCGCACCTCAGCGATCCTGGGTCGCGGACCGTCGAGGTAGGCGTGCAGGTTGACCGGCCGATAGACGGCGTCGCCGTCTCGGCGCGCTATCGCAGTGGACGCCACCGCTTCGTGATCGGTGTCGGCCTGGCCGATCGGACGTCGGTACGGCCGGACGAGCCGATACCAGCGGGTGCGGGACTGATGGATCGCACCGACCGGGTCGGGACACATCGCGAACGCACTCTCGTCAGGACGTGCCCGGCCGGGTTCGCTCGCGGTAAAAACGTCCGCGGTGAATGCGAGACCGCACCCGGCGGCCTTGCCGGCTAGCCATGCCAGCGCGATGTCGGACTGGGACGTGTCGGAGTAGCCGCCACCGACGTCGCAGTGGACGCCACTGAACCACACCTGCTCCAGAACCTGATCGGCCGGATGCGGTGGCGTCTGCCACAGCGTGGGCTCGAATGGGCGACGCGTCTCATCGATGGCAAGAGCCTGGAAGGCGGCATCGACCTGGCTGGTCAGCGTGGTGTCGTGGAACTGCCAGCGGCGGTTGACCAGTCGGGGCAGACCCAGACCGGTGTCGGGAATACCCAGCGCGCCGACGGTGTCCCACACCCCGACGAACCGGATCCGGGGCTCATGAGCGTAGGAGCGGCGGAACAGCGTTGCCGCGACGCCACGCGGATGCGCGCGGCGGTCCCGATACAACGTATACGCCTCGTCGACCCGACCGGCGTTCTTGACGCGCAGGATGCCGCTGTTGCGCACGAGCCCGACCAGACTGCGCGCGGTGAACGCGCCACGGCTGAAGCCGAAGAAGAACAGTTCGTCACCCGGCTCGTACTCGTGGACGAGGAACCGATAGGCGTCGATGATGTTGGCGGACAACCCCACACCGAACACCCCGCCCCGCAGCCGAGTCCGCCGGTTTACCCCAACACCCGGGTGGTAGTACAGGCGCTGCACGGTGCCGTCGGCCGCGCTGGCGGCCACCGACAGCGCGACCTTCGTTACGTTCGTGGGGCTCGACTGCCCTTGGCTGGTCTGATCGGGTGTGTTCCACGTGCCGTCGCAGCACACAACGAGTCGCTTCGGCATGACCCCTCCACCGGTAGCACCGACAGGCAGACAACAATCGTCGCACGTTCCGGCCGGGAACGGCGAGGAACGCCAGATACCCGGCAAGAAGGACCGTGCCTACACGTCTCCTGGGGCAAGGACGATGTCGAACGTGGTGCGCGACCACTCCCGTCCATCCAAGGTTCGGCCGTCCGGTGTTGCACTGCCCACCGGCTGACGCTCGAATCGCTTGATCAATGACTCTTTCACCCCGAATACCGAGTCACCGATCTCCAGCTGCGGGTCACCCTCGACGAAGATGTGCGTCACAAGGGTCCGGTAGCCGGGCGCGGACACCATGAAGTGCAGGTGCGCGGCCCGGTAGGGCGAACGGCCGGCTGACTCGAGCATCGCTCCCACCGGACCGTCGTGCGGGATGGGGTACGGCGTGGGCTGCAGCGCCCAGAACCGGAACCCGCCGTGGTCATCGCTGAAGAGATGGGCCCGGCCGTAGATGCGACCATCATCGTGTTGCACATCGTAGAGACCCTGATCGTCCGCCTGCCACACCTCGATGCGGGCGCCGCGGATCGGGTTGCCGTCCGTGCCTCGCACCGAGCCCTCCACCCAGCAGGGCATACCCGATGCGCCGCCGGCAATGTCTCCGCCCTGCTCGATCTGCGGCGCGTCATCGACGAAGAACGGTCCGAACACGGACGCCTCGGTGGCGTCCGCATACGCCTCGTTGCCAACGGCGATGGTCTGCATCGAGAGCCCGAGCACGTCGGAGAGAAGGATGAACTCCTGGCGACGGTCGTCAGTGAGGTGACCGGCGTCGGTCATGAACCGGATGGCCGCGTCCCACTCCGTCTGAGTCAGCCGCACCTCGCGAAGATACGCGTGTGAGTGCCGCACAAGCGCCTGCATCAGCGTCCTGAGGCGTGGTGACGGCGTGCGGTCGAAGCTGTTGACGGCCTCCTGGACGATCGCCTCCTCACGGGAGGCCTGGTCGAGAGAGACGATGTGCGGTCGTATGCCGCCCTGTGGGCTCTCGCCACGCAGAGCCCGGGTCAGCAGGTCCGTCAGCCCCTCCTTGGTCACGCGTACCGGATTGTCGTCCGGCGCTGCGGCGAGCGAACGGGCAGCGGCCTCGGGAATGTCCGCCTCGGTGAGACCTACATCGGCGAGTCTGCGCGGCGGGCCGATCGACGTTCGCAAAGTCTCGAGGGCCTGCACGGCGGACCCGGGGCCTCCGAGCGCCGTTGCCAGCCTTCCGGTGAGCTCAGGCACGGCCGGTGCGTTGAATGCCAGGACGTAGGGCAGCACAATGGCGTGAGTCTCTGCATGCGGAAGGTTGAACGTCCCGCCGAGCACGTGGCAGATCTTGTGGTGCAGCCCTGAACCCGCCGAGGCGAATGCCGCAGCGGCCAGGTAGCACCCGTACAGGGCGCCCTCTCGCCCAGTCAGGTCGTGACCGTCGGCGGCGATCCGGGGCAGCGCGTCCGCGAGGGCGCGTGCTCCCTCGAGCGCCAGGGCCTGATTGATCGGGTCGGTCCGGGGTGCCCAGAGCGAGTCGACGCAGTGCGCCAGTGCATTCAGCCCAGACGAGATCGACAGCTGTGTGGGCAACGATGTGGTCAGTGCTGCGTCATACACGACGGTCGCCGGTAGCACCGAGCCATCCGTTCCAGTGCGCTTCGTGCGGCCCTCGGTCATCCCCCACACGTTGGTTGCTTCGGAGCCCGCATACGTGGTGGGCACTGCGACGATTGGCAGCCCGGTGGTCAGGGCGACCGCCTTCGCCAGCCCGGTCGTCGAGCCGCCACCGACACTGACGATCAGATCAGCGGCGCACCTGCGCGCCACCTCCCTCGCCCGCTCGGCGACCTCGACCGGCACATGCTGGACCACATCGTCGAACCAGGCCGCCACCGGCACCTCGGCCAGAACCTCCTCGGCCGACGTACGCGCTGACGTGCCGGAGATGGCGAGCACCCGTGTTGCGCCCGTGCGTTCAACCTCCTGGCCGACTGCGTACGCGGCTCCCCCGGTGCGAAAGACGACTCGCTGGCCAAAACTGACATGCGTAAAGTCGATGCTCATCACGCCTTCTCTCGGCCTGACCGGCAAGTGCTTCTCACCGCCAGACCCGTCGGACCACACGTCCAAGCCTAGAGCGGCAAGGTCCGTGCCGACGTCGTTAATTCCGGACCAGTTTGTCCACCACGGCGGCGAGACGTGCCAGTTCCTCGACGTGTTCAGCGGACAGTGCGTTCAGCTTCTCGCGACCAACAGCACTCAGCGCCAGTCGCACGACCCGGTGGTCACTGGGGTCGCGTTCGCGGTCGATCAACCCAAGCTCTTGGGTGCGGTCGACCAGCCCGACTGCGGTGTTGTGCGCCACCAGCAGGTCAGCGGCCACCTCACCGATCGTCGGGCCCTTCGAGCCGCCGTGGCCGCGGATGGCTAGCAGGAGCTGGTGTTGGCTGGCGGTCAGATCCATCGCCGCGGCCTGTTGTGCGCTCCAGTGCTCGAACTTTCGCAGCTGCGTGCGCAGCCGGAGCAGGCGTGCATAGTCGGCGTCGGTGAGATGCGGGCGCGAGGTCACGGATGAGGCCCTTCTGTGCTGACTGACCTCATAATATCTCGTATAGCGATATAATCGTGTCACGATATAGGACGAGAGGGACTGCGAGTGACCCGTTGAGCACGACCCAGCCCATCGCGCCGAACGACGTCCCCCGCGATGTCCACCACCTCGGCGACTTCAGGACATCACCACGATTGGTGATCATCACCGCGCTGGCGCTCCCCGTCGGGGCCATGAGCGCGGTGGTCGCCTGGGCGCTCCTGCGCCTGATCGGGCTGATCACCAACGTGATCTTCTACCAGCGCGTCGACACCAAGCTCGTGGCGCCCGGAGGTGGCCACGACCACTGGTACATCATCCTGCTGGCGCCGATCATCGGCGGCCTGGTGATCGGATACATGGCACGTTACGGGTCCGAGAAGATCCGCGGCCACGGGATGCCCGAGGCGATCGAGGCAATCCTGCTGGGCGGCAGCAAGATCGAGCCGCGAGTCGCGGTGCTCAAGCCGATCTCGTCGGCGATCGCGATCGGCACGGGTGGCCCGTTCGGTGCCGAGGGACCGATCATCATGACCGGTGGTGCGATCGGCTCCCTCTTCGCGCAGCTGCTGCGGCTGACCGCCGACGAGCGCAAGACGCTTCTCGTGGCCGGTTCGGCAGCCGGTATGGCCGCAACGTTCAACACGCCGTTCGCTGCCGTCATGCTTGCCGTCGAGTTGCTGCTCTTCGAGTGGCGACCGCGCAGCTACGTGCCGGTGGCAGCGGCGGTGTGCGTCGCGACGGTGGTTCGCCACCCACTGCTCGGCTCCGGAGTCCTGTTCCCTGTGCACGGCACGCTGCACCTCACACCCCTGGCCGAGCTCCTGTGCGTTGTCACCGGGATTGTCGCCGGGCTCCTCGCGATTGTCGCGACCATTCTGGTGTATGCCGCGGAGGACGGGTTCCGCAGGCTGCCGGTGCACTGGATGTGGTGGCCTGCCATCGGCGGGATCGTCATCGGCATCGGTGGTCTGATCGTCCCGCAGGCGCTGGGCGTGGGCTACAACATCATCGGTGAGGAGCTCGACGGGAGCATCACGATCAACCTCGCGATCGGCATCCTGATCGTCAAGACGCTGATCTGGTCGCTGTCGCTGGGATCTGGCACCTCGGGCGGCATCCTCGCGCCGATGTTCATGATCGGCGGCGCCCTCGGTGTTCTGGAGGCGCAGATCTTCCCGCAGGTGGGGACGGGATTCTGGGCACTCGTCGCGCTGGCCGCTGTCCTCGGTGGGGTCATGCGATCACCGTTCACCGGCGTGATCTTTGCGCTTGAGCTGACCGGCCGGTTCGATGCGATCCTGCCGATGATCATCGGGGCATCAACCGCGTTCGCCATCTCAGCGCTGCTGCTGAAACGCTCCGTGCTCACCGAGAAGATAGCCCGCCGCGGATATCACCTGACCCGCGAGTACGACGTGGACCCGTTGGAGATCTACTTCGTCGGCGAGGTCATGTCGCGCGATATTCTGAGCTATGAAGGCGATCTCAGCGCCGAGGACGCGCTGGCGGAGATCTCCGGGACCGACCCGGACAAGGTGGAGACGCGGCGCCAGATGCTCTACCCCGTCGTGCAGGGTGTAGACACGCTCGTGGGAGTGGTCACCCGCACACAACTCGAGACCGCGGTGCACGAACACCGCAGCACCAGGGCCGTCAAGGAGCTGTGCCTTACCGCCCCGATCGTCACACACGCCGACCAGACACTGCGGGAGACAGCAAACGCCATGGCAGCGAACGAGATCGACAAGATGCCCGTGGTGGACCGGCACGACCCCACTCGACTGGTCGGGCTCGTGTCACTGACAATGCTGCTCGAGGGACGGGTGCGCGATGTGCGTGAGGCAAGTGAGTCCGAGCGAATGCTGCACCTACGCGTCGCACGACCGGGCTGGACCAACCGCCACGAACGCCGCTAGCAGCGGGTAACGGCGAAGACCGAGGAAGGCTCCAGTGGAATGAATCCGTAACGTTGAACGTTAACTATATTGATATAAAGATACTTGACATCAACATAATTGAACGAATAACTAAGCACGAGAAGCGTGATCTAATGCCTTTTAGCTCGCCAGGACTTGACGCCAGAGTTTCCGAGTGGCCGCGGTTGGAGCGGGTGTGGCTGCTGTGCGGCCTCGCCGTCACCGGTGTAGCCCTCGGGCTCGCCACTGTGGGCGGCGCATGGATCGGGATCAGTGACCTGCTCACGGCGCGCGGCGCCTTCAGCTACCGCGCTCATACCGCACCTCTGGACCTGGTGAAGATCAACCTGCCCATTGCCGTCGGAATGGGTGGCCTGGTGGCCGCGGCCCTGGCCTACCACCACTGGCGGGCGATCGAGACCTCTCGGTTCACCGCGCAGTCCGCGGCGGCCACCGCCCAGCTCGAGGGCACGCCCGCGGCGGTCCGTATCGCCGGCGTGCAAGCCATGGCGACCCTGGCGGACCAGACCAACAATGACTTCAAACGGCAACAGTGCATCGACGCGTTGTGCGCCTACCTTCGGGAACCCTACCGGCCGGCTCATGCCGACCAGTTGGCAGCAGGTGCTGCATCGAGTGCCGAGAGGAGCCCCGCGGCCAACGAGCGGTCCGACCCCGAGCAACTTCAGGAACGCGATGTCAGACTCGCCATCATCTCCGTCATCAGAGGTCATCTGCTGCGGCATGCCGCGGTCAGCTGGGCCGGCTACGACTTCGACTTCACGGGCGCGGTATTCGACGGTGGCAGTTTCCGCGCCGCCGAGTTCGGCGGCGGCATGGTCTCCTTCCGCGGCGCGACGTTCACCGGCGGGCTGGTCTCCTTCCGACAGGCCAGGTTCACCGGCGGGCAGGTCTACTTCAACAACGCGACGTTCGCTGACGGACCGGTCTCCTTCGATCAGGCAAAGCTCGCCGGCGCCAGAGTCTTCTTCGATCACGCCAGGTTCGTCGACGCATCCGCGTCCTTTCGCCGCAGCAGGTTCACCGGCGGGCAGGTCTCCTTCGACCAGGCCACCTTCGCCGGCGGCCGGGTCTCGTTCCAGCAGGCGCAGTTCGGTGGCGCGCTGGTCTCCTTCGACCAGGCCACCTTCGCCGGCGGCCAGGTCTCCTTCCATCACGCGCAAGTCACCGACGGACTGGTCTCCTTCGACCAGGCCACCTTCGCCGGCGGCCAGGTCTCCTTCGATCAGGCGAGTCTGTCCGATGGTCTGCTGTCGTTCCGCAATGCCGGCTTCACCGGTAGCCGGGTCTCCTTCGGCCGCGCCAACCTCATCGGCGGGACCATATCCTTCCACGGCATCCGCCTCGCCGCCGACGGCATCATCTCCTTCAACCAGGCCAGGCTCACCGGGACTCGGATTGCTTTCCACGGTGCGACCCTCGCGCTCGGTTCGACGATCCGCTTCTACGGCACGGACCTCACCGACGGTCGAATCACACTCAAGCACACGATATTCACCGGAGGGACCGTTGATCTTCGATTCCCCCACACCTGGGTCCGGCCACCGCAACTCCCCCAGCCCGCGCCGCGCGGGCTGCTGCTCCCCGTCGCCTCGGTCGGCAACCTCGACATCCCACTCCGATCGGACCCCAGCCCGGACCAGTCCCGAATGGCTGACCCCAGCACCCTGAATCGACTCTGAACGGTTATAGGAACGCACGCCGCGCGCCGAGCACCCGGGCTCGGCCACATCACCATGATGGGCACCAAGCCGCGAGCCACCCGTTTGTTTGCACCACAGAACGCGCAAACCCTCCAACACGTGCCCCAAGAGCAACGACGGGAATGCGGAGCTAACGACCACGGCACCCGATCTGTGCAGGACTGCCGCGGGCGGCACCTCATCGGTAACGAAGGAGGCCAGATCGGGCAGCACGCTGGAGCTGTGCTGATCAGGAGGAACCTCAGCAGCCGGTAGCCCCTGACCGTGGCACTCGGGTACGCCGCCGCTCTGGTCCCCTGGCTGAGGGTTCCCACCGGGAGCTACCGACCGCAGCTTGCCTACGAAGGTCCAGACGATGTTGGCAGCGACCCGGTCGTCGCGGACCATCGAGCTTCTGAGTCCTGACTAGGTCAGGTGGGCATGAAGGCCACTGGTCCAACCAGTAATCTGGTGCTTGACAGTAGACCGCCTGACGTAGGACGCTTGCTAGATAATCAGTCGGCTGCTGGGTGCGGGTGCTTGTATGCGGCGCTTTCCTCCTGGCATCTACCGAAGAACGCGGAAGGATCTCGCGATGGTGCGTCGCCGGACTATGTCATTGGCAATCGTTGGTGTGGGTGCTGCAATGGTGATCACCGGGTGTTCCTCTGGAGGATCTACGACAAGAGGTGGCAGCTCCGCGTCAGGCGCGACCAGTTCGAACGGAACATTCCAGGTGGCATCCTTGGTTGCCCCGCCGACGTTGGACCTGACATCAAACCCGGCGGCGGCGATCGACGAAGTCTTTGATTACAACGTTTATCAGCATCTCGTCCAGCTTGACCCCAAGGGTGATGTCGTTCCGGTACTCGCCAGCAAGTACAGCGTCTCGAAGGATGGCAAGACCTATACCTTTGACGTGCGGAAGGGAGTGAAATTCGCGAACGGGGACCCGATGACACCGCAGGACGTCGTGTTCAGCCTGAAGCGCGTCATCGCTCCGAAGTCGAACTATCCGTACAAGGATCTATTCTCTGACATCACCGGCGTCCGTGCGAGCGGGAACCAAGTGACCGTGACTTTGTCCGAGTCGAACAATCAGTTCCTGTACGACATGGCCGCGTACAGCAACGGCGTCATCCTCGATCCGAAGACAGTAGGCCAGATAGCAAAAAAGCCCAATGGGACCGGCCCGTATGAGTTTGGTGCGTTCGTGGCGAACTACAGCGTGACGCTTCATCGCAACAACAGCTATTGGGACGGGAAACCGGGGGTCGCGACAGTCGTGTTCCGGTACTTCTCCAACACCAACGCCGCCGGTAGTGCGCTGAAGAGCGGGCAGGTCCAAGCCATCGACAACCTTGCCGCCGGAAACCCGAGCGAAGCCTCCCAGTTCAAGGGAAACCCGGCGTATAAAATCATCTCCGGCCCCACCAACGGCAAGATTCAGATGAGTATCAACAACACGCGAGGACCCCTGGCGAAGGTCAAGGTGCGGCAGGCCATCATCTACGCGACGAACAGGCGAGCCATTCTCGAAACTGTGGGCGCGGGCTACGGGACCGTGATCGGCACGGACACGGTCCCACCGGATCCCTGGTACAGCACGAGTTACGCCAACACCTACCCCTACAACCCGGGCAAGGCAAAGCAACTGCTCGCGCAGGCAGGTTACCCCAACGGCTTCTCCGTGACCTTGACTCTGCCTCCCTACGGATACGCGACGACCGCAGGACCGCTGCTTGTCGCGGAGCTCAAGGCCGTAGGCATCAACGCGACAATCAAGAACGTCCAGTGGCCACTGTGGCTCAGTCAGGTCTTCACCAACACCAACTATGACCTGACCATCATCAACCACGTCGAGGCTCGAGATCTCGCGAACTACACCAACCCGACCTACTATTGGAAGTACGCCAAGACTTCGCAGGTGAACAGCATGCTCGCCAAAGCCAACTCCGAGACCTCCAGCTCAGCGGAACTCGCCGGCTATCAGAAGATCCTGACGACAATCACCTCCGATGCCGTTAACGACTGGCTCTACAATCCAGACCAGATCACCGTCGCAAACAAGAACGTCGTCGGCCTACCCGGAAGCGGTATCACCGAGTCGTTCGACCTCTCGCACGTCTCCTTGGGTGGGCAACTCCCCGCCAACCTCGCGGCGCAGGGCTACGCAAAGTAGCGGCAGCGCCATGATTCGCTTTACCGCGCGGCGACTGGCGATCGTCATCGCTTCCCTGTTTGCATCCACCTTGATCGTCTTTGCGATCCTGGCGGTCTTACCGGGCTCAACAGCACAGGTCATCCTTGGTACACAGGCAACGCCCGATTCTGTCAGGGCATTGAACCAGCAGTTGGGCCTGGACAAACCGTTGTGGCAGCAGTACGGCAACTGGCTACAGCAACTTGTCACGGGGAATCTGGGCACCTCGTACATCTCCCAGCAGCAGATCGGCGAACAGATCACACAAGCGCTGCGGGTCACGGGACCGTTGGTGCTGTTCGGGATGTTGATCGGCCTGGCGATTGCGTTCCCCGCGGGCATCATCGGTGCGCTGCGCAGCGGCCAACGCAGCGGCGCTCTGGTCGGCGCGGCAAGCCAAGTAGGCATCGCGATCCCTACCTTCGTCGGCGGCATCCTGTTGATCATCATCTTCCCGGTCAAGCTTCATCTGCTGCCCGCCAGTGGGTTTCCAGGCTGGTCGAATCCCGGCCAAGCCATCGAATCTCTCATTCTTCCGGCAGTAACACTTGGTCTCGTCGAAGGCGCGATCATCAGCCGATATGTTCGCGCCTCGATCTCGGAAGTTCTCCAGTCGGACTACCTTCGAACGGCGCGGGCGAAAGGCCTGACTCCCGGGCAAGCCCTGCGACGCCACGGTCTGCGCAATGCGCTGATTCCGATCGTCACGGTGGTCGGTCTTGAGCTGACCGGCCTGATCATCGGCGCAATCGTCGTGGAGAACGTCTTCACGCTGCCGGGACTGGGCCAGCTGCTTCTCCAGTCGGTGGCCAATCGCGACCTGCTGATGGTCCGCGACATCGTAATGATCGTGGCTGCAGCCGTGCTGATCATCAACATGTTGGTCGACCTGTCTTACCGTGTCCTTGACCCGAGAGTGATGTCACGCGTATGAGCGAAGGTGCAGTGGCCCTGACTCTTGAACCCGAAGGCGTCTCCCTCGGCCGTGCCGATGATCAGTCGCTGCGGCGTCGTTGGGCGGCAAGCCCCAGTGCATTGATCGGTCTGATCCTCGTCCTTCTGGTGTTCGTGACCGCGCTGATCTCACTGGTCTGGACACCGTACCCACCGCTGGCCGTCGACCCGGCGCACAACCTCAGCGGCATGAGCAGCAGCCACCTTCTGGGGACCGACCAGTACGGGCGCGACGTCCTCAGCCGCGTGATGAGCAGTGCACAGATCACGGTGTACGCAGGCGCCCTTGCGGTTTTCATCGCCGCCCTCATCGGCATTCCTGCCGGACTCTACGCAGCGTGGCGCGGTGGCGCCCCCGGCGAGGCTGTACTGCGTCTGGCGGACCTGATCTACGCATTCCCGGCCCTGCTCGCCGCAATCACACTGTCGGCGGCGATAGGGGCATCGACGACCACAGCCATGATCGCGATCGGCATCGCCTACACACCGGTGTTCATCCGGGTCACCCGAAGCAACGCACTCCTCGTCCTCAGCTCGGAGTACATCCTCGCCGCGCGATCCTACGGTCGCAGGCCGCTGGCGATCATGCGCAGGCACGTACTGCCGAACATCAGCGCAACCATCATCATCCAGATGACACTGCTGTTTTCCCTGGCGATTCTTGCCGAGGCCGCACTGGATTACCTTGGCCTCGGGACGAATCCGCCGACAGCATCGTGGGGCAACATGCTTCAGGACAGCCAGAACTACCTCAACAAGGACGTCATGCTCTCGGTATGGCCTGGAGTGGCCATCTTCCTGACCGTCCTTGGATCCAATCTTCTTGGCGACGGCCTCGGTGATGTCTTCGACCCGAGGCGGAAGCGCTGACATGCCAGTCCTTTCCGTGCGTGATCTATCCGTTCGAGCGGGCGACCTGCCCCTTGTCCATGGTGTCTCCTTCGATCTGAGCGCAGGCGAACGTGTCGGCCTGATCGGTGAGTCGGGCTCAGGCAAGTCACTGACGGCTCTGGCGGTCATGGGTCTGCTCGGCAAAGGCCTCACCGCGCAGGGGCAGGTGTTGTTTGAGGGGCAGGACCTGATGAGCACCACGGAGAAACGCCGCTGCCAGCTTCGCGGCAACGGGCTTTCGATGGTCTTCCAGGAGCCGATGACCGCGTTGAACCCGACCATGCGAGTCGGCAGGCAGATCGGCGAGGTGCTCCGGGTTCACCGCAACCTTGGCAAGCGGGCGGCCCGGGAGCAGGCGCGGGGGCTGATGGAACGGGTGGACATTCCTGACCCGGTGCACTACGAGCGGCACTACCCACACCAGTTGTCGGGCGGGCAGCGCCAGCGCATCATGCTGGCGATGGCGACCGCGTGCGAGCCGTCGGTCATCCTCGCCGATGAACCGACCACCGCTCTGGACGTGACGGTGCAGTCCCGCATGCTGGAGTTGATGCGGAAACTGGTCGCCGAGCAGAACTCTGCGCTGCTGCTTATCACGCACGACCTCGCGGTGGTCAGCGAAATGTCCGACCGTATCTTAACCATGTACGGCGGCCACATCGTTGAGTCCGGCAGCACCAAATCCCTACTCGACCATCCACGCCACCCGTACACCAGCGCGCTCGTGGCCACCTCGAACGCCGTCACTGTAGACAGTAAGGCGCCTGCCGGCGCCCTGCCGATGATCGAAGGCAGCGTCCCGGCGACGGGACAATTCCCCACCGGATGCCCGTTCCGCGACCGCTGCCCCAGAGCCGACGAAAAGTGCGCTGTCATGCCACCTCTAGAGCCGCTCGGCGACCAGGTCGTCGCCTGCTGGCACCCAGTTCCCGAGAACGCTGGCGACCCCGCCAGCCGTGTAGGGGCCTGATCATGACCAACGCGTCCCCACCGACTCCGATCCTGGAGGCACGTAACCTCCACAAGCGGTACCAGAGCCGCAGCGGCGGCGAGACGATCGCCTTGCGTGATGTCAACCTGTCCATCTATGAGGGTGACACGCTTGGCATCGTCGGTGAATCAGGGTCGGGGAAGTCGACTCTGGCCCGAATCCTGCTCGCACTCGACGCACCATCAGGCGGCGAGGTTCTCTACCGAGACCAGGTCATCAGCGGCTTGAAGGAACGCAACCTGCGTGACTTCCGGCAGCACGTGCAGATGGTATTCCAGGACCCCATGTCGTCACTCGACCCTCGCATGCGTGTGCATGACCTGATCGCCGAACCACTACGGTCCCTGAAACTCGTGACCGACGAGCATTCCCAGGTAGCCGAGCTGCTGGAGTCCGTTGGGCTTCCAACATCAGCCGCCCGGCGCTACCCCCACCAGTTCTCGGGAGGGCAGCGGCAGCGCATCGCCATCGCCCGCGCTCTGGGCACTCATCCGGAGACTCTCATGGCCGACGAGCCGGTGAGCGCCTTGGACGTATCGGTCCGCGCCCAGATCCTCAATTTGCTGACAGGTCTGGTGCGCGATTTCAACCTGACGCTGTTGTTCATCTCCCACGACATGGCGGTGGTCCGGCACCTCTGCAACCGGATC
This sequence comes from Leekyejoonella antrihumi, assembly GCF_007845645.1. Classification (GTDB taxonomy): domain Bacteria; phylum Actinomycetota; class Actinomycetes; order Actinomycetales; family Dermatophilaceae; genus Leekyejoonella; species Leekyejoonella antrihumi. Next base: position 29,908 of record NZ_VCQV01000016.1, read on the forward strand.
ATTGTCATGCGTCAGGGAGAAGTGGTCGAGTCCGGGCTAGCCCGCGACATCTACGAACACCCACAGCACCCCTACACCCGTGAGCTGCTGGCAGCCGCACCCCGAATCCGTCCGAAACCGAAACCATCAGCGTCGACCGGCCGGATAGTGCACTAAAGGATGTGCAGGGATGCCTCACGACAACGACAGGCCGGTGGGCCATGCGGCCATTGACCTCCTTCTCGGGTCAACACGCAGATGAAACTTCTTCTTCGATGACTAGCAAGGTTGGTAACCACCGTGATTCCGAAGGATCTCACCATTCCAAACAAGCTCCCGATTGGGGCCGGCTGGGCCGAACCCGCCGGCTACGAGGACGTTCTCTTCCCCTATGACGGGTCACTCGTCGGGCAGGCGCCCATCGGTGACGCTGACCTCGCGCGCAGTGCGCTGGATTCCGCTGTCGCAGTCACCGACGAAGTCGCCGCCATCCCATCGCGCGTACGCCATGACCTGCTCACTTCTGTCCACCGCATGGTGCAGGAGCACAGCGACGCGCTGGAGGAACTACTCATCCTCGAGACCGGGAAGCCACGGCGAGACTGTCACACGGAGGTGCAGCGGGCTTTGCTCACCTGCCTGCTGTCAGCGCAAGAAGCGCTACGCATACATGGGGAGACCGTTCCGCTTGACCTTCTGCCCTCGGGCGATGGACTTTTCGGGTTCTACTCACGGTTCCCTATCGGCGTCGTCGTGGGTATCGCCGGTTTCAACTACCCGTTCCTGCTCGCTATGCACAAGATTGCCCCGGCTATCGCTGCAGGCTGTCCTGTCATCTGCAAACCTGCGCCACAGGCTCCCCTGGCGACCTTGTGGCTCGTCGACCTGGTGCGCCGGGTAGCGGATGACTTAGGTGTAACCCCGGCGTTGTGCCAGCTCGTCACCGGGGGCGCCGACGTCGGCGAGGTCCTCACCACAGATTCCCGAGTCGGTGCCGTGTCCTTCACGGGGTCAGCGGCAGTCGGGCACGCCATCGCCCGCGCCGCAGCACCGCGCAAGGTCCTCCTTGAGCTGGGGAGCAACACGGCGCTGATCGTCGCTTCCGACGCGGACCTTTCCGCAGCCGCCGACGCGATCGTTTCGGGCGGATACTACGCGTCTGGCCAAGCCTGTATCTCGGTCCAGCGCGTCATTGTCGAAGCCCCCGTCTACGACGAGATGGTGAACCTCGTACAAGAGCGCGCTGAAAAGGTCGTCGTCGGTGATCCTCGCGAGCCTGCCACACAGGTCAGCACGCTGATCGACGACACCGCCACCCGCCGAGTCCAAGAATGGGTGGCAGAAGCCATCAACGACGGCGCGGCCGTCGTCACCGGCGGCGCTTCCGACCGGCTGGTTCCAACCGTCCTTGAACACCCGCCACTCCAGGACCTCATTTGGCGGGAAGAAGTGTTCGGGCCTGTCGTTGCGATGCGGAAGGTGGACGATCTCGACAGCGCCTGGAAGCTCGCCAACGACTCGCGATACGGGCTGCACGCCAGCGTCTGGACATCCTCTCTACGAACCGCCTTCTTGGCCTTCCAGAACCTGAAGGTGGGCGGGGTCGTGGTCAACCAGGTGCCAGGATTCCGATCCGACGCAATGCCATACGGCGGGGTCAAAGACTCTGGAATCGGCCGGGAGGGCCCGCGCTACGCCATCGAAGAACTGACAGTGACCAAGATGGCGGTGATCAACCTATGAGCAACCCTCCCACTTCCCCACCCACCGCCGGATCATCTGAGATCGACTACCGGGGCATGTTCGACCTGACGGGAAAGTCGATCTCCATCTTCGGCGCCGCCGGCGGCATCGGGCGCGCCTGCACGCACGCGCTCGTCGAATGCGGCGGCTCAGTCGTCGCGGTCGACTGGGACAAGCAAGGACTGGATACTCTCGCCGAAGAGCTCGGCGGGCGCTGTGCGACTGCATCGGTCGACGTCCTTGACGCCGCCGCCGTCGACCACTACTTAGACGCCGCCGGTCGCATCGACGTGCTCGTCTACACCCCGGCCATGAACGTCAGGAAGCGGTTGTCCGACTTTACGGAAGAGGAGTTCCGAAGAGTCATCGAACTCAACCTCGTGTCCGCGTTCCGGGTCTTGCGCGGCACCGCGATGCTCATGGCGAAGCAGGGGGCCGGCAGTATCGTTGCCTTCTCGTCGATCCGTGCAACGACCGTCGAGCCAGGTCAGGGGGCCTACGCCGCGTCGAAGGCCGGGCTGGAGATGCTGATCCGCACGCTTGCCTCCGAGCTCGGTCCACAGAATGTTCGCGCCAACGCGATACGCCCCGGCGTGGTCGAAACGAGACTTACCGAACAGCTGCGCGCCAACGCCGAGTGGAACCGTGCCTACTCCGAAAAGTCCGCCCTGGGTCGATGGGCCCGCCCCTCCGAACTCGCCGGTGCCGTTGTCTACCTGGCCAGCGATGCAAGCAGCTTCGTTACTGGCTCCATTCTGACCGTCGATGGAGGCTGGACTGCCCAAGATGGTCGCTACACGCCGCCAGCCTGACCGAGCAAGTCACACCACAGCATGTTCTATTCGGGTTCGGCAGCCATAGAAGATCCATGAGTGACAGGCAGGAGATTGACATCGTGTCGAAGACGGTTGCCGTCATCCCTGGCGACGGGATCGGACCGGAAGTCATTGCAGAGGCGTTGAAGGTCCTTGATGCCCTCGGCGAGCGGTTCGAGCTCAATCTGGACGTGCTCGAGGTTCCCCTCGGCGCCAATCACTATCTGAGCACCGGAGAGCTGCTCCCCGAAAGTATGCTTGCACAGCTCGATTCGACCACAGCTATTCTGCTCGGCGCCCTCGGAGATCCGCGGGTGACCCCAGGTCTGCTTGAGCGAGGCGTCATCGTCAAGCTCCGACAACGGTTCAGGCAATCCGTCAATGTTCGCCCGATTCGACTTCTGCCCGGGGCAATCAGCCCGATCGTCGGGCTGACCCCGGAAGACTGCGATTTCGTTATCGTCAGAGAAAACACCGAGGGTCTCTACACCGGTGGATCCTCGACCACCGCCGAGGGCACCTCTCACGCCGTCGCGGTGCACACCTCCGTCACCACCAGCGCGGGCACCAGGGCCTGCGTCGAATACGCGTTCGGCCTTGCGCAGCGCCGCCGGAAGCAGCTGACGCTGTGCCACAAGACGAATATTCTCATCGATGCGGGCCGCTTGTGGCTCGACACTTTCAACGCCGTCGCGGCGGGCTACCCAGAAGTGACGACCGAGTACCAGCACGCCGATGCCATGTGCCTTCATCTGGTCAACAGACCGCGAGACTTCGACGTCATCGTCACCGACAACTTGTTCGGGGACATCCTCTCCGACCTGGGCGCGGCGATCCAGGGCGGGCTGGGAACCGCACCCAGCGCAAACTTGAACCTCGACAACACGGCGCCGAGCCTTTTCGAACCCATTCACGGGTCCGCGCCCGACATCGCGGGACAAGGAATAGCCAACCCCGCGGGCGCAATCTTGTCGATGGCGATGCTGCTCGACGAACTCGGACACGGACGGGCGGCCGCGCACACCTCAAGAGCGGTCGAGGCTGCGCTGCTGGAACTCACCAATCGGCAAACCGCTTTCACCACGGTCGAGTTCGGCACACGAGTCGTTGAGCTCCTCAGCGTATGAGGGGGCGGTCACTACGCCACTTTTCCTAGGAAGGGGCCGGTGCCGAAGACCTTCTCCAGGCCGATGGCGACTCTGCGGTAGACCGCCCCTTGAGATCGGGCGACTATCGCACCTCCCCACTGGGAGTTTCGGGTTCGAGAAGAAGTGCGCGCAAGGGCTCGCGTTCTGCCTTTGGCACATAACTGGCGTAGTAGTCGAACAGATTGCGTCGTGATATTTGTCCGGCACCTTGACTGTCACGATCCCGGATCAGAGCAAGAACCTCTTCGTGATGCCGCATCGACTGGCTCATCAAGGCTGCGCTGTTGCGTGCGTGAGCAATCTTGTCGGAGATCAACGACAGGACCGCGCCACGCACGACGTGGTTGCAAACCTGCAGCAACATGTTCCCGCTGGCCTGGGCGACGGCATCGTGGAAGGCAACGTCGGCCGCGCTGAAGTCGTCATACCCCGCATCAATGGCCGCTCGCATTCTCGCGATCGTCGACTCCATGACCGCAAGCTCATCGTCTGTGCGTAGGCGTGCAGCAAGCATGTTCGCCGAGCTGTCCAGCACCATGCGAAAGGAGATCAAGTCCGCCAGGCTCACCTCTTGTGCCTGCGTCAACCGGGTGAGCTGCTTTGCAAGAGTGGACGTCGAAAACGGCAGCACTTCGGGCCCATTCGGATCCCCAGGTCGCGATCGCACAACCCCGGTGCTCTCCAGCACGCGCAACGCCTCCCGCACCGTGGACCGGCTCGCCCCGAACTGTGCCACCAACTCACGCTCGCTGGGCAGACGCTCGCCAGGGTTCAGCTCGCCTCGAGCGATGGCTCCTTCAACCTGCTCAACGATCCGCTGGTAGAGACGCACCGGCTTTACGGGCTGGAACTCCACACGGTCGGTCATCGGTTCGTCTCCTGCTCGCTGCTGTGGATTGGCCAGTTCGGCCTCGCAGCCTCGGGCCTGTGGTGCTCGAACCACCGAGCCGCCCGCACGACCCCGAGATCGTCGAACCGGCGCCCGGAGATCTGCACGCCGATGGCGCGACCGTCCTGGCTGAAGCCGGCGTTCACCGACGCTGCGGGTTGCCCGGACATGTTGTATGGCGCCGTGAAGCCGATGTGTGCCATCCCCAGATCCGCAGTGCCGAACGGCATTGGCCACTCCGCGGCGAAGGCCATCATTGGCGCCACCGGCGAAAGGACAAGGTCGAATCGCTCAGTGGCGGCGACCGTGGCGTGCTGCATGGTCATGATGGTCTGGTAGCACTCGAGCACCCGCGCGCCAGGAACATCTGCGCCGCCATGAACCCATTGCACGATGAACGGCAGGACCTTCAGCTTCTGTTCCGAACTCAGCCGGTGGTAGTCGTGCCAGGAACGCACTCGCCAGAACGTGTCGAGCTCGTCCAGCATCGTCGGGGAGATGAATGGCTCAAGCGGGTCGACCATGGCTCCCGCGTCGCGGAACACGGTCGCCGCATGCTCGACCGTCGCGCGGACCTCGTCGTCGACTGGCAGGCCGCATCCGGCGTCCACCTGCAGTCCGACCTTTAGTCCACGTGGATCGAACCTTAGATCATTCCAGGCAATGTCGGCCGGTGGCAGTGCGGTCCAGTCGCGCGGGTCGAAACCGGCGATGATCGACATCAGCAGGGCAACGTCGTCGGCTGATCGGCACAGAGGGCCAGCAGACCGCCCAGGATACGGGGAGTCCAGCGGCACCCGGCCCAGGCTTGGCTTGAGTGTGGTCAGGCCAAGCCACGTCCCGGGCAACCGGATCGAGCCGCCTATGTCGGTGCCGACGTGCAGCGGACCATATCCGGCGGCAGCAGCGGCGCCCGCGCCCGCACTTGAACCGCCGGTAGTCAGCGATGGATCCCACGGGCTACGGGTAATGCCGTGGAGACTGGATACACCCGAGGACAGCATGCCCCAGTCCGGCATCACCGTGGACCCGAGGACCACTCCCCCGGATTGGACAACCCGCTCGGTGATCGGAGAGTCGCGTTCTGGAACCGTTGGTATGACCCCGGCCGTGCCCGACGGCATCGGGACCCCGGCACGCGCGATGTTCTCCTTGAGCGTGACCGGGACACCGTCAATAGGCCCGAGAGGCTCACCCTGTGTCCAGCGTTTCTCACTCGCCTTTGCCTGGGTCCGAGAACTTTCCGCATCTCGCCTCCAGAACGCGTTCAAGACCGGCTCACGAGCCTCGATGATCACCTGGACAGCGTCATGCACCTCGACAGGAGACAGCGAACCGTCAGCGAAACCTTCCCTCATCTCGACCGCCGACATCGCAGCCAGCACCACATCAGTGTTCATGTCCGCTCGTTACGCCAACCTTCCTGGTCCTTGTAGACGTCCAGCCAGCCTCATGTCATGCCGCTTGGGCCAAGCCCTACCGAACACAGACTATCAACTACTGCGCAGTCCAGGTTACTGGTAGGACCAGTCGAGCTGAAGTCCGAAAAGACAACTTTGACGACCCGGCGACGACTGGCCCGGCTCGCGCGTCACTTCGCCCGATCGCTATCGCTCAGCCGGAGAGTCCGGCGCTGAGCGTTCGTGGCAAGGTCGTGGAGTGGGAGAACCCACGGTTCGGGGTTGGTTTCGACCCCAGGGCGGGCTGGTTCCTCCACGAGCTGTCGTCCTGCGACGGGTGGTCGGCAACGGGTCACCTTCTATCGGGCATCGGTCGTCGACGCCCTCGCAAGGCGCACCAGACCATGAATGACATCTGCATGGACGGGGAAGACTTCAAGGCACCCCACTTCCACCAGCACCTCTTCAGCGAGCGTTGCACCGACAAGTCCGTCGCGCGGGTCTGGCCCATCACCAACTCGACGGTGACGAAACCGGCTCGGCCAGCCGTTGACCCGACGGGCTCTTGCGCTCAAGGACGTGCTGCTCTTGGTGAGCACCGCTAGTGCTCGCTGCTGCGGGTGTCGTAAACGACTGCGAACTGGGCGTTCATCTCAGCCGGGCGAGCCCCGATACCCGAGATCGTCCGCACTCAACTCACGGCCGAGTTTTCACCAGAGACTCCCCTACGCTGCCGGCAGCGGGGAACTACGTCCACGTCGAACAGCTCACACCCACCCGCTCGGCCTCGGATCGCGCCCCACCGCAGCGATGTCAACGTACGGCATCCTGAAGCTGCCCAGCGAACAGGCCCGAGCACCAAGGCAGTCCGACGCAGAATCGCAACCTGCGACCGCACCGCATACCGCGCAGGCCGCAGAGCCAATGCCCACCATCGACATCGTGGACGAGAAACAGATCCGGGCCGCCCTGCCGGAGAGCCGTCCAGAACGGGTTCTCCTCGTGTCGAATAGGGCTTGCTGGGTCGACTTACCCGCCACCTCTCGGTGGCGAGTGCGCTCGCCGCGTGATTGTCGTACCCCTCGTCGGACCCGGCAAGCATCGACTGGTCCGCCTCTCCGGTGAGCACCTCGTGGACCGCGCGGAAGAAGTTGAAGCGCTCGATGCCTGGCGTGATGACGACCAGCAGTTCGGCGTCTGCGCCCGGGGTAGCACCGAACGCATGGTCAACACCCGGAGGCACCACGACAGGGTCGCCCTCTATCGCGTGCAGCACCTCGTCTCCTGCCAGCAGGTCGACCGCGCCGGACAGGACGTAGACGAGCTCGGTCGTCGTGAGGTGCCAGTGCGGCGCCCTCGGCTCCCTCGCGAAGGAGGACTCGATGGATGCTGACGGACCCACCGGTGTCCGAGGAGTCCAACACGAGCCACATGGTGTAGCTGTGCGAAGACAGAGCCTCGGCGCCAGACCCTCGCACGACCGCGGCAGATCTCATGGCTGTCGGCCGAGCATCCGCTCGGAGACCGGGGCGTCGATGGGAACCGGAACCTCGGCGGCGAGCATCCCTCCGGCACGCATCCCATCGAGTGGGATCGCGGCGTAGTGATTGACCAGCGTCATCATCTAGCACTCGTCATGGACGTGGTTGAGCAGTTGGACCCCTCCCCCTCGACCCGGGTGAGCCGAAGGGGCGGTGTCCTTTCGGGCTGAGCGTCTGCGGTCAGCGCCAGCGACCGTCCGTGATGAGCGGGGTCATCTTCGGTGTCCCGATGCCGGTCGCCATGTCGTATCCGCGGGTGGTCGGGAACAACCCGTTGTTGTCGGTGGACTGTCGGACGCCCGTGATGTCGTGGAAGTACCGGCTGGGATTGATGTTGTCGACCAGGTACAGCAGTGGGTTGATGTTCCCGGTGCGGTGTCCCTGGTAGCTATCTCTGTCGGCGGCGATGGCCGACCACAGAGGCGACGACAGGCTGGTTCCGCCGATGCCGAACCACCCCGGAACCGGTTGGTTGCTGCTGAAGGTTCCGCAGACGCTGTATGGCGTGCCGGCGTTGCCGGTGCAGTACTCAGAGTAGGGCGTGTACTCGTCGGCGTTGGCGGAGATGTCGGGATCCTCCCGGCACGGCGTGCCGGCGGATGCGAGCGAGCACTGGGTGGTCCCGTTGCCGTAGGTCGTTCCGGGGTTGTTCACGCCGGGAGCGTGCTGGTAGAACGGTCGTCCCCAGAACTGACTGGACCCGCCGCCACCGGCGCCCTCCTCACCGCACCAGAAGTACCCGGTCCGCCCGCCCTCGCTGGCGCTGGTGTTGCACAGGTTGTCGACGTTCCAGACCGTCTCCACCCCGTTCGGGTAGGACGGCCTGGCCTTGGTCCCGGGGTTGTCGCTCTCCAGGGAGGTGCCGCCGACGCTGGTGACCCATGGTTGCGACGGTGGGTCGAGCACATTGGGGATGGTCGTGCCGTCCGAGCGGATGCACGAGAAGGCACCGGTGTCGCCCTCGGCCCCGAACATGCTCTGGCCCTGTAGGGCCATCTGCTCGAAGATCGTGTTCTCGGCCTGGACGACCGCTGACCCTGCATCGTTTTCGCACACGGCCCAGCTCGAGCTGATCGCGGCGGCGCGGTCGTCTGCCGCGATCTGTCCGTATTCGTCGAGCTCGGTCTGACCGGTGTAGTCGTTGGGAGCGTTGTAGACCATGAGCCGCTTCGCGTCGGGGGCGACCGCGAGCTGCATCTCGATGTCCGCGTCAACCTCGATGTCGCCGGAGTAGCCGTTGTACTTCGGCGGACAGGTGTCGCCAACGGGGCAGCTCGGGTTCAGTGGACCGCCGTCGACAGTGCGGTTGACCAGTGGTGCGACCTTCTTCGCTCCGTAGAACTTCTTAACCCACGTGTTGATGTCGGAGGACTGGTAGGCGGAGAGCTCGAAGACGGCCATCGTGACCCCGGCGCCCTTGGCTCGGGAACCATCGTGCGGTGCTCCGTAGATCGAGTTCGTCTGCGAGGGTGTCAACCCGCTGCAGCCGGGTCCGCCGCCGTATCCGAAGGGGAAGCCGACCCCGTTGTTCACGTTGTTGAACAGCGTCGTCGCCGTCGGGTAACCCGTCTCGCAGCTGACCTTCGAGCGTGGCGCCGTCGAGTTGGGCGCCTCGCCGCTCTTGGCAGCCTTGCCGGTCTTGGCCCGCATGAGCTGTGACTGTTCGCGCACGGTGTTTGACAGTCCGATGACCCCGAGCACGCTGCCCGCTAGGGTGCTCGGCATCTTCACCGAGGTGGAGTTCGAGAAGTAGTGGACCGAGTGCTTGTCCACGTAGTTGCTCAGGGTGGTGTGGAACGCCGCGGACACCTGCCGGCTCGACCCGGTCGCGCGGACCAGGAACGGCGAGCTGGACTTGACCACGGTCAGGCCGCTGGTGCGAAGGTACGCCGCGACGGCCTCCTCCCTGGCCTTGCTCGGTGCGTAGCGCGCGGTGAACTCACCCTTGCTGAGCCAGCGCTGATACTGGCCGCTGCGGGTGTTGTAGACGGCCGCGAGCTGGGCCTTCATCTCAGCCGCGTGATTGGGCGCGAGGGCGATCTCGACCGACATTCGCGAGCTGGTGTGAATCCCGGTGTTCGTGTCCGTTGTTACCGGCAGGCTGCCGGGAATCGCGGTAAGCGGCGATCCTTTGGACGGAGCCGCGACCGCGGCCGCGGCTTCCGACGAGCCGAACGCACCGGTCGATGTTGCCATTGCCAGCCCGCAAACCGCGACTGCACCGACCCGAGTGGCACGAAGCAGTAAGCCCATGCCGACCTCCTTGACTTGGACGTGCCGGGCGGGCGTCAAAGACTCGCCGGATCGCCCGGTGGGGCCGGCGCGGTGTTGGCTGCCCGACGATTTCGGTTCGGGGAGCCGCGGAGTGGAGGCGCACGTAGTGGCGCCCCAGCGCAAGTGTCCGCGGGTCGCAATACGGTGTCAAGAGCTTCGGTCGTTCTTTCGATGCACCTGGCCCGAGCCGGTGTCGGCCAGGTTGCTCGGCAAGGTCGGCGCCGACCTCGGGGTGCACAATGTGGCGCGCTCCTGCCGATCAGGACACCGAGCCACCAGGCACGTGGTGTGCGGACAGGATCCGGGCGACCTTGTCGCGTGGGAGCGCGGGACTGCGGTGCGCGTCTCGTCCGATCATCTCCTCGTTGGCGACCAGTGCATTGATGACCGCTTCTTCGCTCGCTTGCACGACCGCCTCGTAGAACGGGTCGAGCTGCCCCCATGGGATGAACCGGAGCTGGTCGTAGCGGCCCGGCGAAGCGCCGTTGAAGGTGTCGAGCCCGGGCGAGATTGCGCCCCGGTTGGCCACCGAGCAGGCGAGGAAGAGATCGCCGGAGAAGTGCGACCCCGCAGTACCCGTGCGCGCCAGGCCGAGTGTTACCCGTCGCGCGAGCGCTGCACACTGCAGCGGGAGCAGTGGTGCGTCGGTGACCACCACGGCGATGCACGAACCCGATCCTGCGGGCGCCGGTGACCAGGACCCCATCGGGTTGTCATCGGCGAGCAGTTCGCCCAGGTGCACCCCGTCGAGGCTCAGTTCGTGCCGGTCCCCGAAGTTGGCTTGTAAGAAGGCACCGACGGTGTACTGCGTGCCTCCGTAGTCAACGACCCTCGAGGCGGTGCCCGAGCCACCCTTGAACGAGTAGCAGTTCATCCCGGTGCCGCCGCCGACCGAACCTTCCTCGATCGGGCCGGGGGTGGCGGCCTCCAACGCGGCAACGACGATGTCCTCTGTGACGTGGTGCCCGTTGATGTCGTTGAGGTAACCGTCCCAGGTCTCCCCGGCCACTGGTAGCAGCCACGCGTTCGCCATCCGCGGGTGGTGCCGGACGGTCCAGGCGATGATGCCGGCATGCGCTACCCCAACCGCGTGGGTGTTGGTGATGGCGATCGGTCCGCTGAACGTGCCGGATTCGCGGATCCACGACACGCCGGTCATTTCGCCGTTTCCGTTCTGGGAGTGGAATCCGGCGGCGACCGGGTCGCTCGCGCCGTCGCGCCCACGAGGGTGGATCGCGGTCACCCCGGTACGCACCGCGTCGCCCGTGACCAGTGTCTGGTAGCCGACCTCCACGCCGGGGACATCAGTGACGGCATTCCATTTCCCGGGCCGACCGGCGAAGGACATGAGGGACCTGGCCCGCGGCTTACCCGCCGGGGTCACCATCAGTGGATCGTGATCAGCCCTGGTCATCTTTGGCACCTCCGGAACCAGAAGGTCAGTCGGTATACCCATCCCTGGCGAACAGTCCGATGGGCAGCCCAGACTACGTCCATCGTGCGTGATGATCTGCCATATCCAGCTTCGGCACCCACACCCAGCGGGAGTTCTGCGCGGACCGAAGGCGATGCTCCCCTCGCCAGCGGTGCTGATGGGCCGTGCGCCGTACGTGGACACCGACAGACCTGGTGGAGTGGCGGGTCGAAATCTCATGCGTCGGAAACGAGGACCGAGCCTGTCAGCGCCGATACCATTGCCCTGTGCAGCAAGCTAACTGGGCCTGATCCAAGCCCTCGCCGCCGCGCGGCACCGCACCCGTTTTGACGAGGCGATGGGATCACCACCTACGCGTGGGTGGAACAGATCGGATGGGGCCAGGCATGAGCACGATGAGACAGATCTTCTTCTCCGAACATGTCGACAAGGACGTCACCGGGGAAGAGCGCCTTGAGCAGCTGGGCTACGAGTCGCACTTCGACCGTCGCCTCAACCTGTGGGGCAACATGTCCCTGACCCTGTCCGACATCACCCCGATGGGATCGCTCCTGGCGATCGGCATCGCGGTGATAGCCCTAGCCGGCACCGGCTCGGTCATCGCCTACCTCGCGGGCGTGATCATCGCCGTCATGGTGGCCCTTTGCATGGCAGAGCTGGGCTCGATCTACCCGGTATCGGGAGGCATCTACTCGATCATCGGGAAGGTCCTGGGGCAGCATGCCGCGTTCGTCACCCTGGTCGCATACATCGTCGAGGGGGTGTTCCTTCCGGCCACCATCGCGTTGGGCATCGGAACGTACGCGCAGTCGCTGAGCACGGCGTTGAGCATCGGTGTCTACTCGGCCATCGGCATGGCCATCGTGACGGTGCTTGCGTTGATGAACATTCAGTCCAATGCCCTGATGACCGGAATCTTCCTGGCCATCGAGGTGATCATCATCGTGATCATCGCGGTGGCGGGATTCACGAATTTGACCCAGCCCATCTCCGTGTACACACACGCCGACGGGATGGTGAATGGGAAGCTGACCTCGCTGGGTCTGGGGGTGATCGTCGGCGCGGTCTCCGTGGCGCTGCAGTCGGTGAATGGCTACGACGCCGGTATTGCGTTCGCGGAGGAGACCACCGGGCCGGCAAGGAGGGTCGGAAAGTCAGTCCTGTACATGTGCATCGTGGGCGGTGTCCTGGAGCTCGCTGCATTCCTCGGGGCCGCCTTCGGGACGCCCTCGCTCAGCAAGTTCCTGACCAGCTCGACTCCGCTGACGTATGTGGTCAAGGCCCGGTGGGGCGACACGGTGGGAACGATCGTGGTCGTCGGCGCCATCATCGCGCTGTTCAACGCCTGCCTGGCGATCACGCTGCAGTTCGCTCGGATCTTCTGGGCGAGTGCTCGGGACAAGGTCTGGCCGGACCTGATCGGCAAGCCGTTGAGCCGCACCTGGGCGCGCACTCACGCACCCTGGGTGACCACGCTGATCATCGGAGTCATTGCGATCATCCTCTGCCTATCCTTGTCGATCGTCGCCACGGCAACGTTCGTGGCGGTGTTCACGATCGCGAACTACGTATTCATAGCGGTGGCGGCCATCTGGCAGCGCATCAGCTCCCCCGACGGTGTGCGACCCTTCGCGATGATCCTGTGGCCCCTACCCCCGATCATTGCCGGAGTCGGTTCCCTGCTGGCCATCTCCAAACAGACCTACACGGACCTGATCATTGTCGGCTGCCTGTTCGCCCTCGGCCTGATCTACAGCCTCACCTACCTTCGACGGAAGGGGCTGAACACGATGACCTTGATGGCCGACGCGGAACAGCTGGGAGAGACACCCCGGTGACCCAGGCGAGCGGTCCCGGAACCCGGGATGGATGGAAGGTGACCACGAATGCCTGAGATCGACGACTACCTGAAAGCGGCCGGATACCAGCAGATCAGCGAGGACGAACGCTCTCAGCTGATGGCCTACTGGTCAATGGTTAGCGCCCTGCGGGAAGCGGTCGATACCAGCAGTCTCGGAGCCGCCGACCCCGCCATTTCGTACACGCCGTGGAGTCCTGAGCATGCCTGACGTGCGCCGGCCCGGGAAGATCATGGATCTGGCTACCGCGCTCCGGAATGGCAGTGTCTCCTCGACGGAACTGGTCGGCAGGTCCCTGGACCTGGTGCACGAACGAAACCCGTCGCTCAACGCGTTCATCTCCGTGTACGAGGACCGCGCCCTACAAGCGGCGCAGCAGGCGGACGCACGGATCGCTGGGGGTCGAGCGAAGGGCCTGCTCGACGGAGTTCCATTGGCGGTCAAGGACAACCTGTACATGCAGGGGCTGAGAACCACAATGGGCTCACGCATCCACGGCGACTTCGTTCCGCAGTACACCGCGACCTGCGTGGAGCGACTGGAAGCATCCGGAGCGATCATCGTGGGCAAGACGAACCTGCACGAGTACGCGCTCGGGCTGACTACCGACAACCCGTACTACGGCACGTGCAAGAACCCGTGGAACCCCGAGAAAATACCCGGCGGATCCAGTGGTGGCTCGGCCGTTGCGGTGTCCACCGGCATGGTGGCCGGCGCCCTCGGCTCCGACACGTCCGGATCGATCCGGATACCGGCGGCGATGTGCGGCGTCGTAGGCCTGAAACCCACCTACGGGCTGGTCAGTCGTTACGGCTGCTTCCCCGAGGCATGGACCCTTGATCACGTGGGTCTGCTGACCGAATCCGTGGAGGACACGGCCATCCTTCTGGACGCGATCAGCGGATGGGACCCGAAGGACCGGTCATCGCTGAGACATGCGCCCACGTGCACGCATCGCCACCTGACCGAGGATCTGTCCGGGACCGTCATCGGAGTCGAGCGAGACTTCTTCTTCTCCGACGTCGACGAGAGCATCGCCGAGCGCACCCAGGATGCCCTTCATTGGCTGCAGGACAACGGCGCCACGATCAAAGATGTGCGGATACCCAGCCTGCGGGACGCGGTGTACGCCCTGACCATCATCGACACCTCTGAAACCACCACCGTGCATCAAGACAGCCTTCGCCAACGCCCTGAGGACTACGGCCCAGAAGTCCGATTCCTGCTCGAATGCGGCGCATTGCCCTCAGCGGTCGACTACTTGACCGCCCAGCAGCTTCGAGAAACGATCCGGGCCGACTTCCAGGACATGTTCCGGGGTATTGACGTTTTGCTCACCCCCACCGTCCCGATCCTCACCCCGGACATCGGACAGGAACGAACCCGGGTGGGCGGCAAGGACGTCGATGTCATCGAAAGCGCGATGAGACTCGTCGGACCCGCGAACCTCATCGGCCTTCCGTCTCTCTCGATTCCATGCGGCATGGCGCACGGCATGCCCACCGGGGTGCAGATCATCGGAGCACCGCTCGCCGAACAAACGGTGCTGAATGTGGCGCTCGCTCTGGAGTCTGCCCAACTGGACCTCAAATACTGAGGGCCACGGCGCTACTACTCCGCCCGGGTTCGTCTATGGGCTGTCCGTTGCGAAGCAACTCCGGCTCTCCTCCGTTCCTATAATGGTGCGGCCTCGGTTGAGAGCAGCGCCGCAGGGGCACGACCCGTGGTCGAGCTGCCGTTTCCGCGTCCGGTCACAGCGTCGGCGAACTACCGTTGGACGCTGACTACCTGGCACGCCTGACCCCGCTCGACACTGCCCCTACGACGCTGCGGACCTGGCCCGAGATCGTCCAGTCCGCCGCCGAGCTGTGGGCAGCGCTGCCCCACCAGGAGGGCCCCGACATCACGCAATGACCGAGGCGGGCATGTCCACACGGGCCATTGCCCGCGTCGTCGGCGTGCGCACGTCTCAGGCTGCAGCCGATGCCGAGGTGTCCAGCACTGGACATCTACACCCCACGGTCAACACTGAGACCGGCGAAGTCTCCGACGACTACGACCTCGAGCCCGACGAGGACGTCCTCACGAACCCGACCTCGTGCATGGGATCGACCCGCAGCAACTCGCGGTGCGGGTCGATCCCTTGCGGTCGTCAGCGTCGCCAGTAGATGCCCTTGCCGAGCCGGACGAAGATCTTCCCGCGCGAGTTGACGGTCACCCTGCCGTGACGCTTGGACGCGCTGACGCCGGACTTGCTGACGTTGAGCCACGAGTTCGGTGTGATCGGCTTGCGTCGCCGTATCTGGATCCCCATATCGCGATCCTACGCGCCCAGCAGCGGTGCGGACGGTGGCTATTACCCGCTCGAGGACATCGGCGGGCATCGGGCCCAGGCGCCGTTCGCCCAGGGCACCCGCCAGGTTGTTCCCGGCCTCGTGGATGGTGTCGGCCCGACCGTCACGGCAACCGATGAGGACCGTCTCGAGGCGATCCAGCTCGGTTGCGAGTGCGGAGCAGACGAGTTCCCGCTCACAGCCGCTCAGGTCGCTGCTTATGCCAAGTCCCGGCCGGTGTCGAACACTCCACGATGACCCGCGCGGCCTCGGTGGACTGCCCCGGTAGAGCGCTCGCTCACCGCGGTCGATCCTCCCGAGCGTGGACACTGGGCCGAGCTCGGGGAACTGAGGGCGGGTGTGTCCGACCGTCTCGCGCATCATGCCGAGTCTGCGGCCGGCTGCGGTGGTGTCTGGTGTGGTGGGGGCTCACGACTGGCCCCTTGTGGTGCCTCGGCGGCGCACGAGCCCTAACGAAAAGGCCTCTGCCTAACGTTTCCGCTGGTAATCAGAGGCTTATCAAGTGGTGGACGTAAAGGGACTCGAACCCCTGACCTCTCGCGTGTGAAGCGAACGCTCTAACCAACTGAGCTATACGTCCAGGAGCACCGCGCGCTGCGTGGTGCCGCGGGCGAAACCTTATCCTGCCGGACCGGGCGACCGCTAATCGGGTCGGCCGCGACTCTGTCGGCGGCCACGATGCAGCCAGGTCAGGTTGCCGCTGAAGGACGCCAGGGAGGGAGTCGAGACATCTGATTCCTGTTGTGAAGTTGCCCGCAACAACTGCAGTTTGTCGTATCAGCGGGGTACGACCGGGTTCATACCGACTATCACGTGGCGACAGCGGACAGTCCGTTCACACGCGCCGCGTCATCCACAAGGGGGAGACCATGATGAAACACGCCGACATTGTCCGGGCCGTGCGGGCGGCAGAGACCACCTGGCATCCGTCCGAAAGCTCGTCGAACCACCTCACGGCGGCCGCGCTGCGTCTGCGCTGCGGCAACGTAGCAGCGGCAACGCCGGCGCCTCGCGAACCACGGCAGCCGCTGGATGTTGCCGAGGTGAACCACCGATACGCCGCACTGACCGACGGCGGCGCGTATGCAACGCAGCTGCGTGGCCGGGGCCCCGTCGCTCTACCTCCGCGGCCGATTTCTCTTCCACCTCGGCCGATCCCCCCTCACCCGCCCACACCCACACCCCCGCCGCTGCCCACGCCCGCGCCCTCTCGACCGGGCATCGTCGACTGGCGCACCCAACAGGGACGCAGCGTGATCACGCCAGTGAAGGATCAGGGCGGCTGCGGATCATGCGTAGCGTTCGCAGTCACCGCGCTCGTCGAGTCCCGCGTGCGAATCGAGCACGGGCTGACGGTCGACCTGTCTGAGGCGGATCTCTTCTATGGGTCCGGATGCAAATGCGCCGTCGGGTGGAATCCCGTGGGTGCGATCAGCCACGTGAAGTCGGCGGGCGAACCACTAGAGCACGAGTTCCCTTACGTCGACGTCGACACGGCATATCGGGCTCTTCCGGCCCGCGGCGGCATGCTCGTGCGGCCCACCAGCGACGACTCGTGCACGTCCGTCGATGACCGCAAGAACTATCTCGCACATGTCGGGCCAATGGTTGGCTGCTTCGACGTATACGAGGACTTCGGCACCTACGGTGGCGGGGTCTATCGGCACTTGGTCGGAGAAAGGGTGGGCAGCCACTGCATCCAGATCATCGGGTATGACGACACGCAGAGCTGCTGGATCTGCAAGAACTCCTGGGGCACCGGTTGGGGTGAGTCCGGATTCTTCCGGATCGCATACGGCCAGTGTGGGATCGATGACACTGGCTCGATCCTCGGTATTGGTTCGAGTCCGTTCTACGGCGTGGGCGGCACCCAGCTCGGGCCGGATTACACACCACATGACTTCATCGGCACGTTCGACGGAAGCGGGCATGACAAGATCCTGCGCTATCTGCCGGCGGAGAAGGAGTGGAGCCTCATTGACGCGGACCACCACCTGAGCACATCCCCTTCAGGCAGCACCAGCAACTTCGGCCAGGTGGGCGATGGTCGCCCGTTCTGGACCGGCGACTTCACCGGCAGCGGAAACACCGAGCTCACCTTCTACACGCCTTCTGACGGCAACTGGTGGCTCGGGAGGAATATCGGCGGCCAGCTCAGTTGGAGCCTCGCCGGCAACACGCTCGGCCACGGGGCGGGGGCGAACAACTTCGGGCAGGTCGCCGACGGCCGCCCGTTCTGGACCGGTGACTTCACCGGCAGCGGAAACACCGAGATCACCTTCTACACCCCTGCCGACGGCAACTGGTGGCTCGGCCAGTTCAGCACCACCGGCACCTTGACCTGGAGCCTGGCCGGCAACACCAACGGGTTCGGGCAGGTCGCCGACGGCCGCCCGTTCTGGACCGGTGACTTCACCGGCGACAAGCACCTGGACATCCTGTTCTACTACCCAGGTGACCACAACTGGTGGCTCGGCCAGTTCAGCACCACCGGCACGCTGACCTGGAGCCTGGCCGGCAACACCAACGGGTTCGGGCAGGTCGCCGACGGCCGCCCGTTCTGGACCGGTGACTTCACCGGCGACAAGCACCAGGACATCCTGTTCTACTACCCAGGTGACCACAACTGGTGGCTCGGCCAGTTCAGCACCACCGGCACCTTGACCTGGAGCCTGGCCGGCAACACCAACGGGTTCGGGCAGGTCGCCGACGGCCGCCCCTTCTGGGTGGGAGACTTCACCGGAAACGGCCGAAAGGATGTCATGTTCTTCTACCCCGGCGACGCGAACTGGTGGCTCGGCGAGTTCGGCGCGACAGGTGCACTGACCTGGTCGAACATCGGCAACACCCTGATCGCGCCGGCGCTTGCATGAGCGCGCTGATTGAGGTCCGGGTCGGGGAGTCGTTCGCGCTCCCCGACCTGGCCGAGGCCGGCGGCACGGGCTACCTGTGGTCCATCCCGCAGGTGCCGGAGGCGATCCGCATCGTCTCCAGCGAGCACCACCAGTCCGAGCACGCGCCGGCCGGCGCGTCCGGTGTCCGTCGCTTCGTCCTTCAACCCATGGTGTCAGGCACCCACAACGTCGTAGCCGAGTTGCGTCGACCGTGGGGGTCAGAGGCTCGCGACAGACTCACCTTCGAGATCCACGTGGTCTGAACTACGGCACGGAACTCAGTCACCCCAGCCCGGGCATGTGGCCCAGCAGGTCGGTTGCCCAGCCCGGGAAGAACGACGGCACACCGCCGATCGCAAACAGCCCCCAAAAGACCAGCAGCACCAGCACCACGATGCCGAGGGTCACCAGGCCCTGCATCCACCACGGCTGCCGCTGCATCCACCGCCCCCACGCGGCCACCTTCTGCTGGGCGAACCGCAGCAGCCGCTTCGCCCAGGCGAACTCCGTGGCCCAGACGCCGATGCCGGCAAAGATGATCACCCACCCCGGGCCGGGCAGCGGCAGCAGGATGATCCCGCCGACAACAATCGCGGCACCGACAACGGCAATGCCACAGCGGTATGCCGTGTTGACCAGCGGATTTGCGCGGATTCGTCGACGCCACGCGAATCGCTCGGCCGGCGCGTCCCCCTCCGCGGTGGGATCGGCCGGCCGCACGGTCTGCTGAGGCGAGCGATTGCCCGACATTACATATCCAACGAGGCCGCGGTCCTCGCAAACGCCTTCGCGGCGGCTGCAGTCACCGGACCGGGCGCGGCCACCTCGTGGTCCCCGACAGCGTGCACCGCCTGGACATCCCGCGTCGAGGAGGTGATGAAGACCTCTTCGGCAGTGTTCAGCACGTCCAGCGGCAGCGTCACCTCACGGATCGGAATGCCCGCCTGCGCGCACGCCTCGAGCACGACGCCGCGGGTGATCCCCGGGAGCAGCCCCGACTCGACCGGCGGTGTCAGGATCTCGCCGTCGACGACCACGAAGATGTTGCTTCCGGTGCCCTCGCACAGCTCACCGCGGGTGTTGGCGAGGATCGCCTCGGACGCACCCTTGGCCTTGGCGGCTGCGAGGGCGACGACGTTCTCCGCATACGACGTGGTCTTGAGCCCGACGACCGCGCTGCGCTCGTTGCGGGTCCACGGCACGACCGCGATCTTGGTGCTGCCCGCCGGGCGGGCCTGCGGGCCGGCCGTGACGATGTAGGTCAGCGGCACGTCCAGTCGGTCGGAGCCGAGCGGCCCCGCTCCCCCGGTCACGCTGTAGCGCAGCCGGCCGAACTCCAGTGGCTCCGACAGCACAGCCGCGATCCCGTCCGCAAGCACCGACCGGTCGGCTGCGGGCAGGCCGAGCCCCTTCAACGACCGGTCGAGCCGGGCGTGGTGCCGCTCCAGCGCAAAGACCTTGGTGTCCTCCACCTTGCAGGTCTCGAAGACACCGTCGCCCACGGTCACCCCGTGGTCGAGCGCGCTGATGCTCGGCTTGCCGTCGACCCGCTCGCCGTCGACCCACACCCGAATGTCCATGCTCACTTCTCCTGCCCACCGATGGCTAGCTCCGCCAGCGCGACCAGGCGGCGCGCCTTCAGCACAGTCTCGCACCACTCCCCCTCGGGGTCCGAACCCCACGTAATGCCAGCACCGGTGCCGAACCGCAGCACCCGCCTGTCTCCATCGTCCCGCGCCGCCCAGAACGTCCGTATGCCGACCGCCAGGCGAGCCGTGCGTGTCTCGTTGTCGACGTACCCGATCGCACCGCAGTAGGGCCCACGCGGCACCGGTTCGAGTCGACGAATGGCCTTCAGCGCCGACGACTTCGGCGCGCCGGACACGGACCCAGGCGGAAATGCGGCGGCAAGAATCTCGCTCCACCGCGCCCCGGGACGCAGCCGAGACGAGACGGTCGACACCAGGTGGGTGGATCCCGGATAGGCCTCCGGCACGCACAATCCGTCGACGGCGACAGTCCCCGGCACGCTGACCGACGACAGGTCGTTACGGACCAGATCGGTGATCATGACGTTCTCGGTGTGGTCCTTGGGCAGCATCCGCCCACCGGCCGGCGCCGTGCCCTTGATCGGGCTCGAGGTCAGTCGATCGCCGCCCCGCGCAAGATAGAGCTCGGGCGAGGCGCACACCACGTCCAGGCCGGCCTCCGGGATGTCGATCCGCGCGGCATACCTCGCCGGATTGTGTTCTGCCAGAGTCAGGGCCAGTCGGTCCAGGTTCGCGCCCTCCGCGATCTCGCGCTCCATCACCCGGCAGAGATTGACCTGATAAACCTCACCGCGCCGGATCAGCGCGCGGATCTGCTCCACCCCGTCGCGGTATTCTGTGCGCCCCAGCGAGGTGCGCCACCGTGTCAGGTCGGCGTCCGGCGGGGTTGTGACCGGAGCGGACGGCACGTCGTCGACGTGCAGGCTGCGCTCGATCTCTGCCATCCGGACTGCGGTCAGGTGCCCCTCGAAGGTCAGCACGACCACCCATACGCCCGGTTCGTCGAGACTCTGCAGGTCGTGGCGGATCTCGGCGACACCGTCCGCGCGCAGCCCGCGAAAGCTTGCGGTGCCGCGAGCGAGGGAGACCGTCATCACCCCAGAGGCGGGCGGCGGCGGACCCACTGGGTGGCCTGCTCGTAGGCGTACGCGATCTGCAGGACAGCATGGTCCGCATGCCGCCCACCGATGATCTGGATCCCGGTTGGCAGACCGGCTGCGTTGAACCCGGCCGGCATTGCTGCGACGGGGTGGCCGGTCATCGTCCACGGCGCCACCGTCTCCATCCACCGGTGGTAGGTGTCCATCGGTCGGCCGTCGATGGCCGTCGGCCAGTGCACCGTCTTGTCGAACGGAAACACCTGAGCGCTCGGCGCAATCACCACGTCATACGTGCTGAAGAGGTCGGCGGCAACGGCGTACCATTCGGCGCGCTCCTGCGCCGCACGGGTGATGTCGCGCGCGGACAACCGCAGGCCACGCTCGAGCTCCCACACCAGTTCCGGTTTCATCAGGGCACGCACGTCCGGGTCGTCGTAGAGATCGGCCAGCCACAGGTTGCCCCAGGATCGCCAGGTCAGGTAGAGGTCCCAGATCCGCGCGGGGTCGAACCGCGGAAGCACTGCGTCGACCCGGCAGCCAAGGCCCCGCAGCGTGCCCAACGCGTCCTCGCACAGCGACAGGATGCCCGGCTCGGTCGCCAGATAGCCGTCCCAGTCGCCAACCCAGGCAACGGTGGTCCCGCTGATGTCCCGGTCCAGGTCTTGCGACAGGCCCTTCGGGTCGTCGTCGATGCCCAGCGCGGACGCCCGGTCCGGCCCGGCCATCGTCGACAACAGACGCGCCACGTCCGTCACGGTGCGGCCCATCGCACCACTGACACCGCCGTAGGCGATGAACCCGGGCTCGGGGATCCTCCCCCAGGACGGGCGGAAACCGATGGTGTTGGTGAAAGCAGGCGGATTCCGCAGCGAGCCCATGTGGTCCGACCCGTCGGCCACCGGCAGCATCCTCGCCGCGACTGCCGCCGCGCCGCCACCACTGCTGCCGCCCGCAGTGCGGGACACGTCATACGGTGTGGCTGTCGCGCCCCAGACCGGGTTGTAGGTCTGCGAACCCAGGCCGAACTCGGGGGTGTTCGTCTTGCCGATGATGATCGCGCCGGCCTCGCGGATCCGGCGCACCACCAGGTCGTCGGTGTCGGCGACTCGGTCGGCGTAGATCGGCGAACCGCAGGTGTGCGGAAGGCCCCTGGCTGCGGCAAGGTCCTTGATCGCATGCGGCAGCCCGTGCATCCACCCGCGACTGTGCCCCGCGGCGAACTCGGCGTCGCACTGGCGAGCCTCGGCCAGCACCTCGCCGCGATCCCGTAGGCCGATGATCGCGTTCAAGGTCGGGTTGTGCCGGTCGATCTGGTCGAGGTGGGCCTCCATCACCTCCACGCACGACACCTGCCGGCGCGCAATCATTGCCGACAGCTCGGAGGCGGTGCACTGCACCAGTGCGTCGCCGCCGGCAGGTGCTCCCAAGGACTGCGGTGAGGTCGTCACACCGGCGATCATCCCACCTCAAGCGGCTGTCGGCGCGGGGGTGGCCGCCACCGCGAACGCAACCGTCCTGCCCGCCCCTGACCGGGCAGGACGAGCGGCCCCGCGAGCGCGACGGTCCGAGGGTCAGCTGGAGGTGCGGCCGTAGAAGAGCTCGGACGTGAGGTCGTTCAGGCGCATGTCCGGCCGCTCGCCGTAGGTGAGCACCGAGTTGATCCGCGGCGTCTCACCCTTGACGGGCGTCACCGTGTGCAGTGCGTGCTCGCCCCGGAAGAACGCCAGCGTGCCGGGAGCTGCTGGCAGCACACGGAGACGGCTCGTGTCGCCCCGCAGCACCTGCTCGACCTCGTCGTAGTGCTCCTGCTCCTGCGACCGCAGTCCCGGCGCGTAGAGGAACTCGCCGCCCTCGTCAGCGGGCTGATACATCACCGTCATCGAGAACTCGCTGCGGTCGAAGTGCCAGCCGAGCTCGTCACCGGGCTTGAAGGTCGTGATCTGCAGCGCGTCCAGCGGGTCCGCGCTGCGGTAGAGCACCGGCTTCTCCAACACTGTGGCGATGAACGCCGTCAGGTCATCGGACTCGTAGAGACGGCGCAGGGGGGCGTCGCCGGGGATGTGGTCGTAGGCGATGCCGTGCTTGGCCGACCGCACCTGGTGGGCGCGCGGGTGGCTGGTCGGCACGGTCTCGTCGGCGGGCTCGAAGTAGATGGTGTGCGTCCGGTCCGAGCTCCACGCCTTGTCGGCAAGCTCGCCGGCGACCCGCACCATCCGCGCAACGGCATCCCGCGTGATGAAGCCCTCCAGGTTGCAGACTCCGGTCTCGGCCAGC
The DNA here is from genome assembly GCF_007845645.1 of Leekyejoonella antrihumi. GTDB lineage: Bacteria > Actinomycetota > Actinomycetes > Actinomycetales > Dermatophilaceae > Leekyejoonella > Leekyejoonella antrihumi. The sequence goes on from NZ_VCQV01000016.1 coordinate 53,163, forward strand.
TCGGCCTGGCACTCCTGGACGAGCCGCCGCCCACGCTCGCTCGCGAGGTCATGGATCGGGTAACGGTCGAGGTCGACGACGTCGGCATATGTCGGTGCACTCATGGTGGTCTGGGACATCGTCGGGCTCCTCGCCGCTGAACGTGCACCCCGGAGAGTGCCTGTGTGTGATTCATCCTCGCCCGGCGGAAGAATTAGGGCCAGTCAGTCTCTTGATTATGCTCATAAGGAAACGTAATGATCAGGTATGGCCAACCCGTACGACTCCATCGAGCTGCGCCACCTGGTCGCGCTCTCCGCGATTGCCCAGACCGGGTCCTTCTCCCGTGCCGCCGAGCAGCTGGGCTATACCCAGTCGGCCGTCAGCCAGCAGATTGCCCGGCTCGAACGCCATCTCGGGCAGCGGCTGGTCGAACGCCGTGGCGGTCCGCGTGCCATCGCGTTGACGGCCGCCGGTCAGGTGCTCGTCAGACATGCGGATGCCGTCGTGGCCCGGCTGGCGAGCGCCCGCGCCGACCTGCGTGCGCTCGCCAGTGGCACTGCCGGAACCCTTCGGGTGGGCTGCTATCAAAGCGTGGGAGCCCGCCTCCTGCCACGCATCCTGCGCGAGTTCGTCGCCACCTGGCCTCAGGTCGAGGTCGAGCTGCACGAGCATGAGGACGACGCCGAGCTGCTCGCCATGGTCGAGCACGGCGAGCTCGATCTCACCTTCGTCGCACTGCCCATGATGCCCGGGCCATTCGCGCATCGCGAGCTGCTCGAAGATCCCTACGTCGCAGTGGTCCCACGGGAGAGCCCCCTCGGCGCCGACGGTCGCGCCGTGCCCACGTCCGCGCTCGAGGGTATACCGCTGGTGACCTATGGCCGGATGCGAGACGTTCACGCGATTGAGCATCGTCTCGGTCGCCCAGCACTCGCAGCTCAGATCCTCTTCCGTTCCAACGACAACGGGACGATCATTGGACTTGTTGCCGAGGGCGTCGGCACCGCAGTGGTGTCGTGGCTGTCGGTCGATCCGGCACGCGACGACGTCCGGACCGTGCTCATCGACGGCATCCCACCACGCATCGTGGGCATCGCGTGGCACCGCGACCGCTACCACCTGCCCGCTGCAGAGTCATTCATCCGGGTCGCGCAGCAGGTGGCGTATGCCGTGCAAGGCGCTGCGCCCGTGCAGTGACCCACCTGCGTGGTTCCTGAAGTATCGCGGAAGATCAACGGTTCTAGCACAATTCGGCCACTCCAAGGGCTACCGTCTACCTATCGAGCACACAGTGGCGTGTAGCGGCCGATGGAGGCGCAGGGATGACGCAGGAACCCGATGCGGTCAGATCGAGCGAAGAACGGCCACGCGCCCATCGGGCACCTGACATGGATCCGCTGGCACCGCTGCTGCCGATGGGCGAGCCGGTCGAGCAGCTCCTGCGCAAGGCTCAGTTCTTTGTGCCGGGCACACCGAGCGCCGACTACCGCGAGGTGCACAAGAAGGGCGGGCGGCAGGCCGAGGAGTTCTACCACGACCGGTGGCGGCACGACAAGGAGGTCCGCTCGACACACGGCGTCAACTGCACCGGGTCGTGCTCCTGGAAGGTCTACGTGAAGGACGGGATCATCACCTGGGAGACCCAGCAGACCGACTACCCGTCCGTCGGGCCGGACAGCCCCGAATACGAACCCCGCGGCTGCCCCCGGGGCGCCTCCTTCTCCTGGTACACCTACTCCCCATCACGCGTTCGCTACCCCTACGTGCGGGCACCTCTGCTCGAGATGTGGCGCATCGCCCGAGACAGTGCCAAGGATCCCGTGGAGGCCTGGGCGCAGATCATGGCCGACCCGCAGAAGGTCGCGCGATACAAGGACGCCCGGGGCAAGGGTGGGCTGGTCCGATCCACCTGGGCAGAGGTCACCGAGCTGATCGCCGCCGCGCACGTGCACACGATCAAGCACTACGGGCCGGACCGGGTCGTAGGCTTCTCCCCCATCCCGGCCATGTCGCAGGTGTCCTACTCGGCGGGCACCCGTTTCCTGTCGATGATCGGCGGCACCATCCTGTCGTTCTACGACTGGTATGCCGACCTGCCGATCGCCTCGCCCCAGGTCTTCGGCGACCAGACCGACGTCCCCGAGTCCGGCGACTGGTGGAACGCCGCCTACCTCATCCTCTGGGGCACCAATCTGCCCATCACCCGCACCCCCGACGCGCACTTCATGACCGAGGCCCGCTACAAGGGGCAGAAGGTCGTGGTGGTCAGCCCCGACTACTCGGACCACACCAAGTTCGCGGACGACTGGCTGCCCGCCGCGCCCGGCACCGACGGGGCGCTCGGCATGGCAATGGGTCACGTGATTCTGACCGAGTTCTTCCGGGACCGGCAGGTGCCCTACTTCACCGACTACGTGAAGTCCTACACCGATCTACCCTTCCTGGTCAGCCTCCGCGAACGCGACGACGCCTACGTCCCGGACCGGTTCGTGACTGCGGCCGACCTTGGAGACACCAGCGAGCACGCACAGCACAAGACCGTTCTCATGGACGCGGCGTCCGGCGAGCTGCGGGTGCCCAACGGCTCACTCGGCTACCACTTCGGCGAGGCCGGGCGCGGCAAGTGGAACCTCGACCTGGAGGACATCGACCCGCTGCTCACCCTGCTGGGCCGCCACACCGATGCCGTGCCGGTTGACCTGGCACGCTTCGATGTCGGCGCCACCGAGGGCGGTGACATCGTCCGGCGCGGGGTTCCCGCCGTGCGGGTCGGCGACCGGCTGGTGACCACCGTCTTCGACCTGCTCATGGCGCAGTATGCCGTGAGCCGCGACGGCCTTCCCGGCACCTGGCCGACCGGCTACGACGACCCCTCGGCCTACACGCCTGCGTGGCAGGAGGCGATCACCTCCGTCCCGGCGAAGACCGCCGCACGTGTCGCCCGCGAGTTCGCCCGCAATGCAGAGCTGTCCAAGGGCCGTTCGATGATCGCGATGGGCGGCGGCACCAACCACTGGTTCCACTCCGACCAGATCTACCGCACCTTCTTCACCCTGACGATGCTCTGCGGCTGCCAGGGGGTCAACGGCGGCGGATGGGCGCATTATGTGGGCCAGGAGAAGGTCCGGCCGCTGACCGGGTTCCAGCAGGTCGCCTTCGGGTTCGACTGGCAGCGCCCGACCAGACACATGACCGGCACCTCCTTCTTCTACCTGCACTCCGACCAGTGGCGCTACGAGCGGTTCGACGCGGGCGAGCTGGCCAGCCCGCTGGGCAACGGCACCTTCAAGAGGCACAGCTTCGCGGACTGCATCGCGAAGGCCAGCCGGATGGGTTGGACGCCGTCCTTCCCGACGTTCGACCGCAACCCGCTCGATCTGGCCGACGAGGCGGCTGCCGCGGGGCGGCCCGTCGGCGACCACATCGTCGACGAGCTGAAGGCGGAGCGCCTGCACTTCGCCGGTGAGGACCCCGACGCGCCGGAGAACTTCCCTCGCGTGATGACCGTCTGGCGCGCCAACCTGCTTGGATCCTCCGGTAAGGGCATGGAGTACTTCATGCGACATCTCCTGGGGGTGGACGATGCGGTGCGTGCGCAGGAGTCCCCGCCACACATGCGGCCGCAGGAGGTGCGTTGGCGCGACGAGGCGCCGCGCGCCAAGATCGACCTGGTCACCACGATCGACTTCCGGATGACGAGCACGTGCAGCTATTCCGACATCGTCCTGCCGGCCGCCACGTGGTATGAGAAGCACGACATCTCCACCACCGACATGCATCCGTTCGTGCACTCCTTCAACCCGGCGATCGCTCCGCCGTGGGAGACCCGCACCGACTTCGAGGCATTCAGATCCATCGGCGAGGCGTTCTCCCGACTGGCGGCCGATCACCTGGGCACCCGCACGGACGTCATACCCATGCCGCTGCTGCACGACAGCCCCGACGAGATGGCGCAGCCCGGCGGGCTCGCACTGGACTGGGCTGCCGGAGAGTGCGATCCGGTGCCCGGCGTCACCATGCCGAAGTTCGTCACCGTCGAGCGCGACTACTCGCAGGTCGCCGCCAAAATGGCGGCCCTCGGACCTTTGGTGGAGACCCTTGGCACGCCGCAGAAGGGGATCATCTGGAAGCCGGTCGAGGCGGTCAACCTGCTGAAGCGAGTGAACGGCACGGTGCGCGGCGGAGTCGCGGACGGCCGACCGAAGCTCGTGCGGGACATACACCTGGCCGAGGCGATCCTCGCGCTGTCCGGCACGACGAACGGCCAGGTCGCGGTGCAGGCCTGGAAGGCCCAGGAGGTGCAGACCGGGCAGAAGCTGTCCGACCTCGCCGAGGATCGCGCCGACGAGCGAATCAGCTTCGCCGACACGCAGGTCCAGCCGCGCGCAGTCATCACCTCACCCGAGTGGTCCGGCAGCGAGACGGGCGGGCGGCGTTACTCCCCCTTCGTCGTCAACGTCGAGCGCAAGAAGCCCTGGCACACTCTCACCGGTCGCATGCACTTCTTCCTCGACCACGACTGGATTCAGGAGTACGGCGAGTCGCTGCCGACCTACCGGCCACCACTGGACTACGTGCGGCACTTCGGCGAGCAGGGGCTGCGTGAGGACGGCCGGCCCGAGGTCACCGTGCGCTATCTGACTCCGCACTCCAAGTGGTCCATCCACAGCGAGTATCAGGACAACCTGCACATGCTGCGACTGTTCCGCGGCGGACCGGTCATCTGGATGAGCCCGGACGATGCCGAGAAGATCGGCGTGCACGACAACGACTGGATCGAGGCGTTCAACCGCAATGGTGTCGTGGCCTGCCGAGCCGTGGTGACCCACCGGATGCCGAAGGGGACCGTCTTCATGTATCACGCGAAGGACCGACATCTGATGGTGCCGAAGTCCGAGATCTCCGGCTGGCACGGCGGCGGGGACAACTCCCTGACCAGACTGGTCATCAAACCTACCCATCTCATCGGCGGATACGCCCAGCTGTCGGCGGGTTTCAACTACTACGGACCCACCGGCAACCAGCGCGACGAGATCACGGTCATCCGCCGCCGCTCCCAGGAGGTCGAATTCTAAATGCCCCACGACGTCTTCGCTCGTACCTCGCTCAGTACTTCGCGGGGCCCCCGAGTCATTCTGAACCACTTTGTTGGAACTGCTTACGGTCGGAGGGCCGACTAATGCGGGTGATGGCTCAGATGTCGATGGTAATGAACCTCGACAAGTGCATCGGCTGCCACACGTGCACCGTCACCTGCAAACAGGTGTGGACCAACCGGCCCGGCACCGAATACGTCTACTTCAACAACGTCGAGACCAAACCCGGCATCGGCTACCCCAAGCGGTATGAGGACCAGGAGCAGTGGCACGGCGGCTGGACCCTCGACGGCAAGGGTCGCCTGCAGCTGAAGGCCGGTGGCCGGCTCAAGAAGCTGCTGTCAATCTTCTACAACCCGGATCTTCCGTCGATCGACGACTACGGCGACCCGTGGACCTACAACTACCAGAAGCTCATCGACGCTCCCCTCGGATCGCCCAACCCCTCCGCGCACTCCCTGTCGGCACTGACCGGCAAGGGCATGAACATGCAGTGGGGCGGCAACTGGGAGGACGACCTCGCCGGTGCCCCGGAGCGGGCGATGGAGGACCCCAACTTCCGCGGTATGCAGGACAAGGTCAAGCTCGACTTCGAGCAGGTGTTCATGTTCTACCTGCCACGCATCTGCGAGCACTGCCTCAACCCGTCCTGCGTGTCGTCGTGCCCCTCCGGGGCGATGTACAAGCGCGAGGAGGACGGCATCGTCCTGGTCGACCAGGACCGCTGTCGCGGCTGGCGATTCTGCGTGTCCGGCTGCCCCTACAAGAAGGTCTACTTCAACCACCGCACCGGCAAGGCGGAGAAGTGCACGTTCTGCTTCCCACGGATCGAGGCCGGGCAGCCCACCATCTGCTCGGAGACCTGCGTCGGTCGCCTCCGCTATCTCGGCCTGGTGCTCTACGACGCCGACAAGGTCCTGGAGGCCGCCTCGACGGAGGACGAGAAGGATCTCTACGAGGCACAGCTGTCGGTCTTCCTCGACCCGTTCGACCCAGAGGTGCAGGCGGCGGCCGAGCGGGACGGCATACCGACGGACTGGATGGACGCCGCCCGCCGATCCCCCGTCTATGAGCTCGCGGTCCGGCACAAGGTCGCCCTCCCGCTGCACCCGGAGTACCGCACGCTGCCCATGGTCTGGTACATCCCGCCGCTGTCACCGGTCTCGGACGTGGTCCAGGCGGCAGGATACGACGACGTCGACCCCGACACGGTCTTCCACACGATTGATGATCTGCGAATCCCGTTGGAGTACCTGGCAAACCTGTTCACGGCGGGCAAGGTCGACACGGTGCGCACGGTGCTCCGCAAGCTGGCCGTGGTCCGATCCATCCAACGCGCGACCCAGCTCGGCCTGGAACCCAAGGACAATCTGCCCGAGACCGTCGGCGCCTCGCTCGATGACCTCGACGACCTCTACCGCCTCCTCGCGATCGCGAAATACGAGGACCGCTACGTCGTCCCGATGGCGCACGTGGAGGATGCCGGCGCCCTCGCCGCGCAGCACGAGCAGCTGTTCTGCAGCCTCGACACCGAGGGCGGCCCGGGCATGGGCGGGACGGGCCCGGACGTCGAGTCCTTCCACCCCGGCAGCGCACCCGGCGGCAGTCATCAGTTCCGGGACGACGGCGGCCGGCAGCGATTCAACCTGTTCGGCTGGAATGGTGAAGGATCCACCCCGAACCTGTTCCCCGACGGGGGCCAGCGGCCATGAAACGCACCGTCTCAGCCGGCACCGCTCGCACCGACAAGCTCGCCTCGGTCCTGCTGCAGTATCCGACGGCGTCCCTCTTCGCCGGCCTGGACGTCCTTGACGAGGCGGCCGCGGCCACCCCGAAGCACAGCGCCGCCGCATTCGCCCAGTTCCTCGCCTGGTTGCGCTCCACCTCGTCCGACCAGGTGGCCGACCACTACGTGCAGACGTTCGACCTGCGAAGGCGCTGCGCCCTCTATCTGACCTACTTCCGATACGGCGACACCCGAAACCGCGGCATGGCGATGCTCGCGTTCAAGACCGCCTATCGGGCGGCGGGTTTCGTTCCCTCCAGCGAGGAGCTACCCGACTATCTTCCGTTGGTGCTCGACTTCGCGTCCATGGAGCCGAGCGGGCAGGAGCTGCTCACCCGCCATCGGGGTGATCTTGAGCTGCTGCGTCGAGCCCTGGACCAGCGGGAGTCGCCGTATGCCGCGGTGATCGAGGCAGTCGCCGTGCAGCTGCCGGGTCTCGGACGGCGGGAGGTCGCCCAGGTGACGAAGGCCTGGCGAGACGGCCCACCCAAGGAAGACGTCGGGCTCGAGCCCTTCGCCCCACCGGAGTACATGCAGGGAGGCAGGCGATGAGCGGATCGAGTGTCGGCGAGATCATGTGGTGGGTGGCCCTGCCCTATCTCGCAATAGCGATCTTCATCGTCGGCCACATCTGGCGTTGGCGCTACGACCAGTTCGGCTGGACCAGCAGGTCGACCCAGCTGCAGGAACGCAAGCTGCTCAAGTGGGGTGCCCCCCTCTTCCACTACGGCACTTTCGCGGCGATCGGCGGACACGTGATCGGCGTCCTGATCCCCGAGTCCTTCACCCGGTGGCTCGGCATACCCGAGAACGTCTACCGCTGGTTCTCCGCGGCAGCGGGCACCGTCGCCGCGGTGCTGGTGATCGGGGGGATCGTCGTGCTGGCCGGCCGTCGGTTGTTGGTCCCACGGGTGCGCGCAACGACCGACCAGGTCGACAAGGTCGTGCTGCTCCTACTACTCATCGTCGTGCTGACCGGCATCGCTCCGACCATCGGCGTCAACCTGTTCGGCCACGGTTACGACTACCGCACAACCGTCGCGCTCTGGTTCCGTGGCCTCTTCGTCGGACAGCCCAATGTCCAGGCCATGGCGACCGCACCGCTGATCTACCAGATCCACGCCACGGCCGCCTGGGTCATCTGGGGCTTCTGGCCGTTCAGCCGTCTGGTCCACGCGTGGAGCTATCCGCTGTGGTACCTGTGGCGCCCCTACGTGGTCTATCGAAGCCGCACCGCGACCGCACCGTCCGAACCCGGCACCGGCGGCCGCAAATGGCGCAAGATCGGCTCGCCCTACTGATCGTGGTCGAACCACGCGGGACGCCGGCGGGCTCGGTCCGGGACGCCGTCTCGACACTCAACCCCGGATACTTCGCGCTCGTCATGGGCACCGGGATCATCTCGGTGGCCATGCGTAACAACCACGTTCCCGCGATCTCCATCCCGATGTTCGCTGTGGCGGCTGCCAGCTGGATCGTCCTCGTGGTGCTGCACTGCTGGCGAGCCGCTCACTACTGGCAGCAGTTGCGCGCTGACTTCACGGATCCCCGAAGAGCCTTTGGCTTCTTCACCTTCGTCGCTGCCACCGAGGTCCTCGGGACCCGCAGTGAGCTCGAGGGTTACCGTGTCGTGGCGATGATCCTGCTCGTGCTCGGCTTGGTGAGCTGGTTCGTGCTGGGCTACATCGTGCCGTGGACGGCCGTCCTCAATCCGTCCATCCGGCCGGCGCTGACCGGCGCCAACGGATCCTGGTTCATCTGGGTGGTGGCCAGCCAGTCGGTGGCCGTGCTTACGGCAACTCTTGAACCCACGTTCGACTCCGGTCGGCACGAACTCGCTCTGATCGCCGTCTTCTCCTGGGCCGTCGGCGCATTTCTCTACGCCGGCGTCGGCGTGCTCGTTATTGCGAGACTACTGCTTTATCCGCTGAGAGCGGAAGACTTCACGCCGGTCTACTGGGTCGCCATGGGCGCCACCGCCATCACGGTCCTTGCCGGTGCACGCATCGTGCAAATGGCCGACGCACCAATGGTCGCGGCTACTCGCGGTCTGATCGCGGGCTCGTCCGTGATGTTCTGGGCATTCGGCACCTGGTTGGTGCCGGTGCTGTGCGCTGCCGCGTGGTGGCGACACATCACCCACCGGATCCCACTGGTCTACGAGGCCACGTTGTGGAGCATCATCTTTCCGCTCGGCATGTATGCAGTGGCGTCCTACTACCTCGGCCACGCCGACCGGCTACCCATCGTCCGAGTGATCGGAGACGTGATGTCCTGGATCTCTCTCATCGCATGGGCGGCCGTCTTCGTCGCCATGATTCGGCACCTGACAACCCACCTGGTACTACGCCGACCAGGGACGAGCGGACCCCAAAAGTGAGACGTTCCCACCTTCGGTAGCCCCACCGGCAGACTCGGGACCTTCGGCTCTATCAGCCGGGACGCTGTGGCGGCACTCTGGAAGTCGGGAGCCCACACCGAGGCGATGACGAAGAGGACCGTCATGCCGGAGGCCGGTGAGCCAGAAGGAAGTAATCTCATGAGTACTGGTCACTCCGACGTACTGATCTATGGTGACTTCGCCTGCGCAAGGTGCTATCTCGCGAGTCAGAAGGCGGATGCACTGGTCCATCGAGGCGCCCTCATCAGTTGGCGTGCCGTCGAGCAGAACCCTCACCTGGCGGTTGCCGGACGCCAGCACGACGCGGCCACACGAGCAGACCTGGACCAGGTCCTGGCCGTACTTCGACCACGGTTACGCGGGGGTGAGGTGCTGCCCGAACGCATCCCAGGCTTCGCACCGAAGAGTCAGGCTGCGGTGTCTGCCTACGCCGAGGCGTGCGGCGCCCACGTAGCAGACGAGATTCGAGGGTCGTTGTTCACGGCGTACTGGCTGCACGGCACCAACATCGGCGACCCGGAGGTGTTACGGACTCTGCTGGCTGCCGAGTTCTTGAAAGGAGATGCCACCAGCGCCCCGATCAGGGAGTTCGGTTATGCCGTGGCCATGACTCGTTCGCCCATCACCGGCGCGGCCTGGCGTCGGGTACGTGACTGGCGCCGCCAGTGGCTCGACCTGGGCGCCGGTGACCTGCCGGTGGTGTCCGACGGGCAACGAGTGGAAGTCGGCGACGCGGGCCTGGCCTGGCTTGATGACGTGCTCGACCAGGAACCTGCTCCCGCCCGCGCACCCGTCCGTTCCTGGAGGCCACCTACGACCGCGATCCCGCCGGCCACCTGGACCACGCAGATCGGCGACCCGTGGCAGCGAGCCTGGCAGCTGAGACAGGTGGACGAGACGCTCACCCAGCGGCAAAGCTGACGCCCCCGCCTGCGATCGGTCGGGCATTCCTCGTCGAGGTGATGCCCCGTTGGTCCGCCCTGAATGTCCCGGATTCGCCTCATGTCTCGCTGGTGGCCTCGACGCTGCGGCCGGCGGCTGTCTCCTGGGCAGCCGCGGCGCTGCGACGCACGACGGTGAGCGTCAGCACCAACGTAAGGGCGGCCGTAGCCGACAACAGCCATAGTCCGATCGCGTAGGAGTCGGTACGGCCATAGATATAGCCCATCACCAGCGGTGGTACGAAACCCGCCAGGCCGCCGGCCGCGCCGACGATACCAGTGACACCACCCACGCGGGCAGGATCGGTGACCTGCGCAACCAGTGCGAACGTCGCGCCGCTGCCGGCGCCCAACGCGGCAGCCATCGCGAGGAATGCGAAGGTGCCGATCACATGCAGTGGCGGCGCAGGCGAGACGACCGCAGCGCACACGACGACCACGGCGAAGCTCGACGCGAGTACTCGGACGGCGCCGATCCGGTCCGAGAGCCAGCCACCGACGGGGCGTAGCACCACGGCAACCACGACGAACCCGGCCATTCGATTGGCCGCGTCGGCTGCCGCGAGATGATGGGCGGTCTTGAGGTAGGCCGGTAGATATACCGAGAACGCGACATACCCTCCGAACGAGGCACCGTAGAGAACGCTGGCCTGCCAGGTGATCGGCAGGCGCAGGTTGGCAGCCAGTCGAGTCGTGAAACTCGTCGTGGGGACCACCCGGCCGGGCGCGTCGCGCAGCATGAACCAGGCGACCACTGCATACACCGCAAGCAGTGCAGCGGTGATCAGGAACGGTGCGTGGTGACCGAGATTGGTGTACAGCTGCACCGTCGTGAGCGCACTGATCGCGGTGCCGCCCATTCCGGCGCCAAACAGTCCGACGGCAAAGCCGCGTTGCTCGGGTGGGAACCAGGCGTTGACGAAGGGCACCCCGACGGCGAACGACGTGCCGGCGATGCCGAGCACGAACCCGCCGACAAGAATGAGCACATAGGAGCTCAGGGCGACAAAACTGAGGAACAGGATCGGCACGATCGTGACGGCTGAGATGAGCGGAAACATCACCCGCCCGCCATAACGGTCGGTCAGGGCTCCAACCCCGATCCGGCCGACGGAGCCGACCACCACCGGCACCGCGACCAGCAGTGCAACATCGGACTCACTCAGACTCCCGAGCGATCCCGTCTGGCGAAACAGCGGCCCCAGCGGGCTGAGCAGTGCCCAAGCCCAGAAGTTGAGGGCGAACCCCACGGTGGCGAGGGCCAGCATGAAACCAGGGCCGCGCTTTCGCCGGATTGGTATCTGCGCGCTCACCATTCGCGTCCCTCCGTCACACTCGGTACCACCAGCAATGCGCCGCGTGCGTGCTCGACCCACCCTACCTGTAATCGAGCCCAGACGGATGTCGATGAGGACGGTGCCTCGGTGTAGGGATTGTCGAGATCGAGGTCATGGTCGACCGGCTACTGCGTTGTCGACCGATTCGGCAACGGCGGTCGCGCGGCGCCACGGTGGCGCGACGCCCGGATGACGGCGGTCGCTGCCACGCCCACGAACAGCAGCAACGCGGTCTCGTTCAGCACCCCGCCCCACTGCCAGCTCACCAGGTTGCCGAAGGCATCCCCGCCCACCAGTCGCAGCAACAGACTGAGGTGCAGCAGCGCCAGTGGAACGTAGAGCACCCGGCTGTAGGGCAGCGGCTTACCAAGCACAGCGGGCACGATGACCGGCGCGTGCGCAAAGATCATCGAGATCACGAATCCGAGGAAGATCGCGTGCAGCATGGCGTCATACGCCGACCCGTGCGCGGCAGTGCCGAGGTCGGTGAAGTGCATCGAGCCGATGACCACCCAGAGCACGCCGCCGACCGCCATCCACACGTACCCGGTCAGCAGGGCGACCGCCATGTAGCGGGTCACCCCCTTGGCTCGCACCGTGCGGCGCGCGATGTCATACCGGCCCAGCCAGAGGGCCAGACCGCACAGCCCCACCCCGGCGATACGCACGCCGTCCGTGCCGGCGAACAGCGAGACGATCAGTCCGATCGCGAAGACCCCGGCGGCCGCGCCGAACAGGACACGGCTCAACCTGGTTGCGCCGGTCAGCCGGGACAGTTCCAGACGCTCACCGGTGATGGTCAGCACAAGGAAGCCGGCGAGCCACGGAATGAACCGAGGAATGTCCCAGCCGACCAGCCAGAGGGTGGCCGCCACCACCCAGCAGATGGCGCCGCTCGCAAGCACCACGTTGTGCAGCGACGCCTGAATCCGATGCACCGCAACGAAGATCGCCACCAGGGCGACACCGCCGAGCAGCACCAGGCTTGGGCCTAGATCGCTGGGCGCGTCCACGACCACCGCGAGCCCCCCGACCGCGGAGGCTGCCGGTGCGACGTAGGCCCACGCGTGGCCCAGCGCCACGGCCCGCTCAAGGCTGATGAGAGTGCCCAGGAATCCCAGCACCATCAGCGGCCCATGGCCCTGATGCAGCTCCGCCTGGCCGGCGGGAAGGTTGAACCCCAGGTAGACCAAGCCCTCCCAGAGCCCACCGAGCAGCAGAATGACGGCCGCCGCCATCATCGGCGGCACCCATCGGGCACGGCGCCGCCGTGGTGCGGTGAGGCCGATGGACGGTGGGGTATCGACCGTTCGACTCATTGCACCCACCCGAGCTGTCGTTTGCCTTCCCAGGTCATCAATTCGGGTGACCAGCGAGGCTCCCACACAAGATCCATGTAGGTGTCCTCGATGTTCGGCAGCGAGGTGAGGGTGCGCCGAATCTCGTCATCGATGTAGTCCCCCAGGGGGCAGCCTGGAGTGGTCAGCGTCATCCGGACGTGCGCAACGCCGTCCAGGACCTGCACCCGGAAGACGAGTCCGAGATCCACGATGTTGACTCCGACCTCGGGATCAATCACCTCATGCAGCAGGTCCAGCGCCGGCCCGCCCAGCTCATCGGTCACGGGCGCGGTGGTGCCAGCGTTCGAGGGCTCGCTCATCTCACTCCTCCGAGGCGGGGTCGCCGAGGTTGCCGAGGAAGGACAACGAGGTCGTGGCCCGCACCGACCGCTGGAGCCCGTCGGCCACTACCACGGTCGACCCGGCCGCGACCGGCACCAGGGTGTCGCCCACCAGCACTTCCCCTTCGCCATCGAGGATGTGAAAGGACGCGCCCGCACCTGCGTGTGGCGGCAGGGCCTGGCCCGAGGCGAGACCGACCAGGACCACCTTGAGGGTCTCCGACTGGTGCAGCAGCGTGACCTGAGGTCCGGTGCTGCTGGGGCGCACGACTGCGCGCCAGTCCGGCCAGTGCACCTGCTCAGCGTTCGAGGCCTGCGCCTGCACATCTTCCAGCGCCATCGCCGGCTCCCGTCAGTCAGTTATTAAATACGATGCTAATAGTGTAAATGATTTAAGCGAACAGTACGCCCCTCTCTTCTGCGGCGCCACCACTGGGTGAAAAGCCGCCTCGGGGCGCCGCTCCTGCCATCACTGCCGCATGCGCTGGGCGCGGCCCCACGGGTCGCCGATCTGGCTGGTCCAGGCCGGCGGGGGAATCACCGTCGTCGGTGGCGCCCAGACTCCTGCCGCCGCAGGCGCCCCGCCCACGCCGACTTCCACTGGCGACTCCTGGCACAGCAGCTCGTCGAGCCACCCCAAAGCGGCCGCACCGCTTTCGACCCTCGAACCACACATCACCACCGGCAGCGCATTCGTGGCCAGCTCCAGCCAGCCGCTGCGCCAATCCCGGATCAGACGCCAGGCCGCAGCGGTGATCGGCTCCCGGGTCATGGCGACGGCATAACCGAACTCCCAGATCGGGTCGCTGTGGGAGTCTCCCTTCATGAAGGTCGCGGCGAGCAGCGTGCGCAGCACCTCCGGATCGCCGATATTGGCGCCGTGCCGCCAGTACGCCGTGAACAGCATCCGCCGGATCTGGTCGGCCACGTGCGCGCCACACGCCTCGGCATACGCCGAGACGGCCGCCCCGGTCTTCGGCACGATCGCGGGTGCCCGCTTGGGAAGGGTCTCGCCGGATTGCCACTTCAGCTCAAACCCCCTGCGCCCCAACGCATCGACGCGCTGGCTGGCCAGGTAGCAACGCAGCACCCAAAGTCGCCATAGACAATCAGGGCGGACGTGGGCACACTCACAAGGACCACCGGAGTCCGGCGGCCCGAGATGACACACCCGGTCGGGACGACCGTTTTGTATCCATATAGAGAATTTACGACTACATTGTGTAAACGGCTAGAGTCCTCCTTGGGAGTGTGACTGATGACCACCTCAGACAGCTTCGGCACCCGCGATCGGCTGACCGTCGATGACACGTCCTTCACGATCCACCGGCTGGACCGCCTCGATGGTGTCGACCGACTGCCGTACAGCCTCAAGGTTCTGCTGGAGAACCTGCTGCGCAACGAGGACGGTCGCCTGGTCACCGCCTCGCAGGTCGAGGCACTCGCCCGCTGGAAGCCCGAGGACCAGCGCGGTGGAGAGATCGCCTTCACCCCGGCTCGAGTGCTCATGCAGGACTTCACCGGGGTGCCGTGTGTGGTCGACCTGGTCGCCATGCGGGACGCGATCATCGGACTCGGTGGTGACGCCGCGCGGATCAACCCGCTCTGTCCGACCGAGCTGGTCATCGACCACTCGGTGATCGCCGACGTCTTCGCCCGCACGGACGCTTTCCGCATCAACGCGCAGCTGGAGTTCGAGCGCAACGCCGAGCGTTACCAGCTGCTTCGCTGGGCCCAGCAGGCCTTCGCCGACTTCAGTGTGGTGCCACCGGACACGGGCATCTGCCACCAGGTCAACCTGGAGTACCTGTCCCGTGTGGTGTTCACCCGCGACGGGCCGGAAGGCCCGATGGCTTACCCGGACACCCTGGTCGGCACCGACTCGCACACCCCCATGGTCAATGGGCTGGGCGTCCTGGGTTGGGGCGTCGGCGGCATCGAGGCCGAGGCCGCGGTGCTCGGCCAGCCGATGAGCATGCTGATCCCGCAGGTCCTCGGACTCAAGCTGAGCGGCGAGCTGCCGCCCGGCACCACCGCCACCGACCTGGTGCTCACCGTCGCGGAGCTGCTCCGGCAGACCGGCGTCGTGGGCAAGTTCGTCGAGTTCTACGGGCCCGGTGTGGCGAGCGTGCCGCTGGCCAACCGCGCCACCATCGGCAACATGACCCCGGAGTACGGCGCCACCTGTGCGATCTTTCCGATCGACCAGGTCACCCTGGACTACCTGCGGCTCACCGGCCGACCCGAGCACCAGATCCGGCTGGTCGAGGCGTATGCCAAAGAGCAGGGCATGTGGCACGACCCGAACCATGAGCCGAGCTACTCCCAGACCATCGAGCTGGACCTGGGCAGCGTCGAGCCCTCGATCGCCGGCCCGAAACGCCCTCAGGACCGGATCCCGGTGCGCATTGCCCCGCACGCTGTCGCGGCACTGTTGTCGGGCCAGTCCTACGCGGAGGCCGTCGACGTCGGTCTGGACGAGGCGTCGGGAGAGTCTTTTCCGGCTAGTGACCCGGTGGCCATCGACCATGACCGGGTCGGGGACCGGCCGGCCGAGCCCTGCGGCTGTGGGGCGGATCATGACTGGCCCAGCGATCCCACCGAGCTGCTGCTGAACGACGTGCCGGTGTCGATCGACAACGGTGACGTGGTCATCGCCGCCATCACCTCCTGCACGAACACCTCGAACCCGTCGGTGATGATTGGCGCGGCACTGCTGGCCAAGAAGGCCGTCGAACGTGGCCTGTCCAGCAAGCCGTGGGTCAAGACGTCGCTGGCGCCGGGCTCGCGAGTGGTCAGCGACTACTACGACCGCTCCGGCTTGACCCCCTATCTGGACGAGCTCGGATTCAACCTGGTCGGGTACGGCTGCACCACGTGTATCGGCAACTCCGGCCCGCTGATTCCCGAGGTCAGTGAGGCGGTCATCGCGTCGGACTTGACGGTCTGCTCGGTGCTGTCGGGTAACCGCAACTTCGAAGGGCGCATCCACCCGGAGTGCCGGATGAACTTCCTGGCCTCGCCCCCGCTCGTCGTGGCGTACGCGCTGGTCGGCACGCTGCACGCCGACCTGGTGCACGACCCGCTCGGCATCGGCAGCGACGGCAACCCGGTCTATCTCCGGGACGTCTGGCCAACAGAGGCAGAGATCGACAAGGTCGTGGGCGAATGTCTGCAGGCCGACATGTTCAGCAAGGGCTACGCCGACGTCTTCACCGGCGACGAGCGCTGGCGCAACCTGTCGGTGCCTGACAGCGAGACGTTCCAGTGGGACCCGGACTCCACCTATGTGCGCAACCCGCCGTACTTCGAGGGTATGGGGGCCCAGCCGGAGCCGGTCGCAGACATCACCGGTGCCCGCGTCCTGGCCAAGCTCGGCGACTCGGTCACCACCGACCACATCTCCCCCGCGGGTGCGATCAAGGCCGATTCACCTGCGGGGCGATACCTGACCGAGCATGGCATCGAACGCAGGTCGTTCAACTCCTATGGGTCACGACGTGGCAATCACGAGGTGATGATCCGCGGCACGTTCGCCAACATTCGGCTGCGCAACCAGCTGGCACCAGGCACTGAAGGTGGCTGGACCCGAGACTTCACGGCAGCCGGCTCCCCCGTCACGACCATCTACGACGCCTCCGTCAGCTACGCCTCGGCCGGCATACCGCTGGTCATCCTCGCCGGCAAGGAGTACGGCTCCGGCTCCTCACGGGACTGGGCCGCCAAGGGCACCGTGCTGCTCGGCGTGCGCGCGGTTATCGCCGAGTCCTATGAACGGATCCACCGCTCCAACCTGATCGGGATGGGTGTGCTGCCGCTGCAGTACACCCATGGCGCAACTGCCGAGTCGCTCGGTCTGACCGGCGAGGAGACGTTCGAGATCACCGGCGTCACCGCGCTCAACCCTTCGGCAGGCTCAGGACAGGAAACCGAGATTCCCCGCACCCTGCATGTCAGCGCGGGTGAGATCGAGTTCGACGCCGACCTACGCATCGACACTCCCGGCGAAGCAGACTACTACCGGCACGGCGGGATCCTGCAGTACGTCCTGCGGCAGCTGCTGGGCGCGAAACCCTCCGCTGAGCAGGGCTGACCAGACAAGGGGCAGCGACCTCAATGTCTGCACCGGCCCTCTGGGACGACTACCCCTACCGGGTAGTCAGCAGCCGACGGGTCACCCCCGTCATTCAGGAGTTACACCTGACGCCGGATGCAGCCGTCATGCCGTATCGGCCCGGGCAGTACGCCCTGTTGAACGACCGTGACTACCAGGTGCCCCAACGGTCCTACTCGATGGCGAACGCGCCCCGCGCCGATGGTGTCGTCAGCCTTCTGGTCACTCATGTCCCCGATGGCCCGACCAGCACCTGGGTCCACCACCAGCTCACGCCCGGTGGCCTGGTCACGCTTTCCGGTCCGTACGGAACCTTCACTCCCGACCCCGCCGAGCAGGGCCCGGTCCTGCTACTCGCCGCGGGTTCCGGGCTGGCCCCGGCGCGCGCGCTTGCCGAGGGGTTGCTCGGCGGTCGGCCATCACGACCAGTCACCTTGTTCTTCTCCGCACGAAGGGCTGCCGACGTGATCGACCGGTCGCGTTTCCAGGACTGGGCTAACACGCGCAGCGGCTTCCGATACCTCGTGACCCTGACCCGCGAGCCGCATGCCGTCGACCGGCCACGGATCCCCGACCTTCTGCCCGGCACGCTCGGCGACCTCACCGGGTGGGAGGTATTCGCCTCCGGCCCACCAGGATTCGTCAGCGGCTGCGCCACAGCCGCCCGGGCCCTTGGCGCCGACGCCGCCATGGTGCACACCGAAGAGTTCTTCACCGAGCCGCAACCTTGGACCGAGCAGCCTCCGTCACCCCAGCTGCGGAAAGCCTCCCCGCGATGAATGAACCACGGATCTACACGAAGCTCGGCGACGACGGCAGCACCGGGCGCCTCTTCGGCGGCCGAGTCTCCAAGGCTGATCCGCTGATCAGCATCCTCGGTGACCTGGACGAGACGGTTGCCGTGCTCGGGATGGCTCGTGCAAGCACCACCGACGACACGCTGTCCGGGCAGATCCTCGACGTCCAGCGAGACCTGTTCGTCGTCGCCGCCGACCTGGCCGCCAACCCACACACCAGGGACCGGCTCGTGCCCGATGTCTCGCTCGTGACCGCTGCGATGACCGCGCGTATCGAGCGTCTCATCGACGAGCTGATCGCCCAGCGGCCCCTGCGACCAGCATTCGTGGTCCCCGGCGCGAACCCCACCTCTGCTGCCCTCGACGTCTCCCGCACGATCGCGCGACGCGCCGAACGAGCCCTGGTCGGCTACCAAACGGGTCCGGACACAACACAATCGAGCAGCGCCCACGCGCTGACCTACCTCAACAGAGTCTCCGACCTGCTCTATGTCCTGGCCCGGCACGCCGCCGGCGACCAGGAGGAGTCACTCAGCCACTAAGGACCTTCGGCCCTGGCCGAAATCGGGGCCGGCAGCCAGCCTTGAAGTAGGCAGCCTTGCCCCGATCAAGGAGACACCATGACCATCACCCGGGCGCTCGATGGGGCCATCGTCGTCGGCGTCGACGGTACGGCCGGCAGCAGGACCGCGTTGGACTGGGCCATCGCGGAAGCTCAGCGGCTGCGCCTGCCACTGCACCTGGCGTATACCGCGAGCAGGTCGTCCTGGCCACGAAGTGGCTACGGCGATCACCAGGTGCCACTCCATCACCATCTCGCGACAGCAGTTCAGCAGGTCATCGAGACGGCGCCCGGCGTGGCCGTCAGCTGGGCACAGAACGTGACGATGCCGGTTGCCGACCTCCTCGAAGCCTCCAAGATTGCCGAGCTGATCGTCCTCGGCTCTCGCGGCACCCAGGGCGCGGTGCTCGGCTCGGTCTCCATCGAGGTCAGCGCGCAGGCCCAGTGCCCCGTTGTGGTGGTACGCGAGACAACAGCGTCCGCGCAAGGTGGCCCCGTGGTGGTTGGTCTGGACGGTGCCAGGCACAACGATGCCGCCGTCGAATACGCGTTCCGTCAGGCGTCTCAGCGCGGCGTACCTCTCATTGCAGTGCATGCCTGGGATCTTGATGCGGGTGCCCGACTCTACGGACACGCGATGTGGGGAGTAGGACAGCCAGAGGAGAACGAGCGGAGACATTCGATGGTGTCACGGGCCCTGTCGGCGCCGACTGACACGTACCCCGACGTCCAAGTGAACCAACGGATCCTCCGTTGCGATGCCGTGCAGGCGCTGGTCCGGCACAGCAATGGAGCGTCACTGGTCGTTGTCGGCACCCACAGTCGGCAGGAAGCGAACGAGGGACTCCTCGGGCTGGTGAGCCAGGAGGTGATGCGCCGCGCGCAGTGCCCCGTTGCCGTGATCCGCGAACGACCGGCGCAGGTCCGAAGGTCTGCGGCGACGGGAGCCCCTGCTGGACCACGGACGGTTACTCGGTCCTGACATCCGAGCACACCCATCCCGGTGGCAGAACGGCATTCTCGATCCCGTCGCGGAGGTCGTCCTCATCTTGCGCCGTCAAAACCTCCGCCACGTGCCTGAACACGATCGGATCCTCGCGCGACATGTGCTGATCGAGTTCGGCGCGCAGGATCTGACAGGTCTGCTGCTGAGTCTTCGGAGAGCTGCCGTCGGCCAGCGACTGCTCCATCTCGTCCATCGTGCGCCACAGTTCTAGGTGGTCGGACGACATGGCAACGACCGGACCGTTCTTCCCCGCTCGTTGCAGGGGCGGTAGGACGAACTCGTGCTCCACGTAGATGTGCCGCCGCAACGCCTCAATCGCCCCGCGGACGGCCGCGGTGGCGGCGACCATCCCCCCGCGCAGAGCGAGGAAGTCGTTGATACCTCGTTCAATGGCTGGAAAGTCTTGTTCCAGAACCTTTTGCAAGGCCACGGCCCGCACGGCCATGGGATCCGGCGGCTCAGCATCGGCGTCAGAGTTCATGAATGATCCCTTCGTCCCGGGCTTTCGATTCTAGCCCCTCGAGGGCATCGGATACTGCTCCGCTGCGGTGATATTGGCCACGGCGGCGCGGTTTGCCGAGCAATTTCCCGGGCAAACGAGTAGGACATGGGTATCCTCGAAATTGTGGTTACCGACGACGAGACGATCAGAGCGCTTCTCGACGTCGAGGCCGAGCTGCTCCAGGCCCACCGCGGCCTAGTGAACGATCCGCGCTATGACGTGGAGGGTTTGGACCGAGCAAGTTGTGCGGGGCACATCACCGCACTGGCGAGACTTGCGTTTGGCGCCTGGTCCGAAGGAGTGAGTGCACAGGAGTGGCGCTCGTGGATTCTCGACACACTCGGGGACCGTGGCGCCACCGTCCTCGGTGCAGCGGAAGGTTGCATGCACGCCAACGGCCTTTGGCCCTGGCGCGAATGACATCCCAGGGCGCCTCAGCGCGGCGTCGGAAGAGCAACCACGGGGCCGTCGGCATGCCCGGCAGTGGCTGGCGAGGTTGAACCGAGCAGACTGGCGAACCGGCCGTGCCCCCGTCGCCCGACGACGATGAGCTCTGCATCGCCCGCATGGCTCACCAGCTCGGGTTGTGCCCGGCCCACCACAATCTGGGTGCGGATCGCCAACCCTGGCTGAGCCGTGGCCACGCTCTGCTCGCCCTGCGAGAGTGAGGCTCGGGCGGCACTTCGCATCGACCCAGCACATCGGGGATCCGAATGATCGATGCGTTGGTCTCCAGTGCGCAGACGAGCAGGAGGTCGGTGTTCACACCCGCTGCTTCAGCAACTGCCCAAGCTTAACGCGCCCTCGTTAGCGCGTGAGCCGTCCGCTCCCACCACGATCAACCTTCATCCAGATCTCTCGGTGCTCATGGCGGTGTTCTCCTCTTCGTGATGTGCGCCGTCACCGGCTGGTGCGGGGCTCTCACATCTACCCTCGCATCGAAGGCAGGACAGTGCCAGAGGCGAAAGTTCACCCAGGTGCGGAACCAAGGTCCCGATTGCTGATCCATCTTTCAGCGAGTGGGCCGGCAGTCCTTTGGTCCCGCGGGCTTGGGACCTTGTGCCGTAGCGAGCACGGGTGCGCGGGTCGAGTCTGGAGGTACCAGTTCACCGAGTCAAGGAGCACATCATGACCATCCGGTCCCACATCCGTCCCACCTCCGATTCGCCAGTGCGGAGCAGAGTTCCCGATCCCGTGGTGTCGACCACGGTTACGCATAAAGCCGTTGCTGTCCTTCGAATCTCGACGGGGTTTGTATTCCTGTGGGCCTTCCTGGACAAGACCTTCGGCCTCGGCTACTCGACACCATCGGCCGGTGCGTGGATCCATGGAGGCTCACCCACACTCGGGTTCCTGAAGTCCGTGGACGTCGGGCCGTTCCAGTCGGCATTTCACTCGATGGCTGGAGCCTGGTGGGTCGATGGCCTCTTCATGATGGCCATGCTCGGCGTCGGCGTCGCGCTCATCCTCGGCGTGGCCATTCGTCCGGCGGCCGTGGTCGGCATCCTGGTCCTCGCGATGATGTGGCTGGCCGAGCTTCCGCTCGCTCGGCACACCAGTGGCGGAGCCCTCACTGGATCGACCAACCCGGTGACCGACTACCACTTCATCTATGCAGCGGTCCTGGCGGTGTTGGCATGCAGCTCAAGTGCCCACACCTGGTCGCTGGGTCGCCGCTGGGCCGAGCTGCCCTTCGTCGGCCGGCACGGCTGGACCCGCTGATTCCGGGGTCCCGCACGGACTCGACCACGAGATCCGGTGCGGGACCTCATTTCGCTACTCGTAGGCGAGGGCGTGCGAGAGATTGTGTGTACTGGTGCGACAACGACAGGCAGTGCAGGTGAGCCAAGTGACCACGGTGATTCATCCACAGGTGATAACGGCGGTGCGTCGCGCGGCCGTGCGAGCGACCCTGGCACCGTCGATACACAACAGTCAGCCGTGGCGCTTCGTCGTCAGCGGTGACGCCCTGGAGATTCACATTGACCCCAGTAGGCAGTTGCGCGTGTTGGATCCGCGTGGTCACCAGGTCGCACTCAGCTGCGGGTGTGCGCTGTTCAGTGCGCGGGCGGCGATGGCAGCTTGCGGCCTTCGGGCCAAGGTCCGCCGGTTCCCGATGGGCAGTGGCTCGACTCTTGCCGCCGTCATCAGCGTCGTCAGCGGGGCTGGTCCTGACACCGAGCTGGCCGCGCTGGATGCGGTGGTCGAGGCTGGTCGGACCATCCGACCGGCCTGGCGCGGGGAGGCGGTTCCGCCGCAGCTGGTGAGCGTGCTCGTCGATGCCGCGAGCCACGAAGGTGCACAGTTGACAACGATCGCGCACCTGGAGACACGCCTGGCCATCGCCCGGCTCCCCCTGCCTGCTGACCGGAGCCGGCGCACCGAGCGAATCTATGGCACCGGACCGCAGACATGGATGAGCGAGGAGCTGCCACAAGCCGGCGGCGCGCCGCCGGCCGCAGACTCGGATGAGCGCACCAGCGCAGAGTGCCTCCTGCTGCTGAGCACAGCTCAGGACGATCCAACGTCCTGGCTACGGGCGGGCGAGAGCCTGCAACGCATCCTCTTGGAGATCGCCCGTGCCGGCTATGCAGCCAGTCCGCTTGCACAGGTGATCGAGCTGCCGCAGACCAACGCGCTGCTATGCGCGGAGCTCGGTCCGCGAGCCTACCCGAACGCGCTGTTGCTCGTCGGGTCTGCCGTCTCGGCACCGCAGTTGCGTCGGCGCCGCCTGGTCGACATGTTGACTCAGGTTGGGTGAGGACGGTGCCGGCTGACGAATGAGCCCGTATCGTGGTAGCGATGTCTCCAGACGAGTTCGGCGCCGGTGAGGCGCTCATTCCCGAAGAGCTCAGCTTTCCCGATGGGCCAAGGCTCGAGCTCGATCAGTTGTTGCGTCAGCTCCTCGGCCACGCCAACGAGGTTCTCGCGGCGCAAGGGCGCTTGCGTGGGCTGTTGGCCGCGAACACCCTGGTCATCGGCGACCTTGATCTGCCGGTCGTGCTCCGACACATCGTGGAGGCCGCTTGCCAACTGGTGAAGGCCCAGTATGGTGCGCTCGGCGTCTTGGATGCGGGTGGCGGTCTGTCTCAGTTCATCCATGTCGGCATGGATGAGGAGACCGTCGAACGGATCGGAGCCCTGCCATCCGGAAAGGGTCTGGTCGGTGCACTAATCGATGACCCACGCCCGATCCGCCTGCGTCATCTCGCGCAAGATCCCCGCTCGGTCAGCTTCCCTCCCGGGCACCCTCCGATGGACAGCTTTCTGGGCGTGCCGATCCGCGTGCGTCAGGAGGTATTTGGCAACCTTTACCTTGCTGAGGCAGCGAGTGGCGAGTTCACCGCCGAGGACGAAGAACTGGTGACCGCCCTCGCCGTGACGGCCGGTGTCGCCATCGAGAATGCTCGCCTGTTCTCGCAGGGCAAGCAGCGGCAGAACTGGCTGCAAGCGTCCACGTTGATCACTCGCCAGCTCCTTTCCGCGGAGGGTGAGGACCCCCTGAGCCTGATCGCGCGCCAGGCCCGTCAGGTGGCCGACGCGGACCTGGTCACCGTGGTCCTACCGACTGCGGACGGTGAGCGCCTGATGGTCGAGGTGGCCACCGGACAACACGCCGATGGGTTGAGCGGGTACACATATCCGATCGAGCACACCTATGCCAGCCAGGCATTCGCGACCGGGCGACCGGTGCTCGTGGCGGATGACACCCGCAGCACCACCTTCCGCACTCATCTGTCCACGGTGCTTCCGGTGGGCCCAGTCATGGTGCTACCCCTGGTAGGGACCCACCGGATGCGAGGGGCCCTGGTGATCGGTCGACTTCACGGTCGGCTCCAGTTCGAGGAGGCCGACCTGGAGATGGCCACCACCTTCGCGGGCCACGCTGCTGTTGCCCTGGAGCTTGCCGACGCCCGCGCAGATCAACAACGTCTCCTGCTCTTGGACGATCGCGATCGCATCGCCCGAGACCTGCACGACCATGTGATCCAGCGGCTGTTCGCGGCTGGGCTGAACGTGCAAAGTGTCGCCGCAAACCTTGTCCCCGATGATCGCCGTGATCGCCTGGAACGAGCCGTTGCCGGCATCGACGAGACGATTGGTCAGATCCGCACCACGATATTTGCGCTGCGCGGGCAGGTCGGGCCCGAGACTGGCACGGTTCGAAGCCGGATCCTGCGGATCGCGTCTGACCTGTCATCATTGCTGCCGTTCGAGCCGAGTCTGGACTTTCAGGGCCCGCTCGACTCGGTCATCCCTGAGTCATTCATCGATGACCTGGAGGCAGTGACCCGCGAGGCTCTCACCAACATTGCTCGGCACGCCCAGGCGTCTAGGGCTTCTGTGCGGCTGTCGGCCGACACCACGTCGATCACTCTCGAGGTCACCGATGACGGGGTCGGTCTCGACAGCGGACACCGGCGTAGCGGCCTGGCCAACCTGCGGCAACGGGCCGAGAAGCACGGCGGCACGCTTCTGGTCGAGCCGGGTGCTCCCGCATGCCACACATCTACCGGAAAAGGAACCAGGCTGACATGGACCATTCCCCTGAGCTGACCACGCAGGAAGACATTGCGACTCCGGTGCGCGTGTTCCTGCTCGATGACCACGAGATCGTGCGCCGTGGCATCGCGGACCTGATCAACTCCACGGAAGGTATCAGCGTGGTCGGCGAGGCCGGAACGGCGGCGGAGGCCATGCACCGTATCCCGGCCGCCAAGCCCGATGTCGCTGTACTGGACGTCCGGCTGCCGGACGGTAGCGGCATTGACGTCTGCCGAGACATCCGGTCGTCGATGCCGCAGGTTCGCTGCCTGATCCTGACCTCGTATGACGACAATGACGCCTTGTTTGCCGCCGTCATGGCCGGGGCCGCCGGCTACGTGCTCAAGGAAGTTCGTGGCTCCTCCCTGATTGATGCAATTCGTCAGGTCGCCGACGGCAAGTCCTTGCTGGATCCGAATGTCACCGAACGGCTGCTTGCGCGCCTGCGCGATGGTGCACCGCAGGACAAGCGGCTGGCCTCACTGACCGCGCGTGAGCGCGAGGTGCTGGCACTTATCGCCGATGGGCTGACGAACCGGCAGATCGGTGAACAGCTCTTCCTGGCGGAGAAGACCGTCAAAAACTACGTCTCCGGGCTGTTGGCCAAGCTGGGGATGGAACGGCGCACCCAGGCCGCCGTCTATGGTGCGAACCTTCGCCCGAGGTGAGCTCCGACCACGTTCCGTGGGCACGGACTAAAGACCCTACCGTCCGGCCATCGCTGAGAGCACGATTGTCGTATGAGTACATATTCGCCTCCGGCCGTGTCCACTCTCACCGATAGCGCCTGCTGGGCCCACCTGCGCTCGGCCGCAGTCGGCCGACTGGCCGTCTGCGTGAAGGGACAGCCGGAGATCCTGCCCATCAACTACGTCGTCGACCACACCACGATTGTCTTCCGCACCGCTGAAGGCACCAAGTTCAGTGCCGCCGTTGCGGGCGGCGATCTTGCCCTCGAGGCAGACGGCTACGACCCCGAGACAAGCGAGGCGTGGAGTGTGGTCATCAAGGGCAGCGGGAAACACATCGTCCGGCCGGACGACCTGATCGACACGACCGAGCTGCCATTGCTGCCATGGCATCCCGGCCCGAAGGACCGCTTTATCCGGATCCTCGCCCGCGAGATCACTGGTCGCCGCTTCCATGTGGCCGACAGCGCCACCTGGCGCACCCCCGTGACCGGCAGCCCACACGCACCCAGCGAATAGATCGGGGCGCTCGACATGACCACCCAGTTTCGCACCAGCCCAGGTTCCCTCATGCCCAACGAACGCCTGGTCAGCTACGACGGGAACCTCCTGACCGGGGTTCGAGATCGCGCGGCATCGGTCCTGGCCCTGGTGGCGGTCCGCACCTGGCCGAGCGCAGAGCTGAACACTCTCGTCAGGTACTTGCGCACCATCGTGCTGCCACGGCTCCGTGAGGAGACGTTCTCCATCCATGGAGAGGTTGGCTCAGAGTGGGTCGCAACGGCTCAGGCGAACTATGAACGGCTGTCCACGCTCACCGCGCGGCTCGAACGAGCCGAGCCGGCAATCTGCCCGCACCTCCAGCTGCGTCACGTGGTCGAGGAGATTCTGCGTCTATTGATCGGAATTGATTCGTGCGGTGAGGTATTCAGCAGTACGGCTGCTTTCTGACCGTGCTACGTCCGCGGGCCGACCGGCTGCCACCACGTGGCCGCCCTCATCACCGGCTCCGGGGCCGAGGTCGATGACCCAGTCCGCTCCGGCCACCACGTCCATATCGTGCTCGACCAGGACAACCGTCGAACCGGCATCGACCAGCCCGTGCAACTGGCGCATCAGGACGTCAACATCTGCAGGATGCAAGCCGGTCGTCGGTTCGTCGAGCAGGTAGAGCGTATGCCCTCGTTGCGCCCGCTGCAGCTCGGTGGCCAGCTTGATCCGCTGGGCCTCACCTCCGGACAGCTCGGTCGCGGGTTGCCCGAGACGCAGGTAGCCCAGGCCCACCTGCTGGAGGGTCTGCAGGCTGCGGGCGACGGCCGGCACGTCGCCGAACAGGTCGGCCGCGGCGTCGACGCTGAGGTCCAGCACCCCGGCGATCGTGCGGCCCTCCCAGGTGATCTGCAGCGTCTCGTCGTTGTAGCGTGCCCCGTGGCAGGTCGGGCACGGCGAGTACGTGCCCGGGAGGAACAGCAGCTCGACCGCCACGAAGCCCTCCCCCTGACAGGTCTCGCAGCGGCCCTCGGTGACGTTGAACGAGAACCGTCCGACGCCATACCCGAGGGCCTTGGCTCCGTCCGTCTGCGCAAAGACCTTGCGCACGCCGTCGAAGAGGCCCGTGTAGGTCGCCAGGTTCGACCTCGGCGTGCGGCCAATGGGCTTCTGGTCCACTTGCACAAGGCGGGTGATCAGGTCCAGCCCCTCGACTCTGTCGACCCGGAGCCGATCGGTAGCCGAGTCCCGCTCGGAGGGGTCATCATCCGGCCCGGCTACCGGCTCGCTGCCAAGGTGGTCGCGGACGATCTCGCTCAGCACCTGGGTCACCAGCGTGGACTTGCCCGAGCCGGAGACGCCGGTGACAGCGGTCATCACGCCCAGCGGGATCTCCACGTCGATGCCCCGGAGGTTGTGCCGGGTGACACCGGCAAGGCGCAGCCATCCTCGGGGTTGACGCCGTCCGGAAGCAGCACGCTGGACCGCGTCGGAGTCGTCGAAGAGATAGCGGCGAGTGACGGAGCGCTTGATGCCTTGCAGACCGGCCACCGGCCCGGAATACAAGATCAGTCCACCCTGCTCGCCCGCTGACGGACCGACGTCGACGACCCAGTCGGCCTGCCGCACCACGTCCATGTCGTGCTCGACCACGAAGAGCGAGTTGCCCCCGTCGATGATGCGAGCCAGCACGCGCATCAACGGTTCTGCGTCGGCTGGATGCAGGCCCGCCGACGGCTCGTCGAGCACGTAGACGACGCCGAACAGACCGGACTGCAGCGTGGTTGCCAGGCGAAGCCGCTGCATCTCCCCCGACGAGAGCGTCGGCGTGGCCCGGTCCAAGCTGAGGTAGCCCAGCCCGAGCTCGAGCAGCACATCCAACCGGGTGCAGATCTCTCGGGACAACGCGCTCTGCACCGTCTCGTCCGCCGACTGCGCGATCGGAGCCAGGATCGCGCGCAACTCGGCGCCCGGCAGGTTTGTCAGCGCGTCGATGGGCCGCCCGGCGAAGGTGACGCTGAGCGACTCCGGCCGCAGCCGGCGTCCTTTGCACACCGGGCAGTCCACGGTCTCGACGAACCGGAGCGCACGTTTGCGTGCAG
This sequence comes from Leekyejoonella antrihumi, assembly GCF_007845645.1. Lineage (GTDB taxonomy): Bacteria > Actinomycetota > Actinomycetes > Actinomycetales > Dermatophilaceae > Leekyejoonella > Leekyejoonella antrihumi. The sequence continues at coordinate 81,193 of NZ_VCQV01000016.1, forward strand.
ATGCGCTCTTGGAGTCGGACAGGGTGCGCATCACGTGTCGTCGAGCACTCATGTAGGTGCCCCGGTAGGGACGCTGGATGCGGCCGGCCTCGCGCACGGGGTGCACCGTCACAACCGGTTCCTCGTCGGTGAACAGGATCCAGTCGCGGTCGACCTGGGGCAGTTCGCGCCACGGCCGGTCGATGTCATAGCCGAGCGTGTCGAGGATGTCTCGCAGATTCTTGCCCAGCCACGCGCCCGGCCAGGACGCAATCGCCTTGTCCCTGATCGAGACGGACGGGTCGGGCACCAGAGTGTCCTCGGTCGGTCGATGAATGTGGCCGAGCCCATGACACTCTGGGCAGGCGCCGGCCACCGTATTCGGTGAGAAGGCGTCCGAGTCCAGCCTGCCGAGCTCGGGTGGATAGGTGCCGGCCCGAGACAGCAGCATGCGCAGAAGATTCGACAGGGTGCTGATCGTGCCGACACTCGACCGAGAGGTCGGCGCGCCGCGTTGCTGCTGGAGTGCCACAGCAGGCGGCAGGCCGGTCACCGAGTCCACGCGTGGCGCCTGGACCTGGTTGATCAGCCGTCGTGCATACGGCGCCACCGATTCGAAGTAGCGTCGCTGCGCCTCGGCATACATCGTGCCGAACGCGAGTGAGGACTTGCCCGAGCCGGAGACACCGGTGAACGTGACCAGCGCGTCCCTGGGGACGTCGACGTCCACCCCACGCAGGTTGTGCACGTGGGCGCCGCGGACGCGGACCATGGATTGTTCGGGCTCGGACTGCACAGCAGGCAGCCTACGGGCGGTCTCATCGGCCGCGCCACTTACCTGGCCGGGCGGCCTCGCCCCCGTGCGGTGCGTCTGTCGAAGCGGGGTTGGACTCCTCGTGACGCCGAGGTCGAGAGGCCAAACGCCGTGCCTTGAGTGGGCGATACTGGGATCGAACCAGTGACCTCTTCCGTGTCAGGGAAGCGCGCTACCGCTGCGCCAATCGCCCTCATCATTGCTTCGGGCCACCGTCGTCACGAGATCTCGCAGCAATGGTGACCCGACGTGATGGAGCGGACAACCGGGCTCGAACCGGCGACCTCAACCTTGGCAAGGTTGCGCTCTACCAACTGAGCTATGTCCGCCTGCGCCCCGCTGGTCGCAGGGCAACGACGAGAACTTTAGCCGACCCCGACGCCATCGACAAAACCGGGTCGTTGGGAGTTGCTCGACGCTCCCCGAGCGACCCCACCCACCGGCGCGGCCGGTAGCTGGGCAGCCGAACGACAGACGGACCCTCGACGTGTTGTCGAGGGTCCGCCATAAGTCCATCGCAGTCGGTCACACGGTGGCGCCGTCCTTGGCCGGCTCGTCGTCCTCGGTCAGGAGCGGATACACGCCGTGCTCGTCGTGCACCTCGCGTCCGGTGACCGGCGGGTTGAACACGCAGGCCACCTTGACGTCGGTCTCCGCCTTCACCGTGTGCTTGTCGTGGGCGTTGAGCAGATACATCATGCCGGGCTTGATCTCCCACTCCTCGCCGGTCTCGCGGCTGACGAGCGTGCCATGACCCTCGTAGCAGTAGACGCACTCGATGTGGTTGGCATACCACATGTCCGTCGAGGTGCCCGCATAGAGCACGGTGTCGTGGAACGAGAAGCCCACCCCGTCATTCGCCAGCACGAACCGGCGGCTGCGCCAGGTGCCGTGCTCCACGTCGTTCTCCGTGCCGTTCAGCTCGTTCAGGTTGACAACCTTCATGCATTCTCCTCACGTTCGTGGATGGATCCCGCTGTCACCGGGGTATGCCGAGCGCCGCGCTCAGCTCGTCAGTGCCGGTGTGCGTTCGGTGGCCTTGGTGCTGCCCAGCACGTCGCGCGCAGCCTCGACCAGGACCTCCAGGCCCTCGGCCAGCTCATCCTTGGTCACGGTCAGCGCCGGCATGATCTTGAGAGCCTCGCTCTCGGGGCCGGAGGTCTCCACCAGCAGGCAGCGATCAAAGGCGGCCGCAGCGATCTTGCCGGCAACCGCGACGTCCCGGAAGGCGATCCCGGCGAGCAGCCCGCGCCCACGCACGGTTGCCCCATCGGTCAGTGACGCGATGCGGCCCAGCGCCTCACGCAGCTGTGCCGAGCGCTCCAGCACATTGTCGTGGAGGGCGTCATCGGTCCAGTAGGTCCTCAGGGCGGCCGTTCCCGTCACGAATGCCGGGTTGTGACCACGGAAGGTCCCGTTGTGCTCACCTGGCTCCCACTGGTCCAGCTCCGGACGCATCAGCGTCAGCGCCATCGGCAGCCCGTACCCGGAGATCGACTTCGAGAGGCACACGATGTCCGGCTCAATGCCCGCCTCCTCAAACGAGAAGAACGTACCGGTGCGGCCACACCCGGCCTGCACGTCGTCGACGATCAGCAGCACGCCGTGCCGGCGACAGAGGGCCTGCAGTTCACGCAGCCACACTGCACGTGCGGCCTTCAGACCGCCCTCGCCCTGGACCGTCTCGACAATCACGGCAGCCGGAGTGGCCAGGCCGGATCCGCTGTCGCTCCAGACCCGGTCCAGCCACATGAAGTCCGCGGTCTCGCCGTCGAAGTAGTCGTCATACGGCGCCGGAGTGGCGTGATAGAGCGGGGTGCCGGCGCCGTTGCGCTTCATCGAGTTGCCAGTGACCGCGAGCGACCCCAAGGTCATTCCATGGAACGCGTTCGTGAAGCCCACGATGTCCTCACGTCCCGTGCTGTTGCGCGCGATTTTGAGGGCGGTCTCGACGGCGTTGGTGCCTGTCGGGCCGGGGAACTGGACCTTGTAGTCCAAGTTCCGTGGCTTCAGGATCACGTCTTCGAACGTCTCGAGGAACTCACGCTTGGCCACGGTGTAGGTGTCCAGCGAGTGCACGACGTGGTCGCCCTCGAGATATTCCAGCAGCGCGCGCTTAAGGACCGGGTTGTTGTGGCCGTAGTTGAGTGCGCCGGCACCCGAGAAGAAGTCGATGTAGCGCTTGCCGTGCTCTGTGTACTGGTAGATCCCATCGGCCCGGTCAAACACCACGGGCCAGTTGCGGCAGTAGCTGCGGACATCGGACTCGCGTTCGGTAAAGACGCGGGTAGCTTCGTCAGTCGTCTCAGTCATGGTTCGTCAGTCGTCCTTCCAGGTCGTCGGAATGGTCTGTGGAGCGCGGCGGCTCAGGACAGCGGCGCGATGGTGTAGAGGCGCTCCGCGTCGTGGTTGTCCGGGAAGTGATGGTCCCCGAAGAGGTCGTCCCGTTGAATCGACGCATCGCGGCGCTTCGCGAAGCTGGTGAACAGGGCGATCGAGGCCCGGTTGTCGTCGGTGATCGTGGTCTCCATGCGGGTCACGCCGGGCACCCGGTCCACCAAGCCATCCAGCAGGGTGCGGGCCAGACCCTGACCACGGTGCGAGGAGTCGACGGCCACCTGCCAGATCATCAGCGTCTCGGGGTTCTCGGGGCGCACATAGCCGATGACGAACCCGGCCGGCTCTCCGTCGATCTCGGCCATCAGCGAGGTCGTGCCAAAGTCGCGGCACCACAGAAGATAGGCGTAGGAGGTGTTCACGTCCAAGGTCTGCGACTCTGTTGCCATCCGCCACAGCTCACCGCCGTCGTCTACCGTCGGTTGACGGAGCGCGACGGTGCGTCGCGGGGTTGAAGGGGCAAGTGGCGTCTGCAGGGCGCTGCTCATATCCAAAGAACATAACGTGTTCTGAGAATGAATCAACTTCAGATTGGCTGTGGAAGCCCATGATTCGATGCCAACGACCATGAATGCAACTGGCAGCACGGAACATTGACGTCCGTCTGCATCAATGATGTATTTTTTCAGCAGGGTTGACTCGAAATCGCAAGCCACAGCGAGATACTGTGACGCTTATCACACCACCTCGCCGTGGCTTCGGTTCAGCCCACCGGGGTGAAGTCCCGGGAGCCGAGGAACGACGGGCGCGGCGCCGGCGCGGCATACGGCTGCTTCGGAGTGTTCTCGACGCTGTTGTAGACGATGAAGATGTTCGATCGTGCGAACGGCGTGACATTGCCGTTGGACGCGTGCATGCAGTTCGAGTCGAACATGATGGCCCCGCCCGCCTGCCCCTCGAGGACGTCGATGCCGTATCGGTCCGCGAACTTGGTCAGGGTGTCGCGGTCCGGCGTGCCCGCGCCCTGCATCACCAGGGAGCTCTTGTAGTTGTCGTCCGGCGTCTGCCCGACGCAGGAGATGAACTCCTGGTGTGACCCAGGCATGATCATCAACGGGCCGTTGAACGAATAGTTGTCGGTCAACGAGATCGAGATACTCACCGCGCGCGGCGCCGGCATCCCGTCTTCGGCGTGCCAGGTCTCGAAGTCCGAGTGCCAGGAGAACTCCTTGCCGTCGAACCCCGGTTTGAAGTTCACCCGGCTCTGGTGGATGTAGACCTCGGAACCGAGCAGTTGACGGGCCCGATCCACCACCCGCGGGTCCCGCGCGATCCTGCCGAACACGTCGCTCGTGCGGTGCACGTCAAAGATGCTGCGCACCTCCTGAGACTTCGCTTCGACGACCGTCCGCTCGTCGGCGCGCACCTCCGGGTCGTCAGACAGGCGGTTCAGCTCGGCACGCAGTCCGTCCAGCTCACCGACTGCGACAAGGCGGTCGATCAGGGCGTATCCCTTCTCCGCGAAGGAGTCGAGCTCGTCGGCTGCGAAAGGCCCATCGGCGGCGGCGCCGAAGACCACCTCGTTCTCGCGCGGAATCACCTGAGCCTGCCCGGCTCTCGTCGGATAGGTGTCGGTCGTAGCAGTTGCGCTCACGTAGTCCTCCTCGTGTCGACATCGATGTCCGAGGCGGCAACAACTGCGCCGAGCGAGTCGGTTCCCTCGCGGCATACCCTGCACTGCAGTCCGCCACCCTCGAACTCGAAAGGGCCACCTCGAACGTAACCCGAGCGACGCGCTCCCGCAGAGGCGGGTGCGAATATCAGTGACGCATCACACAGGGAGGGTGCGAAGATGGGAGCGTCAAAGAGTACGCATTGGAACGTCCCAACCGCAGGAGTACACATGTCTGAACCCACAGGTTCGTCTAAGGTGCAGCCGTCAGACCCAGATGGCGCACTGTCGGCTGCGGAGTTCGCCGGCCTCTCGCAGGAGTTTGCCGCGGACCCGCACAACCGCCTCATGCAGAACGCCCTGAGCAAGCAGTCCATCACCGAGGTTGCGCTCGACCGCAGCATCGTGACGTCGATCGACCACACCGTCTCCAACCAGGTCACCGACCGCAAGGTGACCAACCAGAAGAAGAGCGGCCGATGCTGGCTCTTCGCCGGTCTGAACCTGTTGCGCACCGGCGTCGCCGGGCGGCTCGGGGTCAAGGACTTCGAGCTGTCTCAGAACCACCTCCTCTACTGGGACAAGCTGGAGAAGGCGAACTACTTCCTGGAAAACATCATCCAGACCGCGGACCGAGACATCGACGACCGCACCGTGGCCCACGTCCTCGACACGCCCACCGAGGACGGCGGTCAGTGGAACATGTTCGTCGCACTCGTCCTGAAGCACGGGCTGGTGCCGCAGTCGGTGATGCCCGAGACGGAGGCATCGTCCAACACCCATGCCATGAACGACGCGCTCGCTCGGCAGCTGCGCAAGGCGGCGCGTGACCTGCGCGCGGTGGTGGCCGAGGGCGGCGACGCCGAGGTCCTGCGCAAGACGAAGCGCAGTGCACTGGCCGACGCGCACCGGCTGCTGACCATGCACCTTGGCACACCCCCCGAGAGCTTCTTCTGGCAGTGGACCGACGACGACAAGGCCTTCCACCGCGACGGTGACCTGACTCCGCAGGCCTTCGCCGAGCGTTATCTGACGGTCGACCCGTCCGACTACGTATGCCTGGTGAACGACCCACGCCCGACCAGCGCCTACGGCAGCACCTACACCGTGGACAGGCTCGGCAACGTCGTCGGCGGCCCCCCGGTCACCTACCTGAATGTCGAGATCGACCAGTTGCGACGCCTTGCGATGGACGCGATCGTTGGCGGCGAGCCGGTGTGGTTCGGCTGTGACACCGGCAAGATGAGCAACAGTGAGCTGGGCATCTGGGATGCGGCGCTCTACGACTACGACGGTGTCTACGGCACCGACTCGGCGATGTCGAAGGCGGACCGGCTGCTGCTGCACGACAGTCTCATGACCCACGCCATGCTCTTCGTGGGCGTCGATGTCGTCGATGGCGCACCGCGCAAGTGGCGGGTCGAGAACAGCTGGGGCGACGAGAAGGGTGACAAGGGCCTGTTCACCATGAACGACAGCTGGTTCGGCGAGTACGTCCTCGAGATCGCGGTGCACCGCGATGCGCTCACCCCCGAGCTTCAGGCCGCGCTCGAGTCGGAGCCTGCGGTCCTGCCGGCCTGGGACCCCATGGGCGCCCTCGCATGACCCAGTCCGCGTGATGGGCGCGAACGGTGTCACGACCGCACCCTTTGGCACCTGGCGGTCGCCGCTGACTGCGGCGGCACTCGCGCAGAGCAGCCTGAGCCTGTCGGAGCCGGCGACGGACGGCGATGACGTCTACTGGCTCGAGGGCCGCCCCAGCGAGGGTGGCCGGACGGTTCTCGTGCGACATCGCGGTGGTGGCAGGGCCGACGTGACCCCTGCGCCGTTCGACGTGCGCTCCCGGGTCCACGAATACGGCGGCGGCGGGTATGCCGTCCGCGACGGCGTGGTGGTGTTCGTGAACTTCACGGACCAGCGCATCTACCGCCTGGCCGCCGCCGATGACGCGCCGCAGGCGATCACCGCCGCGGGCTCGATGCGCTACGGCGGGCTTCACCTGGATCTGGGCCGACGCTGCGTATACGCCGTGCGAGAAGACCATGGCGGCACCGGTGAGCCGGTGAACACGCTGGTCCGCGTCTCCCTGGATGCCGCGGACCAACGCGGCACCGTCGTGGTGGAGGGATCGGACTTCGTCTCCCACCCCGGCGTCAGCCCGGATGGCAGGCGACTGACCTGGGTCCAGTGGGATCACCCCAACATGCCGTGGGACGACACCCGAGTCTGCATCGGCGTGCTCGATGACATGGGTGATGTCATCGCCACACGCGTCGCTGCGGCCGGGTCGCACGAGTCGGTCGACGAGCCTCGCTGGGCGCCGGACGGCCGGCTCGTCTGGTTGTCCGACCGCAGCGGGTTCGCCAACCTGTATGCCGAGGACCTCACGTCAGGGGAGATCACCTGCCTGCTCCCCCGAGACCTCGATTTCGGTGTGCCGGGCTGGAGCCTTGGCACCTCCACCTTCGGGTTCACCGAAGGCGGTGACATCATCTGCAGCTGGCTGGAGGACGGTTTCGGACATCTCGGAGTTCTCGATGCCGCGCATGGGACCGTTCGCGAGCTCGATGCCGGCGCCACGGCATACCGGTCCGTGGCCGTAGGCGGGCGGCGGGTCGTCTGTGTCGCGAGCTTCGCCGACAAGCCCTCCGCGGTGATCACGCTCAGCGCCGATGCCGACCGGGCCGAGCCGCTCCAGAGCGCGAGCCGGCAGGAGACCGACCCGGGCTATGTCAGCCGGCCCGAGCCGGTCCAGTGGCACAACGAAAGCGGCCAGGAGGTGTACGGCTTCTACTACCCACCGGTGAACCCGGAGTTCACGGCACCCGCCGGTGAGCGCCCTCCGCTGCTGGTGATGTCCCACGGCGGCCCGACGAGCAGGACGGCGCCGGTGCTGACTGCGGCCACCCAGTACTGGACCACGCGTGGTTTCGCCGTGCTGGACGTCAACTACGGCGGCAGCACCGGGTATGGGCGTGCCTACCGGGAGCGCCTCAAGGGCTCCTGGGGGGTGACCGATGTGGACGACTGTGCGTCCGGCGCGCTCGCCATGGCCGACCAGGGTCGCGCCGACCGGCACCGGCTCGCCATCCGCGGTGGTTCAGCCGGTGGGTTCACGACGCTGGCGGCGCTGACGTTCACCGACGTGTTCGCGGCCGGTGCCAGCCACTTCGGCATCTCCGATCTGACCACCCTCGCCAAGGACACCCACAAGTTCGAGTCTCGATACGGCGACGGCCTGGTCGGTCCCTACCCGCAGGCTGCCCAGCTGTATGAGCAGCGGTCACCGATCAACCACATCGACCAGCTCAGCAGCCCGATGATCCTGCTGCAGGGCACCGAGGACAAGGTGGTCCCGCCGTCCCAGGCGATGGCGATGGCAGACGCGCTGAAGGCCAAGGGGATCCCGGTGAGACTGGTGCTCTTCGAGGGTGAGGGACACGGCTTCCGGAAGGCCGAGAACATCATCGCGGCCCTGGAGTCCGAGGAGCAGTTCTACGCGGAGGTCCTCCTCGATCCCGCCTGACTTTTCACAGCCGGGGATCGACCCGTTCGGACTCCATGGCGAGCACGCCGAATACGCACTGATGCACTCGCCACACAGGCTCGCCCGCGATCGCGCGGCGGATCGCCTCGAGCCCAAGTGCATACTCACGCAATGCCATCGACCGCTTCTGCCCGACATTCCGCTGCTTGAGCCGAGTAAGCGTTGCCGGGTCGGTGTAGTCGGCGCCGTAGATGATCCGGAGGTACTCTCGCCCCCGCACCTTCAGCCCCGGCTGCACCAGGCCCTTCGGGCCACGAACGAGGTTGTCGAATGGCTTGACGACCATCCCTTCACCGCCGCCGGTCGTCAGATCCTCCCACCACTTCTCCCCTGCGGCCCGCGACGACTCGTCTGTGGTGTCGACGACGATGCGGCGGGTCGGTCGGAACAGTGCGGGGTCTGCGTCGACCAGGCGATCGGCGATATCCAGGTGCCACCGGTGGTCACGGGTCTCGTAGCCGGTCGCATCACTCGCGAGGACCTGGAAGGGCGCGATCTGGACGCCGAGCGGTGTGTCAATCGGCTGTGCATAGCGACGGTAGGCCTCGACAAAGAGCGCGGCGTGGATGGCCCGCGCGCGGGTCCGATCGAGCAGGTTACCCACGTCGGCGCCTCGCGCTGCGGCCGCCTCCAGCACGTCGATCTCCGCAGGCAACGCAGCCGTGGCCGCGGCACCCACCTCGGCGTACTGGTTGCGGACCATGGCCTCCGCCTTCGCCGTCCACGGGAGGATCTCGGTGTCGAGGAGCAGCCAGGTCGTACCGAGGTCCTCCCAGACTCCCGCCTTGCGGAGAGCGTGGGCAGTTCGAGAAAGCACGGCTGACTGCCGGTCCCGGTCGAAGAACGCTCGCCCCGTCCGCGTGTGTATGACGCCGGTGCCATCCACGGCCACCCGCACGATCGCCCGAGACCCCATGTGCTTCTCTTCGCAGATCACCCGATCGACGGATCGTTTGGCGTAGTGGGCGAAGGCCTCGTCCGGGTGCTCGAGGACGTCGTCACGGGGTGAGCTGTCCACCGGCGACATGGTCGGAGGCAGATACAGCAGGTCTTTGGGTGCCACGGCAAATCTGCTCATCACCTCCAGCGCACCGGCTGCGTCGTCCGCACGCATCGAGACCCGCCCCAGATACTCGGTCTCGATGATGCGGTGCCCCATGACGTCGGAGCGCGTCCAAGACCTCCGGGTCGCGCTCGCGCGGCGCCAGCGGCCGCACCGGCTCGTAGTACGTGCGAAGAGCCGGCACCGATACGACCTCACGCTCCGGGTAACGCAACGCGGTCAGACTGCCGCCGAACACGCAGCCGGTGTCCAGACACATCGTGTTGTTGACCCACTCGGCATCCGGCACCGGGGTGTGTCCGTACAAAACGGTCGCCGCACCGCGATAGTCCTGTGCCCACGGATAGCGCACTGGAAGTCCGAACTCGTCGGTCTCACCGCTGGTATCGCCGTAGAGCGCAAACGCCCGAACCCGGCCGGAAGCCCGACCGTGGTACTGCTCCTTCAGCCCCGCATGCGCCACCACGAGGTTGCCGTCATCGAGCACATAGTGGGCGACCAGCCCCCTGCAGAACTCGCGCACCTCGTGGGTGAACGACTCCCCCTCACGTGACAACTGATCCAGCGTCTCGCTTAGCCCGTGAGTCTCCTTGACGTCCTTGCGGCCGAGCGCTCGCACCAGCTTTGCCTCGTGATTGCCGGAGACACATAGGGCGTTCCCACTGCCCACCATGCCCATCGCCAGGCGAAGCACACCGGGCGAGTCAGGGCCGCGGTCGATCAGGTCGCCGACGAAGACGACTCGACGGCCCGTCACGTGTACGGCATCGATCGCCCGCCCACCGGCATCACGAGCGACCGTGTATCCCAGGTGTTCGAGAAGGTCCTCCAACTCTTCTCGGCACCCGTGCATATCGCCGATCACGTCGAACGGGCCATGCTCGTCCCGGCGGTCGTTGAACAACCGAGTCCGCGCGATCGACGCCTCGGACACCGCTTCGACCGAGTCGAGGACATAGATCGTGCGGAACCCCTCGCGCTTGAGGCTGCGCAACGATCTGCGCAACTGGTCGTGCTGACGCCTGACCACGCGTGCACCGAAGTCGCGGTCCGGCCGAGACGCGTTGCGCTCGACGGCAAGTGCGGTAGGCAGGTCCAGCACGATCGCCACGGAGAGCGCATCGTGCTCCTTGGCCAGCGCGATCAGCGATCGGCGAGACGCGGCCTGCACGTTCGTGGCGTCCACAACCGTCAGCCGACCACGGTCAAGACGTTTGCCGACGATGTACTCCAGCAGATCGAAGGCGTCCTTGGTCGCGGCCTGGTCGTTCGCATCGTCCGAGACCATGGCCCGGCACTCGTCGCTGGACACGACCTCGGTGGGCCGGAAGTGGGTGGAGGCGAAGGTCGACTTGCCGGATCCGCTGGTTCCGATCAGCACGACCAGTGACAACTCCGGAACACTCAACTCACTCATCACGGCGCCTCCCCTGAGACAGCCCGAGTGAAGATCGCCATTTGTGTTGGCGATCCGACCTCGCCGTCGACGGCGCCGACACTCCGCAGGTCCACGGCATAGCCGAAGGACTCACCGACCGACCGCGTCCAGTTGGCGAACTCGTCGCGAGTCCACTCGAATCGATGATCCGGGTGGCGGAGACCACCGCCGACCAACGCGGGGTACCGCACGTTGTACTCGATGTTCGGCGTCGTCACCACAACGTGTCGAGGCTGCATCGATCCGAACACGTTGGTCACGACCGGGGTCAGCCGGTCCGGGTCGATGTGTTCGACGACCTCCATGAGGATCGCCAGGTCGAGCCCGACCAGGCGATCATCCGCATACTGCAAAGACGACAGCAGCAGCGTCAGCCGCTCGGACTGCCGCTCTGTCATCCGGTCGACGTGCAGACGCCTGGCCGCCTTCGACAGTGCGGAATCGGAGACCTCGGTGCCGATGACCCGGTGGAGGCCCTGGACCTCCAGCAACTCTCCCAGGAGCGCGCCGGGTCCGCATCCGAGGTCGACCACGGACTCCGGACGCATCTTGCGCACGACCTCGAGCACCGCCTCGTGGCGCAGGTGAACCAATGGCCGCACGACCGCTGCCTCCTCGTCCACCGGCTCCTCGACCGGACGATCGTCCAGCTCGATCAGACGCTGGATCGCGGCCTCCTTCAGACCACGTTGATGAGCGAGGTATCGGCTCGTGACCAGCTCTCGCTCGGGGTGTGTCGACAACCAGTCCCCGCCGGCCCGCATCAGCTTGTCGACCTCGTCGTCACCGACCCAGTAGTGCTTCGCGTCATCCAGAACCGGCAGCAGCACATAAAGGTGAGTCAGAGCGTCGGCCAGTCGATGTGCACCGATAAGTGTCAGCGACACGAGCGGAGCATCGCCCCACTCCGGCCTGGTCGTATCCAGCGCGATCGGCTCGGCGTGGACGTCCCACCCCATGGGCGTGAACAGGCGCCGCACCAGGTCGGGATCACCCGGAACGACGGGCAGGGCGATCGTGAGCTCAAGCGATGCGTTGACCAGCATTTCGTGACCCTTGCAACGTCCGTTGAGTGCCGACCCGAAGACCTTGGCCAGCGCGGCCGACAGGAGGGACGACGCGACATACGGCCGGTCGTTTACGTACTGACCCAGGGCGAAACCGTCAGGTGACCCGGAGCGTCCCTGCACCAACGCGATCGGATCCACCTCGAGCATCATCGCCGCAGTGCACCGGTCGTCGTCGACCTCCGGATAGAAGACGGATGCCGCTCCGCCGTATACGTCGAATGTCTGAACGCGGCCGGGATGCTTGTGCAGCAGGTAGCCGAGGTCACTCGGCGCTTCGAGCGCGGTCGACCGTTTCGCCGAGATGGTCAGCATCATCGCGCCAGTGTGTCGCATCGCCCGACTGCGGCGCACACGGCTCCGCCGGGTCTTCACCCGGACTTCGTCCGGCGACCGGACCCGGGCGGCCCGGACGCGAACAGTGCGCGGGTCAGGACCGTCTGTCGAGCTGGTGGGCGATACTGGGATCGAACCAGTGACCTCTTCCGTGTCAGGGAAGCGCGCTACCGCTGCGCCAATCGCCCATGGAGGTGGAGACGGGATTTGAACCCGTGTAGACGGCTTTGCAGGCCGTTGCCTCGCCTCTCGGCCACTCCACCATGGAGCGGACAACCGGGCTCGAACCGGCGACCTCAACCTTGGCAAGGTTGCGCTCTACCAACTGAGCTATGTCCGCCTGCGCTCGCGGTCTCCCACGCACGCTGCTCAGCGACCTTAACCGATCGCACGGGATGAGTCCAAACTCTGGCGGTTGCCGACTGGCGTGTCCACCTCCGCCAACGGCCGATTCTCGCCCTCGTCCGGTTCGACGCCGGGCGTGTCGTCCACCCCATCGTCCCTCTCGCGGAGCCGGGAGACTCCGTCCTCGATGAGGGCCCGCGCTCGCTCGCGGACCGGCAACAGCTCGGGCGGCGGCCACAGCCGCACCGTCGCCGCGTTCAACGCTGCACCGATCAGCACCCCGATGGACAGGAAGTAGAGCCAGATCAGCACCACGATCGTCGCGGCGAGCGGTCCATAGATCGACAGTCCGCCGACGATCGAGCGGTTCAGCGCCCAGCGCAGCGCCATCGAGGTGACGACCCAGGTGGCGAGGGTGAGCGCAGCGCCGGGCAGGTCTCGCACCCACGGGGTTCGCTGGGGTGTGGCGATGTAGTACAGCGTGGCGAACCCCAGGATCGTCAGCCCGCCCACCAATGGCCAGTAGAAGACCATCAGGAAGCGCACCTGGGCCGGCAGCCAGTCGCCCAGCACGTCTGGACCGATGACGGTCAGCGGCACCACGATCGCGCCGAAGAGCAAGGAGAGCAGATAGAGGGAAAGGCTGAGAATGCGGGTACGGACGATCCCCCGCTTGCCGCCCTGGCTATACATGATCGAGATGGTGTCCAGCAGCACGTTCAGGCATCGGGACCCCGACCACAGGGACAGCAGGAACCCGATGGAGATCACGTCGGGGCGGCCCGCGCCCAGGGCGTCACGGATCGTCGGCATCAGCACCTGGTTGAGACTGGCCTCGGTGAGGAAACCCGATGCGTAATTCTCGATGTCGCGGGTGACGGTCGCCACAGTGTTGTGCCCGAGGATGTCTCCGAGGTAGCCGACACCACCCAACAGCCCGAAGACCAACGGCGGCAGTGACAGCAGGGCGAAGTACCCGGCCTCGGCCGCCAAGCCGGTGACGCGGTACTGCATACACACCCGCACCGTCTCGACGGTCATCCGCACGAACTGGAGCAGGCCCGGCACCTTGGACAGCTTGGCCTTCAGCACCTGCTTCACCTCAGGGCCGGAACCGTGCGGTTTTTGGGTGTCGGCGCTCACGTGCTACACGGTAGCCGTCACAACGCTCAAGATCGTGCACCACAATGGCGTGCCATGGACATATGGCCTGGCCGCCCCTACCCGCTCGGAGCCACGTACGACGGCTCCGGAGTCAACTTTGCGCTCTTCTCGGAGATTGCCACAGCCGTCGAGCTGTGCCTCATCAGCCCCGACCTCGAGGAGACCCGTGTCGGTCTGACGGAGGTCGACGGTCACGTATGGCACGCCTATCTGCCCGGAATTCAGCCCGGGCAGCGCTACGGATACCGCGTGGACGGTCCCCATGAACCCGACGAGGGGCACCGCTGCAATCCCGCCAAGCTGCTTCTGGATCCTTACGCCAAGGCCATCGACGGGCAGGTCGACGGTGACGAGTCACTGTTCTCCTACCGGTTCGACGACCACGACGCGCTGAATACCGACGACTCCCTCGGCCACACCATGCTGTCGGTCGTCGTCAACCCCTTCTTCGACTGGGGCCACGACCGTCCGCCGCAGCACGAATACCACGACAGCGTCATCTATGAGGCGCACGTCAAGGGCCTGACGATGACCCACCCGGACCTGCCCGAGGAGATCCGCGGCACGTATGCCGCGCTGGCGCACCCGGCCGTCATCGAGCACCTGACCACCCTCGGGGTCACCGCCGTCGAGCTGATGCCAGTTCACCAGTTCGTGCAGGACACCTCCCTGACCGATCAGGGACTGGCCAACTACTGGGGCTACAACACGATCGGCTTCCTGGCCCCGCACGGCGCCTACGCGGCGTGGGGCACCGACGGCCAGCAGGTCAGCGAGTTCAAGTCGATGGTCAAGGCCCTGCACGAGGCGGATATCGAGGTCATCCTCGACGTGGTCTACAACCACACCGCGGAAGGCAACGAGCTCGGCCCCACGTTGGCGTTCCGCGGCATCGACAACGCGTCCTACTACCGGTTGGTCGAGGAGCGCAAGGAGCACTACTACGACACGACCGGCACGGGCAACAGCTTGCTGGCGCGCAGTCCGCACGTCCTGCAGCTGATCATGGACTCCCTGCGCTACTGGGTGCAGGAGATGCACGTCGACGGGTTCCGCTTCGACCTGGCGGCTACCCTGGCGCGCCAGTTCCACGAGGTCGACAAGCTGTCGGCCTTCTTCGACATCATCCACCAGGACCCGGTCATCTCCCAGGTGAAGCTGATCGCGGAGCCGTGGGATGTGGGTGACGGCGGCTACCAGGTGGGCAACTTCCCGCCGCTGTGGACCGAGTGGAACGGTGCCTACCGTGACACGGTGCGCGACATGTGGCGTGGCGAGCCCGCGACGCTCGGCGAGTTCGCCTCCCGGCTCACCGGCTCCAGCGACCTTTACGAGCATTCTGGGCGTCGCCCGATCGCGTCCATCAACTTCGTGACGGCACACGACGGCTTCACACTGCGGGACCTGGTGTCCTACAACGAGAAACACAACGACGCCAACGGGGAGGACGGCAACGACGGCGAGAGCTTCAACCGTTCGTGGAACTGCGGCGTCGAGGGCCCCACCGATGACCCGGCGATCCGCCGGTTGCGCACGCAGCAGCAGCGCAACTTCATCGCCACCCTGCTGCTCAGCCAGGGTGTGCCGATGCTCCTGCACGGCGACGAGGTGGGGCGCACCCAACAGGGCAACAACAACGTCTACTGCCAGGACAACGAGATCTCCTGGTTCGACTGGAACCTCGACGATGACTCGCAGAACCTGCTCGAGTTCGCCCAGCAGGCCATCGCGCTGCGGCGGGACCACCCGAACCTTCGGCGGCGCCGGTTCTTCGACGGCGACGCGCACCACGGCGGCGCGAGTGAGCTGGGCGACATCCAGTGGTACTCCCCCGCTGGGGGTGAGATGAACGAGCTGGACTGGCGCAACGGCTACGCGCGCTCCCTGATGGTGTTCCTCAATGGGCAGGCCATCCACGCACCGGATGAGCGAGGCATGCCGGTCACCGACGACCACATGCTCCTGATGTTCAACGCCCACAGCGGGCCGGTGGACTTCCAGGTGCCGGACGTCGTCACGGGCGGAGCCTGGTCGATTGCGCTGCAGACCGCAACGGATCAGCCGCTGCCCACGGAGACCTACTCCCCGGGCGCGGACCTCAAGGTCGCCGGCCGGTCGCTGGTGGTGCTGATCGCACCCTCGGAGACGGAGGAGGATGAGTAGCGGCCAACCCCGTCACGCTATGTCTCTCCTGCCGCTCAACCCAGCCGGGGCCGATGCCTCATTCGGCAGAAGGACGCGTTCGCGTGTGGGTGCCAGAGCGGTTGGTGCGGCGCCGGCGGCGGCCATCGCGGTGGCCGGTGTGGCCGGTTGCTCGAGCTCGTCGACGGCTGTCCATGCGACGATGCGTGTTTCGCCGGCGGTCGCGGTGGCCGATGCGCCGGTATCGACGATGATCACGGGGCTGCCCGCGGGGTCGAGGGCCACCGTGACGTCCCGTGCAACCGATGACGGCGGGGTGCGCTGGAAGGGCTCGGCCGCGGTCCGGGTGCCGTCGGACGGTGTGGTCTCCCTGGGGATGCCATCCACCGGTGGCAGCTATACGGGGCCCAATCCGATGGGGCTCCTCGATTTCATGAAGCCGCCCAAGGGGTCCGATCAGGAGGCCTTCCGCTCGTTCCTTTCATGAAGCCGTTCACCGTCACCCTGGCGGCGACCGTCGATGGGCACACGGTGGCGACCGCAGACGCCCGCCGGCTGCCGATGGCGAAGGGTGTCACGCAGAAGTCACTGCGCCCGGCCAAGGACGGCGTGTACGCCGATCTGTTCCTGCCGCCGCGCAGCACGACCCGCGAGCCTGCCCTGTTGATGTTCGGTGGCGCGGAGGGCGGCCTGGCTGACGAGACAGCGCAAGCCGCACATCTGGCCAGTCATGGGTGTCCGGTGATGGCACTGGCCTACTTCAAGGAGCCGGGGCTGCCGAGCACGCTGCGCAACACCCCGTTGGAGTACTCGCCAAGGCGTTACGCATCCTGCGGGCCCAGCCCGGCGTCGACCCGCACCACGTGGTGGTGATGGGGGTTCTCTCGGGGCAGCGAGGCAGCCCTGCTGCTCGACGCGCACTATCCCCAGCTGGTGAATGGTGTCATCCCCGTGGAGAAGATCCACGGGCCACTGCTGCTGGTCTGCGGGACGATGGATCGCATCTGGCCCTCGTGCGGCTTCACCGCAGCGATCCAGGCTCGGCTGCGCGCTCATCACTTTCGATACCCGGTGACCGCCCTCACGGTGCCGAACGCAGGTCACGCCGCGGGAGGAATGGAGGCGTACTACAGCGCCACCGCGGCTGCATACGATCAGCCGTTCAGCGCGTATTACACCGTGCTAGGCGGGACCCTCGAGGCCAACAAGCAGGGCGAGGCCAAAGGACACGCCGCCCTGCTGAAGTTCCTCCAGGCCCAGCGCTGAGTGACTATTTGCACGGAGGACTCGAAGCGGGTCCGGGTCACATCGAGGTCTCGTCCACTCGCGCCGAGAGGTCAATATGCGGCCCCAAAACGCAGGGAAGGGACGACGGCACCATTCATCAAGTCCACTTCGACAGCGCGAACCGCCTTATCGGTAGATTTCGGAACGATGCCCGAGACCGATGGCGATGATCACCAGTTCTTCGTCATTGATCTCGACAATCACTCGCCAGTCGCCCACTCGATACCGCCAGTATCCAGCGAGGTCCCCGGTCAGTCCTTTGCCTCGCTGGCGCGGCTCGTCGAGTTCGCAGACTGATTCCAGGTAGGTCTTTACTCGACGCAGTACCGCTCGGTCGAGCCGACGAGCAGCCTGATCGAATTGCGGTGAAGTGCGCAGTTGCCAACGGCTCAAACGCCCAGCTCATCCCACAACTGCCCAGCCGGACGGTTCGGCTTGCCGGACTCTTCCCACTCGTGCACGACGGCGTCCGCCCAGTAGCGCTCTTCGAGGTCGTCGAGGTGCTCGTGGATTGCCTCACGCACGTAGAACGTCTTCGAGCGACCGGTACGCCGCGCCAATTCCGCGAGTCGTGCCTCGTCCTCCGGCTCTAGTCTGATCGAGATCGCCACGACCATCACCTCCTGTGCGATACAAGTATCGCACAGGAGATTCCCTCTCCGCATGAGCATGCGGCGGACCGGGCCGGTGCAGCCTGTCGTCACACGAACAGGTGTCGAGCCACAGCACAGGGCTGAGAACCGCGGAAGTCCGCGCTTGGACCACACCACCTGGTCGACTCCTGTTGGTATGCCGTACCGCCCCGTCCAGTTGCCCATGTCGACCCGGCTCACTCATCATGCTGCGCACCACTCGCAGGGTCCCCCGGTGCGGCCGGTCGGACCTACTGCTGAGCGTCGTCGGCCTGCGACTCCGCCTCTTGCGCCTGGTGCCAGGCGGTCTCGGACTTGGCAACTGCCCGGTCGGCCTCCGCGTGGGCGTCATCGGCCTTGCGACGTGCCTGCATGGCCTGATCACGGGCGGCACGGGCCCGATCCGCGGCAGGCTTCAGCAGCTCGGTGAGCTTCGCGTCGAGCGCGACGTAGCCACCGGCCATGGCTGCGGCCATGAAGACGCGGCGCACCGGCAGGATCCGTGCCACGCCGACGAGCGGGATCGCCAGCAGGCCGACCACAGCGCTCGATGCGGCAGTGCTGACCATCTGGGACTGCTCCTTGGTCAGCTTGCCGCCCGTCGTCGGGGTGACCGTGACCGGCTGGAAGCCTTCGGGCTCGGCCACGGCCTGCGCGGCATACGTGCCGGCAACGATCATGCCTCCGAGGATGCGCCGGCGGGGCGTGAATCCGGGCAGCAGCGTGGCAGCGGCGAGACCCGCCGCCGGGATAGCAGACATCGGGTTGACCTGCACGATTGTCCCCTTCTCAGTCGTCACGGACGCCGGGCCGACGTCCGCATGGCTTGCCACACTATCCGCCGTGCCGCGCCTGGTGTGCCCTCAGGCAGGGGGTGCCAGAAACTCTCGCACCATCCTTTCCCAGCGACCGGGCTCGGTGTTCCATTCCCGGCAGTGTCGTGCCGTCGTCCACTCGGGCATCGTCACCAGGTCGGGCCTGGCGCGGGCGAGCTCCTGCGACCGTCCCACAGGCACGAACTCGTCATCGGTGGAGTGGATCAGCAGGATCGGCGTATGCAGCTCGGCCGCGCGGGCCACCCAGTTGGTGTGCGCCAGATCGATCCCCGGCACCAGTCCGAGGAGGCGGCCCGCCGCGGGCCCGCGCATCATCCGCCCGCCCAGTCGGCCGAGCGGCGCGGGCAGCCGGTTCTCTCGTGCATGAAAGGCCATCACGGCTGCCCAGTCGACCACTGGCGCGTCCAGCACGACCCTGCTCACGCGTTCGGACAGCCACGAGCGATCCAGCGTCTGCAGCACCGCAGCGCCACCCATCGACCAGCCGAAGAGCACGATCTCCTGCGCCCCAAGCTCCACCGCGTGAATTAGCGCCGCCTCAACGTCCTCCCACTCGCTGAGTCCGAGGTGGTAGCGGCCGTCATCACTTGCCGGCGCGTCGATGTCATTGCGATAGCTGGGGATCAGCACGTTGAACCCGAGGTCGTGCAGTGTCGGGACGGCGCGCAGGCACTCCGCACGCAGCGCCCCTCGCCCGTGCACGAGGACCGCCCAGCGCGCGGGGTCCTGGCCACGCACCTGCCAGCCGGGCATGGCGCCGAGCGGACCGGGCAGGCTCACGTCCTCCAGCGGTATGCCGAGTGACGACGCCGGCGGACCCGCATGGTAGTAGCCGTTCATCCGGGCCGCTCCGGGCAACGGCTCACCGAAGTCGACGGCCTCCAGCACTCTCGTGACCGTGGTGTCCGTGCGAGCGAGGACGTCGGCGAAGCGCAGGTGTCCGGTTGGCCCGTTCAACCACAGTCCGTAGCGGCCCGGTGCCGTGGTCTGCTCATCCGCGTCCAGCGTGATCGTCGACGCCGTCAGCTCGCGGATCACCACGTCGTCCTCCGGCGGCTCCGGAGTCACGAACCGGCGGGCGAAGTAGGAACTCAGGCCCAGCGCTCCGCCCACGGCGCTCGCACCCGCCAGCCCCGCAGCCCCCAACAGTCGTGTTCGCATGAACTCATCGTGCCAGGTCGCGCCACCACCCAGCGCGACGTGCGGCACGCGCGCGGCCGCATACCGCACACTGGGGTCATGGACCTACCTGTGGACCTGCCGATCACGCCCATGCTGGCCAAGGCAATGGACGCCGTGCCCGAGCCCACCTCCATCGAGGGTGGCTATCTCTACGAGCCGAAGTGGGACGGATTTCGGTGCATCGTGCTGCGCGACGGCGACGAGGTGGAGATTGCCTCCCGGGGGGCGAAGCCACTGACCCGCTACTTCCCTGAGCTCATCACCGCTGCGCTCGAGCACCTTCCGGCTCGCTGCGCCCTTGACGGTGAGGTCGTGGTTCGATCCGGCGAGCCGGGCGCGCAGCGGCTCGATTGGGAGTCCCTGAGTCAGCGCATCCACCCCGCCGACTCCAGGGTCCGCAAGCTCGCCCAGGAGACACCGGCCGAGGTGATCTTCTTCGACGCACTGGCGCTCGACGACGAGGACCTCACCGGTATGCCGTTCGAGCAGCGTCGAGCGCGACTTACCGCCGCGCTCCACGGACTGGCTCCAGGCGCCCCGTTTCACCTCACCCGGGTCACCGATGACGCGACGCTGGCACAGGACTGGTTCACCCGCTTCGAGGGCGCCGGGCTGGACGGCGTCGTGGCCAAGGCCTGCCGCCGGGAATACACGCCCGGCAAACGCACCATGCTCAAGATCAAGCACCACCGCACCGCCGAAGCCGTCCTGCTGGGCTACCGAGTCCACAAGAGCGGCAACGGCGTCGGATCGCTGCTGTTAGGCATGTATGACGACGGCGGTGAGCTGCGCAACGTCGGTGGCATCGTGGCCTTCACGGCGAAGCGACGTGTCGAACTGGTCGACGAGCTGGCCGACCTCGTCGTCACCGACGATGAGGGAGCTCCGGTCAAGGGCGCGACCGACCGATCCCGCTTCAGCGGAAACAAGGACGTCTCCTTCGTGCGGCTGCGGCCCGAGCGGGTGGTCGAGGTCAGATTCGACCAGCTCGAGGGCTCCCGCTTTCGCCACGGCGTGACGTTCTT
The DNA here is from genome assembly GCF_007845645.1 of Leekyejoonella antrihumi. Taxonomy (GTDB): domain Bacteria; phylum Actinomycetota; class Actinomycetes; order Actinomycetales; family Dermatophilaceae; genus Leekyejoonella; species Leekyejoonella antrihumi. The sequence continues at coordinate 102,059 of NZ_VCQV01000016.1, forward strand.
GCGCTGGCGCCCGGACCGGGACCCGCGATCGTGCACCCTGGACCAGGTGGACCGGGCCCCCGCCTACGACCTCGGCGAGGTCCTGAGCCGAGGCTAGCTCAGGCAGGGATGCGGCGGTCGGCGCCGGCGACCAGGCCACCTACCCCTTGCGGGATCACGAAGACCGCCAGCACGACCAGCGCGACCGACCACGAGTGCGTCGCATCATGCAGCGCACCGATCAGGATCGGTCCCACTGCCGCCAGGACGTAGCCGATGGTCTGCGCCATTCCGGACAGCTGCGAGGTCTGCTCGGTCGTGCTGGCGCGCAGCACCATCATCAGGAGGGCCAGCCCGATGCCGGTTCCCGGCCCGATGCCGATCAGGCACACCCACAGGATCGATGCCGCGGGTGCAATCACCAGGCCCAGCAGGCCGATTCCGCACACCGCGGTCGTGCCGACGGCGAGCAGACGCTGGTCGCGCATCCGGGTGGCAATGATCGGCATGACCAGTGAGCACAACGTCCCGACGATGCTGAACAGCGCAAGCATCCACCCCGCATCCGCGTCGGAGACACCGCGCGACGAGAAGTAGGCCGGTAGCCAGGCGATGACCGTGTAGAACACCAGCGACTGCATGCCCATGTAGATGGTGAGGGCCCACGCGATGCGGTTGCGCCCCACCGACCTCGAGGTAGGCCGCTCGGCCGACACGTGATGCTGCCGACCGAGCGTCTGTGGCACCCACAGGACGAGGGCGGCGACGACAAGCAGCGCCCATACAGCAAGGGTTGGCCGCCATGCCCAGCCGGTGCTGTCTCGGATCGGGACCGTGAGACCGGCCGCAACGGCCGCACCGCAGGACAACGTCATCGAGTAGAGGCCGGTCATCACCCCGGCGTGGGTCGAGAAGTCTCGCTTGATCAAGGCAGGCAGCAGCACATTGACCACACCGATCGCGACACCGACGAACAAGGTCCCGATGAAGAGTGCGATCGTCGGTGCCAGCAGTCGCACGAGCACACCGGCGAGCAGGACCAGCAGTGACAGGAATACGGCTCGCTCGATCCCCAGTCGCCGACCGATCCGTGGTGCCACCGGGGCCATCAGGCCGAAGCAGAGCACCGGAAGCGTAGTGAGCAGACCCGCACCGGTCCCACCGAGATGCTGCGTGTGGCGGATGTCGCCGAGCAGCGGGGATATTGCCACGACGGCCGGGCGAAGATTGGCTGCGACGAGCATGATCGAGACCGCCGCAACGATCATGGCGCGTCCTCGAAGCGGGCCGAACGCGTCGGCGGCGACTTTGTTTCGAGAGGGCGAGACCCCGCACTGCTCAGGCACCGCTCCACCCTAGCCAGGTGCCCTCAGCTCACCGCCGCACCGGTGGCCTGAGACGGCGGTAATCGGAGCCCCGTTCGACAGTATCGAACGGGGCCGCCTCCCTCACCCCATATGTTCCCTTTGTTGTTCTCCACCGCCTGCCAGGGGCATGACACGAGTCACCAACAGTGGGAAGGGCACACCATGGAAGCACTGAAACGGCGCACACTCATCGGCAAGTGTGCGGCAGAGTTCGCGGGCACCTTCATCCTCATCCTCTTCGGGTGCGGTGTGGTGGCGCAGGTCGTTGCCGGAGGGAGCAGCCTCGGTGGGCACGACTCCATCGCCTGGGCTGGGGCCTCCGCGTCTACGTCGCAGGCCGGATGACCAGGACGCACCTCAACCCCGCGGTCACCCTCGCGCTGGCAGTCTTCCGCGGCTTCTCCTGGCGCAAGGTGTTCCCCTACGGCGCCGCGCAGACCCTCGGGGCGTTCCTCGCTGCACTTATCGTGCGGTGGGACTAAACGGACATCCTGCACAAGTTCATTGCCCCACTGCTCGGCGGCCTCATCGGCGCGCTGATCTATGACGGGCCGATCGGCCTGTTCCTAACGGTCGCGGATCCAGACAAAGAGGGTGAAGAAGTCGGTCGACTACCGGAGAATCCCAATGAGCACCGGCACGATGAACGAGACCTGCAACCCGAGCACGTAGAGCGCTCCTAAACCGACACCGTCCGAGAGGAAGTATCACCATGGCCGACTACGTCGGAGCAGTAGACCAGGGCACCACCAGCCTCCCTCTTTCATGTGGCGGCCAGTAACTGCTTGTGAGTGCCGTTGGGGCCGTGTGCGGGTGGTTTTGTCGGCCAGCGCATGCTGGTGGCCCGACTGGCGCGTCGGGTGGGCGGTTCTCCAA